>NZ_JAHOPB010000001.1:3064993-3799986 GCF_019039055.1 Reyranella humidisoli
GCCGAAGCCGATCAAGGAAGGCGTGCCGAAGGCCGATGCCGAGAAGCTCAAGGCCAAGCTCGAGGCCGAAGGCGCCAAGGTCGAACTCAAGTAAGAACGTTTACCGGCCGGGCCGGCTTCCTTCGGGAGGCCGGCCCGTTCGGGCCTCTTTTCCGAACGGATTTCCCTGCGGGGTCCGTTCCGACAAGTGGCCCTCTGCAACGGATGGGGCGAACGGCTGGCGGGCCGGGAGCTCCGAGAAAGCAGCGGGTGTTTATCACCGCCCTTGAACCTTCGAGGACGCAGGATGGCCACGGCCTTCAACACGCGCAAACGGATTCGTCGTTTCTTCGGCCACATCGAATCGGTGGCCCCGATGCCGAACCTCATCGAGGTCCAGAAAAGCTCCTACGAGAGCTTTCTCCAGCGCGTCACGCCGGCGGCCAAGCGCACGCAGTCGGGCCTCCAGGAGGTCTTCCGTGGCGTGTTCCCGATCAAGGACTTCGCCGAGCGCGCCAGTCTCGAGTTCGTCAAGTACGAGTTCGAGGAACCCAAGTACGACGTCGAGGAGTGCCAGCAGCGCGGCATCACCTACGCTGCCCCGCTCAAGGTGACCCTGCAGCTCGTGGTGTGGGACATCGACGAGGAAGCCGGCTCGCGCTCGATCCGCGATATCAAGGAGCAGGACGTCTACATGGGCGACATGCCGCTCATGACCGACAACGGCACCTTCATCGTGAACGGCACCGAGCGCGTGATCGTCTCGCAGATGCACCGCTCGCCGGGCGTCTTCTTCGACCATGACAAGGGCAAGACCCACAGCTCGGGCAAGTACCTGTTCGCCGCCCGCATCATCCCGTACCGCGGCTCGTGGCTCGACTTCGAGTTCGACGCCAAGGACCTGATCCACGTCCGCATCGACCGTCGCCGCAAGATCCCGGTGACGACGCTGCTGCTGGCGCTCGACAACGACGCCACCTGGAAGAAGCGCACGACGGCTATCGCCAAGAACCAGACCCTCGATCCCGCCGAGGCCCAGGGCCTGTCGCCCGAGGAAATCCTGGCGGCGTTCTACGGCCAGGTCGTCTACAAGCGCGACAAGGACGGCTGGAACACGCCGTTCGAGGCCGACTCGATGCGCGGCGTGAAGCTGACGCACGACCTGGTGAACGGCAAGACCGGCAAGTCGGCCGCCGAGGCCGGCACCAAGATGACGCCGCGCCTGCTCAACAAGCTCAAGGAAGCGGGCCTCAAGGAAATCCGCGTCTCGCAGGAAGAGCTGATCGGCCGCTATGCCGCGCTCGACGTCATCAACGAGAAGACGGGCGAGATCTACGTCGAAGCCGGCCAGGAGATCACCGAGGCGGTCCTCGAGCTCTTCAACGAGAACGACATCGACCTGCTGCCGACGCTCGCCATCGACCACGTCAATGTCGGCCCGTACATTCGCAACACGCTGGCCGCCGACAAGAACACGAACCGCGAAGAAGCGCTGCTCGATATCTATCGCGTCATGCGCCCGGGCGAGCCGCCGACGCTTGAGCAGGCCGAGACCCTGTTCCAGGGCCTGCTGTTCGACATCGACCGCTACGATCTGTCCCCGGTCGGCCGCGTGAAGATGAACATGCGCCTTGAGTTCGAGGGCGTTCCCGACACGCAGCGCACGCTGCGTCGCGAGGACATCCTGGCGGTGGTTCGCGTGCTGCACGGCCTGAAGGACGGCCGCGGCGAGATCGACGACATCGACCATCTCGGCAATCGCCGCGTTCGCTCGGTCGGCGAGCTGATGGAGAACCAGTACCGCGTCGGCCTGCTGCGCATGGAGCGCGCGATCCGCGAGCGCATGAGCTCGATCGACATCGACACGGTGATGCCGCACGACCTGATCAACGCCAAGCCGGCGGCGGCGGCGGTGCGCGAGTTCTTCGGCTCCTCGCAGCTCTCGCAGTTCATGGACCAGACCAACCCGCTGTCGGAAGTCACCCACAAGCGCCGTCTCTCGGCGCTTGGACCGGGCGGCCTGACCCGCGAGCGCGCCGGCTTCGAGGTGCGCGACGTGCATCCGACGCATTACGGCCGCATCTGCCCGATCGAGACGCCGGAAGGCCCGAACATCGGTCTGATCAACTCGCTGGCGACCTACGCGCGCGTCAACCAGTACGGCTTCATCGAGAGCCCGTACCGCAAGGTCACGGCCGGCCGCGTCAGCGACGAGGTCGTCTACCTTTCGGCGATGGAGGAGGGCCGCTACACGGTCGCCCAGGCCAACGCCGAGATCGACGCCAAGGGCAAGTTCGTCTCCGAGCTGGTGCAGTGCCGCAAGGGTGGTGAGTACATCCTCGGCCGTCCCGAGACGATCGACTTCGTCGACGTCTCGCCCAAGCAGATCGTGTCGGTCGCCGCGGCGCTCATCCCGTTCCTCGAGAACGACGACGCCAACCGTGCGCTGATGGGCTCGAACATGCAGCGCCAGGCAGTGCCGCTCATCCAGGCCGAATCGCCGCTGGTCGGCACCGGCATGGAAGAGGTGGTGGCCCGCGACTCGGGCGTCGCAATCTCGGCCCGCCGCACCGGCATCGTCGACCAGGTCGACGCCATGCGTATCGTCGTGCGCGCCACCGACGACGTCGGCCCGAACCGGCCGGCGGTCGACATCTACAACCTGCTGAAGTTCCAGCGTTCCAACCAGAGCACCTGCATCACTCAGAAGCCGCTCGTTCGCGTCGGCGACACTGTGAAGAAGGGTGACATCGTGGCCGACGGTCCGTCGACGCAGAACGGCGAGCTCGCGCTCGGCCGCAACGTGCTCGTCGCCTTCATGCCGTGGAATGGCTACAACTTCGAGGACTCGATCCTGCTCTCCGAGCGCATCGTGCGCGATGACGTCTTCACCTCGATCCACATCGAGGAGTTCGAGGTCATGGCCCGCGACACCAAGCTCGGGCAGGAGGAAATCAGCCGCGACATCCCGAACGTCGGCGAGGAAGCGCTCAAGAATCTCGACGAGGCCGGCATCGTCTACATCGGCGCCGAGGTGAAGGCGGGCGACATCCTGGTCGGCAAGGTGACGCCGAAGGGCGAGAGCCCGATGACGCCGGAAGAGAAGCTGCTGCGCGCCATCTTCGGCGAGAAGGCGGCCGACGTGCGCGACACCTCGCTGAAGGTGCCGCCGGGCGTCGAGGGCACTGTCGTCGAGGTCCGTGTGTTCAACCGCCGTGGCGTCGACAAGGACGAGCGCGCTCTGGCGATCGAGCGTGACGAGATCGAGCGTCTCGCCAAGGACCGCGACGACGAAAAGGCCATCCTCGAGCGCAGCTTCTACAGCCAGCTCCAGGAAATGCTGATGAACCAGGTGGTCGCCGGCGGGCTGAAGGGCCTGAAGCCGGGGACGAAGATCATCGACACGGTGCTGGGCGAGTACACGCCGGGCCAGTGGCGCCAGATCGCCGTCAAGGCGGACAAGAAGCAGGCTGAAATCGAGGCGGTGAACAAGCAGTTCGACGAATCGATGAAGCGCCTGCAGGACCGGTTCGACAGCAAGGTCGACAAGCTGCAGCGCGGCGACGAGCTGCCGCCGGGCGTGATGAAGATGGTCAAGGTCTTCGTGGCGACCAAGCGCAAGCTGCAGCCGGGCGACAAGATGGCCGGCCGCCACGGCAACAAGGGCGTCATCTCGCGCATCATGCCGCTGGAAGACATGCCGTACCTCGAGGAGGGCGGCCCGGTCGACATCGTGCTGAATCCGCTCGGCGTGCCGTCGCGCATGAACGTCGGTCAGATCCTCGAAACCCATCTCGGCTGGGCCGCGTCGGGTCTCGGCAAGAAGATCGGCAAGATGATCGAGGATGCCCGGGAGATCTCGGTCGCGCAGATCAAGAAGCAGCTGCGCGAGATCTACGGCGAGAAGTCGTTCAAGAGGGACATTGCGGACCTGAGCGACGAGCAGACGATCGATCTCGCCCGCAACCTCAGCAAGGGCGTTCCCTTCGCGTCGCCGGTATTCGATGGCGCGCACGAGCCGGACATCGTCGAGATGCTCAAGATGGCCGACCTCGACTCGTCGGGGCAGGTCACCCTGGTCGATGGTCGCACCGGCGAGCCGTTCGATCGCAAGGTGACGGTCGGCTACATCTACATGCTGAAACTGCACCATCTCGTGGACGACAAGATCCACGCCCGTTCGATCGGACCGTACAGCCTCGTCACCCAGCAGCCGCTGGGCGGCAAGGCGCAGTTCGGCGGACAGCGCTTCGGTGAAATGGAAGTGTGGGCGCTCGAGGCCTACGGCGCGGCCTACACGCTGCAGGAGATCCTCACCGTCAAGTCGGACGACGTGGCCGGTCGCACCAAGGTCTACGAGGCCATCGTGCGCGGCGACGATACGTTCGAGGCGGGCATCCCGGAATCCTTCAACGTGCTGGTCAAGGAGCTGCGCTCCCTCGGCCTCAACGTCGAATTGAACCAGTCGGCCACCTGAGCGTGACCGACCTTCCGACTTCGCGAATTACGTCCACAGAACAGTAGGACAACGATGACCGACCTTATCAACGTACTGGGCCAGCCGCAGGGCACGCCGACCTTCGACGAGATCCGCATCTCGATCGCCAGCCCCGAGCGCATCCGCACGTGGAGCCACGGCGAGATCAAGAAGCCGGAGACCATCAACTACCGCACCTTCAAGCCGGAGCGGGACGGCCTGTTCTGCGCCCGCATCTTCGGGCCGATCAAGGACTACGAGTGCCTGTGCGGCAAGTACAAGCGCATGAAGTTCCGCGGCATCACCTGCGAGAAGTGCGGCGTCGAAGTGACCCTCACCAAGGTGCGCCGCGAGCGTATGGGCCATATCGAGCTGGCCTCCCCGGTCGCCCACATCTGGTTCCTGAAGTCGCTGCCGAGCCGCATCGGCCTGCTGCTCGACATGACGCTGCGCGACCTCGAGCGCATCCTCTATTTCGAGAACTACGTCGTCAGCAATCCCGGCCTGACGCCGCTCAAGTACCGCGAGCTGCTGAACGAGGAGCAGTACCTCAACGCGCTCGACGAGTACGGTGACGGCTCGTTCGAGGCCGAGATCGGCGCCGAGGCGATCCGCGGCATGCTGCAGGCGATCGATCTCAACGAGGAGCGCCCGCGCCTGCGTGAGGAGTTGCGCGAGACGACGTCGGAGGCCAAGCGCAAGAAGCTGGTGAAGCGACTGAAGCTCTGCGAGAACTTCATCGAATCCGGCGCACGCCCGGAATGGATGATCCTCGAGCTGGTGCCGGTGATCCCGCCGGAGCTGCGCCCGCTGGTGCCGCTCGACGGCGGCCGCTTCGCCACGTCCGATCTCAACGACCTCTATCGCCGCGTCATCAACCGCAACAACCGCCTGAAGCGGCTGATGGAGCTGCGCGCGCCCGACATCATCGTGCGCAACGAGAAGCGCATGCTGCAGGAGTCGGTCGACGCCCTGTTCGACAACGGCCGCCGCGGCCGCGTCATTACCGGCGCCAACAAGCGTCCGCTGAAGTCGCTGTCCGACATGCTGAAGGGCAAGCAGGGCCGCTTCCGCCAGAACCTGCTCGGCAAGCGCGTCGATTACTCGGGCCGTTCGGTCATCGTGGTCGGCCCGGAACTCAAGCTGCACCAGTGCGGCCTGCCGAAGAAGATGGCGCTCGAGCTGTTCAAGCCGTTCATCTACTCGCGCCTCCAGAACTACGGCATGGCCAACACGATCAAGGCCGCCAAGCGCATGGTCGAGAAGGAGCGCCCGGAGGTCTGGGACATCCTCGAGGAAGTCATCCGCGAGCATCCCGTCCTGCTGAACCGTGCGCCGACGCTGCATCGCCTGGGCATCCAGGCGTTCGAGCCGGTGCTGATCGAGGGCAAGGCGATCCAGCTTCATCCGCTGGTCTGCACGGCCTTCAATGCCGACTTCGACGGCGACCAGATGGCAGTGCACGTGCCGCTGTCGCTGGAAGCCCAGCTCGAAGCGCGCGTGCTGATGATGTCGACCAACAACATCCTGTCGCCGGCGTCGGGCAAGCCGATCATCGTGCCGTCGCAGGACATCGTTCTCGGCATCTACTACATCACGCTCGAGCGCGAGGGTGAGCCGGGCGAGGGCTCGACGTTCTCCGACATGGGCGCCCTCGAACACGCCCTGCACAGTCGCGCGCTTTCGATGCATGCCCGCATCAAGATGCGTCTGGAGACCTATGACGACAAGGGCGTGCTCGCCCGCCGCGTCGTGGAGACGACTCCGGGCCGCGTCCTGCTCGCGCAGATACTGCCCAAGCACGAGAACCTGCCGTTCTCGCTGATCAATCGCCTGCTGACCAAGAAGGACCTGCAGAACGTCATCGACTCCGTCTACCGCCACTGCGGTCAGAAGGAGACGGTGATCTTCGCCGACCGCCTGATGGGACTCGGCTTCTATCACGCCTGCCGTGCCGGCATCTCGTTCGGCAAGGACGATCTCGTCATCCCCGCCGCCAAGGTGAAGCTGGTCGCCCAGACCACCAAGGAAGTGAAGGAATACGAGCAGCAGTACCAGGACGGCCTGATCACCTCGGGTGAGAAGTACAACAAGGTCGTCGACGCCTGGTCGCGCTGCTCCGATCGGGTGGCCGAGGAAATGATGAAGGGCATCTCGACGCCGCAGCCGGGCCGCCCGGTCAATGCGGTGTGGATGATGGCCCATTCCGGCGCGCGTGGCTCGGCCACGCAGATGAAGCAGCTCGCGGGCATGCGCGGCCTGATGACCAAGCCCTCGGGCGAGATCATCGAGACGCCCATCCTGTCGAACTTCAAGGAAGGCCTGTCGGTTCTGGAGTACTTCAACTCCACCCACGGCGCCCGCAAGGGACTGGCCGACACCGCGCTCAAGACGGCGAATTCGGGTTACCTGACCCGCCGTCTGGTCGACGTGGCGCAGGACTGCATCATCATCGAGGAGGATTGCGGCACGGAACGCGGCCTCACGATGCGCGCGGTCGTCGACGGCGGCGACGTGATCGAGCCGCTGTCGGAGCGGGTCCTCGGCCGCACCTCGCTGGACGACATCATCGACCCGCTCACCGGCGTGGTGATCAGCAAGGCCGGCGAACTCATCGACGAGGTCAAGGTCGAGCAGATCGACAAGGCCGGCATCGAGGAGCTTCGTATCCGCTCGGTGCTGACCTGCGACACCAAGATCGGTGTCTGCGGCAAGTGTTACGGCCGCGACCTGGCCCGCGGTACGCCGGTCAACATCGGCGAGGCGGTGGGCGTCATCGCCGCGCAGTCGATCGGCGAGCCGGGCACCCAGCTCACGATGCGTACCTTCCACATCGGCGGCGCCGCGCAGCGTGGTGCGGAGCAGTCGAACATCGAAGCCAGCCATGACGGCACCATCCAGGTGCGCAACCGCAACGTCGTGGTAAACAGCGCGGGCGTGCCGGTCGTGATGGGCCGTAACACCGAGCTGGTGCTGGTCGACGGTACCCAGCGCGAGCGTGCCAAGCATCGCGTGCCCTACGGCGCGCGCCTGCTGGTCGACAGCGACACTCCCGTCTCGAAGGGCCAGAAGCTCGCCGAGTGGGATCCGTACACCCTGCCGATCATCACCGAGAAGGCGGGCAAGGCGATCTACGTCGATCTCGTCGAGGGCGTGTCGATGCGCGAGGTTATCGACGACTCGACCGGCATCTCCAACCGCGTCGTGGTCGACTGGAAGGGCCAGCCGCGCGGCGGAGACCTGCGTCCGCGCATCGCTATCCACGATGCCGACGGCAACCCGATCATGCTGGCCAACGGCCAGGAGGCCCGGTACCTGCTGTCGCTCGACTCGGTGCTCTCGGTCGAGAACGGCCAGGACGTTCACGCCGGTGACATCCTGGCGCGTATCCCGCGCGAGGGTGGCAAGAACCGCGACATCACGGGCGGTCTGCCGCGCGTGGCGGAGCTGTTCGAGGCGCGCAAGCCCAAGGATTTCGCGATCATCTGCGATATCTCGGGCCGCATCGAATTCGGCAAGGATTACAAGAACAAGCGCCGCATCCTCATCGTGCCGGAAGGCGAGGGCGCGGAGCCTGTCGAGTATCTGATCCCGAAGGGCAAGCGCATTGCCGTCCAGGAAGGCGACTTCGTGGAGCGGGGCGACCTGCTGATCGATGGAAACCCGGTGCCGCACGATATCCTGCGCGTTCTGGGCATCGAGAAGCTGGCGGAATACCTCGTGAACGAGATCCAGGAGGTCTACCGGCTGCAGGGCGTGAAGATCAACGACAAGCACATCGAGACGATCGCTCGCCAGATGCTGCAGAAGGTCGAGATCACCGACGCCGGCGACACGACGTTCCTGATCGGCGAACAGGTCGACAAGGCCGAGTTCGAGGTCGAGAACGCCAAGATCGTCGCGGAGAAGCTGCGGCCGGCCAAGGCCGACCCGGTCCTCCTCGGCATCACCAAGGCGTCGCTGCAGACCAAGTCGTTCATCTCGGCGGCCTCCTTCCAGGAGACAACCCGCGTCCTGACCGAGGCGGCCGTCAGCGGCCGCGTAGACACCCTTCAGGGCCTGAAGGAGAACGTCATCGTCGGCCGTCTGATCCCGGCGGGTACCGGCGGGGTCGTGAACCGCCTCAAGGCCATTGCCGCCCAGCGCGACCGGGCGATCCTGGCCGCCGGCATCGACGGCGAGGACCTGCCGGTCCCGACGCTCGAGGAAGAACACGCGGCCGATTGATATCGGTCCACGAGACTGAAAAATGGGAAGGCCGCGCTCGCAAGAGGGCGGCCTTCTTCAATTGTGGCCGCGGCGTGAAAAAGCCACCAGATATAGTTGTTAGATTCTTGCGCCCTTCGCTTCATGCGAGTCAGGAACGAGTCGGATTCAAACGACTCAGAAATAACCAACGATATCAATGCGAAAAGCGATGGAGCGCGCTTGACGCTTGGGAACAGCGGCCATATAAGCGCGCCACCTCGTCGAGGGGCTGGTGGTTGGCGTGAGCCAAAACGCAGCCTGACGCCGAGGACCGCTACAAGTCAGGCCACCAGGCCACAAAGCTATTCATCCGCGCGGGGCAGTGCGTTAGTCGCTATGCCCGCGCATATGCTTTGTGCCGACGCGTCGATGTTGGGCGGACCCGAGACGGCGTTAAGGAAACCGGAAATCAATGCCGACTATTAACCAGCTGATCCGCAAGCAGCGCCACGGCCTCAAGGCCCACAACAAGGTGCCGGCGCTCGAGGCTTGCCCGCAGAAGCGTGGCGTTTGCACCCGCGTCTACACCACGACGCCCAAGAAGCCGAACTCCGCGCTGCGCAAGGTCGCCAAGGTGCGTCTGACCAACTCTTACGAGGTGGTGAGCTACATCCCGGGCGAGGGTCACAATCTCCAGGAGCATTCGGTGGTCATGATTCGCGGTGGTCGCGTGAAGGACCTTCCGGGCGTTCGCTATCACATCATTCGCGGCACCCTCGATACGCAGGGTGTCAAGGACCGCAAGCAACGCCGTTCGAAGTACGGCGCGAAGCGTCCGAAGTAGGCGAGGGAGAAAAGCATGTCCCGTCGTCGCGCAGCTGAAAAGCGTGAAGTCCTGCCGGACGCCAAGTTCGGCGATATCGTTCTCAGCAAGTTCATGAACACGCTGATGGAGCGTGGCAAGAAGTCGGTCGCCGAGCACATCGTCTACGGTGCGCTCGATGAGGTCGAGGCCAAGCTCAAGCAGGATCCGGTTCCGGCCTTCCACGAGGCGCTGGAGAACGTGAAGCCGGCCGTCGAGGTCCGCTCGCGTCGCGTCGGTGGTGCCACCTATCAGGTGCCCGTCGAGGTCCGTCCGGAGCGTCGTCAGGCGCTGGCCATCCGCTGGATCATCCAGGCCGCCCGCGACCGCTCCGGCCACAGCATGACCGAGAAGCTCTCCGCCGAGCTGCTCGACGCCTTCAATCGTCGCGGTAACGCGGTGAAGAAGCGCGAGGACACCCACAAGATGGCCGACGCCAACAAGGCGTTCGCGCACTACCGCTGGTAAGCGCTCTCCAGGCCCCCTCCAAGAAAGCCCAGTTCCATGGCTCGTACTACCCCCATCGCCGACTACCGTAACATCGGTATCATGGCGCATATCGACGCCGGCAAGACGACGACGACCGAGCGCATCCTGTACTACACCGGCAAGTCGCATAAGATCGGCGAAGTCCATGACGGCGCCGCGACCATGGACTGGATGGAGCAGGAGCAGGAGCGCGGCATCACGATCACGTCTGCGGCCACGACGTGCTTCTGGCGGGTCGAGAGCGGCCCCTACAAGGACGTGAGCTATCGCGTCAACATCATCGACACGCCCGGCCATGTGGACTTCACGATCGAAGTCGAGCGTTCGCTGCGCGTGCTCGACGGCGCCGTCTGCGTGTTCGACTCGGTGGCCGGCGTGGAGCCGCAGTCCGAGACGGTGTGGCGCCAGGCCGACAAGTACGGCGTGCCGCGCATCTGCTTCATCAACAAGATGGATCGCACCGGCGCGAACTTCTATCGCACGGTCGACATGATCGTGGACCGCCTTGGTGCCAAGCCGCTTGTCACCCAGCTCCCGATCGGTTCCGAGGGCGAGTACAAGGGCCTGGTCGACCTCGTCTCGAACAAGGCCATCATCTGGCTGGAAGAGACGCTCGGCGCCAAGTTCGAGGTCGTCGAGATCCCGGACGAGATGAAGGAAAAGGCCGCGGAATACCGCGCCAAGCTGCTCGACATGGCCGTCGAGCAGGACGACGTCGCCATGGAAAAGTTCCTGGATGGCGAGGAGCCGGACTACGACACGCTGATCAAGTGCATCCGCACGGGCACGATCAACTATGCGTTCGTTCCCGTGCTGTGCGGTTCGGCCTTCAAGAACAAGGGCGTGCAGCCCATGCTTGACGCCGTCGTGAACTATCTTCCGGCCCCGAACGACGTTGCCGACGTCAAGGGCGTCAAGATGGGCACGGACGAGGCGATCACGTTGCCGTCGAGCGACGACGCGCCCCTGTCGGCGCTGGCATTCAAGATCATGACCGACCCGTTCGTCGGTTCGCTAACCTTCGCGCGCGTCTATTCGGGCGTGCTCGAGTCGGCCACCGGCGTGCTGAACAGCACGAAGGACCGCAAGGAGCGTATCGGCCGCATGCTGCTCATGCATGCCAACAACCGTGAAGACGTGAAGGAAGCCCGTGCCGGCGACATCATCGCCCTGGCCGGCCTCAAGAGCGTCACGACCGGCGACACTCTGTGCTCGCCCGAGCATCCGGTCATCCTCGAGCGGATGGACTTCCCGGAGCCCGTCATCGAGCTCGCCATCGAGCCGAAGTCGAAGGCCGACCAGGAGAAGCTTGGCCAGGCGCTGGGCCGCCTCGTCCAGGAAGATCCGACCTTCCGCGTCACGACCGATGCCGAAACCGGCCAGACCGTCATCAAGGGCATGGGCGAGCTCCATCTCGAGATCAAGGTCGACATCCTGCGCCGCACCTACAAGGTCGAGGCCAATGTCGGCGCCCCGCAGGTCGCGTATCGCGAGACGCTGGGTCGCAAGGCCGACATCGACTACACCCACAAGAAGCAGTCCGGCGGTTCGGGCCAGTTCGCCCGCGTGAAGCTGACCTTCGAGCCGGGCGAGCCCGGGTCGGGCTACTCCTTCGAGAACAAGATCGTCGGCGGTTCGATTCCCAAGGAGTTCATCCCGGGCGTCGAAAAGGGCCTCGAAGCCTCGCGCGAAACTGGCGTGCTTGCCGGCTTCCCGGTGATCGACTTCAAGGTCACGTTGACCGACGGCAACTACCATGACGTCGACTCCAGCGTACTCGCCTTCGAAATCGCCGCCCGCGCGGCGTTCAAGGAGGGGCTTGCGAAGGCCCAGTGCAAGCTCCTGGAGCCGATCATGAAGGTCGAGGTGGTCACGCCCGACGACTACATGGGCGACTGTATCGGCGACCTGAACAGCCGCCGTGGCCAGATCCTGGGCATGAACGCGCGCGGCAACGCGCAGGTTATCGACGCCATGGTGCCGCTGGCCAACATGTTCGGCTACGTGAACACGCTGCGCTCCATGACGCAGGGGCGTGCTGCGTATTCCATGACGTTCGACCACTACGCGGCCGTGCCGCAGGCGGTGGCGGACGAAGTGGTCGCCAAGCTGGCTGGCTAACAAACCGAATTTAAGTAAGGAAGACGACTATGGGTAAAGCTAAATTCGAGCGGAACAAGCCGCACTGCAACATCGGTACGATCGGTCACGTGGATCACGGCAAGACGTCTCTGACGGCGGCGATCACGAAGATTCTGGCGAAGTCGGGCGGCGCGACGTTCACGGCCTACGACCAGATCGACAAGGCTCCGGAAGAGCGCGAGCGCGGCATCACGATTTCGACGGCGCACGTTGAATACGAGACGGCGAACCGTCACTACGCGCACGTGGACTGCCCGGGCCACGCCGACTACGTGAAGAACATGATCACGGGCGCGGCGCAGATGGACGGCGCGATCCTGGTGGTTTCGGCGGCCGACGGCCCGATGCCGCAGACGCGCGAGCACATCCTGCTGGCGCGCCAGGTCGGTGTTCCGGCGCTGGTGGTGTTCATGAACAAGTGCGACATGGTCGACGATCCGGAGCTTCTGGACTTGGTCGAGCTGGAAGTGCGCGAGCTGCTGAAGAGCTACCAGTTCCCGGGTGACGACCTGCCGGTGATCCGCGGCTCGGCGCTGATGGCGCTTGAGGACAAGAACCCGGAGCTGGGCGAGCAGGCTGTCCTGAAGCTGATGGAAGAGGTCGACAAGTACATTCCGCAGCCTGCGCGCGACAAGGACAAGCCGTTCCTGATGCCGATCGAGGACGTTTTCTCGATCTCGGGCCGCGGCACGGTGGTTACGGGTCGCGTCGAGCGCGGCATCGTGAAGGTGGGCGAGGAAGTCGAGATCGTGGGCCTGAAGGCCACGACGAAGACGACGGTGACGGGCGTCGAGATGTTCCGCAAGCTGCTGGATTCGGGCGAGGCGGGCGACAACATCGGCGCGCTGCTGCGCGGTGTCGGCCGCGAGGACGTGGAGCGCGGTCAGGTTCTGTCGAAGCCGGGCGCGATCACGCCGCACACAAACTTCGAGGCTGAGGCGTACATCCTGACGAAGGAAGAGGGCGGCCGTCACACGCCGTTCTTCACGAACTACCGTCCGCAGTTCTACTTCCGGACGACGGACGTTACGGGCGTGGTGACGCTGCCGGAAGGCACGGAGATGGTGATGCCGGGCGACAACGCCCGCCTGGTGGTGGAGCTGATCCAGCCGATCGCCATGGACGAGGGCCTGCGCTTCGCCATCCGCGAGGGCGGACGCACCGTCGGCGCCGGCGTCGTCACCAAAGTCGTAAAGTAAACGTAACGGACGCGACAAGGCGAACATCATGGCCATGGACAACACAAACATCCGGATCCGGCTGAAGGCCTTCGATCACCGCGTGCTCGATTCGTCGACCAGCGAGATCGTCAGCACGGCCAAGCGGACGGGCGCACAGGTGCGTGGGCCCATCCCGTTGCCGACCGGCATCGAGAAGTTCACGGTCAACCGTTCGCCGCACATCGACAAGAAGTCGCGTGAGCAGTTCGAGATCCGTACGCATAAGCGTGTGCTCGATATCGTCGATCCGACGCCGCAGACCGTGGACGCGCTGATGAAGCTCGACCTCGCCTCCGGCGTGGACGTCGAGATCAAGCTCGGCGCCTAAGCGGACCAGGAAAGAAGGAAGAAGACCATGCGTTGCGGTCTCGTCACCCAGAAGGTCGGCATGACCCGCGTCTTCAACGACGCCGGGGAACATGTGCCCGTCACCGTTCTGAAGGTGGATCAGCTGCAGGTTGTTGCTGTCCGCTCGGAAGAGAAGGACAAGTACGTCGCCGTGCAGCTCGGCTATGGCAAGGCCAAGGTAAAGAACGTGACCCAGCCGATGCGCGGTCACTTCGCCAAGGCCAAGGTCGAGCCGAAGAAGAAGCTCGTCGAGTTCCGGGTCGCCAAGGACGCCGTTCTCGAAGTCGGCGCCGAGCTGGTGCCCAGCCACTTTGTGCCGGGCCAGTTCGTCGACGTCGTCGGCACCACGATCGGCCGCGGTTTCACCGGCTCGATGGTTCGCTGGAACTTCCACGGCCTCGAGGCCAGCCACGGCGTGTCGGTCTCGCACCGTTCGCATGGCTCGACCGGTAACCGCCAGGATCCCGGCCGTACGTTCCCCGGCAAGAAGATGGCCGGCCACTACGGCAACGAGCGCGTGACCACGCAGAACCTGAAGGTCGTCGCCGTCGACGACGAGAAGGGCCTGTTGCTGGTGTCCGGCGCCGTTCCCGGCCCGGCCAACGGCTACATCATCGTCAAGGACGCCTCCAAGCGCGCCCGTCACAAGGATGCTCCCTACCCGGCCGGCCTGCGCAAGGCTGCTGGCGAGGCGGCTCCGGCGGCTGAAGCCGCTCCGCAGGCTTAAGGATCAGGTCATGAAGATCGCGGTCAAGACCATCGAGGGCGGCAGCGCCGGCGAGATCGATCTCGCCGATGCGGTGTTCGGCGTCCCCGTTCGCAAGGACATCCTGCAGCGCTGCGTCGTGTGGCAGCTGTCGCGCCGCCAGCAGGGCACGCACAAGACCAAGGGTCGCTCCGAGATCACGGCGACGGCCAAAAAGATGTACGCCCAGAAGGGCACCGGTCGCGCCCGTCACGGCAACGAGGCGGCGCCTCAGTTCCGCGGCGGCGGCAAGGCCTTCGGTCCGGTCGTGCGCAGCCACGCCAGCGACCTGCCGAAGAAGGTCCGCCAGCTCGCGCTGCGCACCGCGCTGTCGGCTAAGGCGGCCGAGGGCAAGCTGATCGTGGTCGAGGCGGCGGCGCTGGCCGAGCCGAAGACCGCCCAGCTGAAGGGTCACTTCGGCAAGCTCGGCGTCACCAGCGTCCTGGTGATCGGCGGCGCCGAGATCGACACGAACTTCGCCCGTGCCGCGGCCAACATCGCTCATGTCGATGTGCTGCCGCAGCAGGGCGCGAACGTCTACGACATCCTGCGCCGCGACACGCTGGTGCTCACCAAGGATGCCGTGAAGCACCTCGAGGAGCGTCTGCAATGAGCGCCAAGCGGTACATCCCCGCAACCGTCTCGCGTTCGCGCATGTACGAAGTGATTCGTGCACCGCTGATCACCGAGAAGACGACCAACGGCTCGGAGCACAGCCAGGTGACCTTCAAGGTCGCCGCCGACGCGACCAAGCCGGAGATCAAGCAGGCCATCGAAGGTCTGTTCAAGGTCAAGGTCAAGGCGGTGAACACCGTCACGGTCAAGGGCAAGAGCAAGGTTTTCCGCGGCCGTCCCGGCGTGCGGAGCGACTGGAAGAAGGCGATCGTCTCGCTGGTCGAGGGTCACAAGATCGACGTGACCACGGGCCTGTAGGACGGGAGACAGACAAATGGCCTTGAAGACATTTAAGCCGATCACGCCGTCCCTGCGACAGCTGGTCATCGTCGACCGTACCGGCCTCTGGAAGGGCAAGCCGGTCAAGGAACTGACGCGCGGCAAGAGCAACACCGGCGGTCGCAACAACCACGGTCACATCACCAGCCACCACATGGGCGGCGGTCATAAGCGCCGCCTGCGCCTCATCGACTTCAAGCGTCGCAAGTTCGGCGTGACGGCGACGGTCGAGCGGCTGGAATACGACCCCAACCGGACGGCGTTCATCGCGCTGGTCAAGTACACCGACGGCGAGCAGGCCTATATCCTGGCGCCGCAGCGTCTGAAGGCCGGCGACGAGATCGTCTCGGGCGAGCGCGTCGACATCAAGCCGGGCAACGCCATGCCGCTCGCCAACATGCCGGTCGGAACGATCGTGCATAACGTCGAGCTGAAGGTTGGTCGCGGCGGCCAGCTGGCCCGTTCGGCCGGCAACTACGCCCAGCTCGTCGGCAAGGATGCCGGCTACGCGCAGATCAAGCTCAGCTCCGGCGAGCTGCGCCTGGTGCCGGGCGGTTGCCTGGCCACCGTCGGTGCCGTTTCGAACCCCGACAACCAGAACATCGTCATCGGCAAGGCTGGTCGCCAGCGCTGGCTCGGCCGTCGTCCCACCGTCCGCGGTGTCGTGATGAACCCGGTCGACCATCCGCACGGCGGTGGTGAAGGCCGCACCTCGGGTGGCCGTCATCCGGTCACGCCGTGGGGCAAGCCGACCAAGGGCAAGAAGACCCGTAAGAACAAGGCGACGGACAAGCTGATCATCCGCCGCCGGCATGCGACGCGCTAGGAGATAGGACAGTGGCACGTTCCGTTTGGAAGGGCCCCTTCGTTGAAGGCAGCCTGATCAAGAAGGCCGAGAAGTCGCGCGGCAGCATCCGCAGCGAAGTGATCAAGACATGGTCGCGTCGTTCGACCATCCTGCCGCAGTTCGTCGGCCTGACGTTCGGCGTCTACAACGGCAAGAAGTTCATCCCGGTGAACGTCACCGAGGAGATGGTCGGTCACAAGCTCGGCGAATTCTCGCCGACCCGCACCTTCACTGGCCATGCCGGTGACAAGAAAGTGTCGAAGGATTAACGCGCGATGAGCAAGCCATCCGCTCCCCGCCGCGAGGCGGACAACGAAGCCAAGGCCGTCCTGCGCGCCGTGCGTATCAGCCCGCGCAAGCTCGACCTCGTGGCCGCGACGATCCGCGGCAAGAAGGCCGCGACGGCCGTCAACGAGCTCACCTTCTCCAAGAAGCGGATCGCCCGCGACGTGAAGAAGGCTTTGAATTCGGCCATCGCCAATGCCGAGAACAACCACAACCTCGATGTCGACCGCCTGGTCGTCGCCGAGGCGTCGGTCGGCAAGGGCCTGGTGATGAAGCGTTTCCAGACGCGCGGCCGCGGTCGTGCGGCAGGCATCGTCAAGCCGTTCGCTCATCTCACGATCGTGGTGCGCGAGCGCGCCGAGGCGGAGGACAAGTAATGGGTCAGAAGGTCAATCCGATCGGCCTGCGGCTCGGCATCAACCGGACCTGGGATTCGCGCTGGTACGCCGAAGGCGCCGAATATTCCAAGATGCTCCATGAGGACATCCAGATCCGCAAGGTGCTGCGCGAGCGGCTGGCTCAGGCGGGTGTCGCGAAGATCGTCATCGAGCGTCCGGCCAAGCGTGCCCGTGTCACGATCCACACCGCCCGTCCGGGCGTCGTGATCGGCCGCAAGGGTGTCGACATCGAGAAGCTGCGGACCGACCTCGGCAAGATGACGAAGGGCGAGGTCGCCCTGAACATCGTCGAGATCCGCAAGCCCGAGATCGATGCCACGCTGATCGCCGAGAACATTGCCCAGCAGCTCGAGCGCCGCGTCGCTTTCCGTCGCGCCATGAAGCGCGCCGTCCAGTCGGCGATGCGCCTGGGTGCGCTCGGTATCCGCATCAACTGTTCGGGCCGCCTCGGCGGTTCGGAAATCGCTCGCATGGAATGGTACCGCGAAGGTCGCGTGCCGCTGCACACGCTGCGCGCCGACATCGACTACGGCACCGCCACCGCTTTCACCACCTTTGGCACCTGCGGCGTCAAGGTCTGGGTGTTCAAGGGCGAGATCATGGCGCACGACCCGATGGCGCACGACAAGCGCGCCGAGGAAGCCGCGCCGCAACGTACGCCGGCGCGCCCGGAGCGCACCGAGCAGAGGGACGCGTAATCCACCATGCTGCAACCCAAGCGCACCAAGTACCGCAAGGCCTTCAAGGGCCGTATCAGCGGCGCTGCCAAGGGCGGCTTCAACCTCGACTTCGGCTCCTACGGGCTGAAGGCGATGGAGCCGGATCGCCTGACCGCGCGCCAGATCGAGGCGGCCCGCCGCGCCATCACGCGTCACATGAAGCGTGCCGGCCGCGTCTGGATCCGCGTGTTCCCGGACGTCCCCGTCTCGAAGAAGCCGGCTGAGGTCCGCATGGGCTCCGGCAAGGGCGCGCCCGAATTCTGGGCGGCCCGCGTGAAGCCGGGCCGCATCCTGTTCGAACTCGAGGGCGTCTCGGGCGTTATCGCCAAGGAAGCCCTGGCGCTCGGCGCCGCGAAGCTGCCGATCAAGACCCGCTTTGTCAGCCGCGTCGGCGCCGAAGGCTGAGGGAGAAGGACATGAAGGCCACCGATCTGCGCCCCAAGACCAAGGACGAGCTCAAGAACGAGCTCGGCAACCTTCGCAAGGAGGCATTCAACCTGCGCTTCCAGAAGGCTGGGGGCCAGCTGCAGAAGACTTCCCGCGCGCGCCAGGTTCGTCGCGACATCGCCCGCATCAAGACGGTGCTGGGCGACAAGGCCGCCGGTTAAGGAGCACGAAATGCCGAAGCGTATCCTGGAAGGCGTCGTCGTCAGCGACAAGATGGACAAGACCATTGTCGTCAAGGTCGAGCGCCGCGTTCAGCATCCGATCTACAAGAAGTTCATTCGCAAGTCGAAGAAGTATCACGCGCACGACGAAGCCAACGCCTTCAAGGGCAAGGTTGGTGAAATCGTCCGCATCCGCGAGTGCCGCCCGCTGTCCAAGACCAAGAGCTGGGAAGTTCTGGTCGAAGGCGCCCAGGCTTAAGCGGTCGGAGCAAAAGTCATGATTCAGATGCGAACCAACCTCGAGGTCGCCGACAATTCGGGCGCCCGTCGAGTCCAGTGCATCAAGGTGCTGGGCGGCTCCCGCCGCAAGTATGCAAGTGTCGGCGACGTCATCGTCGTGTCGATCAAGGAAGCCATTCCGCGCGGCAAGGTGAAGAAGGGCGAGGTGCATCGCGCCGTCGTCGTCCGCACCTCGTTCGCCCTGCGCCGCCCCGACGGCAGCGCCATCCGTTTCGATCGCAACGCCGCCGTGCTCATCAGCAAGCAGGACGAACCGATCGGCACTCGTATCTTCGGACCGGTGACGCGCGAGCTGCGCGCCAAGAAGTTCATGAAGATCATCTCGCTTGCGCCTGAGGTGCTCTAGCCATGGCAATCAAACTGAAGATCAAGAAGGGCGACCGGGTGAAAGTCATCACCGGTGGCAGCAAAGGCAAGGTGGGCGACGTTCTGCGCGTTCTTCCCAAGGAGAACCGCGTGGTCGTTTCCGGCGTGAACATGATCAAGCGCCACACCAAGCCGAGCCGTGCGGAAGCCGGCGGCATCATCGAACGCGAGGCCACGATCCACGTCTCCAACGTGGCCCTGCTGGATCCCAAATCGGACAAGCCGACGAAGGTCGGGTTCCGGTTCCTTGAAGACGGCCGCAAGGTGCGCATCGCGCGTGCCTCCGGCGAGACCATCGACCGCTAGGAGAACGGGCCATGCCCGCGCGTCTGCAAGAACACTACACCAAGACCGTGCGTGAAGCGCTGATCAAGGAGTTCTCCTATCAGAACCCCTTCCAGGTGCCGAAGCTCGAGAAGATCGTCATCAACATGGGCGTCGGCGAGGCGGTCAATGACCGCAAGGCCGTCGACGGCGCCGTGGCCGACCTGACGGCGATTACCGGTCAGAAGCCGGTGATCACCCGGTCGCGCAAGTCGATCGCGACCTTCAAGCTGCGTGAAGGCATGGCGATCGGCACCAAGGTCACGCTGCGCCGCGACCGGATGTACGAATTCATCGACCGCCTGATCAACATCGCCCTGCCGCGGGTTCGCGACTTCCGCGGACTGAACGGCAAGTCGTTCGACGGCAATGGCAACTACGCCATGGGCCTGAAGGAGCAGATCGTGTTCCCTGAAATCGACTACGACAAGGTCGACCAGGTGCGCGGTATGGACATCATCATCTGCACGACGGCGAAGACGGATGCGGAAGCCAGGTCGCTTCTCCGCGCTTTCGACTTCCCGTTCGTGAACTGAGGCCGGAGAAACACATGGCCAAGACTAGCTCGGTCGAGAAGAACAACCGGCGTGCAAAGTTGGCGAAGCAATACGCCGGCAAGCGCGCCAAGCTGAAGTCGATGGCGGTCGACGACAAGTTGACGCCGGAAGAGCGCTTCGGGGCCCGCCTCAAGCTGGCGGACCTGCCGCGCAATTCGTCGCCGACGCGTGTCCGCAATCGGTGCGAACTCACGGGCCGCCCGCGGGCCGTGTATCGCAAGTTCAAGCTGTCGCGCGTTGCGCTGCGTCAGCTGGCGTCGCTGGGTGCTCTGCCCGGCGTCGTGAAGTCGAGCTGGTAAACGGGGACCGTAGACCATGGCGATGACAGATCCCGTCGGCGATTTGCTGACCCGTATCCGCAACGGCCAGTCGGCGCGCCTCGACAGCGTGACGGCGCCGGCTTCGCGGCTTCGGTCGAGTGTTCTCGATGTGCTCCAGCGCGAGGGCTATATCCGCGGCTGGTTCGAAGAAGAGCTGCGCCCCGGCGTTAAGGAGCTCCGCATCGAGCTGAAGTATGACAACGGCCGTCCGGTCATCAAGGAGATCAAGCGCGTCTCCACTCCGGGGCGTCGCGTCTATTCCAAGATCCGCGAGCTGCCGCGCCACTTCAACGGGCTCGGCATTTCGATCCTCTCCACGCCGCGCGGTGTCATGTCCGACGCCGAGGCGCGGGCCGCCAATGTCGGCGGCGAAGTCATCTGCAAGGTGTTCTGACCATGTCGCGCGTCGGTAAAAATCCGGTCGCCATCCCGGCCGGTGTCACCATCGAGCTCAAGGGCCAGCACCTCAAGGCCAAGGGCAAGCGGGGCGAACTCCAGCTCATGGTCCATGACGACGTCACCGTCGCCAAGGAAGCCGAGGGCCTGGTCTTCAAGCCGCGGAACGAGAGCCGTCGCGCCCGCATGCAGTGGGGCACGGCACGTAACCTGGCCAGCAACGTCGTCCGCGGCGTTTCCGACGGGTTCACCATCAACCTCGAGATCAACGGCGTGGGCTATCGCGCCGCGGCCGATGCCAAGATGCTGAAGATGCAGCTCGGCTTCAGCCACGATGTCGAGATTCCCATTCCGGCCGGCATCCAGATCAAGGCTCTGAAGCCGACCGAAATCGAGATTTCCGGCGCCGATCGTCAGCGCGTGGGCCAGATTGCGGCCGAGATTCGCAGTCTGCGTCCGCCGGAGCCCTACAAGGGCAAGGGTATCAAGTACTCGACCGAGACGATCCGGCGCAAGGAAGGCAAGAAGAAGTAGAGGCGAGAGAACCATGTCCGACCGCAATGCTCTTTTCGCCCGCCGCCAACGGCGCACGCGCTATGCGCTGCGCCAGGCCGCCGGCGGCCGTCCGCGTCTCAGCGTTTTCCGCTCAGGCAAGCACATCTATGCCCAGGTCATCGACGACCGTAAGGGCGTGACCCTGGCCGCAGCCTCGTCGCTCGACAAGGATGTCCGGGGGGCGCTCAAGACCGGCGCCGACAAGGGCGCTGCTGCCGAGGTTGGCAAGCTGATCGCCGCCCGCGCCGTCGCGGCTGGCGTCAAGGAAGTCATCTTCGATCGCGGTGGCTACACGTATCACGGCCGCATCGCTGCGCTGGCCAATGCCGCCCGTGAGGGCGGCCTGTCGTTCTGATCGGGAGTTAGAATATGGCTCGTTCACCCGGTGGTTCCGGCCGTTCTCCGCGCGATCGCGATCGGAGCCGCGACCGCGACCGCGACGAGGACAATGAACTGACCGACAAGCTGGTCACGATCAATCGCGTCGCGAAGGTCGTGAAGGGCGGTCGTCGCTTCGCGTTTGCCGCCATCGTCGTCGTTGGCGACCAGCGTGGACGCGTCGGCCACGGCGCCGGCAAGGCCCGTGAGGTTCCCGAGGCGATTCGCAAGGCCACGGAAGCGGCCAAGCGCGGCCTGATCCGCGTGCCGCTGCGCGACGGCCGCACGCTGCATCACGACGTCAAGGGTCGCTTCGGTGCTGGCAAGGTGACGCTGCGCGCCGCCCCGGCCGGTACCGGCATCATCGCCGGCGGCCCGATGCGTGCCATCTTCGAGACGCTCGGCATCAAGGATATCGTTGCCAAGTCGGTCGGCACGTCGAACCCGCACAACATGATCAAGGCGACGTTCAAGGCGCTCGAGCAGCTCAACTCGCCGCGCATGGTCGCCACCCGCCGCGGTAAGAAGGTCGGCGACCTTCTCGGCCGCCGTGACGAGACGACCGCGGAAGCGGCGGCTTAAGGAACCGGACCATGGCCAAGACAGTCAAGATCACCCAGACCGGCAGCCACATCGGCCGCACGGACGATCAGCGCGCGACGCTGATCGGCCTGGGGCTCAACAAGCGTCATCGCACCCGTGAGCTCGTGGATACGCCCGAAGTTCGCGGCATGATCAACAAGGTGCGCCATCTCGTGCGCGTCGAAGAGGAAGCGCGCTAAGGCCCTTGGGCCGCGGCGCGGAGGTAATTACCATGAGACTGAACCAGATCTCGGACAACCCGGGCGCCCGCAAGGGCCGCATGCGCGTCGGCCGCGGTATCGGCTCCGGCAAGGGCAAGACCGCCGGTCGCGGCGTCAAGGGCCAGAAGTCCCGTACCGGCGTCGCCATCAAGGGCTTCGAGGGCGGCCAGATGCCGCTTTACCGCCGCATCCCGAAGCGCGGCTTCCGTCCGCCGCACCAGAAGAGCTATCAGGTCGTCAATTTGGGCACGCTCCAGAAGGCGATCGACGACAAGAAGCTCGACGCCGCCAAGGTGATCGACGCCGAGGCGATGCTGGCAGCCGGCCTGTTCAAGAATGCCGCGGACGGTGTCCGCCTACTTGGCAAGGGCGAGATCAAGACCAAGATCGAAGTGAAGGTTGCGGGCGCCTCGGCGTCGGCGATCGCCGCGGTCGAGAAGGCCGGCGGCAAGGTCGAACTCCCGCCCAAGCCCGTGGCCGAAGCGGCCTGATCCGGACGGCGTCAACGGGGGCGTCGCTTCCCCCTTGTGTCGTTCACGCGTGAGGTTTCATGGCATCCGCCGCCGAGCAACTTGCTTCCAACCTGAACTGGGGTTCGATCGGTAGGGCGACCGAGCTGAAGAAGCGGCTGTGGTTTACCGTGGCCGCGCTCGTCGTCTTCCGTATCGGCGCCTATATCCCGGTCCCCGGTGTCGATCCGGCCGCCCTGGCCGAGATCTTCAAGCAGAATTCCGGCGGCATCGCGGGCCTGCTGGACGTGTTCTCCGGCGGCTCGATCGGCCGCATGTCGGTGCTGGCGCTCAGCATCATGCCGTACATCTCGGCCTCCATCATCATGCAGATCCTGACGACGGTCGTTCCGTCGCTCGAGGCGCTGAAGAAGGAAGGCGAGGCGGGCCGCAAGAAGATCAACCAGTATACGCGCTACGGTACGGTCATCCTGGCGACCTTCCAGGCCTACGGAATTGCGGTCGGACTCGAGAGCCAGGTGGCCACGGCCGGCCCGGTCGTGATCGATCCGGGTGTATTCTTCCGGTTCGTGACGATCATCACGCTGGTCGGCGGCACACTGTTCTTGATGTGGCTGGGCGAGCAGATCACCGCGCGCGGCGTCGGCAACGGCGTCTCGCTGATCATCTTCGCCGGCATCGTCGCGGCCCTCCCGGACGCGCTGGTGCAGACCCTCGAACTCGGCCGGACGGGCGCCCTGTCGGCGCTGTTCATCATCGCGCTGGTGCTGGGTATCGTGCTGGTGGTGGCGGTGGTCGTCTTCGTCGAGACCGCGCAACGACGAATCGTCGTTCAGTACCCCAAGCGCCAGGTCGGCAACCGCATGTATGGCGGCGAGGCCTCGCACCTGCCGCTCAAGATCAATACCGCCGGCGTCATTCCGCCAATCTTTGCCTCTTCGCTGCTGCTGTTCCCGGCGACCATCGCGTCGTTCCAGGGCAATTCCGGCGAGCCGGGCTGGATGCAGTGGATGTCGACCTATCTCGGCCACGGCCAGCCGCTCTACCTTTTTGCCTATATCGGCCTGATCGTCTTCTTCTGCTTCTTCTACACGACCGTTGTGTTCAATCCGGCGGACACAGCTGATAATCTGAAGAAGAACGGCGGCTTCATTCCGGGCATTCGCCCGGGCAAGAACACGGCCGAGTATCTCGAGTACATTCTGAATCGCCTCACGGTGATCGGCGCCCTTTATCTCTCGGCAGTGTGTATCCTGCCGGAACTGCTGATCGCCCGCGGCGGCGTGCCCTTCTACTTCGGCGGCACCAGCCTCCTGATCGTGGTTTCGGTCACGCTCGACACTGTGACCCAGGTGCAGGCGCATCTGCTGGCTCACCAGTATGAGGGCCTCATCAAGAAGGCCCGCCTGAGGGGCAAGGGCCGATGAACATCATTCTTCTGGGACCGCCGGGCGCCGGCAAGGGCACGCAGGCGCAGCGGCTGCAGCACGAGCGGGGGCTGATCCAGCTCTCGACCGGCGACATGCTGCGGGCGGCCGTGGCCTCGGGCAGCGAGCTCGGCCAGAAGGCCAAGGGCATCATGGAGCGGGGCGAGCTGGTCCCGGACGAGCTGATGGTCGGCCTGATCAAGGACCGTATCGCCCAGCCGGACTGCGCCAAGGGCTTCATCCTGGATGGTTTCCCGCGGACCGAGGCCCAGGCCAGGGCACTGGACAAGATGCTGGCCGAGACGGCCAGGAAGCTCGACCGGGTGATCGAGATGGAAGTCGACGAGAAGGCGCTGACGGAGCGCATCGTCGGCCGGTTTTCCTGCGCCAAGTGCGGCGCGGGCTATCACGACAAGTTCAAGCGGCCGAAGGCCGAAGGTGTCTGCGACGTCTGCGGGTCGAAGGAATTCACCCGCCGCAAGGACGATAATGCAGAGACCATGAAGACTCGCATGGCTGCCTACAGGGCTCAAACCGAGCCCTTGTTGCCCTACTACAGCGCCCGCGGGGTGTTGCGGAAGGTCGATGGGATGGCCGCGATGGACGAAGTTTACCGCCAGATCACGGGAGTTCTGGTGGGGACTTGACAAGGGTTAGTTCCATTGACTCGGGGGCGCGGGTACATATAATCGCGCGCTTTTCCGGGGCCAGCGGAACTGTGACGGGCGCGCGCGAGCGCGCCATAAGTCTTTGAAGGAGTTGGGACTTTGGCTCGTATAGCCGGTGTGAACATTCCGACCGCCAAGCGTGTCGTGATCGGACTTCAGTACATCCACGGGATCGGCGCGGCGAAAGCCAAGGAGATCTGTGGAAAAGTGGGGATCGACGAGTCGCGGCGCGTGAACACGCTGAGCGACGACGAGGTCATTCGCATCCGCGAGACCATCGACCGCGACTACTCGGTCGAAGGCGATCTGCGTCGCGAAGTGGCGATGAACATCAAGCGTCTGATGGACCTCGCCTGCTATCGCGGCCTGCGTCATCGCCGCGGCCTGCCGGTCCACGGCCAGCGCACCCATACCAATGCGCGCACCCGCAAGGGTCCGGCCAAGCCGATCGCCGGCAAGAAAAAAGTGACGAAGTAAGAGGGGATAGAGGTCATGGCCAAAGCTGCAGCCGCCACCGGCGCCGCGCGTCCCCGTCGCAAGGAACGCAAGAACATCATCGCGGGCGTCGCTCACGTGAATGCTTCGTTCAACAATACGATCGTCACGATCACCGACGCCCAGGGCAATGCGATCGCCTGGTCGTCATCTGGCCAGCAGGGCTTCAAGGGCTCGCGCAAGTCGACCCCGTTTGCCGCGCAGATGGCCGCCGAAGGCGCCGGTCGCAAGGCGATGGAGCACGGCATGCGCACCATCGAGATCCTCGTGCGCGGTCCCGGGTCGGGTCGCGAGTCGGCGCTGCGCGCGCTGCAGGCCGTCGGCCTCGCCGTGACGTCGATCCGCGACGTGACGCCGATCCCGCACAACGGCTGCCGCCCGCCGAAGCGTCGTCGCGTCTGATTTCGAGTGGAGGCGGCGCTCAGGCGCCGCCCGCTCTTTGAGAATGTATGGCGAGTCCTGAGGGGCTCGCTCGAACCGGTCTAGAGGGGTAGCCCACGTGCTTCAGAAGAACTGGCAGGACCTGATCAAGCCGGAGAAGCTTGTCACCGAAGCCGGCGTCGATCCCGGTCGCGTCGCGACCATCGTCGCCGAGCCGCTCGAGCGCGGTTTCGGTCTCACTCTCGGCAATGCTCTGCGTCGCGTACTCTTGTCGTCGCTCCAGGGTGCGGCCGTCACGTCGATCAAGATCGACAACGTGCTGCATGAATTCTCGTCGATTCCCGGCGTCCGCGAGGACGTGGTCGACATCGTGCTGAACATCAAGGCGATGGCCGTGAAGATGCAGGGCGACCGCCCGCAGCGTCTGTACCTGCGCGCCGTCGGCCCCGGCGAAGTCACCGCCGGGATGATCGAACTGCCGGGCGACGTCCAGATCATGGACCCGAAGCACCTGATCTGCACGCTCGACGACGGCGCGTCGATCTCGATGGAATTGATGGTCGCCACGGGCAAGGGCTACGTCCCGGCGTCGGCGAACCGTCCCGAAGATGCCCCGATCGGCCTGATCCCCGTCGATTCGGTGTTCAGCCCGGTCAAGCGTGTCTCCTACAAGATCGAGAACAGCCGCGTTGGCCAGGTCACCGATTACGACCGCCTGTCGATGACGGTCGAGACCAACGGCACGACGATGCCGGCCGATGCCGTGGCGCTCGCCGCCCGCATCCTGCAGGACCAGCTGCAGCTCTTCATCAACTTCGAAGAGCCGCGCGAAGTCCGGAAGGAAGAGCAGCAGGACGACTTCCCGTTCAACCGCAATCTTCTGCGCAAGGTCGACGAGCTCGAACTGTCGGTTCGCTCGGCCAACTGCCTGAAGAACGACAACATCATCTACATCGGCGATCTGGTTCAGAAGACCGAGGCGGAGATGCTGCGCACGCCGAACTTCGGCCGCAAGTCGCTGAACGAGATCAAGGAAGTGCTGGCTGGCATGGGCCTCCACCTGGGTATGGAAATCCCGGGCTGGCCGCCGGACAACATTGAGGAAATGGCCAAGCGGCTGGAAGAGCCGTACTAGGCCGGTAGAAGGAAATAAGTCATGCGTCACAATAATCGCGGCCGGAAGTTCCACCGCACGGCTGAGCATCGCAAGGCGATGTTCATGAATCTCGCCGGTGCCCTCATCAAGCACGAGCAGATCACGACTACGCTGCACAAGGCGAAGGACCTGCGTCCGATCGTCGAGAAGCTGGTCACGCTCGGCAAGCGCGGCGGTCTGCATGCGCGTCGTCAGGCGATCGGCTTCCTGCGCGATCCCTACATCGCCGACAAGCTGTTCACCACGCTGGGCCCGCGCTACTCCAAGCGCAATGGCGGCTACCTGCGCGTTCTAAAGGCCGGCTACCGCTTCGGCGACGCCGCCGAGATGGCGGTGATCGAGTTCGTCGAGCGCGACACCACGGCCAAGGGCCAGGACAGCGGTCCGTCGGCGGACCAGGCCGAGCAGCAGGAAGCGGCGTAAGCCACTTCCTCTCGCATCGAGATCGAAAACGCCCGGTCGAAAGACCGGGCGTTTTTCTTTGTGCCCGGTAGAGGGTTAGTCTCGCGGCATGACCTTTACCTTCAGACTAGCCCTCCCGTCCGAGCGCGCCGACGCCGACCGCATCCTGCGCGCGGCCTTCACGCCCTATCTCCGGAGGCTCGGCCGCGAGATCCCGCCCGACTATTACGGCTGGCTGCCGGCCTCGATCGAGCGCGGCGACCTGTTCGTGGCGGAGGAAGGCGGCGTGGTAGTGGGCGTCGCGGCGACCGAGCGGCGCGAGAAGGAACTCTTCCTCGACCGGCTCGCCGTCGATCCGGCGAAGCAGGGCGCGGGGCTCGGCCGGTGGTTGCTCGAGCGGCTTGACGAGGTGGCCCACGCGCGTGGCGACCTCACCCTTTCGCTCGTTACCGCCGAGATGATGGATCATCTCATCAAGCTCTACGGCAGCCACGGCTTCGAGATCGTCCACCGTGGCCCACCGGACCACGGCAAGGACGTGCATACACGCGTCCGCATGGTGAAGAAGCTGTAGAGGGATGAAGCAGCTTCAGAACTGCTCCTCGGAGAGCACGAACACCGTCCGCCCCGCCGCCTTGAGCGGGCCTAGTTCGGCCAGAGCCGGCGGCAGGATCACCTCGGCATAGAAGCGCGCCGTCACCAGCTTGGCTTCCAGGAAGGCGGGATCGCCGTCGCGCTGACCCAGCCTCGTCTGGGCGACCAGGGCGCCGCGGGCGAGCAGCCAGCCGCCCAGCGCCGTGCCGGCCAGGCGCAGGAAGGGTACCGAGCCCGCCAGGGCGTTCACCAGCTCGGCCTTGACCGACTGGGCGACCCATTTGGTCGCGTCTTCCAGCGCGTCGGCCGCGGCCTCGAGGCCCGTGCGGATGGCTTCGAGGTCGTCGCCGGGCGCGGCCTTCATATCCTCGGCCGTGGTGCGCATCTCGGCGACCAGCGCCAGCATGGTCTCGCCGCCGTCCTTGGCGACCTTGCGGCCGACCAGGTCGCGCGCCTGGATGCCGTTAGTGCCCTCGTAGATCGGCAGGATGCGGGCGTCGCGGAGATGCTGGGCGGCGCCGGTCTCCTCGACGAAGCCCATGCCGCCGTGGATCTGCACGCCCGTCGAGGCGATCTCGTTGCCGAGATCGGTGAACCAGGCCTTCACGATCGGGATCAGGAGATCGACCCTGTCCTGGATCCTGCGGGCCGCCGCCTTGTCGGGCTGCTTGAGGGCGCCGTCGATGCCGGCGGCGGTATAGTAGCCCAGCGCCCGCATCGCCTCGATCTGGGCTCGCATGCTCATCAGCATGCGGCGCACGTCGGCATGATGGACGATCGAGACCGAGGCCGGCGCCGCACTGCCATCGTCCTTCGACTGGACGCGGCTGCGCGCGAAGGCGGCGGCCTGCTGATAGGCGCGCTCGGCGATCGCCAGGCCCTGGATGCCGACCGACAGGCGGGCGTTGTTCATCATGGTGAACATGTAGGACAGGCCCCGGCCTTCCTCGCCGACGAGATAGCCGACGGCGCCACCATCGTCGCCGAACGACATCACGCAGGTCGGGCTGGCATGGATGCCGAGCTTGTGCTCGAGCGACACGCAGCGCAGGTCGTTGCGCTTGCCGGGCGTGCCGTCTTCGTTGGCCAGATATTTCGGAACGATGAACAGCGAGATGCCGCGCACACCGGCCGGCGCATCGGGCGTCCGCGCCAGCACCAGGTGCACGATGTTCTCGGCCATGTCGTGCTCGCCGTAGGTGATGAAGATCTTCTGGCCGGTGACGAGATAATGGTCGCCGCTCTTCACCGCGCGGCTCTTGAGCTGGCCAAGGTCGGAGCCGGCCTGCGGCTCCGTCAGGTTCATCGTCCCCGTCCATTCGCCAGAGATCATCTTGGGCAGGTAGGTGGCCTTCTGCGCGTCCGAGCCGTGATGGTGGATGGCGTCGATTGCGCCCTGGTTCAGCAGCAGCACCAGGCCGAAGCCCATGTTGGCGGCCTGCCACATCTCCTGGACCGTGGTCGCGAGCAGCCACGGCATGCCCTGGCCGCCGAATTCGGGGTCGAAGGGCAGGGAATTCCAGCCGCCTTCGACAAATTCCTTGTAGATGGCGGCGAAGCCCGGCGCGGTGCGGACCACGCCGTTCTCCAGCTTGGCGCCGACCTTGTCGCCCTCGCGGTTGAGCGGGGCGAGGCCGTTGCCAGCCAGCTTGGCGGCCTCCTCGAGCACGGCGTCGATCGTGTCGTCCGTGGCATGCTCGTAACCTGGCAGGGCGGCGACGCCGGAAAGGCCGGCCACTTCGCGCAGGGCGAAACGCATGTCGGCCAGCGGGGCAGTGTAAGTCATGTAAAATCCTCCGTTCCGCAATATGCCGCGCTCGGTCGCTTTTGGCGACCGGCTCGGCTATTTTGGAGGTCACATGACAAACTCAGTCCTCTTCGCCATCGACGGCCCCACGGCCACCATCACGCTGAACGATCCGGCCAAGCACAACCGCCTTGATCCCGCGGGGCTGAAGCTGCTGCGCGAGGCGGTGGAGAAAGCCGACGCCGACCCCAACGTGCGCGTGACGGTGATAACCGGCGCCGGCGAGAAGACCTTCTGCTCCGGTTATGATCTGGGCTCGATCCCGGCCGGCGAGCGCAAGGACGAGGGCGGCGACAATACCTTCGAGGTCGTCATGGATCGCATCGAGGCGATGCGCATGCCGACGCTGTGCGCGCTGAACGGCGGCGTCTATGGCGGCGCCACCGACCTCGCGCTGGCCTGCGACTTCCGGCTGGGCGTGAAGGGCATGCGCTTCTTCATGCCGGCGGCGCGCTTCGGCCTGCACTACTATCCGAGCGGCCTGCGCCGCTATACGCAGAAGGTGAGCCCGAGCTTCGCCAAGCGCGCCTTCCTGCTGTCGGAGGATTTCCACGACACCGAGCTGCTGGCCGTCGGCTATCTCGACTGGCTGGTCGACCGTGCCGAGTTCAAGGACAAGGTGGCCGAGAAGGCCGCGCGCCTCGCGGGCCTCGCGCCGCTGTCGATGTCGGGCATGAAGCGCGCCATCGAGCAGTTCGCCCAGGCGGCTCCCGACATGTCCTCGATCCGCCAGACCCAGCGCGCCTGCGCGACGTCCGACGATCTCAAGGAGGGGCTGGCGGCGCTCGGCGAGCGGCGCACCCCGGCCTTCAAAGGCCGGTAAATGACGCGTGCCGGCATCCGCGGGTGCCGGATTGTCGCAAGATTGCCGCGATTCAATGCAGGATGCCGGCAACATCTCAGGCCGTGCCGCCACCCGGCGGCCGGTGTATCTTGCAGACGGGCGGCAATCCGACAGGGCCGCTGAACCGAAGACAAAATGCAACGCCGCCTAGCCGCCATCGTCCACGCCGACCTCGCCGGGTTCACCCGGATGATGGAAGGCGCGGAGACACGCACCTTCCGTCATCTCAAGTCGGCCCAGACCGAGGTCTGGCGCCCGGCCATCGACTCTGGCCGTGGCCGCCTGGTCGGCACGGCGGGCGACGCCATGCTGGCCGAGTTCGGCTCGGCCGTGTCGGCGGTCGCCGCCGCAATCGACATCCAGGAGCGGATGGCCCGCTTCAACGACGCGTTGAGCGAGGAGCAGCGCATGCTGTTCCGCATCGGCGTGCATCTGGGCGAAGTCATCATCGACGACGAGGACCAGAACATCTTCGGCGACGGCGTGAACCTGGCCGCGCGCATCCAGACCCTGGCCGAGCCGGGCGGCATCGCCGTGTCGCGCGCGGTGCGTGACCTCGTCGAGCTGCGTGTGGAGTACGTGTTCCACGACGGCGGCGAGCACCAGCTGAAGAATGTCAGCCGCGCGGTACAGGTGTTCCACGTGCGTCAGGCCAGGCTCGTGTCGCCCGGCACGACGACGCGCATGGTGCCGCAGATCACTCTGCGCTTCGAGGGGCCCGATTCGGCGGGCCGCAAGCACACGTTCGAAGTGTCGATGGAGAAGCTCGTCGGCCAGTCCCAGGGCATGTGCATCGGCCGCGCCGCCGACCAGTGCCAACTGGTCGTGCCGCACCCGACGGTGTCGCGGCGCCACGCCAAGCTCAGCCTCGCGGGTGAAGCGCTTCAGGTCGAGGATCTCGGCTCCACCAACGGCACGGCGGTCAACGGCGCTGTCCTCAAGGCCGGTGCTCCCGTGGCGCTGCAGGCAGGATCGAAGCTGCGGCTCGGCGATGTCGAGCTGGTCGTTCATCACACCTAGCGGCGTGCAACGCCCATGAACGAACCCACTACGATCGCCGGCGCCACGCCGCCCGAGCCCGAAGTCGACTACGTTTCGCTGAAGGCGGGCCAGACGATCGGCCGCTACGAGATCGTGTCGGTGCTGGGCCAGGGCGGCTTCGGCATCACCTATCGCGCCCGCGACGTGCAGCTCGGTCGCGAAGTTGCGATCAAGGAGTATCTGCCCTCGGCGCTGGCGGTGCGTCAGGACGGCTCGACCGTTCTGCCGCGCACAACCAAGATGGCCGACGATTTCGGCTGGGGCCGCGACCGCTTCGTCACCGAAGGCCGCACGCTGGCGAGCCTGCATCGCGTGCCGGCGATCGTGCAGGTCTTCGATTTCCTCGAAGCCAACGGCACGGCCTATATCGTCATGGAGCTGCTGAGCGGCGCCACGCTCGAGGACCGCATCAATAACGGCGGCAGGCTCAAGCCCGAGGAAGTCGATCGCATCCTGTGGCCGCTGCTCGACGGACTGGAGCAGGTTCATGCCGCGGGGTTCCTGCATCGCGACATCAAGCCGGCCAATATCCTGCTCGACGCCGCCGGCAATCCGACGCTGATCGACTTCGGCGCTTCGCGCGCCGCGATGGTCGGCCGCACGGCGGCGATGACGGCGATCTTCACGCCGGGTTACGCGGCGGCCGAGCAGATGACGTCCGCGAAGCAGGGGCCGTGGACCGACATCTACGGTCTCTCCGCCACGATCTATCACGCCATCGCCGGCAAGGCGCCGCCCAACGCCTTCGATCGCATGCTCGACGACTGCTACGAGCCGCTCGCCAGGATCGCATCGCCGGGTTTCTCGCCGGGCCTGCTCGCCGGCATCGACGCGGGTTTGACCGTCGCGGCGCGCGACCGGCCGCAGTCGATCGCGGGCTGGCGGCCGATCCTCGGCATGACGTCGGCGCCCGAGCCCGGCGCCACGATGGTGATGGGCAAGGCAGACGATCCGCCGGCCGGGCGCGTTTCGGTGCTCGGCCCTGCGACGCCCCCCGTTGCAGCCGACGCCCCGCTGCCGCCGCCAACCAAAAGCAAGGCGGGGCTGTGGGCCGGCATTGCCGTGGTTCTGCTGCTGGCGCTCGGCGGCGGCGGCTACTACGCCATGGCAACGCGCGGACCGGATCCGGAGATGGTGAAGGCGCGCGCGGCGGCCGAGTCGGCCGAGGAAGCGCGACGCCAGGCAGCCGAAGAGGCCGACAAGCTGCGTGCAGAGAAGGCCGAGCAGGATGCCAAGGCGAAAGCCGAGCAGGAAGCCCGGGCAAAGGCCAATCTCGAGGCGAAGCAGAAGGCCGACGCCGAGGCGGCGCGGCGCCAGTTCGAAGAAGACACGCGTCGCAAGGTCGAGAACGAGATCGCCGAGAAGAAGCGCGCCGACGAGGAAGCGCAGCGCCAGGCCGCCGAGGAAGCCGCCGCTCGCCAGAAGGCGATCGAGGACGCGCGCAAGGCCACCGAGTTCGTCGCCGGCAACTTCGACCATTTCGGCAAGACGCTGATGCTGATCGGCCTCAAGGATCGCAGTGGCGAGATCAGGCTGCAGGGCGTCGACAGCGTCGACGATCCGGCCCTGCACAAGCTCGCGGCCGACGCGCTGGCCACGCAGCCGCGAAACCTGCGCTGCCGCCAGACCGATCGACTGACCGACGGCACGCCGCTCTACCGTTGCCTGATCACCAGGCGCACCGCAAAGGACGGATTGGCGGACATCCCGGACTCCGACAGAGACGACCTCGCCCTGGTCCTCGTGCGGACCGGACTGCTACTCGCCTCGTGCGATGCGCCGCGCTCCTATGCGGATGCGGAGGACGAAGCCCGTGGCAGCAAGCAGTACCTTTGGAGTAGAGTGACCGTCCCAGATTACAAACGGAGATGCACGAGATGACTGCATTGACTGCTGCCACGGCCTTTCCCTCCGCAAGGAAGGTTGCGCTGAGGGTCGTGGGTGTGATCGCGGCCCTCGGACTTGCAGCCGCCTGTACGAACGATCGCGGCCAGCCGACCAACCAGACGACCGGTACCGTCATGGGCGCCGCGCTCGGCGGTGTCGTGGGTGGCCTGGCCTTCGGGTCCGTCGGCGGTGCCGTCGGTGGCGCTCTGGTCGGTGGCCTGGCGGGTAATCTCGTCGGTCGTGCGCTCGACGATCAGGAACGCCGTCGCCTGGCCGAGGCCACGCAGTATGCGTTCGTCGCCGACAACAACGTGCCGACGACCTATACGGTCGAGCCGACCAAGACTTCCTCGTCGTCCTCGACGCAGGCGCCGCCGACCGTGGTGAGCGCCAAGCCGGTCGCGCCGGCCAGCAGCCGTGCCGACGGCAGCACCTGCCGCCCGATCGAACTGACCGCCACCAAGAACGGCCAGACGACGACCGAGACCACGACCTTCTGCAAGTCGGCGGGCTCCCAGGAGCTGAAGCCCGTCTCAGTCTGATCGGCTGACATCCCACCAAAGAAGCGGCCGGCGGTCCCTGATCGCCGGCCGTTTTCGTTGTCGCAGGACTGGTCCCGTCGACACAACTCCGTCATTTTCCTGGGCGAGGAGAGAGACATGGCAGGCAATCGACAGGCAGCGAAGCTGCGCGACTTCCTGGCGCGGGGCGAGTTTATCCTGGCGCCGGGCATCTACGACGGCATTTCCGCGCGCGTCGCGGACCGCATGGGGTTTCCGGCGCTCTACATGACGGGCTATGGCGCGACCGCATCGATGCTCGGCCTGCCGGATGCGGGGCTCGCGACCTATTCCGACATGCTGGGCCGTGCCGAGATGATCTGCTCGGTGGTCGAGACCCCACTGATCGCCGACGCCGATACCGGTTACGGCGGACTGCTGAACGTGCAGCGCACGATCCGCGGTTACGAGGCGGCGGGCGTTGCGGCGATCCAGATCGAGGATCAGGAGATGCCGAAGAAGTGCGGCCACACGCCGGGCCGGCGCGTCGTGCCGGCCGAGGAGATGGCGGTGAAACTCCGCGTCGCCTCGGATGCGCGCCGGCACGAAGAGACCCTGATCGTGGCGCGCACGGACGCGCGCACCGCGCTGGGGCTCGACGAGGCGCTGCGCCGGGCGAAGCTCTACGAGGAATCCGGTGCCGACATCATTTTCGTCGAATCGCCCGAGAGCGAGGCGGAACTCGAGCGCATTGGCCGGGAAGTGAGCAAGCCGCTGCTGGCCAACATGGTCGAGTTCGGCAAGACGCCGCGCGCCGAGGTCGATCGGCTGAAGAAGTGGGGCTTCGATCTCGCGATCTACCCGGTTCTCGGTCTCACAGTGGCGGCGGAAGCGATGCGCCGTTCGTTTGCCCACCTCAAGGCGGCGGGCACCAGCGTCGGCGACACGGCGCCGCAGTACGACGACATCCACGGGCTGATGGGATTCGGCGAGGTCTGGGAATTCGAGAAGCGCTGGGCACCATGAACGGCAAGCAATTCCTCGAAATGCTGTCGCGCTTGCCGCCACGCGTCTGGATCCAGGCGATCCTCGGGCTGATCGGCTTCGTCGTGCTGGCGGTGCTGGGCTTTGCCGTGATCGCGGGCGTAGCCGCCGTCCTGCTCGTGCTGTTGCTGGCCTTCCGGGCCAAACGCTGGATCCTGAGTTTCTTCCGCCGCGACGTGGAGCCCACGCCGCCGGCGCGTCCGCATCACGACGGCAAGATCACCGACGTCCAGTTCGAGATCGTCGACCGCACCAACGACCGCACGCCGCGGCCGTAACAGATCAAACCCGGACGATCTTGCCCGGGTTCATCAGGTTCTGCGGATCCAGCGCGCGCTTGATGGTGCGCATCGTGTCGATCTCGACCTTGCTGCGGTAGTGGGCGAGTTCGTCGACCTTTAGCAGGCCGATCCCGTGCTCGGCCGAGATCGAACCGCCGTAGCCCACGACGATATCGTAGATCGCGGCGTTCACGGCATGGGTGTGCGGCATGAAGCGCGCCTTGTCCCAGCCGGCCGGCGCCTGGCAGTTGAAGTGGAGGTTGCCGTCGCCGACATGACCGAAGGCGACCGGGCGACACTCGGGGAGAACCTTCCTCATCGCCGCAAGACCCTCGGTGACGAAGGAGGGGATCCTGCTCACGGCAACGGAGATGTCGTGCTTCACGGAAGGGCCTTCCTTCTTGGAGGCTTCCGAGTGGTTCTCGCGAAGCGCCCACAGAGCGCGCGCCTGCGCCTCATTCTGGGCGATGGTGGCGTCGAGCACGAGGCCTTGTTCCATCGCCTCGCCGAGATAGGTCTCCATCTTCTCGCGCAGGCCGCCCGCGTTTTCACCCTCGCGCCGGGCGCGCGTCGATGACCATTCGAGCAGGACGTACCAGTCGTGCTTCTCAGACAGGGGGTCGGTGGCGCCGGGGATGTGCTGCAGCACGAGGTCGATGCCCTGGCGGCCCATCAGCTCGCAGGAGGTGACGTTGTCCTCGGACGCGGCATGCGCGCCACTCAACAGCGCGACGGCGGCCTCGGGCGAGGGGATTGCTACCCAGGCGGTCGCCACGTCCTTGGGCTTGGGCCAGAGCTTCAGCACCGCGCGGGTGATGATGCCCAGTGTGCCCTCCGCGCCGAGATAGAGGTCGCGCAAATCGTAGCCGGTATTGTCCTTCTTGAGCGCGCGCAGCCCGTTCCAGATCTCGCCCTGCGGCGTCACGACTTCGAGGCCGAGCACGAGCTGGCGGGCATTGCCGTAGTGCAGGACCTGCACGCCGCCGGCATTGGTCGAGAGATTGCCGCCGATCGTGCAGCTTCCCTCGGCCGCCAGAGACAAGGGGAACAGGCGATCGTTCGCCGCCGCCGTCTCCTGGATGGTCTTCAGGATGACGCCGGCCTCGACGGTCATCGAATATCCGATGAGATCGATGTCGAGGATGCGTGTCATGCGGTTGAGCGACAGCACGATCTCGCGGCCCTTCTCATCGGGCGTGCCGCCGCCCACCAGGCCGGTGTTGCCGCCCTGCGGCACCACGGCGACCTTCTCGGCCGCGCACAGCCCCACGACGGCGGCGACCTCCTCGGTGTTGGCTGGCCGTACCACGGCGAGCGCATTGCCCGCGAAGTTCTCGCGCCAATCCGTAACGTAAGGGTGCTTGCCCTGTTCGTCGGTGATCAGGCCCTTGTCGCCGACGATGGCGCGCAGCTTTTCGACGAATTCGGTCTCAGACACGCAGCACCTTGCCGGGGTTCATGATGTTCTTCGGATCGAGCGCGCGTTTGATGGTGCGCATCGTGTCGAGCTCGATGCGGCTGCGGTAATGGGCCAACTCGTCGAGCTTGTCGATGCCGATGCCGTGCTCGGCCGAGATCGATCCGTCGAGGCTCGTCACCAGATCGTTCACCGCGCGGGTGATGGCGGGTGAGTATTGCTTGAGCGTCTCGCGATCCATCCCCTTCGGTCCCATGAAGGAGAAATGGATGTTGCCGTCGCCGATATGGCCGAGCGGATAGGGGCGGATGCTGGGCAGGATGTCGAGCGCGGCCTTGAGCCCGCGTTCGATGAACTCCGGCACCTTCGAGATCGAGACCGAGATGTCGTAGCTGAGGCCCGGCCCTTCGGCGCGCGACGCGGGCGCGACCGATTCGCGGATCACCCACATGTTGCGCGCCTGCGCCTCGCTCTGGGCGATGACGGCATCGATCACGCGGCCGGCTTCCATCTGGTCGGCGAGGAACTGCTCCATCTTTTCCGACATGCCCTCGGACCCCTCGGTCTTGGGACGCGCCGACGTCCATTCGAGGAGCAGGAACCATTCCGTGTCGGCTTTCAGAGGATCCTGCGTGCCGGGGATGTTGCGGAGCACCATGTCGGTACAGGTCCGGCTCATCAGTTCGCACGAGCCGACATTGTCTTCCGACGCGCCGTGCGCCTCGGACAGGATCTCGATGGCTGCCTGCGGATCGCGGATCGCGAGCCAGGCGGTCGCCACGTCCTTGGCGGCGGGCCACAGCTTCAGCACCGCCTTGGTGATGATGCCCAGCGTGCCCTCGGCGCCCATGAACAGGTGCTTCAGGTCGTAGCCGGTATTGTCCTTCTTCAGCGCGCGCAGCCCGTTCCAGATGTCGCCGTTGGGCAGCACCACTTCGAGGCCCATGACGAGGTTGCGCGCGTTGCCGTAGCGCAGCACCTGCACGCCGCCGGCGTTGGTCGAGAGATTGCCGCCGATCATGCACGAGCCCTGGGCGCCCAGGAACAGCGGGAAGAAGCGGTCGTGGCTGGCCGCAGTCTCCTGCAGCGTCTGCAGCACGCAGCCCGACTCGACGGTCATCGAGTAACCGACCGGATCGACGTTCAGCACCTTGTTCATGCGGCCGACCGACAGGACGATGCCGGTATGCGAGGGCCAGGGCGTCGCGCCGCCCATCAGGCCGGTGTTGCCGGCCTGCGGGACGATGGCGATCCCGTTGTCGTGGCAGAGCTTCACGACCTTGGAGACTTCCTCGACGTTCGCCGGGCGCACGACCACGGCGGCGTTGCCCACGATCGAGCCGCGCCAGTCGGTGACGAAGGGCTGCTTGCCCTGGTCGTCGGAGATCAGGCCCTTGTCACCCACGATGGCACGTAGGCTCTCGAGGATCGCGGGTGTGACGGGGGCCGTCGGAATCGTCGGGATGATGGCGGTATCGGGCATTGTTTCCTCGCTTTGGCGGCAGACTAGCGCTGCCTGTTGGAGCCGTCATCCGCTGCGGCCCGCCTCAGCCTGTCGTTGATCGCAAGGCCGAGGCCGGTGTGCGGAATGGGTGCGACGGCGATGCGGCCGATGCCGGGCCGGTCGAGCGACCGCATCATGGCGAACAGGTTGGCGGCGGCCTCGCCCAGATTGCCGGTGGGGCTCAGGTTCATCGTCAGCATGGCGCCCGCGGGCACGCTTTCGCCAAAGGCCAGCAGGCCTTCGTCGGGCGTGACGGACGTCGCCTCAAGCCGGACGGGCCGCGACGGTGCATAGTGGCTTTGGAGTTGGCCCGGCGACTTGCGCGCTGCATCGCCGCTCGGAATGGCGTCGCTGAGGGCGATCTGTCCGATCACCGCTTCGATCGCCTCGCGTGTCGCGCCGCCAGGACGCAGCAGGATGGGCGTTGCGGCCGTGAGATCGAGCACGGTGGATTCCACGCCGACGAGACAGGGGCCGCCATCGAGGATCATCGGCGCGCGCGCACCCAGAGACTGCGCGACATGCTCCGGGCGTGTCGGGCTGACCTCGCCGCTGCGGTTGGCGGAGGGCGCGGCGATCGGCCGGCCGGTCGCGCGCATCAGCGCCTGCGCCACTGGATGAGAGGGCGCCCGGATCGCAACCGTGTCGAGGCCGGCGGTCGCGAGCAGGGCGATGGTCGAGCCTTCGGCCCGCGGCAGCACCAGGGTCAGGGGACCGGGCCAGAAGCGGGCCGCGAGCTTCTCCGCCGTGTCGTTCCAGCGCACGAAGGCGCGGGCGGACGCGGCATCGAGGACATGGCTGATCAGGGGATTGAATTGCGGCCGGCCCTTGGCCTCGAAGATGGCCGCGACGGCACGCTCGTTGGTCGCGTCGCCGCCCAGGCCGTAGACGGTCTCGGTCGGGAAGGCGACGAGGCCGCCGTCGCGCAGCGTTGACGCGGCCTCGGCAATGGATTGCGCCGTCGCCTCGATCACGCTCATCGCGCCGCCAGGCTGCGGGCGATGAAATGCGGATTGGAGAAGCGCGGCTTGCCGTAGAGCAGGGGACGGTCGTCGGTGGTGACGACTTCTCCGCCAGCGGCCTCAAGCACGCCCTGCGCCGCGGCCGTGTCCCACTCGTTGGTCGGCCCAAAGCGCGGATAGATGTCGGCCTTGCCCTCGGCGATCAGGCAGAACTTCAGCGATGACCCCGCCTGCACGCGGTCGGCCACGGTGAGGTTGTTGTTGCGGAACCAGATGTCGAGGTCGCTGTAGATCGCGTGGCTGCGGCTGGCGCAGGCGGTCAGCCCGTGGCTCGGCGGCGTGCGTGTGCGGATGGTCTCGAAGGCGCCGTTGCCCTCGCGCTTGTCGGCGCCCAGCCCCCTGGCACCGCGCCACAGGGTTTCGGTGGCCGGTGCCAGCACGATGCCGAGGGTCGGGCGGCCGCCTTCGATCAGCGCAATGTTCACCGTGAACTCGCCGTTCCTCTTGATGAACTCCTTGGTGCCGTCGAGCGGGTCGACGAGCCAGAAGGGCCGTCCGTCCTGAAGTGTGGGGACGCGACCGGCGGCCATCTCCTCCTCGGCGATTATCACGGTGTCGGGCGTGAGTTTGCGCAGGCCGGCCAGGATGACCGCCTCCGCCGCGTGATCCGCGTCGGTGACAGGGCTCTTGTCGGCCTTGTCGCGGGCGCCGAGGTCGCCGGCATAGATGCGCATGATCTCGCGCGCGGCCTCTTCGGCGATGGCGGAGCAGGCGTCGCGAAGCGTCTCGATCGGGGGAAGGGCATTGGTCATGGGCGGTTCTTATAGACGTTGCGGCCTTCACCTTGACACCAAACTTCGGCGACGCGAGTATTATGGAACAGTGTTCCAATATATAGCACTCCTGGAGGAAGCATGCCCGTCAAAGTGATCGGAATGATCGGGGTGGCCCCGCCACAGGGGACCGCGCTGCATGTGATCGCCGGGGGCATCTCGCCGACCTTCCTCCGCGAATTCTCGCAGGCCCACGAAGCCGCGGGCTTCGACTACGCGCTCGTCGGCTACTACGCGTCGTCGGCCGAGGGCTTCAACGTCGCGAGCTACGCGGCCTGCCAGACAAGGACGCTGTCCTTCCTGATCGCCCATCGCCCGGGCGTCGTGGCGCCGACCATCGCGGCGCGCGCCGCGGCGACGCTCGACCAGCTCTCCGGCGGCCGTCTGGCGCTGCACATCATCGTGGGCAACAGCGATGCCGACCAGCAGCGCGAGGGCGACTTCTCGCCCAAGGAAGAGCGCTACGTGCGCGCCGCCGAGTATCTCGACGTGATGCGCAAGGTCTGGACCTCGACCAAGCCTTTCGACTTCGAGGGCAAGTTCTACCGCTTCAAGGACGTGTTCTCCGAGGCTAGGCCCTTCCAGCAGCCCTATCCGCCGCTGTTCTTCGGCGGCTCCTCGCCGGGTGCGATGGAGATGGGCGCGCAGCATTGCGATGCCTTCGCGATGTTCGGTGAGCCGCTCGCCGAGACGGCCGAACGCATCGCCCAGTTCCGCCGGATGACCCAACCGTTCGGTCGCACGCCGCGCTTCAACGTCTCGTTCCGCCCGATCATCGCGGAGACCGAAGGCAAGGCCTGGGACAAGGCGAAGAAGATCCTCGACGACCTGAAGTCGAGCGGCACCATGCCGACCAAGGCGCAGGACAAGTCGGCCGAGCGCCTGGTCGAACTGGCCAAGCGCGGCGACGTGCACGACGAGCGTCTGTGGATGCCGGTCGCCGGCGCTGCTGCCGGCAAGGGCAACACCTCGTGCCTGGTGGGAACGCCGGAGCAGGTCGCCGAGGCGATGCTGAAATACTACCGGCTGGGCGTGGCCTCGTTCCTGATCCGCGGCTTCGACCCGTTGGGTGACGTCACCGATTTCGGCCGCGAATTGATCCCGCGCCTGAAGGCGGGCGCTCTCGAGATCGATCGCGAACTCGCGGCAGCGGCCTAGGTCCGTTCGTCGCGCAAGACGGAAGACAAGCGTACAAGCAGGAGGAAGCGTGTTCAGGAAGCAATTTTGCGTGGCTCTCGCGGGTGCCGTCGCCCTCTCGCTCGGCTTGGTGGGCGGGGCATCGGCGCAGCAGTATCCGGACAAGCCGATCAAGCTGATCGTGCCCTATCCGCCGGGAGCGACCAACGACCTGCTGGCGCGCGTGCTGGCCGAACCGCTGGCGAAGGAACTGGGCCAGCCAGTGATCGTCGACAACAAGGGCGGCGCCGCCACCGCGATCGGCGCGACCGCGACGGCAAACGCGCCGGCCGACGGCTACACGATGCTGCTGGGCACGGGCACGACCTACACGCTCAATCCGCTGCTGAAGAAAGGCCTGGCCTACGACACCGATCGCGACTTCAGGATGGTGTCGATCATCGCCGAGGTTCCGGTGGTGTTCATCGTCAACCCGAAGTTCCCCGCGAAGACGCTGTCGGAGTTCGTGGCTTACGCGAAGGCCCATCCGGGCAAGGTGAACTATTCCTCGTCGGGCCTCGGTTCCTCTCTGCATCTCGCGGCGGAACTGTTCGCCCAGCAAGCCGGGATCAAGATCACGCATATCCCATACCCAGGCAGCGCCGGCGCGATGCGCGCCCTGCTGGCCGACGAAGTGCAGATGTTTTCGGAAGTGGTTTCCGGCGCGCTGCCGCACATCGCCCAGAAGACGGTGGTGCCGCTCGCCATCACCAGCGCCAAGCGCCTCGCCGTCGATCCGTCGATCCCGACCGTCGCCGAAAGCGGCTATCCGGGGTTCGAGGCGCTGGGCTGGTACGCATTGGCCGTACCGAAGGCCACGCCGGCGCCGGTGGTCGCGCGCATCGAGGCCGCGATCAACAAGATCCTGGCCTCGGGGGTGCTGCAGGCTCGCTTCGAGCCGCTGGCGATCGTGATCCCCGGCCCGCAGGAGCCGGGGTCGGCCGACAAGTACATGGCGAAGGACCGCGCCCTCTGGGAGCCGCTGGTCCGCGCGCTCAACATCACGCTCGACTGATGGATACGACGGTCGTCAAGGCACTGACGGTGCTGGAGGCCCTGGCCTCCAGCGGGGCGCCCCTCGGCGTCACCGAGCTGGCGACGAAGCTCGGCCTGTCCAAGAGCAACGTGCACCGCCTGCTGCAAACCCTGTCGAGCCGTGGCTACGTCAGCCAGGTCGAGCAGCGCTACACCGTCACGACCCGGCTGTGGGAACTGGGCGCGATGATCATCAGCCGCCTCGACGTCGCGCAGATCGCCACGCCGGTGATGCAGCGCCTGGTCGCCGAAGTCGACGAGACGGCGCATCTGTCGATCCTCGACATGGCCTCGTGCGAGGTGGTGTCGATCCACAATGTCGAGAGCACCCAGCCGGTTCGTGCCTACTCGCGCATCGGCCAGCGCACGCCCGCGCATTGCGTCGCAACCGGCAAGGTGCTGCTTTCGGTGCAGTCGCCAGAGGCGTTGCAGGCGTTGCCCGAGGAACTGCAGCGCTTCACGCCGCATACCCTTTACCGGCGCGACGATCTCCTGGCGGCGCTGGTGAAAATTCGCCTCGATGGCTATTCGACCAACGCCGGCGAGTGGCGCGAGCAGGTGGGCGGCGCAGCTTCCGTTATCTGGGACCACGCCGGCCGCCCGGCCGCCGCGATCGGACTGACGGTGCCGGTGGAGCGCCTCAAGCCCGAGGTGATGGACCGCTACATCCCGCGGCTGATGGCAGCGGCGGATGAGATCTCGCGCCTGATGGGCGCGCCGCAGCGCGCTCGCTGACGTCTACTTCTTCAACACGCGGCCGGCGACGGCATCGAGCTTGGCCACCATCTCCGCCGATCGCGCGGTCGGCGAGGTGATGAGGGCATGTTCGAGCGCGTGATCGCAGCCGGCCGGGCAGGGGGCGGGACGCGACGCCTTCAGGCGCGGCGCTATCATGGCGACCAGCGACTTGGCCTTCTCGGCATTTTCGAGCAGCACGCGGACGATGTCTGCGACCTGCACATGGTCGTGGTCGGGATGCCAGCAGTCGAAGTCCGTGACCATGGCGACGGTCACGTAGCATATCTCTGCTTCGCGCGAGAGCTTCGCCTCCGGCATGTTGGTCATGCCGATCACGTCGCAGCCCCAGCTGCGGTAGAGGCGCGACTCGGCCAGGCTGGAGAATTGCGGGCCTTCCATCGCGAGATAGGTGCCGCCCATCTTGATCGGGAAGCCGGCCTTCTGGCCGCAGTCGTAGACGACTTCGGCGAGGCGATTGCAGGTCGGCTGCGCCATCGAGACGTGCGCCACGAGCCCATCGCCGAAGAAGCTCTTCTCGCGGGCGAAGGTGCGGTCGATGAACTGGTCGACGACGACGAAATGGCCCGGCGGCAGATCCTCGCGCAGGGAACCGCAGGCCGACAGCGACAGGATGTCGGTGACGCCGCTGCGCTTCAGCGCGTCGATGTTGGCGCGGTAGTTGATCGAGCTCGGCGAATGGCGGTGGCCGCGGCCGTGGCGCGGGACGAAGATGACGTCGAGCCCGTCCAGCACGCCGAACAGAAACTCGTCGGAGGTCTCGCCGAACGGCGAGGCAACCTTGCGCCACTCCGCGCTCTTGAGGCCGGCCATGTCATAGAGGCCGCTGCCCCCCAGAATACCCAACACCGTCATATGCTTCTCCTGGTTGGCGGTGGTGTATCATTCCCGTCCGGCAAAGGGGAGAGAAGCATGGGCAAGCTCGACGGCAAGATCACCATCGTGACGGGGGCGACCAGTGGCATCGGACGGCGCACGGTCGAACTGTTCGTCGCGGAGGGCGCGAAGGTGGTGGCCACCGGGCGGCGCGAGGAGCTGGGCCGTACGCTCGAGGCCGCGCTGGGCAGGGACAATTGCCTTTTCGTGACGGCCGACGCGACGAGCGAGGAAGACGTGAAGCGGATGTTCGACGTCTGCCTGTCGAAGTGGGGCCGGGTCGACTGTCTGTTCAACAATGCCGGTGGGCCGGCGCCGGTCGGTGGCATCGAGACGGTGCCAGTCGAGGGCTTCGACGCGGCGATGGCGACCCTGGTGCGCTCGGTGATGCTGGGCATGAAGCATGCCGCCCCGCTGATGATGGCGCAGGGCTCGGGCAGCATCATCAACAATGGCAGCGTCGCGGCGCGCCGGGCGGGCTACTCGACGTCGATGATCTACGGGGCGGCGAAGGCGGCGGTGAACCATCTGACGGTCTGCACCGCCATGCAGCTCGGCGAAAAGAACGTGCGCGTGAACTCGATCTCGCCCGGCGGCATCGCCACCGGCATCTTCGCCAAGGCGCTGGGCCTGCCGCCGGACAAGGCCGATTCCTATGCCGAGTCGATGAAGGCCAGCATGGCAAAGGCCCAGCCGATTCCGCGTGCGGGCATCGTCGATGATATCGCGAAGGCGGCCATCTTCCTGGCGTCTGACGATTCGACCTTCATCAACGGCCACGATCTGGTCGTCGATGGCGGCATGGTCGGCGGTCGCTTGTGGACGCCGCACCAGGAAGGCGTGAAGGCGATGCGCCAGGCCTTCGGCGTCGACGAGATCTGACATGGCTTCTCTTTCCGGCAAGGTCGCGCTGGTGACCGGCGCCTCGCGCGGCATCGGTCGCGCCGTCGCCCTGTCGCTCGCCCAGCAAGGCGCTGCGGTCGCCGTGAACTATCGGGAGCGGGCGGCCGATGCGGAGGACGTGGTCGCTGCCATCAAGAAGGCGGGCGGCAAGGCAATATCCGTCGCCGCCGACGTGTCGGACAGCGCCGCCGTCACGACCATGATCGTGGCGGTGGAGCGCGCGTTGGGGCCGGTCGATGTGCTGGTGAACAATGCCGGGCTCGCGATCATGAGCAGCATCGACGATCTCACCGAGGAAGACTTCGACCGTACCATCGCGGTCAACCTGAAGTCGGCGTTCCTCTGCACCAAGGCGGTGCTGCCGGGCATGCGGGCCCGCAAGTGGGGTCGTATCGTCAATGTCTCTTCAGGCGCAGCGCGCGGCGCGGGCGGCATCGGCCCGCACTACAACGCCTCCAAGGCCGGCATGGAAGGCCTGACGCGGGGCTACGCCGCGCGTGTCGTGAAGGACGGGGTCACCGTCAACGCCGTGGCGCCGTCGCTGATCGAGACGGACATGGTGCGCGGCGGCCTTGCTTCGTCGCCGGACCGCATCCCGCTCGGCCGCTTCGGCACGTCGGAGGAGTGCGCGCAGACGGTCCTGATGGTGATCGGCAACGCCTACATGACGGGCCAGACCGTGGCGCTGAGCGGGGGCCTGTCGTTCCTGTAGTTCACTTCTTCGGCTCGACGTGCCCGCCGAAGGCGTGGCGCATGGCGGACAGGAGCTTGTTGGCGGTGCCCTCGCGGTCGCGCGAGCGGAAGCGGGCGTAGAGGGCGGCCGAGAGGACGTCGGCCGGCACGGCTTCCTCAATAGCGGCGTTGATGGTCCAGCGCCCCTCGCCGGAATCATCGACGAAGCCGGAATATTTCGAGAGGGCCGGGTCCTCGGCCAGCGCCGACGAGGTGAGGTCGAGCAGCCACGAGCTGACGACGCTGCCGCGCCGCCAGACCTCGGCGATGTCGGCCAGGTCGAGGTCGTAGCGCCGTTCCGCGGGCACCGCCTCGGACGAGACCTTGCGCAGGATCTCGAAGCCCTCGGCATAGGCCTGCATCAGCCCATACTCGATTCCGTTGTGCACCATCTTCACGAAGTGGCCGGCGCCGCTCGGACCGCAATGGAGGTAGCCGCGCTCGACACGGGGATCGCGCGTCTCGCGCCGCGGCGTCTTCGGGATCGTCCCCTCACCGGGGCTGAGGGCGGCGAAGATCGGATCGAGGCGTTCCACGGCTTCCTTGTCGCCGCCGATCATCAGGCAATAGCCGCGCTCCAGCCCCCAGACGCCGCCGCTGGTGCCGCAGTCGAGATAGTGGATGCCCTTTTCCTTCATCTCGCGGGCGCGCCGCACATCGTCCTGGAAGAAGGCGTTGCCGCCGTCGACGATCGTGTCGCCAGGCGCAAGCAGCCGGCCGAGTTCGGTCACGGTCTGCTCCGTGATCTCGCCCGCCGGCAGCATCACCCACACGTTACGCGGTTGGCTGAGCTTGTCGACCAGGTCTGCGAGATCGGCTGCGCCAGCGATATTCTGCCCGACGAGGCCCGCGACCGTCTCGGGATTCTGGTCGAACACGACGCAGTCGTGGCCCTGCCGCACCAGCCGGCGCACGAGGTTGGCGCCCATCCGTCCCAGACCGATCATGCCGAGTTGCATCCGTCTCTCCCGTTCGTTTCCTGATCCCGGGTCCATGATAGACTTGGCCGCAATGAAGACCATCGTCGTCGTGATGGGCGTCTCGGGATCGGGCAAGACCACCGTCGCCAGCCTGCTGGCCGAACGGCTCGGTTGCGCGTTCCAGGACGGGGACGATCTTCACCCGCGAGAGAATGTCGAGAAGATGCGCAGCGGCACGCCGCTCACCGACACCGACCGGCTACCCTGGCTGCAGGCGATCGCCCACCACATCGACGGCTGGCGGGAGCGGGGCGAGGCGGGGGTCGTCACCTGCTCCTCGCTGAAGCGGATCTATCGCGACGTCATCGTGGGCGACCGACGCAACGTGGCGCTGGTCTACCTGAAGGGTACGCAGGCACTGATCCACGGCCGTCTCACCGCGCGCACGTCGCACTTCATGCCGGTCGGCCTGCTCGACAGCCAGTTTGCGACGCTGCAGGAGCCTGCTGAGGAAGAGCGACCGATCGTTGTCGACATCGGCCCCGAACCTGCGCGGATCGTGGACGCGATCGTGCGCAGGCTGGAACGACGATGAGGATCATCGGCAAGGCCAGCTCGATCAACGTGCGAAAGGTCCTGTGGGCTTGCGACGAGATCGGCATCGCCTACGCGCGCGTCGACGATGGGCCGGAGCTTTCGCAGAATCCCAACGGGCTGGTGCCGGTCATCGTCGACCGCGATTTCGTGCTGTGCGAGAGCAACACGATCCTGCGCTACCTCGCCCACAAATGGGCCGCGCGGGCGCTGCTGCCCGACGAGCCGCGCCGGCGCGCCGAGGTTGAGCGCTGGATCGACTGGCAGGCGACCGAGTTCAACACGGCCTGGCGCTATGCCTTCTCCGCCATCGTGCGCCGCAATCCGGCCTTCCGTGATGCGGTGCAGATCGAGACCTCGCGCCGCGATTGGAACCGCATGGCGGCCATCGTCGATGCGCAACTTCAGGCGACGGGCGGCTACATCGCCGGTGCCGCGTTCAGCCTCGCCGACATTCCCATCGGGCTTTCGATTAATCGCTGGATGGTGACGCCGATGGACAGGCCGTCGCTGCCTCATGTCGACGCCTACTACGAAAGGCTGGCGTCGCGGCCGGGTTTCCTCAAACATGGGCGCAACGGAATTCCCTGAGGGAGGAAAGAATGAAGACGATGATGCGGCGCGCCGCCTGCGCGCTGGTACTGGCTGCGGTCGCGGCGCCGGTGTTTGCGCAGGACTATCCCACCAAACCGATCAAGCTGGTCGTCCCCTATGCACCGGGCGGCGGCGCCGATTCGGTGGCGCGCATTGTCGCGAAGAAGGTTTCGGAGAATATCGGGCAGGCGATCGTGATCGAGAACAAGGGGGGCGCCGGCTCGATCGTCGGCACCGATCTCGTCGCCAAGGCCGAGCCTGACGGCTACACGCTGCTGCTCGGCCAGTCCGGCCCGATCTCGATCAATCCGGCCGTCTACAAGTCGCTGCCCTACGATCCGGTGAAGGACTTCGCGCCGGTCACGATGACGACGGCCTACCCCTATGTCCTCGTCGTCAATTCCGAGTCGCCCGCCAAGACCCTCCAGGAGTTCGTGGCGCTGGCCAAGAGCAAGCCCGGTACGATGAACTACGGCTCGACCGGCGTCGGCGCCGCCAACCATCTCGTCGCCGAGTTGTTCGCGAGCAAGGCCGGCCTGAAGATGACGCACGTGCCCTATCGCGGCACGGCGCTGGCAGTGGGCGATCTCGTGGCTGGCACGTTGAACGTCGTGTTCGGAGACCCGATCAGCGTCCTGCCGCACATCAAGTCGGGCAAGCTGCGCGCGCTGGCCGTCACCAGCCTCGAACGGTCGCCGGTCGCGCCTGAGGTGCCGACCGTCGCCGAGAGTGGCTATCCGGGTTTTGAGGCGCTGGCCTGGCACGGCATCCTCGCACCGGCCAAGACACCGCCCGCGGTCGTGAAGAAGCTCAACGCCGAGATCGTGAAGGCCCTGGCTGACCCGGCAACGAAGGCGTTGCTGGTCAACCAGGCCATGCAGACCGTGGGCAACTCGCCGGAAGCCTTCGCGGCCTTCATCCAGAAGGACATCGCGACCTGGAAGGCGGTCGCGGCGGCCGCCAACGTCACCGTCGAGTAGGCACCGCCAGCGACAGCAGGTTCGACACATCCTCGCTGCGGTCGAGCGCCCACACGGCGTCGATCAGCGGCTGGATGTCATGGTCCGGCTCCCAGCGCTTCGCCTCGTCGCGCAACTTGGCCTCGATCTCCGCATCCTTCAGCGGGTTCGAGGAACTGCCGCGCGCGGCCTGGGTCGATAGCGCGTGCTTCCTGCCGTCGACCGTCCAGATGTCCATCTCGGCGGCGATGGTCGAAATCCGGTCGTCGCTCGAACACTCGAACTTCGCGCGGAGCGCCTTGATGGCGGGATCGCCGACGCAGGCATCGGTCAACTGGTCGAGGCCCGCCTTGCCGAGCACGAGGGCCGCTGCCACGCAATGCTGCAGGCTCACCTGCGCCTCGCGGCCCGTCGCGATGTCGGCACGGTCGGTGCGCTGCAGGAGCAGGGGATTGCCGCGCACGGCAATGCGCTCGATCGCAACGTCCGGATGGTCGCGCTTCCAGTCGAGGGCGAGGTCGAGCAGGGGATGGATCACGAAACCCGCGGCATAGGGCTTGATCGAGTTGTTGGTGACCTGCCAGTCCTTGCCGAGACCGTCGAGCAGGGCCGCCCAGTTCGGCGGCTCGCCCATGGCGGCGAGGAAGCCCTGGGCGCCGGCGATGGGCTCGGGCGGGCCGGCAAAGCCCTTCTCGGCCAGCAGGGCGGAGAACAGGCCGTTGCGCGCGGCATTTCCGACGCTGACGCTCTTGGCCGGCCAGCCGAGGCATTCGCAAAGACCCGCCGACTGCGTCGAGGCGCTGCCCAGCGCCCAGACAGTGCGCTCGGAATCGAGGCCAAGCAGCTTGGCGGCACCCGCCGCGGCGCCAAAGACGCCGCAGGTCGAGGTGATGTGCCAGCCCTTGGGGTAGTGGCCCGGCGAGATCGCGCCGCCGACGCGACATTCGATTTCGAAGCCCAGCGCGAAAGCCAGCAACAGTTCGGGGCCGGTCACCTTGCGGATTTCCGACAGGGCCAGCAGGGCGGGCGCCAGGGGCGAGGTCGGGTGCACCACGGTCGGCAGGTGGGTGTCGCAATAGTCGAAGACGTTGGCGCCTGCCGCGTTCAGGAACGCCGCCGATAGCGGATCGATGCGCTCGGGCCGGCCGACGATGGTCGCCTGCCGGCCGCCGGAGAATTCGCCCAGGGTGCGCAGCGCCAGTTCGACCGGCTGCGTGCGGCAACCCGCGATTGCCACGGCGAAGAAGTTCATCAGCGCGCGCTTGGCTTCGTGTCGCGCCGTCTCAGGCAGGTCGTCCCATTTGGTGTCGACGATGAAGCGGGCGAGTTCGGGCGTTACGCCTTGTCTGGGAAGCATGGGTACTCTTTCGTTAACGGGACGTGCCTATTCGCGAACCGGATTGCCTTCGATTTTCAGGGATGAATCGGCCGCCGGCTTGATGCCTTCGTCGAGTCGCAGACAGCCGGCGTTCAGGCCGTCGCCCGGCTTCTTGTCGACTGGGGCGATGAACAGCGCCGTGACCTTGATGTCGCCCACGGCAAGCCGCGCTTCGCTCAGCCAACGCGTGGCGCGGATCGAGGCACCCGCCTTGTCGAGCAGGACCCAACCGCACATCACGGTCCGCTCCCCCGACGGGTCGATGCGGATATGGGCAGTGTCGTTGCCCTTGAAGGTGCCCGCCGCGCTCGTCACCTGCCACTCGAACGGCACGGCGCGGTAGAGCCTGGCGTCATCGGACGAGACGTCGATGGTGCCGACATAGTCGGCCTTCGCCAGCGACGGATCGCGGATCCATCCCAGCGACGCCGCGATGCCGAAGAGCACCAAAGCGGCCGCCAGCAGCAGCATCACCCAACGCGGAATGCCGGTCATGGGCGGGGCTCGATCAGGCGAGGATCGGGGAGAGGCCGCCATCGACCACCAGCGTGTGGCCGGTGATGTAGCTGCCGGCATCCGACGCCAGCAGGAGAAGCGCGCCGCGCAGGTCCTCCTGCTTGCCCCAGCGCGCGACGGCGGTGCGACTCTCGAGCATGGCGTTGAAATCCTTGTTCTGCTGCAGCGGCACGTTCAGCTCGGTCCGGATGTAGCCCGGCGCGATCGCGTTCGCGGTAACGTGGGGCCCGAGTTCCGCGGCCAGGTTCTTGGTGAACCCGATCAGCCCGTGCTTGGCGGAGACATAGCCCGCGACCGATGAACGGCCGACGACCCCCAGGACAGAGGATATGTTGACGATCCTGCCGTACTTGCGTGTGAGCATGTGGCGGCCGACCTCGCGGGACACGACGAACTGCGAGATCAGGTTGGTCTCGATCACCTTGCGGAAGTCCGGTGTCGCGGTGTCGACGATGTCCTGGCGGTGGATGATGCCGGCATTGTTCACCAGCACGTCGATGCGGCGATGTTTGACGATGATACCGCGGACCTTGGCCACGACGTCCGCCTCGTCGGTGATGTCCAGCGGGACGACATGCGCCTTGCCGCCCTTGCGGGCGATGGCGCGGGCCGTCGCCTCCAGCTCTTTCACCGTGCGGCCCGCGCACAGCACTGTGGCGCCAGCGCCCGCCAGGGCCAGCGCCATGTCGCGGCCCAGTCCGCGCGAGGCGCCGGTGAGCAGCACCACGCGATTCTTCATCGAAAACAGATCGGCCATGTTCCCGCCCGCTACCCGTTTCTTTGCCTTGGAGGGCGATCCTAGCCTATGAAAGGTGCCGCAGATATCGGGAGAAACGACATGGCGAAATCGAACAAGGTGGCGATCGTGACGGGCTCGGCGACGGGACTGGGCGCCTCGTGTGCCCTCGACCTGGCGGAGCGCGGGTGGAACGTCGCGATCAACTACACCAAGAGCAAGAAAGAGGCGGACGAGACCTACGAGGCAGCTAAGGCGAAGGGCGTCGAGGCGATCCTCGTGCAGGCCGACATGGGCCAGGATGCGGACTGCCGCAGGCTCGCGGCCGAGACGATGGCGAAGTGGGGCCGCATCGACGGCCTGATCAACAATGCCGGCACCACCAAGTTCCAGAACCAGGGCGACCTCGACGGGGTCACGCCGGAGGATTTCGATCGCATCACGCGCGTCAACGTCACCGGCCCCTACATGATGAGCCGTGCCGTCTATCCGACCATGAAGAAGCAATGGGAGGAGAAGCAGGAGCGCGGGTCGATCGTGAACATCTCCTCGATCGCCGGGGTCATGGGCGTCGGCAGCTCGATCCCCTATGCCTGCTCCAAGGGCGCGCTGAACACGCTGACGCTGACCCTCGCGCGCTGGCTGTCGCCGGCGGTGCGCGTCAACACGGTGTGCCCGGGCTTCATCCAGACGCGCTGGCTGCTGGGCGGCATGGGCGAGGAAAACTACAACAAGATGAAGATGGGCCAAGAGCAGAACACCCCGCTGCGCCAGGCCGGCACGCCGGAACAGATGGCCGAGGCGGCGCTCTTCTTCCTGACCAGCGCCAGCAACATCACCGGCGAATTCCTGATCGTCGACGCCGGCATGCATCTCGCCAGCCTGCCGATGAAGGCACGGTAGGCTGACGGGCAGGGCTTCATTTATGTCATCCTGAGCGCGCGCGGAGGTCACGCCCGCAGGGGAGCCTGCGGGCCGCTATGTGAGGTCCTTCGCTCTGCTCAGGACGACTTCTAGGTCGGAATCTCGTGGCCGCGGCCGATGTTGCGGACGACGTCCTTGAGGTGCGGCTTCACGTCGAGCAGCGCCTTGCGGTAGGCGACCAGGCCTCGCAGCATCGCGCCGTCGCGCTTCAGCAGCGTGTCGGCGAACTCGATCATGCGGGTGTTGGGCCAGCCATGCTTGCGCAGGTCCAGCAGCTTCAGGAAGGCCTCTTCCTCGTTTCCCGGCGCGAACTGCGTCATCAGGATGGCCGCCGCGGCGGTCGAGCGCGAGATGCCGGCGTGGCAGTGGACGAGGACATGGCCGTCGGGCCGCGCATGCACCCGTTCGCCGAAGGCCAGGACCTGTTCGATATGTGCCGGAGTGCAGGCCTCGAAGCCGGGATATTCGGCCACGACGTCGTCGAACCGGATCAGCTCGTGGTCGATGCTGCGATAGGTGTCTAGCGCCGGCGGTCGCGGCTCGTGGGTGTCGATGATCGACAGGACGTGGCTGACGCCGACGGCGCAGTGCTGCGGCAGCTCGGGGATGCCGCAGATCGTGACCTTGAAGAGGGGGAGTGCCATGGCGGAACCCTACAACAAGCCACGCGCCATGTGCAGCCCGATGCCGAGCAGGCCGATCAGGAAGACGCGGCGGAACATCTCCGGAGACAGCGCATTGCGCGACTTCTGGCCAAGCCAGACGCCGATCGAGGTCGGCACGATCGCGGCCATGCCGCCGATCACGTTGGTGGCGTCGAAGGCTCCCTGGCGCAGCAGCGCGATGCCGAGCGCGCCGATCAGAAAGATAAACAGGATGCCCAACGCCTGGACGAGGTCATCCTTGTTGATCTCGAGCGACTGCATGTAAGGCAGGAACGGGACCGCCGCGATGCCGGTGATGCCGGCCACGAAGCCGCTGGCGGCGCCCATGACGGGGTTCATCCAGCGCTCGGCCTCGCGCGACACGCGGGGCCGCCAGGCGAGAAGGGCGATCGTCGAATAGACGACCAGCATGACGCCGAGCCAGGCCGTGGCCTTGGGCGAGCCGAGCTGGTGCAATGTCGCGGCCACGATCAGCAACGTGATCGTCGCGGTCAGCGCCAGCGTCCAGAAGCGACGGAACAGGCGCAGGAGCCCGCGACCGTAGATCGCCTGCCAGACATTGGTGGTCAGCGTCGGGATGGTCATGATGGCGAGCGAGTCTTCGAGCGGGACGGCCAGCGTCATCAGGCCAACGGCGATGGGTGGCAGGCCGATGCCGATCGCGCCCTTGGCGATGCCCGCGACGATGAACGCCACGGCGATCATCAGGATCTGTCCCTCGGTCAACGCCATCAGCTCAACACGCCTTTCGCCAGACGGTCGAAGGCTTCCCAGAACAGGGCCCGAATCTCGTCGGTCTCCATCATGATCTCGTGGCGGGCGTGGCCTATGGTGAAATGCTCGCCGTGCTTCAGCCGTGTGACCAGCGGGCCGTGGCTGCGCGGGTCGATCAGTCGGTCCTCGCCGGCCGTGATGAGCAGGACGGGGATGTCGATGCGCTCGAGATAGCCCGGCGCCTGGGCGGCGGTCATCGAACGGACGGCCTGCCGGGACCAGCCCAGGGTCGGACCGCCCAGCGACAGGCGGGGATCGGACGCGAACCAGTCCTCGGTGAACCGGTAGCGCCGCTCGTCATGGGTGACGAAGTTTGAGGCGAACTCGCGGGCCAGCAGGACGAAGGGGCCCGTGCCGAACAGGTAGCGTTCCTCGACCGAGGGGACCTCGGGCATGATCATCAGGACCGAGCGCAGCATCGCCTCGCGGCGCAGCGCCGTCATCGGCGAGACGAACAGGGCGGCCGAGAAGGGGCCGGTTCCGTTCTCGGCAATCTCCCGCATTGCGATGTGGCCGCCCATCGAATGGCAGAGCGCCATCACCGGGCGCGGGGCGTCCGGTGTAACGATTGTGTCGAGGAACAGCCGAAGGTCGGCCATGTAGGTCGAGAAATGGTCGATGTGACCCTTGCCAGGATCGGCCAGCGGACGATGGGAAAGCCCCTGTCCTCGCCAGTCCAGGGCAGCGACGGCAAATCCGCGTTCCAGAAGCTCGCCGACCACCTCGGTGGCGTACTTTTCGATGAACTCACCGCGTCCGGTCAGGACGACCACGGTGCCGCGGGGCGTCGCCAGGGCATTCCAAAAGGCATACCGCAGCGGTGCGCCCTCGCGCACAAGGAAGCCGTAACGGTCAGCCGGGCGGTACGTTGCGACGAGAGAGGGGGGAATTCCCCGGGGCGCCGCAGCTTGATCCTGTTCGGTCATCGTTTGTGGCGTTTTGGCGAAGGACGCGCGTCAAGGCCAGAAGAGAATTGGGCATTTAGGCCATCATCGTGCACGGTCTCTTTACCGTACCCGGAGCCGCAGGGTATAGAGCCGCCTGTCGCCTCACCGACGGAGAAGGGTCTCCGGCGAGGAAATCGGGCGCAAGGAAACCTCGAAGAGGTCCGCCGCACTGCGTGGTAGTCGGCTCGTCGGTTAGAGTCGATCCGGCACGGTCCTTGCGTCGACGATTGTCGTCCGCAGGAGACTTGCGACCGCGATCCCGAAGCGAGCATTCACCACCGGCGGATTGCCGGAGCAATCGTCTCTTCATGATGCGTCGGGGCTTGGTTCTTCTCATCGTCGTCGCAGCCACTCTGGTGGGCTGGCGCCTTCTCGACAGCCGCGTCACTGCGGCCGATCTGGAAGGTCCCTTGCACGGCGTCACCTACGCGCCCTGGGCCAAGGACCAGGATCCGCTGGAAGGCAAGGCGAGCGGCCTGTGGAGTTTCCTGCGGAGCGCCGTCAACGAAGCGCCCACACCGCAGATCAAGCCACGCAAGGACCAGATCGAGCGTGACTTCGCGATGCTCGGCGGCAAGGTCAAATACGTCCGCACCTATCGCACGACCGACGGCGGCGATTCGATGCCGGCGCTGGCGGCGAAGTACGGTCTCAAGCTGGTGCCCGGCGCCTGGATCTACAGCCCCAACGAGGCCAAGCTGCAGTTCGGCCGAGAGTCGAGCGAGGTCAATGCCGAGGAAACCGGCGCGCTGATCCGCATGGCCAACCAGAATCCGAGCATCGAACGCATCCTGGTCGGCAACGAGAACATCCTGCGCTGGGATGGCGAGAAGGACGTCCGCGATCCCAATGCGACGAGCCCGGCCCAGCTCATCCGCGAGATCCGCAACGTCAAGCGCAACGTCAAGGTGCCGGTCAGCACCGCCGAGCCGTGGCATGTCTGGATCAACTATCCGGAGCTCGCGCGCGAGGTCGACTACCTCGCGGTCCACATCCTCCCGTACTGGGACGAGAAGTCGAGTTCGACGCCGCTCGAGTACGTGAAGGAGAAGATCGCCCTGCTGCGCAAGCAGTACCCGAACAAGAACATCATCGTGACCGAGGTGGGCTGGCCCTCCAACGGTGCGGCGCGGCGCAGCCCGGGGTCCGGACTCGTGAAGTACGCCACGCCGGCCGAGCAGGCCAGGAACGTGCGTGACATGGTGGCGTGGCTGCGCTCCCAGAACATCGACACCTTCGTCGTCGAAGCCGTCGACCAGCCCTGGAAGTCCTACGATCTGGAAGGCAAGGCGGGCGGCTACTGGGGCCTGTGGAACGCCGACCGGCAGCAGAAGTTCGCCTGGACCGGCTCGATCGAGACCTTTCCGCAGTGGCTCTCCTGCGCGGCCTGGTCGCTGGCGGCGGCGCTGCCGCTGATGCTGCTCTTCCTGTGGCGCTGGCCGCGCCTGGGCATGGCGGGGCAGGTGGGCTTCTGTGCCCTGGTGGCCCTGTCGGCTAGCGCCGTGGCCTATGGCGCCTCGGTGGCGGCCGGCACCTACATGCTCACCTCCGAGAAAATCGGCTGGGGTGTGCTGGCCTTTTTCCTGGTGTCGAGCCTTGGCATGGCCCTCGTGCAGGCGCTCGAGATGGCGGAGACGATCTGGCGCGGCCGCTGGATGCGCGAAGCGCTGCCCGCCGCCGAGATGATCGCGCGCCAGCCGGCCGACCGCGACTGGCCCAAGGTGTCGCTGCATCTGGCGATCTGCAACGAACCGCCGTCGATGGTCATGCAGACCCTCGATTCGCTGGCCGGGCTCGACTACCCCAATTTCGAAGTCATCGTCATCGACAACAACACCAAGGATCCCGCGGTGTGGCGCCCGGTGCAGGATTACTGCGCCCAGCTCGGCGAGCGCTTCAAGTTCTTCCACTTCGACGTCATGAAGGGTTTCAAGGCCGGTGCGCTCAATTTCGTGCTGAGCCAGACTGCGCCCGACGCCAAGGTGATCGGCGTCATCGACAGCGACTACATGGTGCGTCCGGACTGGCTGAAGGCGCTGGTGCCGTATTTCGACGATGCCAAGATCAGCTACGTGCAGGCGCCGCAGGACCATCGCGACTGGCGCGGCGACCGGTTCAAGGAAATGCTGAACTGGGAGTATGCCGGCTTCTTCGATATCGGCATGTGCCTGCGCAACGAATACGACGCCATCATCCAGCACGGCACGATGACGCTGGTGCGCCGCTCCTGCATGGAGGAGATGGGCGGCTGGGCGACCTGGTGCATCACCGAGGATACCGAACTCGGCCTGCGCCTGATGGAGAATGGCTACGGTGCCATGTACAGCCGCGAGCGGTTCGGTCATGGCCTGACCCCTGACCATTTCTCCGGCTACAAGAAGCAGCGCTTCCGCTGGGCCTACGGCGCCATGCAGATCATGAAGGCGCATGCCGGCAAGATGTTCTTCGGCGATACCAAGCTGACCTTCTGGCAGAAGTACCATTTCGTGGCCGGCTGGCTGCCCTGGTTCGCCGATGCGCTGAACCTGATCTTCACCTGGGCGGGGCTCGCCTGGGTGGCGGCCGTCGTCCTGCCGCCGCTGTTCGGCATGAAGCCGGTTGGGCTGCCCCCGGCCGAGTTCATCGCGCCGACCATCGGCATCTTCGTCTTCAAGCTGCTCTACTCGTTCGGCCTCTATTTCGATCGCGTGCGCTGCACCTTCCGCCAGAGCATCGGCGCCTCGCTGGCTGGCCTTGCGCTCACCTATACCGTGGGCCGGGCGGTGATCTACGGCCTGGCGACCAGCCGCCTGCCGTTCATGCGCACGCCGAAGATGGACGAGCGGGCGACGCTCGGCATGGCGCTGGGCATGGCGCGCGGCGAGGCGATCCTGGCCGTGCTCCTGTGGATCGCGGCGGCGGTTCTGTGGTTCGGCAACGGTGTCATCGACCCCGAGGCGCGGCTGTGGGCGGTATTCATGATCGTGCAGTCGCTGCCTTTCGCCGCCGCGGTGTACGTGTCCATGGTCAACGCGCTGGAGCAGATGCGGCACGCCGAACCGGTGTTCGAGGCGGCCGCCCCGGCGAGTCCCCCCGCACCAGCCATGCAACCGGCGCAATAGGGAGCGGCTGCTTTTTCCTGTCGACTTGGGAAAGCGTCTGTTAGCGTTTCGACATGCCCCCGATCGAGTCTCGTACCGGCCTCGACTCGCGCGCCGGGACCACGCTTTTCCTGAAGCGCTGGCTGCGCAATCCCTTTTCGATGGGCGCCGTCGTGCCGAGTGGCCGGCTGCTCGCCCAGGCCATGGCGCGCGCGACCTTCGCGGAGATGCGCGGCCGCGAGGGCCATGTGATCGAGCTGGGCGCCGGCACGGGTGAAGTCACGAAGGCGCTGCTGGCCGCGGGCATTCCGGCCCACCGGCTGGCCCTGATCGAGCGTGAACCGGAACTTTCGGCCTTCCTGCGGTCGCACTTCGACGGCCCCCGCATCGTCGAGGGGGACGCTGCGCGTCTGCCGAAGCTGCTGGCGGAGCAGGGGATCGGGGCGGTCTCCGCCGTGGTCTCGAGCCTGCCGCTGCTGTCGCTGCCCGCCGATGTCGTGCACGGCATCGTGAAGGGCGTCTTCGACGCCCTCCCGCGCGGCGGAGCGCTGGTGCAGTTCACCTATGGTCCCTCGCAGCCGGTGCCGCGCGCCCTGACCCAGGAACTGGGTCTGGTGGGTACGCGCGGGCCGCGCATCTGGCGCAACGTGCCGCCGGCCGTCGTCTGGACCTTCCGGAGACCGGTCGGCGCGTGAAGTCCATTCCGTTGGATGAGGCGTTGCGCGCCCGGGTCACGTCCCATCTCGGCCGTTTCGACCTGCGACGTCGCAACGATGCGGGCGGTCTGAAGCGCGCGGCTGTGGCCATCGTCATTGCCGAGGCCGACGAGTCGGGGGAGGCCGCCTTCCTGCTGACGAAGCGCACGCCCCGGCTGCGTGCCCATGGCGGGCAATGGGCGCTCCCGGGCGGGCGCGTCGATCCCGGCGAGACGATCGAGCAGACCGCGTTGCGCGAGCTGCACGAGGAGCTGGGCGTACTCGCGTCGACCGACGACATCCTGGGCACGCTGGACGACTATCCCACACGGTCGGGCTACCTGATCGCGCCCGTCGTGGTTTGGGCACCGGGCGTCACGCTGACGCCCAATCCCGGCGAGGTCGCCGGCGCCTACCGGATCGCCTGCAACGAACTCTTCCGGGACGGCTCGCCGGAGATCGTGGCGATCGAGGAGTCCGACCGGCCGATCATCCGCCTGCCCTTGCCCGTTGCCACGGTGAACGCTCCGACGGCAGCCCTTCTGTTCCAGTTTCGCGAGGTCGCCCTCGCCGGCCGCGACACGCGCGTCGACCACTACGAACAGCCGGTCTTCGCCTGGCGTTAGGCCCGCAGGGTGGCGGTGCGCCGCTTCAGGAACACCGCCGTCTCCTGTTCCATTACCTGCTCGCCGCGCTGGTTGACCGTCACCTGGCGGATCCGGACGATGCCACGGTCGGGCCGGGAGGCCGAGGTCCGCAACTCGACGATGTCGGTGACGACATGCAGCGTGTCGCCGGGCCGAACGGGACGCGGGAACTGGACCTCTCCGATGCCGGGCGAGCCCAGGCAACATGCGCGGAAGACGCCGAGGTCGAGCCACAGGCGCAAGGTCAGGCTCATCGTATGGAGGCCTGAGGCGATCAGGCCGCCGAACGCCCATTTGGCGGAGAACTCGGCATCGATGTGGAAGGGCTGCGGATCCCACTGGCGGGCGAAGTCGATGATGGCGGCCTCGGTCACCGTCATGCCGCCGCTCACGAAGCGGTCGCCGACGTTGAAATCCTCGTAGAAGCGATCGGTCAAAGGACCAGCTCCATGTAAACGGTGCCCGGTACCGGGCTGGGGTAATAGGGCGCGATCTCGGTGAAGCCCATCGTGCGATAGAGCTTGATGGCGGCCTCCATTTTGGGACCGATTGTGTCCAGCCTGAGACGTCGATGCCCGCAGGCGCGCGCCGCCTCGACGATCCCGTGCGCCAGCGCGCGGCCGATGGAGTTGCCGTCTTCCAGCCGCAGCGTGCGGAAATCGGGCCTGACGTACAGGCGCTTCATTTCGCCGATGCCGGCCGCCAGCTCCCGCAAGGCCACCGTCCCGGCCGCAGCGCCGTCGACTCGTGCCAGCAGCAGGGCGCCGCCGGGCGGGCCGTATTTGGTAGCGAGATCCGCCAGTTCGGCCTCGAAATTCTGGTAGTCGAGCGAGAAGCCCAGCGACCCCGCATACTCGCGGACCAGGTCCGCGATCGCGTCGTGGTCCGCCGAGTCGCGTGGCGGAGCGATGAGGATTTTGCCCGTCATGGCGGTCATTCTCCGGGGCTTGTGCTAACGTGTCACTCGAAACGAACTGGGAGGTTCCAGAAATGAATCCGACGCGTCGCCAGGTCCTGGCGCTCGCCGGCGCGGCCGGCGCAACACTTGCCGCCCCGGCCATCGCGCAATCGCCGTGGCCCAACAAGCCCGTGCGCTTCGTCGTGCCCTTCCCGCCGGGACAGGCGGCGGACATTTTCGCGCGACTGATGGCCGAGAAGCTCGGCGAGATGTGGAAGCAGCAGGTCATCGTCGAGAACAAGGCCGGCGGCAGCGGCATCCCCGCCACGGAGTACGGCAAGGCGGCGGCGCCCGATGGCTACACGCTTATGGTGGTCTCCAGCGGCACGTTCGGCGTCAATCCCAGCCTCTATCCCGACCTGCCGTACAAGCCGCTTACCGACTTCCTGCCGATCTCCAACATCTTCCTGGTGCCGCTGGTGATCGTGGCGCATCCCAGCCTGCCGGTGAACACGCTGGCCGAGCTGATCGCGCTCGCCAAGAAGGAGCCGGGCCAGCTCTCCTACGCCTCGGCGGGGCCGGGGACGTCGCAGCATCTCAGCATGGAGCTGTTCAAGCTGAAGGCCGGCGTCGACATCGTGCACATTCCCTACAAGGGTAGCGGCCCGGCGATGGCCGACCTGCTGGGCGGCCACGTGAAGCTGATGATGGACAGCACGGCGTCGGCGCTGAACCACATCAAGGACGGGCGCATCAAGGCGCTGGCCGTGACGACGGCGCGGCCCGCGCCGGCACCGCTCGACAAGATTCCGCTGATTGCAGCCACCATCCCCGGTTTCAATGCCGCCGGGTGGTCGGGTCTCGCCGCGCCGGCCCGCACGCCACTGGAGATCGTCGCCAAGATCAGCAAGGACATGCAGACGCTGCTGAACGACGAGGCGGTGATCAAGCAGATCGAGCAGCGCGCCGCTCTGCCGGCGCCGGGCACGCCCATCCAGTTCGCCGAGTTCATCAAGAACGAGATCGACACCTGGGGCGCCGTGGTCAAGGCGACCGGCACCAAGCCGGGGACCTGATCCCACTCATCATGCCTCCCCCGTTTGACGGGGGAGGAATCGGTTGAGCGCTAGAGACCGAAGCTGCGCAGGCCGTAGATCAGGCCGACCACCAGCAGGCCGACGAAGATCGTCTCGGTGATCAGCAGCATCACCGGGCCCATCCCGATGCGCACCAAGGCGAGCAGCGAGGTCTTCATGCCCAGCGCCGCGATGGCGGTGATGATGAGGAAGGCCGAGATCTGGCCGACCGCGTCACGCACGCCGGCCGGGATGAGACCCAGAGAGTTCAGCGCCGCGAGCGCCAGGAAGCCGAACAGGAAGACCGGCGGAGTAGGCCGGGCCGAACTCTGCGGCCCGCCGCTCTTGGCCACCCACCACGCGATGCCGGCGATGGCCGGGAGCAGGGCCGCCACGCGCAGCAGCTTGGTTATGACCGCATCGCTCAGGACCTGCGGGCCCATCGTCTGGCCGGCGCCGGCGACCTGTGCCACGTCGTGGATGGCACCGCCGAGGAACACGCCCATCTCGAAGAGAGAGAAGCCCAGCGCCTCTCGCAGGGTGGGATAGATCACCATCACCACCGTGCTGAGGAAGTTGACGCCCATCACCGTGAAGGCGAGGTCGCGGTCGGAATTCTCGTGCTTGGGCAGGACCGCCGAAGCCGCCATTGCCGCCGCCGCGCCGCAGACGCCGGTGGCGCAGCCGGTCAGCAGGCCGAAATTCTGGCTGAGGCCGAACAGGCGTGCCGCCCAGGCGCCGAACACGATGGTGCAGCCGACCGCCGCCACCGCAATCACGATCGGCAGCGCGCCGCCCTCGACGAGATTGCCGAGCGTCAGGCGCGCGCCCAGCAGCGCGACGCCGATGCGCAGCAGGGTGCGGCCGGCGAATTCGAGGCCGGGCTTCAGCACCGGCCGGGCGGAAAGCGGCTGCAGCGCCATGCCGATCACCAGCGTCAGGATCAGCGGCGGCACCCAGACGGCACCGAAGCGCAGCAGGCTGCGCGTGTCGGCGTAGTAGGCGACGGCGGCAATCACCGCACAGAGAGCGATACCGGGAGCGGAGCGGCGAAGATTGTCGGGAGCCCAGAGCTTGGCGAGGTCGGCGGCGACGGCGCTGTTACGCATCGATCACGGCCACGAGCTGGCCTTCGCCGATTGCCTCGCCTTCGTTGACCTTGATCTCCCGGATGACGCCGGCCTTGGGCGACAGGACGGGGATTTCCATCTTCATCGACTCGAGGATCATGATCTCGCCGTCGGCCTCGATTCGATCCCCGGGCTTGGACTGGATCTTCCAGACATTGCCGGCGATCTCCGACTTCACATTGACGACGGCCATGTCCCAAGTCTCTCCCGTGCAGGCGTTATTCAGCTTTTTCGGCCAGTGCGCGCGCCAGTGCAAGCGCGGAGCCTCCCACGCGCGCGCCGAGCCGGTATGCGATGTCATTCACGTCCGAAATCGTGCCGTCCTGCAGGGTAGAACGGCCGTCGCCGATACGCGCCGACTGCGCAGCGACTGCGATGGCGGCGATGTCCTCCCGTGCGAGTTCGGGCAGGGCCAGCACGCCGCCCCGGTCGGCGCCGAATCCGGCGTCGTTGAACATTAGAAGCAGCGGCTGGAAGGGCGCCGTCGCCTTGTAGGAGTTGAGCGCGCCATGGCTGCCGGTCGCGACGATGCGGCCCCGGTCCTCCGGCACCAGCAGGGTGGCGGAGTCCACGCAGGCCGCCCCCTCGACCATGTACCGGCTCTCGCCCTTGGCGGGCGGCATCGTGTGCGGCCACGGCGCCTGCTTCAGCAACTCGGCCGCCGTGCGCGCCGACATTCCCGGGATGACGCCGCAGGCGGCGGCCAACCCGTTGGCCCGGCTGATGATGCCGCGTTCGTGCAGGTCGGCGCCGTCGCCGATGCGCGCGCTGGCCGTGGCGACGGCCGCCATCGCCATGCCGAGCCCGTCGGCATAGGCGAGGCCGCTGACCCCGGCTTCGTCCTTGCCGATCCCGGCGTCGTGGTGGATCGCGGCACGGCAGCCGAATTTGGCCGACATGTAGGCCGCATAAACGGCGGCGTGGCTGCCGCCGATGACGACCGCGCCGGCCGCTTCGGGCGGCAGCTTGGTCACGCTATCGAACACGAGGATGGGAACGTCGGCGGGAAGAGGCATCGCGCAACCCTAGCCGGGAGGCTATACCCTCGGCCATGTCGCAACCGGTGGACAACAAAGTAACGATCCTCGTCCTGCAGCACCCGCAGGAGCAGGATCGCGTGCTGGGCACCGCCGGCCTGCTGGCGGGTGCGCTTTCCAACGCCAAGGTGGTCGTGGGCCTGTCGTGGCGGAACCTTGCGCACGCGGCGGGCGCGCCGGCTGAGCCGCGCAACTGGGGCGTGCTCTATCTCGGCTCGACCCAGACCAAGGCGCCCGCCAACGGGCAGGCGCCGCTGGTCGCGGTGGACAGCAAAGGTGCGGTGCTGCCCGATCAGGAAGCGGCACGGGCTGGGCTCAGGGGCCTGATCGCGCTCGACGGCAACTGGGCGCAGGCCAAGGCACTGTGGTGGCGCAATGCGTGGCTGACCAAGCTGCGCCGCTTCGTCGTGGTACCCGACGGCCCGTCGCTCTACGGCGACCTGCGGCGCGAGGCGCGGCCCGACGCGGTCTCGACCCTCGAAGCCGTGGCGCTCTCCCTTCAGGTTCTCGAAGGCGATGTTGCGGTGCGGGAGAAACTCCTGGCTCCTTTCCGTGCGTTGCTGGCCAAGGCGCGCCTCGAAGGTGTGCGTGATTCCAAACGGGATCGTCGCGTCCGGCGTTAGCCCCTATACTTCGCGCCATGCTCGACCAGCCGGCGGCCCAAATTCCCGTCTCCCAGCGGACCAATCCGGAACGCTCCTTTACCGAGGAAGTGCGCGCGCTGCGGCTGGGCGAGGGCGAGCTCTTCCGGGGCGAAGGCATCCTCGCCGTCACCAAGGCGATCCTGCAGTCGGGCGTCGCTTATGTTGGCGGCTACCAGGGCGCGCCGGTCTCGCATCTGGTCGACGTGCTGGTCGAATCGCAGGACCTGCTCGACGAACTCGGCGTCCATCTCGAAACCTGTACCAACGAATCCTCGGCGGCGGCGCTGCTCGGCGCCTCGATCAACTATCCGATGCGTGGCTGCGTCACCTGGAAGTCGATCGTCGGCACCAACGTGGCGGCCGATGCGCTTTCCAACCTGGCGTCACCGGGCGTGATCGGCGGCGCGCTGATCGTGGTCGGCGAGGACTACGGCGAGGGCGCCTCGGTCATCCAGGAGCGCACACAGGCCTATGCGCTGAAGTCTTCCCTCTGGCTGATGGATCCGCGTCCGTCGCTGCCGACCATCGTGCGCTGCACGGAGAAGGCGTTCGAGCTTTCGGAGGCGACCAACACGCCGGTGATGATGGAGCTGCGCATCCGCGCCTGCCACGTCACGGGCGAGTTCGTGGCCAAGGACAATGTCCCGCCCGCCATCTCGCGTAACCATCGCCTCGCCGAACCGGCGGCGCACAATTACGATCGCATCTCCCATCCGCCGTCGACCTACGCGCACGAGAAGATCAAGGTCGAAGTCCGCCAGCCCGCCGCCGAACGCTTCATCGTCGAGAACGGCCTGAACGAATTCTTGGCCGGCGAGCGCTCCGATCTCGGCATCATCGTGCAGGGCGGCATCACCAACGTGCTGGTGCGCGGTCTCGACCGGCTCGACGTCGAGGGCAAGATCCCGACGCTCGTACTCAACGTCACGCATCCGCTGGCGCCCGATCAGATCGCCGACTTCTGCAAGGGCAAGCGCGCCGTGCTGGTCGTCGAGGAGGGCGCGCCCGACTACATCGAACAGGCGATCCACGTCCTGCTGCGCAAGCGCGATATCGACACCAAAATCTACGGCAAGGACGTGTTGCCGATGGCGGGCGAGTACACCGCCGAGGTGATGACCGAGGGGCTGCTGAAGTTCTTCGCCCAGTCGGCCAATGACATCGACCTGAGCAGGCCGCGCGAGCGTTTCGAGGCGGTGCGCGCCGGCCGTGCCGAGGCGCAGCGCCTGCTGGGCGGGCCGCTGCCGTTGCGTCCGCCGGGCTTCTGCGTCGGCTGCCCGGAGCGGCCAGTCTTTTCGGCCATCAAGCTGCTCGAACGCGAGGTCGGCAAGGTCCACATCTCGAGTGACATTGGCTGCCATTCCTTCGCGACCCTGGCGCCGTTCAACCTCGGCAATTCGATCCTGGGCTTCGGTATGTCGCTCGCCGCGGCCGGCGCTGTGGCGCCGGTGATGCAGAAGCGCACCATCTCGGTGATGGGCGACGGCGGCTTCTGGCACAACGGGCTGCTGAGCGGCGTCGCCTCCTCGATGTTCAATCGCGGCGACCGTGTGCTGGTCATCATGCAGAACGGCTACACCTCGGCGACCGGCGCGCAGTTCATTCCCAACACGTCGGGCAATCGCCGCGACGGCGAAACGACATCCGACATTGCCGCCACCCTGAAGGCGATGGGCGTCGGCTGGCTGCGCACCATCCGCACCTACAATGTCGGCACCATGCTCAAGACGCTGCGCGAGGCGATGAGCACCGACGACAAGGGGCTGAAGGTCATCGTCGCCGACGGCGAATGTCAGCTCGCGCGCCAACGCCGCATCCGCCCGCAGATCGCCGCCCAACTGAAGCGCGGCGAGAGGGTCGTGCGCACGCGCTACGGCGTGGACGACGAGGTCTGCACTGGCGACCATTCCTGCATCCGCCTCTCCGGCTGCCCCTCGCTGGTGGTGAAGCCCAGCCCCGATCCGCTGCGCACCGATCCGGTGGCGAGCGTCAACAATGGTTGCGTCGGCTGCGGCCTCTGCGGCGAGGTCGCCGATGCCGCCGTTCTGTGCCCGTCTTTCTACAAGGCCGAGATCGTGCAGAACGCGACGTGGTGGGACCGGCTGAAGTGGCGCATCCGGTCGAAAATGATCGGAGCAATGGCGTTATGAGCTCCTCCCCATTCAAATGGGGAGGTGTCCGCGTCTTCGCGGGTGGAGAGGGCATGGATTCCACCATCCCGCGTTTGACCCCTCCGTCGGCGTATGACACCGCCACCTCCCCATCTGAAGGGGGAGGCAAAGACATATGAAGCCTCTCACCATCCTAATCGGCGCACTTGGCGGCGATGGCGGCGGCGTGCTCTGCGACTGGATCGTGGCCGCAGCGCAGAGCCAGGGATTGGGGGTGCAGGCGACGCAGATTCCGGGTGTGGCGCAGCGCACGGGCGCCACCACCTACTACCTGGAAGTGATGCCGGCCGGCGCCCGGATATCCGCCACCTCCGTGCTGGCGCTGAACCCGGCGATGGGTGAGGTCGACGTCGCGCTGGCGACCGAGCTGCTGGAAGCCGGCCGCATGATCTTCAACGGCTTCGTGACGCCCGACCGCACCACGCTGATCGCCTCGACGCACCGCGTACTGGCAATCGGCGAGCGCATGGCGATGGGCGACGGCAGCTTCGATGTCGGCCGGCTACTCCGCGCCGTGAAGGAACGCAGCCGCGCGCAGATCCTGTTCGACATGGACCAGGCTGCCGAGGAATCCGGCGGTGTCATCAACGCCGTCCTGCTGGGCGCGCTGGCCGGATCGGGGAAGCTGCCGATCCCCGACGGCGCGTTCGAGGCCGCGATCCGCCATTCCGGAAAGTCGATTGACACCAACCTTGCTGCCTTCGCCTTCGGGCGCGGCCATGCGCGTGGCGAGCTGGAGCAGGCCGTGCGCGAGCATCGCAAGCGGCAGACGGCGGTGCAGGGAGCCGAGGATCTGATCGAGCGCGCGCGGCGCACCCTCCCGGTTGCCAGCCTCGATATCGTTGAGGAGGGCATCCGGCGGCTCACGAGTTACCAGGACCGGCGCTACGCGACACTCTATCTCGACCGTCTCGACACGATCCATGCGCTTGGCTCGGGCGAGCTGCTGCGGGAAGTGGCGCGCCATCTCGCGGTGCGCATGTCCTTCGAGGACGTGATCCGCGTCGCCCAGGCCAAGACTTCGGCCGAGCGGATGATGCGCGTGCGGGCAGAAGTCCGCGCCAAGGATCACGAGCCGCTGGCGATCACCGAGCATTTCAAGCCCGGTATCGAGGAGATCGCCGCCGTGCTGCCGCCGTCGATAGCGAAGCGCCTGCTGGGCTGGGGCGAGCGGACGGGGCGCCTCGGCAAGACCTACTTCTCCATGCAAGTGCGCACGACGACGATCCTGGGCTTCGCGCGGCTACGCCTCGTGGCCGGCCTGCGCTGGTGGCGGCCACGTACCTCGCGCTACGTCGCGGAGCAGACCGAGATCGAGCGCTGGCTCGGCCAGATCCGTGCCGCATCGCCGCTCGGCATCGACCTCGCCCGCGAGATCGCGGAATCGGCGCGCCTCATCAAGGGCTATGGCGACACCCACAAGCGCGGCCTCGGCAATTATCGCCGCATCGCCGACGAGGTGATCGCGCCGGCCCTGGCGGGCCGCCTGACGCCGCGTGCCGCGGCCGATGCCGTCGCCAACGCGCGGGTAGCGGCGCTGGCCGATCCCGAAGGCGAATCGCTGTCCCGAACGCTGACCGCCATCGCAGGCGCAACATCGCCGCTCAAGCAGGCCGCGGAATGAGCAACAAGTCCGAACCGGCCGTGATCGACGTCGCGGCGCTGGCCCGCCGTGACGAATTCTGCACGAGTCTCGGCATCCAGTTCGTCGAGGCCTCGCTCGGCCGCGCCGTGACTCGCGTGACGATCGAGCAGCGCCATCTCAACTTCAACGGCGTCGGTCACGGCGGCCTGACCTTCACCCTGGCGGATGCCGCCTTCGGCTTCGCCTGCAACTCGCAGGGCGTCGTCTCGGGCAGCATCGACGCCCACATCCTCTACAGCGTGGCGGTGCGACTGGGCGATGTGCTGACCGCCACAGCGGTCGAAATCTCGCGCTCCAGCAAGGCCTCGAACTATCGCATCGACGTCGTCCGCGCCGACGACAAGCTCGTCGCCGCGATGACCGGTACCGCCCTGATCAGCGGCAAGCCGGTGGTGGTCTAAAGGCGCCGTCGTCCTGAGCGAAGCCACCCGCAGGGCGTCGCAGTCGAAGGACCTCTTTTCCGGCGCACGGCGTGTCGAAGCGAAAAGAGGTCCTTCGACTACGCTGCGCTCCGCTCAGGACGACGGCGTTTTGCTTAAGCCGCGCCCTTCAGGATATCCGCCATCTTCTCGCCGACCATGATCGACGGGGCATTGGTGTTGCCCGAGGGCATGGTGGGGAAGATCGAGGCGTCGGCGATTCGCAGGCCCTGGATGCCGTGGACCCTGAGCTTGTCGTCGACCACGGTGTTCTGGCCCTCGGGGCCCATGCGGCAGGTGCCGATCGGGTGATAGGCGGTCTGCGAGTTGTTGCGGATCCACGTCAGGATCTCCTCGTCGGACTGCACCGACGGGCCGGGCGAGAACTCCTCGTCGCGATAGGCGTCCATCGGCTTGGCGTCGACGATCCTGCGCATCATGCGGAAGCCGGCGGTCATCGCATCCTGGTCGATCCTGTCGGCAAGGAAGTTGAAGCGGATCGACGGATGCGCCTTGGGATCGGCCGAGCGGATGTGGATCGAGCCCAGGCTCTCGGGCCGCAGCTGGTAGCAGGCGATCGTCATCGACGGGAAGTCCTGCAGCTTGCGGGTCTTCGGGTCCTTGATCGAGTAGGGCACGAGATGCATCTGCACGTCGGGCGTCTCGAGTTCGGGCCGGGTCTTCAGGAAGCCGAGCAGCGGCGCCGACGGCAGGCTCATGAATCCGCCGCCGGTGGCGAGGTATTTCATCATCTGCGTCACGGCGCCGATGCCGCGCGCCATGTGGTTGTAGGAGACGTTGGCCACTTTCAGGCGCCAGATGATGCGGGCGTTGATATGGTCGCGGAAGTTCTCGCCGACCGCTTTCAGCTCGTGCTTCACCTCGATGCCGTGCTTCTTAAGCAGTTCCGGTTGACCGATGCCCGAGAGCTCGAGGATCTGCGGGCTGGCGACACCGCCGGCCGACAGGATCGTCTCTTTGGCGCGGGCCTGCACCGTCTTGCCGTCCTTCTCGTACTCGACGCCGATGCAGCGCTTGCCGTCGAGCAGGACTCGCAGCGTGTGGGCGTTGGTGACGACGTGCAGGTTGGGCCGTTTCATTGCCGGTTCGATGTAGCAATGCGCCACGCTCATGCGCCGGCCCTTGTAGATCGAGGTCTGCGTCTTCACGACGCCTTCCTGATCCTCGCTGTTGTAGTCCGGGTTGGTCTTGAAGCCGGCGGCCTTCGACGCTGCGAACAGCGCGTCGTAGAGCGGGTTCTGGTCGGGCACGGTCGAGACCTTGAGCGGCCCGTCGGTGCCACGGCCGTTCGAGCCGTCGCCGTCGACGAAGTTCTCCATGCGGGTGAAGAGCGGGGCGACGTCACGCCAGCTCCAGCCGCGGCAGCCCATCTGTGCCCAGGTGTCGAAGTCGAGCGGCTGGCCGCGCACCCAGACCAGTCCATTGATCGAGCTCGATCCACCCAGGACCTTGCCGCGCGGCACCGGGATCACCCGGTTCGCGGTATTTGGTTCCGGTTCGGACTGGTAGAGCCAGTTGGCGGCGGGGTTGTCGATCAGCAGGCCGAAGGACAGTGGCATGCGGGAGTAGGGGTGGCTGGCCGCGCCCGCTTCCAGCAGGAGCACCTTGTTGGTTGGTATCTCGGTCAACCGCGCGGCCAGTGTGCCGCCCGCCGAACCCGCGCCAACGATGATGTAGTCGTACTCGGCCATTTCCCCGGATCCTTGCGTATTGTCGTCATGCAACCCTAGCGCACCGCCACGGAGATAGCAGGGGCAATCTCGCCTCTACAGGCAAGTGGTCCCGGGTTCCGGCGAGCGGTCGCCGAATTCCGGCGATGCAACGGCCCGACTGGCGAGCGCAGACAGGTTCGCTCCGGCATCGGCATCATGAGGATCTACTTCCAGTTGGCGTCATCGCATCAGGCCCGCCGCCGTGCGATAAATGCCTTCCGCCACGGGGGCGGCGGAGACGGCGATGATCGAGACGGAAAAGGGCAGGGCCGAGGTCACACGGTTCACGATCGATGTCGCGGTTCGACTAGGCCTGATCGCGACCATCGTCTATGTGAGCCTGCTCCTGTTGCAGCCGGTGGCGCCGTTGATGCTCTGGGCCATCATCCTGTCGGTCGCCGTCTTTCCCCTGTTCAACCTAGTGCGCCGCCGTCTGCACGTCCGCGACGGTCTGGCCGCGGCACTGTTCTCGGTCCTGCTGCTCGTACTGCTGCTGACGCCGGTGGTGATCCTGGCCGGATCGGCGATCGACAGCCTGGACGCCTATGCGCGAATGCTGTTGCGGGGCGAGCATGTCGTGCCGCCTCCTCCTGAATCGGTTCGCGACTGGCCGATGGTCGGCAAACGTGTCTACGAATTCTGGCTGAACGGCTCCAACGATATCCGCGCGCTGGTGACGACCCATGTCGGCCAACTCGCATCGGCCGGTCGCTGGATCGGTCGCATCGCCGCAGGGGTGTTCCTGGAGGTCCTGCAGTTCGCCGGCGCAATCATCGTGGCGGGTATCCTGCTGGCCTATTCCGACGAGCTGCTGGAGACGGTTCGCGGCCTGGCAGGCCGTGTCGCCGACAAGCGCGGCCGGCACTTCCTCGAGATCGCCGGCTCGACGATCCGCAACGTCTCGCAGGGCGTCATCGGCATCGCGCTGCTTCAGTCGGCGCTTCTCGGCATCGGCATGCTGGTAGCGGGCGTGCCCTTTGCCGGCCCCATCACCTTCGTCTGTCTGGTGCTGGCCATCGTCCAGGTCGGCCCTAACATCATCATGATTCCGGTCATCATCTGGAGCTGGATGTATCTTCCCGCCCTGCATGCCGGTCTCTTCACCGTCTACACGCTGCCGCTGCTGCTGCTCGACAACGTGCTGCGGCCGATCCTGATGGCGCGCGGCCTGCCCACGCCGATGGCGGTGATCCTGGCCGGCGTGATCTGCGGCACGCTGGCCGGCGGCCTGATCGGCCTGTTCGTCGGCCCGGTGGTTCTTTCCGTCTTCTACGACCTGTTGGTCGCATGGATCGCATCCGGCGCCAGGCCGGAGGAGGGCGACGCCTCCGCCCCCTCGGCCTGACAGGTCGCGCTGGTCGATCCGCTACTTCTTCTTCGGACGGATCGCGTCCCACTGCTCGTCGGTCCAGTCGAGCATGGCGGAGGTGTTGGCGCCGCCGCCGCCGGACTGCAGCATCTTGCCGCCATCGATGACGATCGCGTCGCCGTTGATGTAGGCGGCGCCGTCGCTCACCAGGAAGGCGGCGAGGTTGGCCAGCTCGATATGTTCGCCGGTGCGACGCATCGGGATGGCCTTGATCATGTCCTCGTTGCCGCCGCGCTCCTTCGGCATCAGGCGGCTCCAGGCTCCTTCGGTCGGGAAGGGGCCGGGCACGATCGCGCAGGTGCGGATGCCCTTGGGACCCCATTCGACGGCGAGGCTCTTCGTCATGGCCAGCACGCCCGCCTTGGCCATCGCCGACGGCACGGTGAACGGCGCGCCGGTCAGCGAGGAGACGGTCAGGATCGACATCACGACCTTGTTGCGCTCGCCGGCCTCGATCCAGCGACGGCCGGCCGAGATGGTGCAGTAGGCGGAGCCGTGCAGCACGATGCCGAGCACGGCGTCGATCGCGCGCGAGGACATCTTGTGGGTCTGGGCAAGGATCTGGCCGGCGGCGTTGTTGACCAGGATGTCGAGCGGCCGCTTCTCCCAGATCTTATCCATCATCGCTTCGACGGCGTCGGGCACGCGCACGTCGCAGCCCACGGTCTCGATCTCGCCACCGGTCTCCTTGGCGAGTTCGTCGGCGGTCTGCTTCAGCACATCCTCACGACGGCCGCAGATCACGACATTGGCGCCGAGCTCGAGATAGCGATGAACCATCGAGCGGCCGAGGCCGGTGCCGCCGCCGGTGACGAGGATGCGCTTGCCCTTCAGCAGGTCAGGTTGAAACACTCGTCTTCTCCTACTTCTTGATCTCGGTGAGTGCGATGCCGGACGCGACAAGCTTGTCGATCTCGGCCGCGGAATAGCCGGTCTCGGCCAGTACGGCGCGCGTATCGGTACCGAACTTTTTGGGCTTGGTGCGGGCCTTGGGCGGGGTGCGGGAGAGCTTCACGGGATTGCCGACGTTCCGCCAGCCGTCCTTCTCCCACACCATGCCGCGGTGCTTGGTGTGCGGATGTTCCATGACGTCGGAGACTTCGAGCACGGCCGCCGAAGGGACGCCGCCCCTCATCAGCTCCTGCGAGAACTCGTTGGCATCACGGTCCTTCAGTAGCTCGCGCAGCTCGGATTCGAGCTCGGCACGATGGGCGACGCGATCCTTGTTGGTCTTGAAGCGCGGATCGTCCGCGAGTTCCGGCTTGCCCAGCATCTGCGTCAGCTTCCGGAACTGTCCGTCATTGCCGGCGCCGACCACGATGTTGCGGGTCTTCGTCGGGAAGTTGGAGTAAGGCACGAGGCTGGCATGGCTGTTGCCGACGAGCTTCGGCTTGAGGCCGGCCATGAAGTAGTTCGGCGCGTGCGGCTGGTGCAGCGCGATGGCGCTGTCGTAGAGCGTCGCGTCGACGAACTGGCCCTTGCCGGAACGGTTGCGCTCGTAGAGCGCCATCATGATGCCGATTGTGGCGTTCATGCCGGTCGAGAGATCGACCACCGGCACGCCGATGCGCACCTGGCCGCCCTCGGGCGAGCCGTTGACCGAGACGAGGCCGGCCGAGGCCTGCACCATGGCGTCGTAGCCCGGGAAGCCGCCCAGCGGCCCGTCGGCGCCGAAGCCCGAGACGCGGGCATGGACCAGGCGCGGGAACTTCGCAGCCAGTACGTCGTGGTAGCCGATACCCCACTTTTCCATGGTGCCGGTCTTGAAATTGTCGATCAGCACGTCGGCCGTCTCGAGCAGCTTCATCAGGACGTCGCGGCCCTCCGGCTTGGAGAGGTCGAGCGCGATCGTGCGTTTGTTGCGGTTGATGCCGGCGAAATAGGCGGAAACACCTTCGGCGTCGAACGGAGGGCCCCAGGTGCGCGTCTCGTCGCCCTGCGGCGGCTCGATCTTGATCACGTCGGCGCCGTGGTCGGCCAGCATCTGGCCGCAATAGGGGCCTCCCAGAACACGCGACAGGTCGATCACTTTCAGGCCGTCGAGCGCGCCCCCATTTGCCACCGCCATTTCGTTCCACTCCTCGGGTTCAGACAGGAGGCGCGGTTATAGACCATGGGGCTGGAGCCCGGTACCGTCCGGCCATGATCGAACGCGAACTGGATATCGCCACGCAAGATGGCGCCATGAACACTTATACGGTGCGGCCCGACGATGGCGGACCGCTGCCGGTGGTCATCATGCTGATGGACGCACCCGGGGTGCGGGAGGGCCTGCGGGAAATCTGCCGGCGCATTTCGCAGTCCGGCTACTACGTGCTGCTGCCCAATCTCTACTACCGCTCGACTCGCGAATTCGTGTGCGGGCCGACCCGCAATCATCCCGACGGCGAGGCCAACCTCAAGCGCATGTTCGGCCTGATGGAGACGCTGTCCAACGCCAAGGTTGCCGCGGATACCGGTGCGGTGCTCGACGTGCTGCCGACCCTGCCCGACGCGAAGCCCGGCAAGGTAGGGTTGGTGGGTTATTGCATGAGCGGCGCTTTCGTCACGGCGGCGGCGGCGAAGCATCCCGATCGCATCGGCTGCTTCGCGTCCTACTACGGAACGCGCCTGATCACCGACAAGCCCGACTCGCCGCATCTCATGCTGGGCGACATCACGGCAGAGGGCTACTACGCCTTCGCGGAACACGACACCTACGTGCCGCTTTCGGACGTTGCCAAGTTCGAAAGGCTGCTGGCCTCCGCTCCGTTCCCATCGAAGGTGGAGACCGAGGTCGGCACGCATCACGGCTACGCTTTCTCCGACCGCGGCAACCTGAACGAGGCCGCCCGCGAGAAGCATTACGAGCGCATGCTGGCGCTCTACCGCCGGCACCTGGGTTAAGCGCACACCTCGCCCTGAGGAGCGGCCAGCGGCCGCGTCTCGAAGGGTGGGCAACAATCTTGTCGTTACCCATCCTTAGAGACGGCGCTGCCGCGCCTCCTCAGGATGAGGATTGAGGGGGCAAAACCATGCTGAACGGCATCCACGGACATCAGGACGTCGAGCGCGTCGTCTATGGCAGGCCAGCGGGCATTGCGCTGCGCGCCGAGGCCGAGCGGCTGGGCGCGAAGAAGGTGTTCATCACCACCTCGAAGTCGGTGGCGCAGAGCGCGCTGCTGGCGTCGGTGATCGACGATCTCGGCGAGCTGCACGCCGGTACCTACGCTGGCATTACCGCGCACTCGCCGCGGCCTTGCGTCGTCGAGGGTGCTGAGATGGCACGCAAGGCCGGTGCCGATCTGATCGTGGCGGTCGGTGGCGGTTCTGTGATCGATGCCACCAAGACGATCCTGATCGCGCTCTGGCAGAACGTGAAGACGGTCGACGACCTGGATGCCTATCGCGCCGGTAAACCGAAGGAAGGTGCCGCGCCGCCGTCGGAGGCGATCAGGCCGCCGGCCGATGCGATCCGCATGATTGCCGTACCGACTACGCTGTCGGCCGCCGAGTTCAATGCCTTTGCCGGCATCTCCGATCCGCGCAAGGGCATCAAGGAGAGCTTCGGCCACCGGCTGATCGTGCCACGGGTCATCGTCCTCGATCCCGCCGCCACCCTGGCGACGCCGATGGACCTCATGCTGTCGACCGGGCTCAAGGCGGTTGACCACGCGGTCGAGCGTCTGTGTTCGCAGCAGGCCCATCCCTTCGTGCTCGGCACCGCAACCGAGGCCCTGAAGCTGCTGGCCCGCGCCCTGCCGGCGCACAAGGCCAATCCCGACGACATGGCCACGCGGCTCGACCTCCAGTTCGGCATGTGGCTGTCGATCGGCGCCGGCACCTCCGGAGTCGGCGTCGGCGCAAGCCACGGTATCGGCCACGTGCTGGGCGCCGCCTGCCACGTGCCCCATGGCCATACGTCCTGCGTGATGCTGCCGTCGGTATTGCGCTGGAACCTACCGGCCAACGAGGAGCGCCAGAAGCGGGTGGGCGAGGCGTTCGGCCAGCCCGAGGCCGCGGCCGGCGACCTGGTCGAGAGGCTGGTGAAGTCGCTCGGCCTGCCGGGGCGCCTCTCCGAAGTCGGTGTCGGCAAGGACCGCTTCCGCGAGATCGCGGAGAAATCGATGCACGATCGCGCCGTCCTCAACAATCCGCGGCCCATCAGGGGACCGGAGCAGGTCATGGAAATTCTGGAACTCGCAGCCTGAAGCGACATGACCCCATGAATTCTTCTCGTGAGCCTGCGGGGTGCCAAGCGGCTAAAGCCACACGATCTAAAGGGGGCTAACGCTTCAAGTCACGGGTGAAACCATGGTCGATATCCGAACCGTCGAATCTGCCGCTACGAGGCCGCCGTTGGCCCACTGGGTCGAGGCGCCCATCCAGTATCTGGCCGATCTCAGCATCAAGCCCGTGACCTATAACCCGCCGCACGGCACCGGCCTGCCGCGACGCGAGGGCAACTATCGCGACTTCACGATGCGTATCCACGATGCCCGCCCGATCGCACACGACCTGTCGCTGGACCGGCAGGCCTTCATCCTGACCCACCACGACACCGAAGTGCGCGACTTCTATAACGAAGACGAGGTTCGCGCGAAGTATCACGCCGAGGTCGAGGCCTTGATCAAGCGCGAGACCGGCGCGTCGAAGGTCGTGGTGTTCGATCACACGGTGCGCACGGCCGATCGCGCCGTCGAGCGCGGCCTGCGGACGCCGGTGCGCAGCGTCCATTGCGACTACACCGAAAGGTCGGGGCCGCAGCGCGTGCGTGACCTGCTGCCGCCCGAGGAGGCGGAGCAACGCCTCGGGAAGCGCTTCGCCGAGTACAATGTCTGGCGCAGCATCGCGCACGAGCCCGTCGAGATGACGCCGCTGGGCCTCGTCGATTCCGAAAGCCTTGCGCCGCGCGATCTCGCCATCTGCGATATCGTCTACGCCGATCGGACCGGCGAGATCTACCAGGGCGTCCACAACGCCGATCACCGCTGGTTCTATTTCCCGAAGATGACGCGCGACGAGGCAATCCTCATCAAATGCTACGACTCGGCGAAGGACGGAAGGGCGCGCTTCTCGCTGCATTCCGCATTCGACGATCCGACGACGCCGGCGAATCCGAAGCCGCGTCAAAGCATCGAGGCGCGGGCCTTCGCGTTCTTTGATTAGGTGCGCAATTGGAACCGTGCGGGCTCTCGCGCCTCAGAAGGCGCTGCCGCCCGCCGGCGCGTCTGAACGCGCCGCCGCAATCGTCTCCAGGTGCTCCACCAGCTCTTCCGGATTGCTGAAGAACGGCGAGTGGCCGCTTTCCAGCCTCAGCACCTTGCAGGGCGTCGCCTTCACCATCGCGCGCTGCAGGGCGATGCGGATGGCGTTGTCGTGGGTGCATTCGATGTACCAGCGCGGCACCGAGCCGAAGCGTTCCTCGGTCAGGGTCACCGGCGTGGTCGAGATGGCCAGCGGCTGCGGCCTCAGCCGCTCCATCGCCTTGTAACGGTCCTCGGGCGAGACGTCGGCGTAGAAAAGGCTCGGCAGCTTGTCGCGCGCGAAGGTGTAGGTCTTGCCGTCGGGGCTGACCTGGCGCGAAAGGCGGAACAGCGCGTCGGGTTCGAGCGCGGTCATGTCCCTGCCGCTCTTGCCCGAGGTCGGCAGCAGGGCGCAAACATAGACCAGCGCCTTCAGCTTGCGACGCCGGGCCTCGGCGAGCTGGCTGATCGTAATGCCGCCCAACGAATGGCCGACCAGGATGACCTGGTCCTCCATCTTGTCGAGGAGACGGGCGAGTTTCTCCACATTGTCGGCCAGCGTCACGTTGGCCGGCGGCGTCTGGTCGTTGCCCAGGCCCGGCAGGTCGGGCGCGCAGACCTTGTGGCCGGCCGTCTCGAGCAGCGGCACCACCTTTTCCCAGCACCACCCGCCTGTGCAGGCGCCATGGATCAGCAGGAACGTCGCCACGGTCAGGCCTTTCCGACGACGGTGCGCGCGCCGGGGGCGGGCACGAAGAAGTCGGGCATCAGCTTCGTGCCGGGCGAGACGGCATACTTGTCGAAGTCGGTGACGCCCTCGGCCGCCAGCACCTCGTCGTCGATGAAGAAGTTGCCGGTGCAGGCGCGCGACGGGCGGGTAAAGATCGCATGGGCGGCATCGGCCATGATCTCGGGCTTGCGGCACTGCTTCATGCCCTCGTCGCCGCCCAGGATGTTCTGGATGGCCGAGGTGGCGATCGCGGTGCGCGGCCACAGGCAGTTGAAGGCGATACCCTTGTCCTTGAACTCGGCGGCCATCGACCAGGCGAAGACCGACATGCCGTACTTGGCGAGCGTGTAGGCCGGGTGGTTCGCGAACCACTTCACATCGAAGTCGAGTGGCGGCGAGAGGTTCAGGACATGCGGGTTGGCCGCCTTCAGCAGATGCGGGATGCACTTCTGCGAGACCATGAAAGTGCCGCGCGCGTTGATCTGGTGCATCAGGTCGTAGCGCTTCATCGGCGTGGCCAGCGTGCCGGTCAGGCTGATGGCGCTGGCATTGTTCACCAGGATGTCGATGCCGCCGAACTTCGCGACGGTCTCGGCTACGGCCTTGTCGACGCTCTGCTCGTCACGGATGTCGCAGGCGAGGGGCAGCGCCTTGCCGCCGGCCTTCTCGATCTCCTCCGCCGCGGTGAAGATCGTGCCCGGCAGGCGCGGATCGGGCTTCACCGTCTTCGCGGCGATGGCGATGTTGGCGCCGTCGCGCGCCGCGCGCAGTGCGATGGCCAGTCCGATGCCGCGGCTCGCGCCGGTCACGAACAGGGTTTTGCTACCCAAGCTCATGGCGTCCCCAAGAAATCCTCGGGCTCTATAGCCGGGGCGAGGGAGGGGCGGCTAGTCTCGCGAAACTCAGGGGAGGCATGCATGAATCCGTGCTTTGAAACGGCGACGCGGCTTGCACGCGCCATACGAAACGGCCGGCTGAGTTCGGTGGAGGCGACGAAGGCGCATCTCGAACGGATCGCACGTGAGAACGGGTCGCTCAACGCGCTGGTCGTGGTCGATCGCGATGGCGCGATGAAAGCGGCAAGGGCCGCCGACCGCGCGCTCGAGGCGCGGAAAACCAGCGCGAAGAAGCCGCTCGGGCCACTGCACGGTGTTCCGATCACAATCAAGGAAGCGTTCGATGTAGCGGGTCTGAGGACGACGTCCAGTCATCCGCCGCTCGAGGCCAATGTTGCCCGGCAGGACGCGACCCTCGTGGCGCGGCTGCGGGCCGCCGGCGCGGTGATCCTCGGCAAGACCAATGTGCCCGAACTCTGCGCAGACTTTCAGACCGACAGCCCGATTTTCGGCACGACGAAGAATGCCTGGGACGAGCGCCGGACGGCCGGTGGCTCGACCGGCGGCGGCGGTGTCGCCGTGGCGGCGCGCCTGTCGCCGCTGGAGCTGGGCAGCGATATCGGCGGCTCCGTGCGCAATCCGGCCCACTACAACGGCATCTTTTCCCTGAAGCCCACCGAATGGCGGGTGCCGGGACACGGCCATGTGCCGGACCTTCCGGGAGCGACGCGGAGCACCCGCTACATGGGCACGTTCGGGCCGCTGGCGCGCTCGGTCGACGATCTGGAACTCGCGCTTCGCATCGTCGCCGGGCCGGACGGATACGAGGCGGAGGCGGCGCCGGTGCCGCTCGGACCGACCCCCAAACTGACGGCCAAGGGACTGCGCATCGCGGTCCTGACCAGCAATCCGCTGGTGCCGGTCTCGGCCGACACGGTGGCGGTGGTGGAGGCGACCGCGAAGCTGCTGACGACGGCCGGCGCAAGGGTGAGGCGTGCCGAGCCCGAGGGGCTGGACTGGCAGCAGGGCTGGGACGACTGGGCGGACCTGTTCCAGTACATGATCATGAATGCCCTGCCGCTCGCCGAGCGCGAACGGCATTTCCGCAAGATCCATTCACCCGATCCGACGGCACGCTCGGTCGCGCGCGCGGCACGCCTCGGCATGGCGCAGTTCTTCGCCGTCCTCGACCGGCGCGACCAGATTGCCCGCCGGTGCGAAGCCTTCCTCGACGACTATGACGCCTGGCTGATGCCGGTGATGCCGGATGCGGCCTTCGTCCGTCAGTCGCAGAAACTGCCGCTCAAGATCGACGGCGTCGACCATCCGTATTTCTTCGCCGGTACCGCCTACAATTTCCTGGCCAACCTGACGGGCCAGCCCTCGATCGTGCTGCCCTGCGGCTTCTCGAAGGGGGGAATGCCGATCGGCCTCCAACTCACCGGCAAACGCTGGGGCGAGGCGAAGCTGCTCGGTGTGGCGAAGGCGCTGGAGAAGCTGCTGCCGCCGTGCCCTGTGCCGCCGGCGTTTGCGTAAAGAGAAAAGGAAAGATCCTTCGCTTCACTCAGGATGACACCTTCCGTGTCATCGACGCAGTGCCGCCTATTCCACCAACAGTGTCATCCTGAGCGAAGCGACGGAGCCTTCGGTTGCGCCTCAGGATGACACGCAGGCGTCAGTCGACCTTCACGCCGGCCTTGTCGATGATGGGCTTCCATTTGGCGAACTCGGCCTTCTGATAGGCACCGAAGACGTCGGCTTTCATCTGCTCCGGCGTCGGGATGTCCTGCCCGAGGTCCTCGAGCTTGCGGCGGATTTCCGGGTCCTGCAGGGCCTTCACGGCAGCGGCATTGATCTTGTCGATGATCTCCTTCGGCGTTCCCTTGGGCGCCCAAAGCCCGTGCCAGATCGCGACCTCGATGCCGGGGAAGCCGGCTTCGGCGGTCGTGGGGACGTCGGGCGCGGCCGCCGTGCGCTGCTTGGCTGTCACGGCGTAGACCTTGAGTTTGCCGGCGCGGATGTGGGGCAGGGAGTTCGACGACTGATCGATCATGACCTGGATCTGGTTGGCGATCAGGTCCTGCACGGCGGGGCCGGTGCCGCGATAGGGCACGAGCTGGTAGTTGGTGCCGGTGACCGCGAAGAAGGCCAGCGCGCCGATATGCGAGCCGGAGCCGAGGCCCGCGGTACCGCCCGAAATCTTGTCGGCATTGGCCTTGAGGTAGGCGACCAGCTCCTTCAGGTCCTTGGCCGGCACCTGGTTCGACGTCACGACCAGCAGCGGGTTGGATGGCAGGAGCGCGATCGGCGCCAGATCGTTGATCAGGTCGTAGTTCAGGTTCTTGTAGATTGCGCCGTTCACGACGTTGGTGCCGAGATGGCCGATGCCGATCGTGTAGCCGTCGGGTGCGGAGCGGGCGAGCTTGCCCATGGCGATCGAGCCCGCCGCGCCGGTGACGTTGTCGATGATGATCTGTTGGCCGAGTTCCTTGCCCATGCGCTCGCCGAGGATGCGGGCCATCACGTCGGTCGGGCCGCCGGCCGCGAAGGGCACGATCAGGTTGATCGGCTTGTTGGGATAGGCCTGGCCGAAGGCCGGGCCGGCGGCAGCCACGGCAAGCAAGGCGAGCGCAACTCTACGCAGCATGGCAATTCCTCCCTGGACTTCTCTTGTTGGGAGGAGCCTAGCGTCAACTGGCGGCGGGCTCCATCGTCACCAGCACGGTCCGGTTGGAAACCTGCTGGCCCTCCTGGACGGAGACGGCCTCGATCCGGGCATCCAGGGCGGCCTTGAGCTGGTGCTGGATCTTCATGGCTTCGAGGACGATCAGTGTCTGGCCGCGTAAGACCTTGTCGCCCGGCATAACCTTGATCGCGACGATGCGTCCGTCCATCGGTGCCCGCAACTTGCCGTCGCTGCCGGCGGCGGCGGCCTCGGGCGGGGCGTAGGTGCGGTCGGTGAAGCGCACCGTGAGGGCCTCGAGGTCGAGCACGATGTCGCTTCCGTCGATATGGAAGGGGACGTCGGGCGTTTCGGCCTCCCGGACCTGCAGCAGGCGCTCCGTGCCGCCGGCGGCGAGCCGGATCGGCGTCGGCTCGGGGTTGGAGTTGCGCCAGCCCCGCATCGACGGCGGATACTGCGCGGCCGAAGCCTGCCACAGCAGATGGGCCGCGGCGGTCCAATGGGCATCGCCGATCTCGGGTGCGGGAAACTGGTGCTTTGTTAGAAACGCCGTCGTGGCCTCGCCGGCCGCGAAGTCGGGATGCTCGAGCAGGCGAATCAGGAAGTGCCGGTTGGTCGTCGGTCCCAGCACGACCGTCTCGGCGAGTGCCCGGATCAGCCGCACCCGCGCTTCCTCGCGCGTCGCGCCATGGGCGATCACCTTGGCGATCATTGGGTCGTAGTAGGGCGAGATGGCGAGCCCGTCCTTCATGCCGTGGTCGATTCGCACACCGGGACCGGTTGCGGGCCGCCACACGTCGATGCGGCCGGTCTGCGGCAGGAAGCCGGCATAGGCATCCTCGGCGTAGAGCCGGACCTCGATCGCGTGTCCGTTGAAACTCACCTGCTCCTGCGTGAGCGGCAGCTTCTCGCCGCGCGCGACGCGGAGTTGCCATTCGACGAGGTCGAGACCGGTGATGGCCTCCGTCACGGGATGCTCGACCTGCAGGCGGGTGTTCATCTCCAGGAAGTAGAAGGCGCCGTCGGCGCCCAGCAGGAACTCGACCGTGCCGGCGCCGCGATAGAAGATAGCCCGGGCGGCCGCGACGGCGGCCTCGCCCATGCGCGCCCGCAATCCCGGGTCGACGGCGGGCGAGGGCGCCTCCTCGATCACCTTCTGGTGGCGGCGCTGCACCGAGCAGTCGCGCTCGCCGAGATGGATGACGTTGCCGTGGGCATCGGCAAAGACCTGGATCTCGACATGCCGCGCATCGATCACGGCCTTTTCGAGGATCAATTCGCCCGAGCCGAAGGCGCTCTCCGCCTCGGTCCGCGCCGTCCGGATGGCCTCCAGGAGGTCGCCGTCGCGCTCGACCAGCCGCATACCGCGTCCACCACCGCCGGCTGCGGCCTTCACCATGACGGGCAGGCCGATCTTGCGCGCCTCGGCTTCGAGGTTGGCGTCGCTCTGGTCGGCGCCCTGATAGCCCGGCACGCAGGGCACGCCGGCATCGATCATGCGTCGCTTGGCAGCCGCCTTGTTGCCCATCGCGCCGATGGCAGCAGGCGGTGGCCCGATGAAGGTGACGTTCGCGGCCTCGCAGGCCGACGCGAAAGCCTCGTTCTCCGACAGGAAGCCGTAGCCGGGATGGATCGCGTCGGCGCCGCTCCTGCGCGCGGCGTCGAGGATGCGATCGATGCTGAGATAGCTCTCGCCGACGGGCGGTGGCCCGATGCGCACCGCCTCGTCGGCGAAGGCGACGTACGGAGCATCCTTGTCGGCGTCGGAGTAGACCGCGACGGTACGGTAGCCCATTGCCCTGGCCGTACGCATCACGCGCCAGGCGATCTCGCCGCGATTGGCGACCAGGACCTTGCTGAAGTTCATCACTCGACGGCCCAGCGCGGCGGCCGCTTCTCGGCAAAGGCGCGCAGGCCTTCCCCGGCCTCCGGGCCACGGCGCGCTTCGGCGAATTTGTCGGCGGCGAAGTCGAGCACGTCCGACAGAGGTTCCGTGCCGACCCTCATGACCACCTGCTTGGTGAGCGCATTGGCGATCGGCGCGCACTTGTCGATCTGCTTCAGCACCTCTTCGAGCTTGGCGTCGAGGGCGGCTGAATCGGGAACGAGATAGTGGGCGATCCCGAGCCTCAGGGCTTCGGCGCCCTTGAAGCGCGCCGCCGTGAGCGCAAGGTGCCTCGTCTGCGGCACGCCGATGCGCACGGCGACGAAGGGCGCAATCTGGGCCGGCACGATGCCGATGGCCGTCTCGCTCATGGCGAAGCCCGCGCCCTCGGTGCAGATGGCCACGTCGGAGACGCAGAGGATGCCGAAGCCGCCCGCGATGGCATAGCCCTCCACCGCGGCCACCACGACCTGCGGCGTGTTGTTCATCATCTCGAGGAAGGCGCCGAACTGGCGGTTCCAGACCGCGATCGGATCCTTCTCGCCGGGCTTCGGCTTGTCGGTGAAGCTCTGCTCCATGTTCTTGAGGTCGGCGCCCGCGCAGAAGGTGCCGCCGGCCCCACGCAGGATCACGACCTTGATGTCGCGTCGGTCGCGCAGGATCGTGAACACCGACTTGAGTTCGCCGATCAGCGTCGGGTTCAGCGCGTTCTTCACCTCGGGCCGGTTCAGCGTCACGTAAAGGCGCGACCGCTCGCGGCGGAGGATGAGGGCTTCGTACTTGTCGGCGAATTCAGTCATGACTCAAACTCCGTGTCATCCCGAGCGCAGCGAGGGATCCTTGATCGGCGTCGCTAAGGATCCCTCGCTGCGCTCGGGATGACACCATTTTCTTCACTATCGATTCTCCAAGCGGGGCAGCGTGCCCATGTGCTTGGAGATGATCTGCAGCATCACCTCGTCGGCGCCGCCGCCGATCGAGGCGAGGCGCGAATCGCGGAAGGCGCGGGCCGTCGGCGATTCCCAGAGATAGCCGGCACCGCCCCAGTATTGCAGGCAGCCGTCGGTGACGAGGCGCACCATGCGGCCGGCCTTGAGCTTGGCCATCGAGGCCAGCATCGTGACGTCGGCGCCGTCGAGATATTCCTCGCAGGCGCGGTAGCAGAGCGAGCGCACCAGCTCGATCTCGGTGCGCAGCTCGGCCAGCTTGAAATGGATCACCTGGTTGTCGAGCAGGGGGCGGCCGAACACCTTGCGTTCGCGCGTGTATTCGATCGTCTGGTCGATCAGCCGCTCCATGCCGACCACGGCACTGATCGCACCCCACAGCCGCTCCTCCTGGAACTGCTGCATCTGATAGACGAAGCCGAGCCCTTCCTGGCCGATCAGGAAGCGCTGCGGCACCTTCACTTCGTCGAGGAAGATCTGTGCGGTGTCGGAAGAGCGCATGCCGAGCTTGTCGAGCTGCTTCACGACCTCGACGCCCTTGGTCTTCATCGGCAGGCAGATAAGCGACTTGTTCTTGTGGATCGGGCCGTCGCCGGTGCTGGCCAGCAGGCACATCCAGTCGGCCTGCGTGCCGTTGGTGGTCCACATCTTGCCGCCGTTGATCACCCAGTCGCCGCCCACCTTGCGGGCGGTGGTCTTGATCGAGGCGACGTCGGAGCCGGCACCGACCTCCGAGACGCCGAGGCAGGCGACGTAGTCACCGGCGATGGATGGCGCGAGGAACTCCTTGCGCAGGTCGTCGCTGCCGTAGCGGGCCAGTGCGGGCGTCGCCATGTCGGTCTGCACCCCGATCGCCATCGGCACGGAGCCGCAATGGATGTGGCCCAGCTCCTCGGCCATGACCATGGCGTAGGAATAGTCGAGCCCCATGCCGCCGAACTCGGTGGATTTGTTGATCCCAAGCAATCCGGCATTGCCCAGCTTCTTGAAGACCTCGTGGGCGGGAAAGATGCCGTCCTCCTCCCACTGGTCGACATGCGGATTGATGTCCCTGTCGATGATCGCCCGCAACGTGCGGCGGATCTCGTCATGTTCCTGTGTGAACTGCACAGATTAACTCCTCTTTGAACTCTTCTCCCCCGCTAGGGGGAGAGGTTGGGTGAGGGGGCTACGCACCGACTCACCCCCTCACCTAGCCTCTCCCCCTAGCGGGGGAGAGGAACATGATTTCGTGTTCATCATCGATTGCCCAAGCGGGGCATCGTGCCCATCAGCTTGGAGATGATCTGCAGCATGACCTCGTCGGCGCCGCCGCCGATCGAGCCGAGGCGGCCGTCGCGATAGCCGCGTGCCACCGGATTGTCCCAGAGGTAGCCGGCGCCGCCCCAGTATTGCAGGCAGGCGTCGGAGACTTCGCGACGCAGGCGGCCGGCCTTCAGCTTGCCCATCGAGGCCAGCATGGTGACGTCCTTGCCGGCGAGATAATCCTCGCAGGCGCGATAGACGATGGAGCGCAGCGCCTCGACCTCGCTCTTCAGCTCGGCCAGGCGGAAATGGATCACCTGGTTGTCGAGCAGCGGCTTGCCGAAGACCTTGCGCTCGCGCGTGTAGTCGATGGTCGCGTTGATGATCCGCTCGCAGGTGTTGAGCGAACCCGCGCCGGCCCACAGCCGCTCCTCCTGGAACTGCTGCATCTGGTAGGTGAAGCCCATGCCCGGCTGGCCGATCGTGTAGCGGACCGGCACCTTCACCTCGTCGAAGAAGGTCTGCACGGTATCCGACGCGCGCATGCCGAGCTTGTCGAGCTTCTTGGCGATCTCGATGCCCCTGGTCTTCATCGGCACGACGATCAGCGACTTGTTCTTGTGCGCGGGCCCGTCGTCGGTGCTGGCCAGCAGGCAGATCCAGTCGGCCTGCGCACCGTTGGTCGTCCACATCTTCCCGCCGTTGATCACCCAGTCGCCGCCGACGCGGCGCGCCGTCGTCTTGATCGAGGCGACGTCGGAGCCGGCACCGGTCTCGGAGACGCCGAGGCAGGCCACGTAGTCGCCGGTGATCGAGGGGGTGAGGAACTCCCGACGCAGCTCGTCGCTGCCGTAGCGGGCAAGGGCTGGCGTCGCCATCGAGATCTGCACGCCGGTCGCCATCGGGATCGAGCCGCCGTTCACCCATCCCAGCGATTCGGCGCAGACCATGGCGTAGGAGAAGTCGAGGCCGGAGCCGCCGAACTCGACGGGCTTGTCGACGCCTAGAAGACCGGCATTACCCATCTTCTTGAACAGCTCGTGAGCCGGGAACTGTCCGTCCTTCTCCCACTGGTCGACATAGGGATTGATCTCGCGATCGATCAGCGTCTTCCAGGTCTGGCGCAGCGCCTCATGCTCGGGGGTGAATTTCATTTGGACGACTCCTTGCGCACAGTCATGCGATCCGCTTCCCGTGTCATCCCGAGCGCAGCGAGGGATCCTTGTCGGGCGGCGTTGGTAAGGATCCCTCGCTGCGCTCGGGATGACACGGATGCTGCTGCGCTCATCGCTTACATCCTCGCCACGCCGAAGGTGATGGGATTGAGCGGCCGCACCATCGATTCACGGGCGATCGAGAGCGTGAAGGCGAGGACTCTCCGCGTATCTCGCGGGTCGATGATGCCGTCGTCCCACAGATGGGCGGTGCCGTAGAGCGCCGTCGACTCGCGCTCGAACTGATCGACGATGCCCTTGAACATCTTGTCGATCTGCTCGTGAGGCGGCTCCTTGCCCTCGCGCAGGAACTTCTGCTCGGTCACGGTCTTCATGACGCCGGCCGCCTGCTCGCCGCCCATCACCGCGGTGCGGCTGTTGGGCCAGGCGAAGATGAAGCGCGGATCGTAGGCGCGGCCGCACATGCCGTAGTTGCCGGCGCCGAAGCTGCCGCCGATCACGATGGTGATCTGCGGCACGGTCGCGTTGGCCACCGCCTGGATCATCTTGGAGCCGTGCTTGACGATGCCGCCGCGCTCGCTCTCGGTGCCCACCATGTAGCCCGTCGTGTTCTGCAGGTAGACGATGGGCGTGCCCTGCTGGCAGCAGAGTTGGATGAACTGGGCGGCCTTCACGGCGCCCTTGGTGGTGATCGGGCCGTTATTGCCGATCAGCGCCACCGGTTCGCCCTCGATGGCGGCCCAGCCACAGATCGTCTGCTGGTCGAACAGCGCCTTGAATTCGAGGAAGTCCGAGCCGTCGACCAGGCGCGCGATCACCTCGCGCACGTCGTAGGGCTCCTTGTGCGACGGCGGGACGACGCCGCACAGATCCTCGACGTCGTAGAGCGGTTCCTTGAACGGCCGCGCCGCGCGCGACGGCAACTTGTCGTTCCAGTGCCACTTGGCGATCACGTCGCGGGCCATCCGGATGCCGTCGGCATCGTTCTCGGCCATCCATTCGGCGACGCCCGAGACGGTGGCGTGCATCTCCGCGCCACCCAGCTCTTCGTCGGTCGCGATCTCGCCGGTCGCGGCCTTCAGCAGCGGCGGCCCGGCCAGGAACACCTTGGCCTGGTTGCGCACCATGATGACGTAGTCGGAGAGGCCGGGCAGGTAGGCGCCGCCCGCCGTCGAGGAGCCGTGCACGACGGTGACCTGCGGGATGCCGCGCGCCGACATGCGAGCCTGGTTGGCGAAGCCGCGGCCGCCGGGCACGAAGATCTCGGCCTGGTAGAGGAGGTTGGCGCCGCCGGACTCGACCAGGTTCACGACCGGCAGTTTGTTCTCCATCACGATCTGCTGGACGCGCTGGCCCTTGCGCTGTCCGGAGGGGGCAACCGTGCCGCCCTTGATGGCGCTGTTCGAGGCCGAGACGACACAGCGCACGCCCTCAACGTACCCGATGCCCGCGACCGAGCCGCCACCGGCGCTCGACCCGTCCTTGTCGTCGTGCATGCGATAGCCGGCGAGCGGCATCAATTCGAGGAAAGGCGCGCCGCGATCGAGCAGCAGTGCGATGCGCTCGCGCGGCATCAACTGTTTGCGCTTGGCAAAGCGTTCGCGCGACTTCTCGGTCGCCGCCTGCACGCTCGCCTCGGCATCGCGGAACTCCGCGATGGCGGCCAGCATGCGTTCGCGGTTCTTCCTGAATTCGTCGCTGTTGCGATCGACCTGGCTTTCGAGGATGGGCATGTCGTTCTCAGCCGCCCAGCACTTTGGGTGTCTTGGCGAGATGGAAGCCGTTGAAGGCTTTCGACTTGTCGGTCGCCGGCAGGTCGACCGAGCGGTTGGCCAGCGGCACGCCGCCGTCGATGCGCAGTTCGGTCCCGGTCATGTAGGCCGAGGCATCGCTCAGCAGGAAGCAGACGGCGGCGGAGATCTCGCTCTCGGTGCCCAGCCGGCCCAGTGGGCAATAGCCCCTGAGCTTGGGGATCTGTTCCTTGAAGTCGCCGGTGTAGGTGTCCATGCCCGATGAGGCGATCCAGCCCGGCGCAACGGAGTTCACGCGCACGCCCGCCACGGCCCATTCGTAGGCCAGGGTCATGGTGAGATTGGCCATGCCGGCCCGCGCGGCGCCCGTATGCACCATGTTGGGGAAGCCGTTGCGATAGTCGGCCGTCATGTTGACGATGGAGCCGCCGTGGTTCTGCATCGATTGCGTGAAGACCTCGCGGCTCACGATGAAGCCGCCCGTCAGGTTGTTGCGCACCACGACGTCGAAACCCTTGGCGCTGAGCGAGGCGGCGGGCGAGGGGAACTGGCCGCCGGCATTGTTGAACAGGCCGTGGATGCGGCCGTTCCTCGCCACGATGGCGGCGACCGCTTCCTTGACCTGCGCTTCCTCGCGGATGTCGAAGATGTGCGTCTCGCAGGTGCCGCCGGCCGCTTCGATCTCGGCCTTCACCGTATCGAGCTTCTCCTGCCTGCGGCCGGTGATGACGGCGTGCGCCCCAAGCGCCGCGACCTCGTGCGCCGTGCAGCGCCCGATGCCGCTGCCGCCGCCGGTCACGACGATGGTCTGGCCTTCAAACAATCCCGGTTTGAAGACCGAGCGATACGTCATGTTCCCTCCGATGAATGGCCGTTTACCGGCCTATTTGACGTTTACGTAAAGGTCAAGTAAGCCCCCCAGACCATTGCCGACTGGAGGAACTCGTCCATGACCTTGCAGGAAATCACCGCGAAAATGAAGGAAGGCTCTTCGACCAAGTCGGCCTTCGGAAACAGCGTCAAGTTCGCCACCGATCAGGGTGTCGTTCACATCGACGGCAACCAGACCCCGCCCGACGTCACCAACGACGACAAGGCAGCGGACTGCACCATCAAGATGGATTTCAGCGACTTCGCCGACCTGATCGGCGGCAAGCTGGACGGCATGACCGCGTTCATGACCGGCAAGCTCAAGATCGAAGGCGACATGGGCGTCGCCATGAAGCTGCAGAGCATTTTGCGTTAAGCGCAAAGCGCTGTGCGACACTAACAAGGGCCCCTTCACGGGGCCCTTTCTCTGTCTGCGGTCAATAGTTGCTCAACGGGCCATGCGGTCGGTCGAAGAATTCGATGATGCAGAACCCTTCGTCGATTGATTCGAACAAGGTGCGGTAGCGTTCCTCGCTTTCCGCAAGCGCTTCCTCGGCTTCACGCAGACGTGCCGCGTGGCCGTCTCGCGCCTTGAGGCGAGCATTCTCGGCTTCGAGGGTCTTCAGTCGCTCGACGAGGTGGTGGACCTCCTCAGGTGTCACGAACTATCCACTGATAGGAGAAGCGACCATCGTCTCGTTCTTTGCGACCGGCGGGAGAGACCGCATCACAACGTCGGAATCATGACAATGTTTCGATAAGTCAGGCCTGCTTGCTCTTGTGATAGTGCCTCTTGGCCTTGGCGCGATTGCCGCACGACGACATGGTGCACCAGCGCCGCTTTCCGGCGCGGCTCTCGTCGAGGAACAGGTAGAGGCATTCGGGGTTGGCGCAGCGGCGCACTTTGGCCAGTTTCGCGCTGGCCAGCAGGTCGCCGGCCGACCACAGGACAGGGGCGAGCAGGGCCAGCGCCGTGCCTGTCCTCAGGTCGAGATCCCAGTCGTACCCGTCCTTTTCGCGCTTGAGCGCCGTGCGGGCGGGGGCGTTGGCGAGGGCCGCGTTCAGCTCCTCGAAATCCCGGCCTGCGGGCGTCTTTCCCTGGGCCACGGCATCGAACAGCCGATGGATCGTCTCGCGCAGAGCCAGCGCCTGTTCGAATTCCTTCTGGATAGGAGGCTTCGGTGCCTTGAGCCAGGCCGACAGGTCGGACGGCTCCTTCAGCGTTTCCGTAGGCGTTTCCTGCCCGCGCCAGTAGCGCGTGTTCGCAAACTCCAGACAGAGATCGGCATTCATCGACGGGACTTACTAACCGGTTGTCGGGTTGACAAGGCGGCCTCCCGATAATAACCATATAACCAGTTATATAGTTATTCAGAGGGAGATTGCCATGTTCGACCATGTTTCCATCGGCGTTGCGGACATTCCCCGCGCCCGGACGTTCTACGACGAGGCGCTCAAGCCGCTCGGCTACGCGCGCCTGAGCGACGGCGAGACCTCGTTGGGTTATGGCGAAAAGGAGGTCGGCCTGTGGATCGGCAAGGCTGCAAAGCCGGTGAAGGCCGACATGGAGTCGGGCCTGCATTTCTGTTTCGTGGCCCGGGATCGCAAGGCTGTTGATGCGTTCCATGCCGCCGCGCTCCGGAATGGCGGCAAGGACAACGGCAAGCCTGGCGTCCGCTCGGACTACAGCCCGACCTATTACGCGGCCTTCGTGATCGATCCCGACGGCTATCGGATCGAGGCCTACTGCGGGAAGTGACCGAATCGGGTTGCAAGGATCGCTATTGCTCCCGATGTTGAAGGGAACGATAGCGACCCTGCGAGGCTACGATGACCAACACTGTCCGGTCGGCGACTCTACCGGAGGAGGCAGCGGCGATCGCCACGCTGACGCTCGCCTTTGGCGCCGATCCGGCAACACGCTGGACCTGGCCGGATCCGCAAGCCTATCTCAACGCCTTTCCACGCTTTGCAAAAGCGTTCGGCGGCGCGGGCTTCGCGAAGGGCGGCGCCCATGTCGTGGGCGACCATGCCGGAACGGCCCTGTGGCTGCCGCCGGGCGTCGAGCCGGATGGGGCGGCGCTGGGCGAGTTGATGCGGACGACGGCATCGCCGGAGTCGATGAGCGACGGCATGCAGGTGATGCAGCAGATGGCGAGCCATCACCCGCGCGAGCCGCATTGGTACCTGCCATTGATCGGCATCGACCCGAAGCACCAAGGCAAAGGGCTGGGCAGCGCGCTGCTCGCTCATGCCACCGATATTTGCGATCGCGATGGCGTGCCGGCCTATCTCGAATCGTCGAATCCCAGAAACGTGCCGCTCTACCAGCGCCACGGTTTCGAGATCACGGGCGAGATCCAGCACGGCAGCTCGCCGACCATCGTGCCGATGCTGCGGCGGCCGCGGCGTCGCTGAAGGCTCAGGCCGCCTTCTTGCCGTGATGGCTGTGCAGCTTCGCGCTCAGCACGCGGCGGATGGCATTGAACTCCGGGCTCGCGACATCGCGGGGACGCTGGAGGTCGAGCGGGTTGTCGCTCTCGATTCGGCCGGGGCCCGGCGTCATCACGACCACCCGGTTGGCCAGCAGGATCGCCTCCTCGACCGCGTGCGTCACGAACACGACGGTGAGCTTGGTGCGTTCCCAGATGTCGAGAAGCTCGTCCTGCAGGCGCTCGCGCGTCATGGCGTCGAGGGCGCCGAAGGGCTCGTCCATCAGCACGAGTTCGGCATCGTTGGCCAGCACGCGCGCGATCGCCACCCGCTGCTTCATGCCGCCCGAGAGTTGATGCGGATAGGCGTTGGCGAATTTGGCGAGGCCAACCAGGTCGATGAACTTGTCGACGATCTGCTTCACCTCGGCGGCGCCGAGGCCGCGCGACGCCGGACCGAAGCCGATGTTGGCGCGCACGCTGAGCCACGGGAACAGCGCATAGTCCTGGAAGACCATGCCGCGCGACGGATCGGGTCCGGCGATCGGCTTGCCCCACATCAGCGCCTCTCCGGAGGAGGGCTGATCGAAGCCGGCCATGATGCGCAGCAGGGTGGACTTGCCGCAGCCCGAGGCGCCGATCAGGCAGATGAACTCGCCCTTGTTGATCGAGAGGTTGGCGCCCGAGAGCGCATGGATCGTCTGGTCCTGTAGCTGGAAGACCTTGGACACGCCCTTGATCTCGACGATGGGAGTGGCGGACTCAGCCATGATGGTTGGGACTCCAGCGCAGGAGGTAGTTGCCGAGCGCCACGACGACGCGGTCGGAGATGTAACCAGCGAGACCGATCACGATCATGCCGCAGATCACCAACTCGGTGCGCGACAGGGTGCGGCCATCCATGATCACGGCACCCAGTCCCTGCGGCACACCAGTCATCTCGCCGACGACGATGACGAACCAGGCGAGGCCGAGGCCGAGCCGCAGGCCGGTGAAGATCGACGGCGTCGCCGCCGGCAGCACCACCTTGTAGAACTGGGCATTGCCGCGGCAGCCCAGCATCGAGGCCGCCTCGAACAGCTTGGGGTCGACCGAGCGAACGCCGAAGATCGTGTTGAGAAGGATCGGGTAGAAGGCGCCCAGGCAGACCAAGGCGAAGGCCGACTTCGCGCCGAGGCCGAACAGGATCATCGACAGTGGCAGCCACGCCGTGACCGGGATCGGCCGCATCACCTGCAGGAAGGGATCGAGCACCATGCGTGCGGTCGGCACGCGGCCGATCAGGATGCCGATCGGCAGCGCGAACAGCGCGGCCAGCGCGAAGCCGCCATAGACGCGGCTCATCGAGGCGAGCAGATGCGTGGTCAGCGTCGCGGAGTAGGCGTCGTCGTAGATGCCGCCCACCGCGAAATCGATCATGTACTCGCCGACCGCATAGGGCGTCGGGATGAGCCTGGTCCATTGCTGAGTCGTGGCGACCTGCCAGAAGACCAGCAGGATCAGCGGCACGATCAGCGCCAGCACGATCGGCTTGAAGCGTGACCAGGTCGAGCGCGTTGCCGCGCGTGTTGGCCCGGCGGCCCCGGCCGCCGCCGGAGCCGATACTGTCTCGACGATCGCCATGCTGCGCTCCGCCGCTTGCCGTCGCCTAGCTGGCGATCTCGTTCGAGAACTTCGGATTGAGGAAGGTCTCGAACTTCGGCAGCGCGCGGATCTGCTTCAGCTCAAGCATGTGCTGGGCGTAGGTCTTGGCCTGGCCCTGTACCTTGTCGTCGAGCTTCCACACGTACTCGACGTTGTTGGCGCCGAGCACCTGCTCGACCGCGGCGCGGTTGGCGCCGAGCTTCTGCACCGTCATGTCGACCACGGCCGGCTTGTTGGCCGACATGAATTCGACGGCCTGGCGGTGGGTCTTCAGCATGGTCCGGATCATTTCCGGATTCTTCGCAACCGTCTCTTCGTTGGTGCCGATGATCATGTTGAGGCCGCCCATGGCCGTGCCATAGGGATACTCGACGAGCTGGCCGACGCCGGACGTGATGGAAAGGGCCGGGCCCGGTTCGGCGCCGACATAGGCGTCGATGTCGCCGCGCGACAGCATGGCGGGCATCTCGCCGAAGGGTACGCGGACCGAGGTGATGTCCTTCGGCGTGAGACCCTCCATGCGCATGCGCTCGAAGATGAAGACTTCCTGGGTCGAGCCCGGCCAGATGCCGACCTTCTTGCCCTTGAGATCCTTGACCGTCTTGACGTCGGAGCCGGCCTTGGAGATGACGCCCATGCCCTTGTTCGACATGGCGCCCACGACGACCACGGGCTCGCCGGCAGCGGCGCCCAGGATGCCCGCGGCGATGCCGAACGTGCCGAGGTCCACCGACTTGGTGACGACGGCGTTCTTGCAGTCGGTCGGGCTGTCGAAGGTGATGATCTCGATCTTGAGGCCGGCGGGCGCGAACTTCTCGTAGAAGTGGGGCGGCATCGAATGGACGAGGCGCAGAGCTCCCATCTTGACCGTCTGCCCGCTTTGCGCGCGCAGGATGGACGGCGCGGCCAGGGTTCCCACGGCAGCAAGGCTGGCCCCGGCCAGCAGACGACGACGATTGATCATGAAATGCCTCCCAAGCAGTACCCTCGGAAGGCAACAAGCGTGCCAATGTCGGCACGCTTGTTGTGGGCAAGACTTTCGGGCGGTCTCTAGAAGCCGACCGCCGCGCCGTCGCGACGGCTCTCGGAGGCGCCGAGATAGGCGCCGCCTTCCGGGAACCGCCAGATGATCTGGCTCGATCCGAAGTCGAAGCTGGGCATCTTCGTCCGCGTCAGGCGATGGCCGCGGCTTTCCAGCCCGTCGAGCGTGCCCTGCGGCATGTGCTCTTCCGTCCAGACCGTGCCGTCGGTCTCGTGCACGCGCCAGCGCGGGGCGTCGATCGCGGCCTGCGGGTTCTGCCCGTAGTCGACGATGCGGGAGAAGACCTGCATGTGACCCTGCGGCTGCATCGCGCCACCCATCAGGCCGAAGGTCGCCACCGGCCGGCCGTCCTTGGTGATGAAGGCCGGGATGATCGTGTGGAAGGGCCGCTTGTTCGGCCCGACCTCGTTGGGATGTCCCTTGGTCGTGACGAAGCCGGTGCCGCGGTTCTGCAACGCAATGCCGGTGCCCGGCACCACGATGCCGGAGCCGAAGCCCGTGTAGTTGGACTGGATCAGCGACACCATCATGCCCGAGGCGTCGGCGGTGCCGAGATAGATCGTGCCGCCGTCCTTGGGCGTGCCGGGGCCGAAGTCCTTCGCCTTCTTCGGATCGATCAGCTTGGCACGGCTCTTGAGATAGGCCTTGTCCAGCATCTGCGCCGGCGTCACTTCCATGAAGCGCGGGTCGGCGACGTAGCGGTAGATGTCGGCGAAGGCGAGCTTCATCGCCTCGATGCGGAGATGCGCGACCTCGGGACCGTCGCAGTCGAGCCCGGCCAGTTCGAAGTTCTCGAGGATGCCCAGCGCCATGCAGGCCGCGATGCCCTGGCCCGACGGCGGGATTTCGTGCAGCGTCGTGCCACGATAGGCGAGGCCGATCGGGTCGACCCAGTCAGGCTTGTGCGCCGCAAGGTCTTCCTTGCGCAATGCGCCGCCGGTCTCGCGGGCATATTTGTCCATCGCCTCGGCGAGTTCGCCCCGATAGAACGCCTCGCCCTTGCTCTCGGCGATCTTGGTCAGCGTCTTCGCCTGGTCGGGGAACTTCCACAGTTCGCCCGGCTGGGGCGCGCGGCCGTTCGGCAGGAACGCCTTCACCCAGCTTTCCTGGCCCTTGAGCCGGTCGATCGCGCGATGCCATTGGTGCGCCACCATGTAGGAGACGCGGAAGCCGTCATGGGCGTACTTGATTGCCGGTTCGAACAGGTCGGCGAAGGGCAGCTTTCCGTAGCGCTTGTGCAGTTCCATCCAGAGCGACACGGCGCCCGGCGTCGTTACGCTGCCCCAGCCGACATGGGGCATCTTGTCGAGGCCGGCATATTGGTCGGGCGTCATCAGCGCCGGCGAATGGCCGTGCGCGTTCAGGCCCACGAGCTGCTTGCCATCCCACAGGATGCAGAAGGCGTCGGCGCCGATGCCGTTCATCGTGGGCTCGACCACGGTGATGGCGGCCGCGCTCGCGATGGCCGCGTCGACCGCGTTGCCGCCCTTGGCCAGCATGCGCAGGCCGGCCGTGGAGGCGAGGTGCTGGGACGTGGAGACGACGTTCTCGGCGAAGACCGGCAGCTTCTTGGTCGAATAGGGAAAGTCGTACGTGAAAGACGGCACCTCGAAATCCTTTCTACTTCTTCGAGGCCTGGAGGGCCTCGATGCGCGCCACGAAGCGTGGCGTCTGCAGGAACTGGCGATGCTCCGCGGCGCTCTTGCCGAACAGGCGGGAGAGATCGAGCACACCGGAGCCCGCGATCTCGCCCATCCGCCCGGAGAGCGTCACGCGTTCGCCAAGCCGCAGGGTTTTTAGCGCCGCAACGGCCGCCTCGGAAAGGCCCGGCGGGGGAGCGGCACGCGATCGTGTGGAGAAAAAGTCGGTGACGGTGCCGGCGAAGGCCAGCGCCCAGTCGTTGAATGCGTAGAGCGAAACCTGGCGGCCGATGTCGATCGTCACCGCCGCGGTCTGGGCGTTGCCCTCGATCCTGGTCAGCGTGCCGCACCAGTCCTCGAAGGCGCCGACCTTGCCGGCCAGCGCGATGCTCTGGCGCGCGGCTTCCTCGACCCTGAGCGGGTTGTTGGAGGCGAGGGCGGGCTTGGCCATTTCCTGCAGCCCGTCGAGAAACACCTTCTGCGCCGGATTGCGCTCGTGGCACGGCCGGTCGAAGCAGCCGGTCAGCACGAGGCCCGCGCCGCCGAGCAGGAAGTTTCTGCGCAACGCGTCCTCTCCGCCCGCGCCAGAGGGGGGAGAGGAAGGGGCCCCGCGCGTCAGCGCGGGGGAGGTGAGGTGGGTCATGCGCCGCGTCACCCCCTCACCTTACCTCTCCCCCATGGGGGAGAGGAACAAGAGAGCGATCACGCCGCCTTCGACTGCGCCTTGGCCCGCTCTTCTTCCTTGAGTTCCTTCTTGGAGAGCTTGCCGACCGGGGTCTTGGGCAACTCCGGGCGGATCTCCAGGGCAACCGGCATCTCGTGCTTGCCGATCTTGCCCTCGAGATGCTTCTTCAGTTCCTCGAAGGTGAGCGACGCGCCGGGCTTCAGCTTGACGAAGACCTTGGGCGCTTCCTGGCGATAGGGATCGGGGATGCCGATCACGATCACCTCGTCGACCGCCGGGTGCTCGTAGACCGCTTCCTCGATCATGCGCGGATAGACGTTGTAGCCGGAGGAGATGATGAGGTCCTTCGAACGGTCGACCAGGTAGAGCCAGCCGTCCTCGTCCATGTAGCCCATGTCGCCGGTACGCAGCCCCATCCAGTTGCTCGATGGATGGCGGAACAGGACCTTGTCGGTCTCTTCCTGCTTCTTCCAGTAACCCTTCATGACCTGCGGGCCGATGATGCAGACTTCGCCGACATGCTCCTTGCCGGGCGGCAGCACCTTGTCGCCGTCCTCCATGTCGCGGATCTCGATCACGGTCCCGGGCATCGGCACGCCGCACGAGCCGACGCGTCGGACGCTCTTGTCGACCGGGCAGATCGCGCCGGTCGGCGAAGTCTCGGTGAGGCCGTAGCCCTCGATCAGCGTGGCGCCGGTCAGCTTCTCGAAGCTCTGCTGCACTTCGACGGGCAGCGGGGCGCCACCCGACATGCAGATCTTGAGCGAGCTGAGGTCGAGGCCCTGCGCCTTGGGGTGCTTGTTGATCGCGGTGTAGAGCGTCGGCACACCTGGCAGGAAGGTCGGCTTCTTCTTCCCGAGGTCGTTGACGATCATGTCGATGTCGGGCCGCGGGTAGAGGATGAGCTGGTTGCCGTTGCGCACCGCGCCCAGCATGATTCCCGACAGCGCGTAGATGTGGAACAGCGGCAGCACGCACACGACTTTCTCGGTGCCCGGTGTCGTGTAGGGTACGGTCCACGCCTGGCCCTGGCTCATCGCCGCCATCACGCAGCCATGCGTCAGCATCGCGGCCTTCGGGAGCCCGGTCGTGCCGCCGGTGTATTGCAGCAGCGCCACCTCGTCCCACAGATTGTCGCTCGACGGCTTGTAGGCGAGGTACTTGCCGTCGTTGTTCAGGAGGTCCTTGAACGACATGTGCCAGTCGTCGCGCGGCCAGGTCGACAGCTCCTTCTTCTTGGCGATCGGGTAGAGCCAGCTCTTGGGCCACGGCAGGTAGTCGGCGATCGAGCCGACGATCAGCTTCTTGAGACGAGTCTTGCCGCGCATCGCGGCCATCTTGGGATAGAGCGCAGCGACGTCGAGCGTCACCAGCACGTCGGTCTCCGAATCGCCGATCTTGAATTCGAGTTCACGCGCCGCATCGAGCGGCGAATAGTTCACCACCCGGCCACCCGCCTTCAGCACGCCGAAGAAGGCGATGATGTAGTGGGGGGTATTGGGCAGGTAGAGGCCGACGTTCACGCCCGGTTTCACGCCCAGCTTCTGGAAGCCGGCGGCGGCCCGGTCGGATGCTTCCTTGTAGTCGCGGAACGTCATCACCTTGTCGAGGAAGTCGGTGAAGGGCCGGTCGCCGTACTTGGCGCAGCTTTCCTCGAAGCTCTGGTGGATCGTCATCCGGGGGACGTCGAGTTCCCACTTCACGCCCGGCGGATAGCTCTTCTCCCAAGGATAGTTCGACATTTTTAGGTTCCTCCCTGCATCGACTATGCGAGGGGGAACACGGGAGGGTCAAGAAGCCGGCGGTACGCGATACTCGTAGGCGTAGACCGTGCGGAAGCCCTGCGCCTCGTAGAGCGCCATGGCGGCTTGATTGGTCGCCACCACCTGCAGATAGGCGTGTCGCGCGCCCCGTTCCCAGGCCCAGGCATAGAGGCTCTCGGTGACCCGGCGTGCCAGACCCTGGCGACGTGCCTCGGGCATCACCAGCACGTCGAACAACCCCATGTGATCGCCCTCGACGGCGCCGATCGCCATGGCCATCGGCCGGTCGTCCCGCTGGACGAACGCGAATCCCACCGGCAGGGCGATCGCCTGCAGCATCTTCTGCATGGTCCCGCGATGCTCCGGTTTCACCGGACTGTGGATGGCGAAGGCCTCGATCCAGGCCGCGCTGGCTGCCGCGGAGATCGCAACGGCCGGATCGGCCCGGAAGCGGTCGTGGAGCGGACAAACCTGCAGCAGGCTGCGCTCGATGGTCTGGTAGCCCCGCTCGGCCAAGAGAGGCCCCACCTCCGGCGGGGCGAGGGGCGTCAGGCGCCAGGCGGGCACCTGCCTACGGTTACGATAGGGCGCTTCCAGGGCTTCGATATCAGTTGAGAAGTCTGGCCCTAATGCATTGATTGAATGCGCTCTTTTTGTATAACCGCCAGACAGGCGCAGCCGCCATCCGCCAATGTCCCGGCTTTCGAGGGCCGGCCAGCCCTTGAAGGCGAGGAGTTCCAGGCGCCGGATTTCATCCAGATTCTGAGGAACTTCATCCAATTTCTGAGGAGATGACATCGGGCGCGATCCGTGATAGGTTAATATCCAATAATAACAGTCATTTATTTTTGAAACTGTAAGTTACGCATGAAGTCCGACCCCCTCGATGTCGACTTTCGTGTTTGCTGGCAGCCGCTGCATCGTCCCACCTCCAGGATCGACGCGCGGTTGCCAGCAACCCTTCTTTTCGTCCTGCTTCTGGCCCTCGCGCTCGCCGGCTGCGGCGGCGCGCCAGGCGATACCGACCGGCCTCCCAGCGACAAGGTCGCCTACACGGCCTGGAAGGAATGGACCAAATTCGGCCGGGCGACCGTCGTCTATGGCGGGCAGGCCAACGGCTACACCAACCGTCACGGCATGACCGAGCGCAGCGAGCCGCTGTCGAGCCGGGTGGGTGAATACTGGGGCGCCTGCGGGCGCCCTCAGTGGAACGGCACCTCGGACAAGCCCTGGTCGGGCGCCTTCGTCACTTGGGTGATGGTCCAGTCGGGCTACAGCGCCTCGCAGTTCCCGCGCGACGGCCGCCACGGCAGCTACCTCTCGGCGCTCTACGATCGCGAGCGCGCCTCGCGCGGCGCGCCGTTCCTGCTGCACGCGCCGAATGAGTACTCGCCCAAGCCTGGTGACCTCGTCTGCTCCGGCTCGGCCGGGGCGACCTGGCGCTTCGCCGACCCGCGCACCGCCCATCGCCGCATCGACAATACCGCCGCCCATTGCGACATCGTCACCGACGTGCGCGGTGGCTACGTCCACGCGATCGGCGGCAACGTGAAGGACAGCGTGGCCATGAGCCTGTTCCCCGTCGACTCGCGCGGCCGCCTGATGAACGTCTCGGGCCGGCCCTGGCTTCTGGTCGTCGAAAAGCGCGGCTGAGGCCGAACCCGGCTCAGTTCGTCATTCCCGCCGCGTGCATGATCGCGGCGGTTCGCTCGGCCAACATGATGCTGGGGGCGTTGGTGTTGCCGCCGATCAGCGTCGGCATCACCGAGGCATCGACCACGCGCAGTCCTTCGACGCCGTGCACCAGCAGCTTGTCGTCGACCACGGCCATCGGATCGCTGGCCGGGCCCATCTTGCAGGTGCCGACCGGGTGATAGATCGTCTCGCACTTCGCGCGGATCCACTGCTCGATCTCGGCGTCGGTCTTCGCGGCCGCCCCCGGCGCCAGTTCGTCGGCACGATAGGGATCGAGGCCGGACTGGGCGAAGATGTCCCGCCCGATCTTTACGCCGGCGATCAGCGCATCGAGATCCTGCCGCTCGCTGAGATAGTTCGGATCGATCAGCGGATGTTCCTTGGGATCCTTGCTGCGCAGGCGGATCGTGCCCTTGCTCTCGGGCCGCAGGGTGCAGATGTGCAGGCTGTAGCCGTCCTTGTTCAGACGTGTGCGGCCATGGTCCATCACCAGCACCGGCAGGAAGTGGAGCTGGATGTCGGGGGCCGCCAGGCCCGGGCGTGTGCGCAGGAAGCCGCCGGACTCGGCGATGGGAGAAGTGCCGGGGCCCTTCTTGTTCACGACATACTGGTAGAGCGACGCCAGCTTGTTGGCGCGGTCGTAGGTGTCGCGCGTCTTGCAGAACTGCAGCAGTGCCGCGTCGACATGGTCCTGCAGGTTGCCGCCGACTCCGGGCAGGTCAAGGATCGGGCGGATTCCGATCGACGTCAGGTGATCGGCCGGACCGATGCCCGACAGCATCATGAGCTGCGGCGAGTTGATGGCGCCGCCGCACAGGATGATCTCTCGCGTGACGCGGGCCACCTCGTCGCGGCCGTTCAGCGTGTAGCGCACGCCCATGGCGCGGTTCTGGTCGAAGATGATGCGCTCGACGAGCGCGCCGGTGATGACCTCGAGATGGGCGCCGCTGTTGGCGACCGCCGGCCGGAGATAGGCGCTGGCCGTGCTCCAGCGCTGCTTGTTCTTCTGCGTGACCTGATACATCCCGACGCCATCCTGTTCGGCGCCGTTGAAGTCCTTGGTGCGCTTGTGCCCGGCCTCCTCGGCCGCCTTCAGGAAGGCCTCGTTCAGCTTGCAGGGGTCGACCTGGTCGGCGACGTTCAGCGGCCCGCCGGTGCCGTGGAAGGCATCGGCGCCGCGTTCGTTGTTCTCCGCCTTCTTGAAGTAAGGAAGCACATCCTCATAGGACCAGCCCTCGTTGCCGAGCTGGCGCCAGTGGTCGTAGTCCGAGGCATGGCCCCGGATGTAGAGCATGGCGTTGATCGACGAGGAGCCGCCCAGGGTCTTGCCGCGCGGCCAGTACATGCGCCGGTCGTTGCAATGCTTCTGCGGCGTCGTCTCGTAGTGCCAGTTGAACGGGTTCTTCTCGCCCAGCGACGCGAAGCCGGCGGGCATCTTCAGCAGGAACGACTTGTCGGGACCACCGGCCTCCAGCACCAGGATGCGCAGCTTGGGCCGTTCCCAGGCGAGTCGGGCGGCCAGTGCGCAACCGGCCGAGCCGGCGCCGACGATGATGTAATCGTAGAGCGAAGACATGGTCCTTCCTTCAGGGCAGCCTGTTCTCGATGACGGCGAAGAACGGTCGGCCGGATAAGGGCGACAAAAACCCGTTCCCGTCCAGTGGAAAGACGCTCCGTGTGACGGAGTCGCCCACGTTGCCGCCGATGGCGAAGACCTGCCCGGGGCGGACGTCGACCACGATGTCGCAATGGCCGGCGCCGCGGTTGAGGTTCTGCAAGGTCGTGCCGCTGCCGTCGCGCGAGGAGCAGATGAGGTCCCCGACCTGCGGCGCACGTCCGGCCGGCGGATGCGGGATGAAGGCGGCGCCGGGGCTCTTCGCGCGCTCGACCATCCTCTCCACATAGATCGTGTGGCGCTGGTCCGGGCAGAACAGGTCGCGCGGCACGCCGGCGCTCTGGATGTCCCAGGAAATGAACGCGGCCGACCACGGCACGTCGTTGAGCCCGCTCAACTTGTTGCCGACGGAAGCCCAGTAGTCGGCGATGCGTTGCGGGGCCTCGCGTTCCTTGATGCCGAGCTGTTCGGTCTTGGCGGGGGCGTTGTCGGAATAGGTGATGACCTGCTTGCCGAAGCGGCCCCATTCGCCGACCGCAAGCAGGACCATCGAGGTCCTGGCGCTGGCGGTAGGCGGGGGTGCCTCGGGCTTCCAGGACGACGCCGGGCAGGGCCCGAGCGGCGGCAGGTCCTTCGCCTGCACGACAGGCTTGCCAGCCGGCGCCTGCGTGCAACCGGCGAGAACGAGAAAGGCTATCGTGACGAGGATGCGCATGCTGCTGTCTATCGGCGCTGCGTCACCAGCGCCCGACTCCGCCAATCAGGATTGTCGGCACGCCCTCGGTGCCGTTCTTCACGGTGCAGACCTGGCTGCCGGGGCGGCGTCCGTCGCGCGGCTCGGAAACGTCCAGGCCGGCTTTCGTGAGCCGCGCATGGGCGGCCGCGATGTCGGGAACGCGCCAGGACAAGCCCCAGAGATGGTCGGGCCCGTCGGACACGCCTTTCTTGAGGTCGTGCGCGATCTCGACCACGAGGTCGCCGCAGCGGAAGAACAGCAGGCGGGCGCCCCACTTGGGTTTGCTGCGGTCGAGCCGCAGGTCGAGGCCCAGGCGGCCGCCATAGAAGGCGACGGCGCGCTCGGGGTTGGGCGTGCGCACCACGACATGATCGAGGCTGGCCACGGCGGCGGCTTCGACGGTCTCGAGGGGAGAGGGGACGTCATTGCCCATCGTGCAAAGACCGATCGCAACACCGTTGCCGGTGAGGGCGACACCTTGGTCCGTGCGCGTCGCCTCCACCGCGCGGCGCTCGAGCAGCGCGGCTTCCTTGTCGAGATCGGCCGTCGCGAAAACCATCGAGCGCAGGCCCGACACTCCATTCTCGAAGCGCAGCCCGACATTGCCGGTACGCAGCCGGCCGTCGGTTGCGCTTCGTCCCAGCAGCGTCTCGTAGGCGGCGACCGAGCCGCCGATGACGAGATGGTCGAGGGAGGCCAGCACGGCGTCAGCCGATGCGCTTCAAGTTCGTCTTGTAGTCCTGGCTGCGCTTCACGTAGCTCTCCGCGCTCATGGAGAGCCGCGAGGCGTTCTCCTCGCTCAGTTCGCGCACGACCTTTGCCGGAGCGCCAAGGATCATCGACCGGTCGGGGAAGCTCTTGCCCTCGGTCACGACGGAGCCGGCACCGACCAGGCAATCCTTGCCGATCACCGAACGGTTGAGCACGACCGACTGGATGCCGATCAGCGAGCCGTCGCCGATCGTGCAGCCGTGCAGCATCACCTGATGGCCTACCGTTACGTTCCTTCCGATGGTGAGCGGTGCGCCGGGATCGGTGTGCAGGACGCTCAACTCCTGGATGTTGCTGTCGTCGCCGATCACGATCGGCTCGTTGTCGCCGCGCAGGACGGCGCCGGGCCAGATGCTCACGCGCTCGCCGAGGATCACCGAGCCGATAATGGTGGCCTCCTCGGCGATGTAGCAGGAAGCCGGAATCACCGGCACGCGGTCGTTGAGCTGGTAGATGGCCATCTTGGTATCCTTCTGGCTGCGCGGAGCGTTGTCTTCTTGCCATTCGGCATGCCACCTTGAACTGGTCAATTCAATAGCGCGGCGAACGGTCGGGCGGGGCGCGGAGCAAGCAATCATCATGAGTCCGACGGACGAAACCGGCACGGCGCCGCGGATCGAGGAGACCGAGAAGCCTGCTTTCGTAGTCACCGGCTCGCGCCAGTTCGCGAGCTGGCTGGCGGAGAGCACGAGCAGCCTCGCAATCTCGACCTACCAGAGCAGCAAGGTCATCCTGATCGGGACCAACAAGCAGACAGGCCGGCTGTCGGTGTTCGAGCGAACGATCGAGCGGCCGATGGGCATGGCCTTCCACGATTCGCGCCTGGCCGTCGCGTCGATGATCCAGATCACCAGCTTCGTCGATGCCGCGCGCGGCACGCCGGGCGCGGCCGGCTACGACGCGCTGTTCGTGCCGCAGTCCGCGACCTACACCGCCGATCTCGACATTCACGACGTCGCCTACGGCGCCGAGGGCGAGCTCGTCTTCGTGAACACCCTGTTCTCCTGTCTGGCGACGGCCAGCGAGACACACAGCTTCAAGCCGTTGTGGAAGCCGTCGTTCGTTTCGCGCCTCGCGCCGGAGGATCGCTGCCATCTGAACGGGCTGGCGATGCGCGACGGAAAGCCTGCCTATGTCACCTGTGTCGCCGAGACCGACGTGGCCGATGGCTGGCGCGAGCATCGCAGCGGCGGCGGTGTAGTGATCGACGTCGCATCGGGCGAGATCGTCTGCCGCGGCCTCTCGATGCCGCACTCGCCGCGCCTGCACGAGGGCAGGCTCTGGGTGCTGAACTCGGGCGCCGGTGAGTTGGGCACGATCGACCTCGCCACAGGCCGCTTCGAGCCGCTGGCCTTCTGCCCGGGCTATCTGCGCGGCCTCGACTTCGTGGGACCTTATGCGCTTGTGGGCCTCTCCGAGCCGCGCGAGAACCGCACCTTCGCCGGCCTGCCGCTGCAGGACCGGCTTGCCGCCGCCAAGGTGGGCCCGCGCTGCGGCGTGTTCGTGATCGACACTCGGACCGGCGACGTGGCGCACTGGCTGCGCTTCGAGGGCGTGGTCAACGAACTCTACGACGTCGTCTCCCTGCCGGGCCTCGCCCGGCCGATGATGATCGGCTTCAAGAACGAGGAAATCCGCCGGACGGTGTCTATCGAGTAGCCTGCCGGCGCAGGGCGCACTTTACGTAATTTCCACTCACGTAAAGTCTGTTTGACGTTTACGTAAACGTCAACTACATGGTCTCCATCATGACCGTCGCCGCCATTCCTTCGGGCCAGATGCCTTCGCCGCGCGACCCGCAGCGCATCTACAGCATCGCCGAATTGTCGCGCGAGTTCGCGATCACCCCGCGCACGATCCGCTTCTACGAGGACGAGGGGCTGATCAAGCCGCGCCGCCAGGGCACGATGCGTCTCTACACGGCGGGAGATCGCACGCGGCTGAGTTGGATTCTGCGGGGCAAGCGGCTGGGTTTCTCGCTCGCCGAGATCCGCGAACTGCTCGACCTCTATCAGGTCGACCGCACCGGCATTCAGCAACTGCGCGAGCTGCTGCGCCGCAGCCAGCTCCACATCGTCGATCTCGAGCGCAAGCGCGCCGACCTCGACCAGCACATCGGCGAGTTCAGGCAAGTCGAAGCACAAGTGAGCGCCGAGCTGAAGCAGCGCGGCGTCGATCCCGAAAGCGATTAGAAAAGTTCGACCGAGGAGGAAGGCATGGCCGTCTACAAGGCGCCGATCAAGGACATCCAGTTCGTTCTGAACGAAGTCATCGACGTCTCGAAGCTCGCCAAGTTGCCGGGCTACGAGGACGCGACGCCCGACACGATCCACGCCATCGTCGAGGAAGCGGCCAAGCTCTGCGAGAACGTGCTGTTCCCGCTGAACCGCACCGGCGACGAGGAAGGCTGCCACTACGAGAACGGTGTCGTGCGCACGCCCAAGGGCTTCAAGGAAGCCTACAAGCAGTTCGCCGAGGGCGGCTGGACGGGCATCACCTGCGATCCCGAGTTCGGCGGGCAGGGACTGCCGGCGACGGTCGGCTTCGCGCTGCAGGAGATGTTCACCGCGTCGAACCAGGCCTTCGCCATGTATCCGGGCCTCAGCCACGGCGCCTACGAGGCGCTGTCGCGGCACGGCTCGGACGAGCTCAAGAAGAAGTTCCTGCCCAAGCTCACCGACGGCACCTGGTCGGGCACGATGTGCCTTACCGAGCCTCATTGCGGTACCGATCTGGGCATGCTGCGCACCAAGGCCGAGCCGCAGGCCGACGGCAGCTACAGCATCACGGGCACCAAGATCTTCATTTCCGCGGGCGAGCACGACCTCACCGAGAACATCCTCCATCTCGTGCTGGCGCGCCTGCCGGATGCGCCGGGCGGCACCAAGGGCATCTCGCTCTTCCTCGTGCCGAAGTTCCTGCCGAAGGCGGACGGTTCGGTCGGTGAGCGCAACGGCATCCGCTGCGGCGCCCTCGAACACAAGATGGGCATCAAGGCCAACGCGACCTGCGTGATGAATCTCGACGGCGCCACCGGCTGGCTGGTCGGCGAGGCCAACAAGGGCATGACGGCGATGTTCGTCATGATGAACGCCGCGCGCCTCGGTGTCGGCATGCAGGGCCTCGGCATCGCCGAGACCTCCTACCAGAGCGCCGTCGCCTATGCGCGCGACCGCCTGCAGGGCCGCTCGCTCACCGGCCCGAAGAACGCCAACGGCCCGGCCGATCCGATCATCGTGCATCCCGACGTGCGCCGCATGCTGATGATCCAGAAGTCCTTCACCGAGGGCGCCCGCGCGCTCGCGCTGTGGGTCGGCATGCTGATCGACGAGGCGCATTCGCATCCCGACGCGGCGACCCGCGAGGCGGCCGACGATCTCATCCAGATGCTGACGCCGATCATCAAGGCCTACTTCACCGACATGGGCAGCGAGTGCGCCAACCTCGCGGTGCAGACCTGGGGTGGCCACGGCTTCATCCGCGAGAACGGCGTCGAGCAGCTCGTCCGCGATGCGCGCATCACCCAGCTCTACGAAGGCACCAACGGCATCCAGGCGCTCGACCTGGTCGGCCGCAAGCTGCCGATGAAGGGCGGCCGCGCCGCCCAGCGCCTGCTCGGCGAGATCGGCGGCTTCATCGCCCAGCACAAGGCCGACGAGAAGATGAAGGAATTCGTCGAGCCGCTCGAGAAGGCGATGGGCCGCGTGCAGGACTCGGCGCTCTTCCTGATGCAGAACGCGATGAAGAACCCCGACGAGGCCGGCGGCGCCGCCACCGACCTGCTGCGTCTGATGGCACTGACCGCGATGGCCTACATGTGGAACCGCATCGTCGTCGCCGCACACAAGGGGCTGGCGGCCGGCAACGACAATGCCTTCTACGAGGCCAAGATCGCGACCGCGCGCTTCTTCATGGCCCGCGTGCTGCCGCAGACCGTGTCGCTCAACCACCAGATCAAGGCCGGCGCCTCGACCCTGATGGCGCTGCCCGCAGACGCGTTCTGAAGTCGGTCCTCGCCTACGGAGCAGCGGCGTTCCTCGAGATCGCCGGCTGCTTCGCCTTCTGGGCGTGGTTGCGGCTCGGCGCCTCCATCTGGTGGCTGGCGCCGGGTATCGTGGCGCTGGGTCTGTTTGCCTGGCTGCTCACCTTCATCGAGTCGGACGCGGCGGGCCGCGCCTATGCGGCCTATGGCGGCATCTACATCGCCGCGACGCTCGTCTGGCTGTGGGCCGTCGAGGGCACGCGGCCCGATCGCTGGGACGTCACCGGCGCGCTGGTCTGCCTGATCGGCGCCGGCATCATTCTTTTCGCGCCGCATCGCGCGACGGGTTAACCTCGGGGCGTTGTTCAATAAACGCCTGAGGAAATTGCCCATGTCCGCACCGCACGTTCTCGCCGAAGTCAAAGACGGCATCGGCTGGATGACGCTCAACCGTCCCGAATCGCTGAACGCGCTCTCGATGGAAATGCGGGATCTGCTGATCGAACACAGCGCGAAGTTCGAGAAGGATCCGGCGGTGCGCTGCGTGGTGATCCGTGGCGCCGGCACGCATTTCATGGCGGGTGGCGACATTCGCGGCTTCCACAAGTCGCTGACCGAAGACAAGGAGGCCCATCTCGCGGGCTTCGAGATGCGGGTGGTTAAGGCGCACCAGGCGATCTACCAGATCCGCCGCATGAACAAGCCGGTCCTGGCCTCGGTGCAGGGCGCCGCGGCAGGCTTCGGCCTGTCGCTGATCCTGAATTGCGACCTCGCCATCGCGTCCGACGATTCGTTCTTCACGCTGGCCTATCGCCATATCGGCCTGAGTGCCGACGGCGGCGCGACCTACTTCCTGCCGAGGGTGGTGGGCGAGCGGAAAGCGCTGGAGATCGCGCTGCTCGGCGAACGCTTCACCGCCGAGGAGGCCAAGGCCAACAACATCCTGAACTGGGTCGTGCCGAAGGATCAGCTCGTCGCCGAGACCGAGAAGATGGCGCGCAAGCTGGCCGACGGTCCCACCTATGCGCTGGGCGTCGCCAAGAAACTGATCCGCAACTCGTTCGACAATAGCTGGGACGAGCACTCGCATCGCGAGGCCGAGGGCCTGGCAGCCTGCGCCGCGACCGAGGACCATTTCGAGGGGCTGAGCGCCTTCCTCGAAAAGCGGAAGGCGAAGTTCAAGGGACGCTGAGGAGGGAAGAGCTACTCCGTTGTCCCGAGGGGAGCCGCCCGAGGGGCGGCGCGGTCGAGGGACCTTTGTCGTCAACATGGATTGTTGACGGTGAAGCAAGGTCCTCGACGCCGCTTTGCTTTGGTCGGGACGACGGGGTGTCACGGCTGGACCACCGTCATCCTGAAGGGGCCCGTGTGGATCGCAGCGTAGGCCACGGCGTCGTTTACCTCGTCAAGACTGAAGGCCCTGACCTCGAAATCGTCGAGCTTCACCAGGCCGGCGCGGATGAGGGCGATCATGCGCGGCGTGGCGTCGGGCGGGTACATCCACTTGCCGATGATTGTGACGCAGTTGCGCATGAGCCAGGCATAGTCCAGCACCAGCCCGTCGCCGCTCGCCATGCCCACGCCCCCCATCAGCACGACGCGGCCGTAGGGCCGCACCGTCATCAGCGCGGCGCGCACCTGAAGCGCCGTGGCCATGGGCGGCAGCAGGTCGAGTACGCAGTCGATCGGGGCGGGAGCGGCTGTCAGTATGCGCTGGCGGTCGGCCCCCTCGTCACCCATCATCTTCACCGTCCGGACGCGCGGGCCGAGGCGCCGCGCCAGGTCGTTCAGCGCCGCCTCGTTGCGGCCCGTCGCGATCACGCAGCCGGCGCCCATCGCCACGGCCACGGCGACAGCGGCGCTGCCGAAGGTGCCGGTCGCGCCATTCACTAGCACCGTCTCGCCTGCCTTGAGGTTCGCGGCCAGGAAGCCCCCGTAGGGCACGAGCAGGGTGCCGAGGGCGCACCAGGACGGTGCGTCCTCGGGCTCGATCGCGCCGATCGGCGTCACGTTCTCTGTCGGCACGCGGACCTGCTGGGCGAACGAGCCGTCGTGGAAATACCTCTGCAGCCGCTGGGCATTGACGCTTCCGGCAGTCAGCCCCTGCAGGATGATGTCGGGCGATAGGACATGATCACGAGAGCGTACGGTGGGATCGCAGTTCACCCAGTCGCCGACGGCGAGATGCGTAGCGTCAGGGCCCGTCGCGCGGACGCGGCCGATGCCGCCGGAGCCGGGGATCATCGGCAACGCCATCAGGTAGCGGCGCTGGCCGCTGAAGACTTCGTGGGCGTAGCCAAGCACGCGCGCCGCCGAGACGTCGACGATGACCTCGCCCGTGCCCAGCACCGGGGCGGGCACCGTTTCGACGACGAGGGGCGATCCGAAGGTTTTCAGCACGGCGGCTTTCATGGGGGGCTCCTTTGGTGTCGGGTGCGCCAGTATCGATGCTCTCGCGGTGCCTATTCAGACCTGGTATTATCCTGGGATTAGAACACCCGGATTGACGATGGCATGAAGACCGCGACGGATCCCAATCGCAGCGCTCTCGGCGACTTTCTGCGCTCGCGCCGGGAGAGGCTCAGCCCCAAGGTCGTGGGTCTTTCGAGCGGGCGTCGTCGCCGGACACCCGGCCTCCGGCGCGAGGAAGTGGCCGCGCTCGCGGGGATCGGCGTCGACTGGTACATCCGGCTCGAGCAGGGGCGGAGCGTCAACCCGTCCGTCACTACTGTCGACGCACTGGCGCGGGCGCTCCGCCTCAGCAAGGTCGAGCACGCCCACCTGCGGGCGCTCACAAGCAGCGGCGATCGCCGCGCCTTCGTGCGCGAGACGGTGCCCGAGGCGATCCGCCGCCTGGTCGAGAGCCTGAAGCAGCCGGCCTATGTCACCGGCCGGCGCTGGGACATCCTCGCCTGGAACAAGGCCGCTGCGGAGGTCTTCGCCTTCGATCGCCTGGCCGAGGAGGACCGCAACACCCTCATCTGCGTCCTGACGAAGCCCGCCTCGCGACGGGTCTTTGGCGCCGCCTGGGCCGACGAGGCGAAACGCATGGTGGCGCAGTTCCGGGCCACACACGATCTGTGGGCCGAGGATCCGGCCTTCCTCGATCTTCTGCGCCGCCTGCGCGAGGGCTGCCCGGAGTTTGCGAGCTGGTGGAGCGCCCATGACGTCCGCGCCGCGGCCGCCGGACGAAAGCGGCTGTGGCATCCCAAGAAGGGGGGCCTCGCCTTCGAACACACGAGCTTCCAGGCCAATGACGACCCTGCATTGAAACTCGTCGTCTATACGGCGGTGTAACGGTTGATGCGGCGCGTTGCTGTGTCCAGAGTCCGGTGAAAGCAGGGGAGTAGGAAACATGCAGGATCGTCATATCGGCGACGTACGCGTCACCCGCATCGAAGAACAGATGGGGGCGGGCTTTCCGGCCAAGGATTTCTTCCCGGAGTTCGATGCCGAGGCCTTCAAGGCCGAGCAGCATTGGCTGGCGCCGAGCTATTTCCAGCCCGAGAGCGGGCGGTTGATGACCTCCATCCACTCCTGGCTGCTGCGCACGGGTAAGCACACCATCCTGGTCGACGCCTGCAGCGGCAACCACAAGCCGCGGCCGGGGATGCCGCGCTTCAACATGCTGAACACGCTGTATCTCGATCGCCTGCGCGAGGCGGGCGTGCAGCCGGAAGAGATCGACTTCGTGATGTGCACACACCTGCACGTCGATCACGTCGGCTGGAACACGCGGCTGGAGAACGGCAGGTGGGTGCCGACCTTCCCCAATGCCAAGTACGTGATGTCGCGCACCGACCACGACCACTGGTCGGCGCTCGCGAAGAAGGCCGATACCGAGGTCTACCAGGTCAACACCTACAACGACTCGGTGCTGCCCATCGTCGAGGCGAGGAAGGCCGAGTTCGTGTCGGGCGTACATGCGATGTGCGGCTGCCTGACGCTGAAGCCCGCGCCGGGCCACACGCCGGGGCAGATCCGCGTCGACCTCGACTCGCGCGGCAAGCGCGCGATTTTCGCCGGCGACGCGCTGCACAATCCGGTGCAGGTGCCGCTGTGGAGATGGAACAGCGTCTTCTGCGAGGACCGAGAGCTCGCCCGCCAGTCGCGCCACACGCTGCTGGCCGATTGCGTGGAGCAGGGGGCACTGCTGATGCCGGCCCATTTCGGCTCGCCGCACGCGGCCTACATCAAGGCCAACGGCGACCGCTTCGAACTCGACTGGGACTACGACAACGCGCGCGGGCGCTGAGCCGGTCCCACGGGCCGGCACCCGCTTCTTCGGCAAGGCTCCTGGTGGCCGGACAGGGGACCGGGTCTCGCTGCGATAGCCAGGAAGCCTCCCTGACTAACGCCCCTTCCAGTTGGGCTTGCGCTTCTCGGCGAACGCCTTCGGGCCTTCGACCGTGTCCTCGCTGTGCGCCATGGCGACGAAGGCGGGGTAGTGCTGGTTGCGCATGCCGATCTCGAGCGACGGCACGTCGAGCGAGCGCATGACGACCTGCTTGGTGGCGCGGACCGACATCGGCGAGCATTCGAGGATCTGGGCGGCCCACTTCTTGGCCGAGGCCATCAGCTCGGCGTGCGGCACCACCTCGGTGACGAAGCCCAGCTCGTAGCCTTCCTTGGCGCCGACGTGGCGGCCGGTCAGCATCATGCCCATGGCCTTCTTGAGCGGGATCATGCGGCTGAGGCGCTGCATGCCGCCGGCGCCGGCGGCGAGGCCGACGCGCGGCTCGGGCAGGGCGAATTTGGCCTGTTCCGAGGCGATGATGATGTCGCAGGCCAGTGCGATTTCGAAGCCGCCGCCCATCGCGATGCCGTTCACGGCCGCGATCACCGGCTTGTCGAGGTCGAAGCGGTTGGCGAGGCCGCCGAAGCCCTTGGCCGGATGGACCGGGCGCTTGCCGGTCTTGGCCTGGGTCTCGGCGTGGTACTTGAGGTCGTTGCCGGCGCAGAAGGCCTTGTCGCCGGCGCCGGTGATGATGGCCACCCAGAGGTCCGGATTGGTCTGGAACTCGTCGAACGCCTCGACCATCTCCTGGTTCGCCATTGGATGACAGGCGTTGTAGACCTCGGGGCGGTTGATCGTGACGATCATCAGGCGGCCGTCGGTCTCGACTTTGCTGTACTGGCCCATGGCAAACTCCTCCTTCTTTTCTGAACGGCGATTTACCGTCCAAAATGCCACGGTGGAAAGCCGGACGATGCGACCCATCTGCATCGTGAAATGACATTTTCACCATTCCGACACACCGCCGTCGGCTTCGCCGGGGCGCTCGCGCTGCCGGCGAGCCTCACTTGCGCTGCGACGTTAAACCAGAATCTTCGGACGGGCTCGGAGAGGCCACAAATCCTTGTGTCTCCCGCTGATCGGACTTCCGCGCCTCCGGTGCAACCGCATCCCGTCCTGATCGCCGAGGCGAAGAAGCCCCTGCCGGGTGTCAAGACATCCGAGCGTCCGGCTACCGCCGCGGAGATCGTCGGCAAGCTGCTGGCGCCGGGCGCATCCAATCCCGACGTGCCTTTGCCGCATCCCGACCTGTCCGAGCAATTCTCCGCCAGATCCGAATCAGGCGGCCCGTTGAAGGGGCCGACCCCCTATGGTCGCCCGGAGACCGGGGGCGGCGTGCTGGGCTTCCGGATGCCCATTCCAGTGGAGCGGAGCGGCAACGGACCCACCACTACATCTAGTCCTGGTGCGATCGGGCCGACGTTGCCGCTCGAGGGGGCTGCGAGGCCCTGATAGGGCTCACTGTGGCGTCCGGGCCACACGTTCCCGGCGAGTCGGATCGGGCGGGGGGCGCTGGTTGCACTGCACCAGAGGTGGTGTGTATATTCCGCCCAGTTGGCGAACGAACACAGCCCCGCCAACCTCTATTCAGTTTCAGGTCGACAAGTTTCACGAACGAGGGGAAGAACTCATGAAGAAGGCTCTTCTGGCGGCCGCCGCCATCGTCGCGCTGCCGCTGGCCGCGCAGGCGCAGTCGCCGCAGCCGGGTCTGTACATTGGTGCCGAGGGCGGCATCAACTGGCTGACGAACTTCACGGCGAACACGAACATCCCGGCGTTCCCGACGGTGAGCGTGACCCCGCAGCTGGGCTGGATGGCCGGTGGCGTGATCGGTTACGACTTCGTTGGTCCGCGCGTCGAGCTGGAAGGCATCTATCGCTGGAACCCGACGAACGTCGGCGTCCCGGGCACGGCCGTGAACAACCAGGTCGGCCAGCTCGGCATCATGGCGAACCTGCTGTACGACTTCATGCCGGGTTCGGTGATCACCCCGTACATCGGCGCCGGCGCCGGTCTGGGTCTGGTCGACGGCAACTCGTCGCTGGGCAGCACGGTGTTCGCCTATCAGGGCATCATCGGTCTCGGCTGGAACGCCGACACGAACTTCCGCGTGAACCTGGACGGCCGTTACTACGGCACGTCGAACCCGACCGTGAACGGCGTGGGTTGGACGAACAACAACTTCAGCATCATGCTGGGCCTGCAGCTCAAGTTCGGTGCGGAGCCGGCCGCTCCGCCGCCGCCGCCGCCGATGGTCGCTCCGCCGTCGTTCATGGTGTTCTTCGACTGGGATCGCTCGAACCTGTCGGCCCAGGCCCTGAACACGATCAAGCAGGCTGCCGGCGCGTACAAGACCAAGGGTAACGCCCGCATCACGGCGACGGGTCACACCGACACGTCGGGTGCGCCGGCCTACAACATGGCGCTGTCGCTGCGCCGTGCGAACGCCGTCAAGGACGCCCTGGTTCGTGAAGGCGTGCCGGCGACCGCGATCGCGGTGGTTGGCCGTGGCGAGCAGGGTCTGCTGGTTCAGACCGGCCCGAACGTCCGCGAGCCGCAGAACCGTCGCGTCGAGATCGTCATCCAGTAAGACGATCCGAAGCACTGGCTTCAGGAACGGCCGGGGGAGACCCCGGCCGTTTCCATTTTAGGGCTATGCGCTTTTCGGGTTGGCGGGGCCGGGGCAGGCCTCTATATCCGGGCTCAGGAGAGTGAATTCATGTCGCAAGTGTTGATGCCCAAGGCGACCGCCGTCTGGCTGGTCGAAAACACGACCCTGACGTTCGACCAGATTTCGGCCTTCACCGGCCTGCACCCGCTCGAGATCCAGGCGATCGCGGATGGCGAGGTTGCCGGCGGCATGACCGGCTACGACCCCACCACCAACGGCCAGCTCACCAAGGAAGAGATCAAGCGCGTCGAGGCCGACGGCAACGCGCGGTTGAAGCTCAGCCCGCGCGACGTGCCGATGCCGCAGGCGCGCTCCAAGGGGCCGCGCTACACCCCGGTGGCCAAGCGTCAGGACCGTCCCGACGCCATCGCCTGGTTGCTGAAGACCCACCCGGAATTGCAGGACAGTCAGGTCGCCAAGCTCGTCGGCTCGACCAAGAGCACGGTGCAGTCCGTCAAGGACCGCTCGCACTGGAACATGCAGAACGTCCGCCAGCGCGATCCGGTGACGCTGGGTCTGTGCTCGCTCAAGGACCTGAACGATGCGGTCGACCGCGCGCGCCGCAAGGCCGCCCGGGAAGACGCCGCTCGCAAGAAGGACTCGGCGAAGTCCGGCGTGGTCGAGGAAGCCCCCGTGGCGGCCGTCGATCCGGCCGAAGCCGACCAGCCCGACGTCGCCGAGCAGTAGACCTAGACGGTCATCATCACCTTGCCGACATGGTCGGCGCGCTCCAGTTCGGCATGCGCGCCGGCAGCGTCCCGCAGCGGGAACGTCTTGAAGAGGATCGGCTTGATCTTGCCGGCCTCGAGCAGCGGCCAGACCTTTTCCTTCAAGCCCCGCGCCATGCGGCCCTTGCTCTCTACGCTCTGAGGGCGGAGCGTCGAGCCGGTGAGGGTCAGGCGGTTGACCATCAGCATGCCGGCGCTGACCGTCGCCGTCGCGCCGCCCTGGACGGCGATCACGACGCAGCGGCCGTCTAGCTTCAGCAGCGACAGGTTCTTCGGCAGATAGTCGCCGGCCACCATGTCGAGCACCACGTCGACGCCGCTCGACAGCTTCTTCACCTCGGCCGCCCAGTCATTGTCCTTGTAGATGATGGCGTGGTCGGCCCCCAGTTCCTTCACCGCCTTCGCCTTCTCCGGCGTGCGCACCGTCGTGAGGACGGTCGCGCCGAACGACTTGGCGAGCTGGATCGCCGTCGTGCCGATACCGCTCGCGCCACCATGGATGAGCACCGTTTCGCCGGCCTTGAGCTGGCCGCGCTCGAACAGGTTGTGCCACACGGTGAAGTAGTTCTCGGGCAGGGCCGCGGCATGCAGCATGTCGAAGCCCTTGGGCGGCGGCAGGCATTGCGGCGCCGGCACGATGCAATACTCGGCGTAGGAGCCGCCCGGCGTCAGCGCGCAGATCGCGTTGCCCAGCTTCCAGCCGGTCACCCCGTCGCCCAGTGCGGCAACGGTGCCAGAGGCCTCGAGGCCCGGCAGGTCCGAGGCGCCCGGGGGCGGCGCGTAGTTGCCCATGCGCTGGGCGATGTCGGGGCGGTTGACCGCGGTGGCGGCGACCTTGATCAGGATTTCGCCGGCTCTGGGCAGGGGGACCGGACGGGTCGCCGGCACCAGCACCTCCGGGCCGCCATACTTGGTGATCTCGATACACGTCATCGTGGCGGGCAGGGCACTCATGGTCGGCCTTTCGAAGCAGGTGGAGCGATGCTAGTCCTGCCTTAACTGCTTCCGTGGAGACGCGCCATGGCCTTCGAACTCGACGATCTGGACCCCAGGCAGAAGAAGTCACAACCCAGGAATCTCGACATCATGAACGTCGAGGATCTCGAGGAATACGTCACTGTGCTCAAGGGCGAGCTCGAGCGCGTCGAGGCGAAGATCAAGGCCAAGCGGAGCCACGCCGCGGCAGCAGCCTCGCTGTTCAAGAAATAGCGGCGGCGGACCGCCCAAGAAGGGGAAGTGAATTGGTCGAAGCCAAGTTCCTGAGGCCCGATACGCTGGCGCTGCACGCCGGTCAGCATCCCGATCCGGCGACCGGTGCGCGCGCGGTGCCGATCTACCAGACGACGTCGTTCGTCTTCCGCGACGTCGACCATGCGGCGAGCCTGTTCAACCTCGAAGTCGGCGGCCACATCTACAGCCGCATCTCCAATCCGACCGTCTCGGTGTTCGAGGAGAGGGTCGCCGCGCTTGAGGAGGGGTCGGGCGCGCTGGCGGTGTCGAGCGGCCAGGCGGCGCTGCATATCGCGATCGCCACGCTCATGGGCGCTGGGGACCACATCGTCGCCTCGACCTCGCTCTACGGCGGCACGCGCAACATGCTGGCGCTCACCCTGCCACGCTTCGGAATCGAGACGAGCTTCGTTCATCCGCGCGACCATGAGGGCTTTCGCAAGGCCATCCGGCCCAACACGCGGCTGGTGCTGGGCGAGACGATCGGCAATCCGGGCGGGGAGGTGCTCGACATTCCGGCCATCGCCGCGATCGCCCACGAGGCGAAGATCCCGCTGATGATCGACAACACCTTCGCCTCGCCGATACTTTGCAAGCCGCTGACCCTGGGCGCGGACATCGTCTTCCATTCGGCGACCAAGTTCATCGGCGGCCACGGCGTGGCGATTGGTGGCGTCATCGTCGAGTCGGGCCGTTTCGACTGGGAGGGCTCGGGCAAATTCCCGACGCTCACCGAACCCTATGCCGGCTATCACGGCATCGACTACGCGGAGGAGTTCGGCCCGCATGCGTTCGTGATGCGCGCCCGCACCGAGGGCGTGCGCGACTTCGGCTGCTGCCTGTCGCCGCAGAACGCCTTTTATCTGATCCAGGGCCTCGAGACGCTGCCGCTGCGCGTCGCGCGCCACGTCGAAAACGCCCGCAAGGTGATGGCCTTCCTCAAGGCCAATCCGGCGGTCGAGCGCATCGCCTCGCCCGACATGCCCGATCATCCCGATCACGCGTTGGCGCAGAGGCTCCTGCCCAAGGGCACGGGTTCGATCTTCAGCTTCGACATCAAGGGCGGGCGCGAGGCCGGCCGCCGCTTCATCGAGCGGCTGAAGCTGTTCTCGCACCTCGCCAACGTGGGCGACGCGAAGTCGCTGGTGATTCATCCCGCCTCGACCACGCATGCCCAGCTCGATGCGGCGGCGCTCGCGGCGGCGGGCATCGGAGAGGGCATGATCAGGCTCTCGATCGGGCTGGAAGATCCCGAAGATCTGATCGACGATCTTGGGCCGGCGCTGCGCGCCGCGCAGAAGGGCTGACCATGAAGCTCACCGTCGACGGCCGGACCGTCTTCGCGACGACCGGCGGCGCCGAATTCGATGCGGCCAAGCCCACGATCGTCTTCCTCCACGGCGCGGGCTTCGATCGCACGGCCTGGCGCCTGCAGACGCGCTGGTTCGCCCATCATGGCCGCTCCGTGCTGGCCGTGGATTTCCCCGCGCACGGCTGGTCCGACGGTCCCGCGCTCGACAGCATCGGCGCGCTCGCCGACTGGACGGCGCGCCTGATCGAGGCCGCCGGCCTGAAGCAGGCGGCGCTGGTCGGCCATTCGATGGGCGCGCTGGTCGCGCTCGACTGTGCCGCGCGGCATGGCGACAAGGTGCGGGCGCTCGGCCTGTGCGGCGTCGCGTCGGAGATGCCGGTTCATCCCGAGATGCTCGAATCGGCCAAGGCCAACACGGCGAAGGTCCAGGAGCTGATGACCTTCTGGGGCATGGGCAACGCGCTGCACAAGGGCGGCATGGTCTCGCCCGGCCTGTGGCTGCGGCGCGAATCACTCTCGGTGCTGGCGGGCAACAAGCCGGGCGTGATCCACACCGATCTGGCCGCCTGCAATGCCTACAAGGATGCGCCCGTGCGGGCCGCTGCCGTGACCTGCCCGACCGTGTTCGTCCTGGGCGACGGCGATCTCATGACGCCCGCTGCCAAGGCGAAGACTCTCGTCACCGCCATCGCCGGATCGAAGGCCGTGACCATTCCCGACTGCGGGCACTTCATGATGGTGGAGCGCCCCGACGAGACGCTGGAGGCGTTGAAGGCCTGTGTCTGAACGCGTCGCTCTCGTCACCGGCTCTACCTCCGGAATCGGCGCCGCCATCGCGCGCCGCCTCGCGCACGACGGCTATGTCGTGGCGCTCCATTCGCGTAGCTCGGCCGAGGTCGGTCGTGCGATGGTTCAGGAACTGAAGAAGGCCAGCTATCACCAGGCCGATCTCGGCGACGAGACGGCCGCGCGCGGCCTCGTCGCCTCCGTGCTCGAGGCGCATGGTCGTCTCGACGTGCTGGTCAACAACGCCGGCCTGTCGATCCGCATCCCGCATACCGATCTGAAGGCGGCGACACCGTCGCTGTGGCGACAGATGCTCGATGTGAACCTGATCGCGCCGTTCGTGCTGGTCGCGGAAGCCGAGGCAGCGTTGCGCGAGTCCAGTGAGCGCGGCCGGCCGGCGAGCATCGTCAATATCGGCACGCATGCCGGCTCTCGACCCAAGGGCTCCTCAATTCCCTATGCCGCGTCGAAGGCGGCGCTGCATCACGTCACCAAGCTGCTGGCGCTGTCGCTGGGGCCGGCGATCCGCGTCAACGCCGTGGCGCCCGGCCTGGTCGAGACGCCGATGACGGCCAACTGGCCCGACATGCTGGAGACCTGGAAGGTGAAGTCGCCGATGAAGCGTCCTGCGAAACCGGAGGACATCGCCGATCTGGTGGCCGCGCTCTGCGCCAACGACTACGTTACCGGAGAGATCGTCATCGCCGACGGTGGGCTCAACCTCACCTAGCCAGACACGGAGGAAACAACAATGAACGTCCAGACGCTGCCGCCGGGCTACAAGACCGCCCCATGGACGCCACCGGAAACCATCACTGGCGCCATGCTGGCCGAAGCCAGCAACAAGCTGATCGAACTGCTGCGCATCCGCACCCAGCCGATCGGCATGCGCCTTTTCGAGGACCCCGCCGAGATGGACAGGATCAAGGGCGTGCGCAAGCCGACCGAGGGCTTCAAGTTCACCATGTGCCAGATGGTGACGCAGTCGCGCTGGTACGGATTCACGCTGGGCATCACCGTCGACAATACGCGCGGCGGCAATTGCGGCGGTGTCGTCGGCCTCAACCATCCGGGAGAGGGCTTCCTGTCGGGCGACCACATGAACGGCGTCTGGTTCGGCAACAAGGAAGCGTCCGCGGCTCATCAAGCCCAGATGCCGCGCGTGCCGGATGGCAAGTACAACGGCCTCGTCGTGTCGCCGCTGCGCTCGGCGCGCCTCGATCCGCCGGACATCTGCCTGTTCTACGGCACGCCCGGCCAGATGATCTATTTCATCAACGGCCTGCAGTATCATCGCTACCGCCGCTATGATTTCACGGTGACCGGCGAGAGCGCCTGCGCCGATTCGTGGGGCCGGGCGCTGGCCACGCGCCAGACCTCGCTCTCGCTGCCGTGCTTCGCCGAGCGTCGCTACGGCGGTGTGGCCGACGACGAGCTTCTGATGGCCTGCCCGCCCGACGAGCTGCTGCGCGCGGTCGAGGGCATGGGCCATCTCGGCAAGAACGGCCTGCGCTACCCGTTCCCGCCCTATGGCGCGGTGATGGATCCGGCGCTGGGCATGGCCAAGAGCTACAGCTGAGATGCTCTACGTCGTGGCCTGGCCGGTGCTGGGCGAGGCCGACGACGCGGCGCTGCATCGCCTCAGGGCGCAATACCATGCCGGCGAAGCCGCGCTGATCGGCCCGCACTTCACGCTCGTGTTCGGCGCTGCAGCCGAACGCGAGGGCGAACTGCGGACGGCGATGCAAAGCATCACGCAGCGTCCATTCTGGTTCCTGATCGAGCGTATCGTGCGGTCCGACCTCTACTTCTATGCCGAGCCGTCGGACGGTGCCGCGGAACTCACTTCCCTCCATGAGGCGTTGAATCCGATGCCTGGTCGCGAACCGTTCGAGCCGCACATCACGCTCGGCCTGTTTCGCAGCGCCGCCGAGGCCGAGCAGGTCGCGCGCATCGTCGGTCGCCAGAACCTGCCGATGACCGGCCGCGTCGAGGAGCTGGCGCTGCTGCGACGGGCCGGCGATGCGCTGGAGACCCTGGCGACCATTCGCCTCCGCGCATAAGGATCCCGCGCCGAACCGTCTTGTGCTGCTGGCGGCGTGCCTGGCGCTACCCTTCTTTGGCGCCAGGGTAGGGTCGAGCAATGGAGGGCGCCACTGGAGCGGCGCGCTCCAATGATCTAGCGCCAGAGCGGCGGCAGTGGCGGGAGGCGGACGTTGCCCGGGCGAGCGGCAACGCCGAATTTGGCGAGCGCCTCGCGGACCTCGCGCGGCATGCCGAGGCTGGGCGCGGTCGAGACGCCGGCCAGCTTGAACAGGTGATCGAGCACGCGCTGCAGGCGGTCGCCATCGTTGGGATAACGGCGGATTTCGACCTTGCGGCCTTCGTCGACGCCGGCCTTCGCCTTGGCGATGTTGAGGGCGAGCTGCAGGCCGCCGAGTTCGTCCACCAGGCCCGCGCGCTTGGCGTCGACGCCGCTGAACACCCGGCCGCGAGCAGCGGCGTCGATGCGGTTGGAGTCGAGATTGCGGAATTCGGCGACCTGCGCGGTGAAGGCCGCATAGATGACGTCGAGTTCGCGGTTGACGGCGGCGCGCTGGGCCGGGGACGGCGGCTGGAAGGTCGAGTGCATGCCGGCATTGCGGCCAACCGAGACGCGCTCGACATTGATGCCGAGCGAGGTCAGCAGCTCCTGCGCCATCGGCCAGATGCTGAACACGCCGATCGACGCGGTGATGGTCGTCGGCTGGGCCACGATGACGTCGCCGCGCACGGCGGCGAGATAGCCGCCCGAGGCCGCCACGTCGCCCATCGAGACAATGACGGGCTTGCCGGCGGCGCGTGCCCGGCCGACCGCGTCGGCGATGGCATCGGCGGCGGGGTAGGTGCCGCCGGGAGAGTCGATGCGCAACACGATGGCGCGCACGTCCTTGGCCTGCGAGGCGTCTTCCAGCGCTTCGACGACGTCCTCGGCATTGGCCGCCGCCTCGTCCTCGAGCGGGCTGCTGCGGCCGCCGCCGGACATGATCGCGCCGCTGGCGCGCACCAAAGCGATGACTTCACCGCGGGTCTGTGGGCGCGCTTCGTCGCCGGCATATTCCGCCAGCGTCACCAGCTCGCGTTTGCCGTTGGCGCGCTGATAGACGTCCTCCAGGGCGTCGGCCCGGTAGCCGATCTTGTCGACCAGGCCGTCGCGCCGGGCCTCCTCGGATTCGAGCGGTGCATTATCGATCAGACGGCGAAGCTGGCCGGCCTCCATCTTCCGATCGCGCGCCACGTCGGCCACGAACTGGCCGAACAGGCTGTCGATCAGCTGCTGCAGATTCTCGCGGGCGGGGCGGGCATAGCCGGTTTCCGTGAACGAATCGGGGGCGCTCTTGTATTCGTAGCGCTTGCCGCCCTCGACCTTGACGCCGAGCTTGTCGAGCCCGCCCTTGAGGAACGGGGTTTCGACGGCGATGCCGGTGACGCCGAAGCCGCCGCTCGGCTGTAGCCAGATCTGCTCGAGCGCGGCGGCCAGATAGTAATCGGCGACATGGTTGCCGCCGCTGCCCAGGGATTCTGCGAAACCCACGGCGAACTTGCCCTTGCCGCGGAAGTGGGCGATCGCCTGGCGCAGCTCCTGGACGCGCGCGAGCCCGCCCGCCTCGTCGCCGATCTCGACGTACAGACCTACAACGCGCGGATCGTCGGCGGCCTGCCAGAGAAGCTGCACGGTCTCGATGATGTCGCGCGAGCTGCCGAACAGGCCGCCGCTCAGCAGGCCGGTCGAGGTCGTCTCCGGCGGCAGCGAGCGCAGGTCGAGTGAGAGGACCATCTGCTGCGGCAGTGGCTTCGGCGAAAAGGGACCCGAGGCGAAGAAGGCGGCGCCGGCGACGATCGCCAGCAGGACGAGGGTGCCGATGGTCGCAAGAAAGCCGACGATGAAACGTCGCATGCGAAGTTCCCCCTGAACGAACGGAATGCGCCGGCAATTACTGGATGAGATTCGGCCGGAACGCCTTCACGGCATCAAGCATGGCCACGGCTTTTGTGTCGAGGCCGTTGTCGCGGACCAGCATGGCGGTCGGCATGCCGCGGATCGGACGCAGGCTATCGTCGAGATTGAGCAGGGACAGGCGCAGGTTGGCTGCGAGAAAAGCCTGCGGCTCAATGCCGATCTGGAGTTGGGGACGAAACCCGAGGCGGCGCAGACGGACCCACTGGATGTCGTCCCAGGCAAGGCGGGCATTGCGGCCGAAGCCCAGGGCGATGCCGTCGTGGTCGATTACGATCTGCGGCGTCCGGTCGAGATAGCGGCTGATGCCGACATAGACGTAGTAGGCCATCGCCACGGCCAGCACCGAGAACAGCACGAAGCGCGGGTCGTTGAGCGAGAGCGTGGGGGCATTGGCCGAACCGCCCGAGGCGAAGTGCACGATCGCCGAGCCGATCATCAGCAGCGAGACGACTGCCATGCCTGCATTGTGCAGCGAGCCATAGCGTGCCTCGAGAGGTTGCCGGGTGGCCACCTGCGGCCCGCTACCCACACTGCGCGCGGTGGCGCAGCAGATGGTCGGCCAGCACGCAGGCCATCATGGCCTCGGCCACCGGCGTACCGCGGATGCCGACACAGGGATCGTGGCGGCCCTTGGTGCGCAACTCGATGTCGCGCCCGTTGCGGTCGACGCTGCGGACTGGCGTCAGGATCGAGCTGGTGGGTTTCACCGCGAGGCGGCAGACAATGTCCTGCCCGGTCGAGATGCCGCCCAGGATGCCGCCGGCATGGTTGCTGAGAAAGGCCGGGGCGCCGTCGCGCATGCGCATCTCGTCGGCGTTGTCCTCGCCGCTCATCGCCGCGGTGGCGAAACCGTCGCCGATCTCCACGCCCTTCACGGCATTTATGCTCATCAGCGCCTTGGCGAGATCGGCATCGAGCTTGTCGTAGACCGGATCGCCGAGACCGACGGGGACGCCCGAGGCCACGACCTCGATCACGGCGCCGCACGAGCTGCCGCGCTTGCGCACGTCGTCGAGATAGCCTTCCCAGCCTTGCGCGGCCTGGCGGTCTGGACACCAGAAGGGATTGTCGCCGGTGGCGTCCCAGTCCCAGTTGGCCCGGTCGATCTTCTGGGTGCCGATCTGGATCACGGCGCCGCGGATGGTGACGCCGTCGCCCAGGATCTTGCGGGCGATGGCGCCGGCCGCGACACGCACCGCGGTTTCGCGCGCCGATTGCCGGCCGCCGCCGCGATAGTCACGGACGCCGTACTTCCTGTCGTAGGTGTAGTCGGCGTGGCTCGGCCGGAACTGGTCCTTGATCTCACCGTAGTCGCGGCTGCGCTGGTCGACATTGTCGATGTGCAGCCCGATCGGGGTGCCGGTCGTCACGCCCTCGAAGACGCCCGACAGGATCTTCACCTGGTCGGGTTCCTGGCGCTGGGTGACGAAGCGCGACTGGCCGGGACGGCGCTTGTCCATCCAGACCTGGATCTCGGCCTCGGTCAGCGGGATGCGCGGCGGCGTCCCGTCGACCACGCAGCCGATCGCTAGCCCGTGGCTTTCGCCCCAGCTGGTGAACCGGAAAAGGGTGCCGAAACTGCTGCCGGCCATGGCCGGCTGCTCCGCTCTACTCGCCTTCGAAGTTGCCGAGCAATTCGGCGATCTGCTTCGCGGACGATGTGTTGATCATGCCGACCACATGGTAGCCGGCGTCGACGTGCATGACTTCGCCGGTGACGCCTGTGCCGAGGTCGGACAGGAGGTAGAGGCCGGCATTGCCGACTTCCTCCGTCGTGACGTTGCGCTTCAGGGGCGAGTTCAGCTCGTTCCACTTCAGTATATAGCGGCCATCGTTGATGCCGGCGAAGGCCAGCGTCTTGATCGGGCCGGCGGAGATCGCGTTGACGCGGATCTTCTGCTCGCCCAGGTCGGCCGCCAGGTAGCGCACGCTGGCCTCAAGGGCCGCCTTGGCGACGCCCATGACGTTGTAGTGGGGGATCACACGCTCTGCACCGTAGTAAGTGAGGGTGAGGAGGCTGCCGCCATCCTTCATCAGCGGCACGGCGCGTTGCGACACCGCTGTGAAGGAGTAGACACTCACGTTCATGGTGAGATTGAAATTGTCCGACGAGGTTTCGAGGTAGCGGCCGCGCAGCTCGTCCTTGTTGGAGAAGGCGATGGCGTGGACCACGAAGTCCAGCTTGCCCCATTCCTTTTCCAGCTTGGCGAAGACCGCGTCGATGCTGGCAGGGTTGGTGACGTCGCAAGGTTCGATGATCTTGGCGCCGATCGAGCCGGCCAGGGGGCGCACGCGCTTTTCCAGCGCCTCGCCCTGGAAGGTGAAGGCCACCTCGGCCCCCTGGTCGTGGCAGGCCTTGGCAATGCCCCAAGCGATCGAGCGCTCATTGGCGACGCCCATGACGAGGCCTTTTTTACCGGCCATCAGTTGTGCAGCAGCGATCATGTACCGGTTCTAGCGGGGGATGGCTGTTGGGACAAGATGCCGGTGGTGGAACGCTGCCGACCCCCTCATATTGTGGTCATGATCAGGGAAACGACCGATCCGCTGGAGCTTTTCGGCACATGGTACGCCGAAGCCGCTACTTCCGAGCCGAACGACCCCTCCGCCATGGCCCTCGCCACGGTCGGTCCCGACGGCACGCCGGCCGTCCGCATGGTCCTTTTGAAGGATTACGATGCCGCCGGCTTCGTATTTTACACCAATTATGAAAGCCGGAAGGGCAACCACCTGCTGGCCCATCCCAAGGCCGCCCTGCTGTTTCACTGGAAATCCCTGCGCCGGCAGGTTCGCCTGGAAGGGCCCGTGACCAAGACCACGGCGGCCGAGGCGGACGCTTATTTCGCCAGCCGCGCCCGCGGCAGCCAGGTCGGCGCCTGGGCCTCGGAACAGTCGCGTCCCCTGGAGAGCCGGTTCGCGCTCGAAAAGCGCGTGGCGGAGTTCGGCGCCAAGCACCTTGTGGGCGCCGTGCCGCGGCCGCCGCACTGGTCGGGCTTCCGGCTGCAGCCGACCCTGATCGAGTTCTGGCAGGATGGCGCCTTCCGGCTGCACGACCGGCTGGAGTACCGGCGCGGGTCCACGGCCGAATCGTGGACCACGCGAACCCTCTATCCCTGAGCGCGTGATGGCGATGGAGCCCCAACGGCTGATGCGGCTGGCGACCGTCGCGTCGATGTCGGTGGCGCTCATCCTCATCGTCGCCAAGCTGGCGGCGTGGCGCATCACCGATTCGGTCAGCATGCTCTCGTCGCTGGTCGACACCTCGCTCGACCTCGTGAGCTCGATGGTGACGTTCCTGGCCGTGCGCCACGCGCTGGTACCGGCGGACGACGATCATCGTTTCGGACATGGCAAGGCCGAGGGGCTGGCGGGCCTCGTGCAGGCGGGCTTCATCGCGGCCTCCGGCTGCGCTCTTCTCGTCGCGGTCGTGGAGCGGCTGGGTAATCCCAAGCAGGTCCGGGAAGAGATGGTGGGGCTCGTCATCAGCGGGCTGGCCATCGTCCTCACCGCGGTTCTCGTTTCCTTTCAAAGATATGTCGTGCGGCGGAGCGGTTCGCTGGCGATCGGCGCCGACATGGCGCACTACGCGACCGACCTGGTCGCCACTCTTCTGACCGGCGGCGGACTGTTCCTGTCGGGCCTGCTGGACCTGCCTCTGATCGACAGCGGCGTGGCGGGCGTGGTGGCGCTCTACCTGCTCCACGGGGGATGGAAGGTGGGGCGTGCGTCGCTCGATGTGCTGATGGATCGCGAGTTGCCGGCCGATGAATCGAAGCGGATCGAGGAGATCGCACGCAGCCATGCCGGCGTGATCGACGTGCACGAGTTGCGGACCCGCTCGGGTGGTCTCACCAAGTTCGTCCAGCTCCATATCGAAGTCGCGCGGGACCTGTCGCTGGTCGACGGGCATGAGATTGGCCAGGAGGTCGAGATGGAGATCGCCAGGGCCTTCCCGGCCGCGGAAATCATCGTTCACGTCGATCCAGCCCCTGCCGTGTGACAGAGATCAGATGACCGCTCGCCCGTCATTCATCGTCGAGGACCAGTCCGAGACCGTCGCCTTCCTCGAAGCCGAGCTGAAGCCGGAGCGGAGGATCGACACGCATGGCGCCGTCGTCTTCCTCTGCCGCGAGCGTGCCTACAAGCTGAAGCGCGCCGTGAAGTTTCCCTACATGGATTTCTCGACAGAGAGCCGGCGCGCGGCGATGTGCGCGGCCGAAATCGACGTCAACCGGCGGTCGGCACCGGAAATCTATCTCGGCATCGCCCCGGTCCTGCGCCGCGCGGGCCGGCTGGTCCTCGGCGAGGTCGGCGGACCGGCGGACAATGCCGTCGACTGGCTGGTCGTGATGCGCCGCTTCGACGAGGAGGGGCTGCTCGATCGCATGGCGGCGCGCGGGGCGCTGACGCTGGACCTGATGGCGGCGCTGGGCGCGCGCGTGGCTCAGTTCCATGACGGGCTTCCGGCCATCGCCTCGGGCTTCTGCGCGCCCGATGACTATCGCCACTCGGTTGCGGCCGACGTGCGCCAGATGCGCGAGGCGGGTGAACGGCTGGACCCGGCGACCAGCGAGGCGCTGGCCGACGCGATGCCGCGCTCGCTCGAGCCCTTCGTCGATCTCGTGGCGCGCCGCGTCGCGGCCGGCGCAATCCGCCGCTGTCACGGTGACCTGCACCTGCGGAACATCGTGACGCTGAACGGCCAGCCGGTGCCGTTCGACGCCATCGAATTCTCCGACAAGATCGCCAACATCGACGTGCTCTACGATCTCGCGTTCACGCTGATGGACCTGGCGCGACAGGGGCTGGGCGCATTGGCCAATCGCCTGCTGAACGAATGGCTGTGGCGGGTCCGCGAGACCGAAGGAGCCTCGCACGAGGAGGCGCTGGTGCTGCTGCCCATGTTCCTCGCGCGCCGCGCCGCGATCCGCGCCTATGTCGATTCCGCCGTCACCGCCGTGAGCGGCGCCGACAATGCCCCGGCGCGCGCCTATCAGGAAGCGGCCCTCGAGTTCCTGAAGCCCGTGCCGCCGCGTCTGGTCGCGATCGGCGGCCTGTCGGGCAGCGGCAAGACCACGCTCGCCTTGAAGATGGCGCCGGAGATCGGCCGCACCCCCGGGGCGGTCGTCGTGCGCACCGACGTCGAGCGCAAGCGGCAGGCGGGAATCGCGCTGGAGGAGCGCATGCCGGCCGGCAGTTATTCGCCGGAGGCGTCGGCCCGGATCTACGCCGCTTTCATGGCGCGCGCCGAGCGCGTGCTGAGGGCAGGGCACAGCGTCGTGCTCGACGCGGTCTTCGCGCGCCCCGCTGAACGGGTGGCGGCCGAGGCGCTGGCGCACAAGGTCGGTGTGCCGTTCCAGGGAATCTGGCTCGATGTCCCGAAGGACGTCGCGCAGCGGCGCGTGACGGACCGCAAGGGCGATGCTTCCGACGCCACGTCCGACGTGGTCGAACGTCAGTTCGACTACGATCTCGGTCGCATCGACTGGGAGCGACGCTAACCTCTCAGGCGCGCTTCTTGGTCGAAGCGCTGCGTGGAAGCAGGCGGGCGAGATATTGGCCGGTGTAGCTGTCGGGGACCTTCACGATCGCTTCGGGCGGGCCTTCGGCAACCAGTCGGCCGCCACCCGATCCGCCGTCGGGCCCCATGTCGAGGACCCAGTCGGCCGTCTTGATGACTTCGAGATTGTGCTCGATCACCAGCACCGTGTTGCCGGTCTCGACCAGGCGATGCAGCACTTCGAGCAGCTTGCGCACGTCCTCGAAATGAAGACCGGTGGTCGGCTCGTCGAGAATGTAGAGCGTGCGGCCGGTGGCGCGGCGCGACAGTTCCTTGGCGAGCTTGACCCGCTGCGCTTCGCCGCCCGAGAGCGTCGTCGCCTGCTGGCCGATATGGATGTAGCCGAGACCGACCTGCTGAAGCGTCAGCAGCTTGTCGCGGATGATCGGCACCGCCTTGAAGAACTCGCAGCCCTCGTCGACCGTCATGTCGAGAACGTCGGCGATCGACTTGCCGCGGAACACGATCTCCAGCGTCTCGCGATTGTAGCGCTTGCCCTTGCAGACGTCGCACTCGACGTAGACATCGGGCAGGAAATGCATCTCGATCTTGATGACGCCGTCGCCCTGGCAGGCCTCGCAGCGGCCGCCCTTCACGTTGAAGGAGAAGCGGCCGGGCTTGTAGCCGCGCTCGGTCGATTCGGGCAGTTGCGAGAACCAGTCGCGGATCGGCGAGAAGGCGCCCGTATAAGTCGCGGGATTGGAGCGCGGCGTGCGGCCGATCGGTGACTGGTCGATGTCGACGATCTTGTCGAGATGGTTCACGCCTTCGAGGGAGGCATGCGCGCCGGCATGCTCGCGCGCATTATTGAGCTTCTTCGCGAGCGCCTTGTAGAGCGTCTCGACGATCAGCGTGGACTTGCCGCTGCCCGACACGCCGGTGACGCAGGTGAAGGTGCCGAGCGGGATGCTGGCGGTGACGTCCTGGAGATTGTTCTCCTTGGCGCCCTTCAGGGTGAGCCAGCGGCCGTTCCGGGGTGGCGGCTCGCGGCGCACCTTGGGGATCGGAACCTGGCGGAAGCCGGAAAGATACTGGCCGGTGAGGCTCGCGCTGTTGCGCATGACCTCCTCGGGCGTGCCCTGCGCGATCACGTTGCCACCGTGCGCGCCGGCGCCGGGGCCCATGTCGACGAGATAGTCGGCGGCACGGATCGCGTCCTCGTCATGCTCGACCACCAGCACCGTGTTGCCGAGGTCGCGCAGGCGCGTGAGCGTCTTCAGCAGCCGGTCGTTGTCGCGCTGGTGCAGGCCGATCGACGGCTCGTCGAGCACGTAGAGCACGCCCGTCAGGCCCGAGCCGATCTGGGAGGCAAGGCGGATGCGCTGGCTTTCGCCGCCGGACAGCGTGCCGGAGGTGCGGTTCAATGTCAGGTAGGAGAGGCCGACATTGTCGAGGAAGCCCAGCCGCTCGTTGATCTCCTTGAGGATGCGGGCGGCAATCTCGCGCTGTTTCGACGTGAGCTTGGGGTCGAGCGCCAGGAACCACTGCACCGCCTCGCCGATCGAGAACTCGGTCGTCTGGCTGATGTTGAGGCCGGCGATCTTAACGGCCAGCGCTTCGGGCTTGAGGCGGGCGCCGTTGCAGGTCTCGCACTTGCTCTCATGCTGGAAGCGCTCAAGCTCCTCGCGCACCCAGGAGGAATCGGTCTCCTTCCAGCGGCGGTCGAGATTGGGGATCACGCCCTCGAACGGCTTGGTCGTCTGGTACTGGCGGATGCCGTCGTCGTAGCGCATGGCGACGGACTCGCTGCCGCTGCCGTAGAGGATCGTGTCGCGCACCTTCTTCGGCAGGTCGCGCCACGGCATCGAGGTCTTCACCTTGAAGTGCTTGGCGATGCTGTCGAGCGTCTGCATGTAATACTGGCCCGACGAATCGGCCCACGGCGCGACCGCGCCCTCCGAGAGCGAGAGCCGGTCGTCCGGAATCACCATCTCGGGATCGAAGAACATCTTTACGCCCAGCCCGTCGCAGGAAGGGCAGGCGCCCTGCGGCGCGTTGAACGAGAACAGGCGCGGTTCGATTTCCTCGATGGTGAAGCCCGAGACCGGACAGGCGAAGCGGGCCGAGAAGACCGTGCGTTCGCCGTTATCGGCGTTCTCGGCGATGGCCAGACCTTCGGCGAGCGTGAGTGCGGTCTCGATCGAATCGGCAAGACGGTTGCCGAGATCCGGCTTCACGACGATGCGGTCCACCACCACGTCGATGTCGTGCTTGTATTTCTTGTCGAGAGCCGGTGCGTCGGCGATCTCGTAGAGCTTGCCGTCGACCTTGACCCTCTGGAAGCCCTTGCGCTGCAGCTCCTGCAGCTCCTTGCGATACTCGCCCTTTCGGCCGCGCACGATCGGCGCCATGAGATAGAGGCGCGTGCCGTCCGGCATCGTCTTGATGCGGTCGACCATCTGGGAAACGGTCTGGCTTTCGATCGGCAGCCCGGTGGCGGGCGAGTAGGGCACGCCGACGCGCGCGAACAGCAGGCGCAGATAATCGTAGATCTCGGTGACGGTGCCGACCGTCGAGCGCGGGTTGCGCGAGGTCGTCTTCTGCTCGATCGAGATCGCGGGCGACAGGCCCTCGATCGAATCGACGTCGGGCTTCTGCATCAGCTCGAGGAACTGGCGCGCATAGGCCGAGAGACTCTCGACGTAGCGGCGCTGGCCCTCGGCGTAGATCGTGTCGAAGGCGAGCGAGGATTTTCCCGAGCCCGAGAGACCGGTGATCACGACCAGCCGGTCGCGCGGCAGGTCGACGTCGACATTCTTGAGATTGTGCTCGCGCGCTCCCCGGACGGAGATGAAGCGATGCGGTTCGGCAGTTTGTAAGCGTGACTTGGCCATCTGGACCGGGACAATAAGGGATGCGGGGGATCACCGCATATGGCGATTAACCCCCAGCCCCGCCAGTCCCGGTGTCACGCTGGCGATGCTTGCGCTGCCAGCACCCGTGCCGTCGGCCGGTCGTTCATCAGGAGCTGCGCGGTGCCCGCAATCAGGCCGATCAGGACGCCGATCTTCCAGGCGAGGTCATAGGAGCCCATCAGGTCGTAGAGATAGCCGCCGCCCCAGGCGCCGAGGAAGGAACCGGCCTGGTGGCTGAGGAAGGCGATGCCGGTCAGGGTCGACAGGAAGCGCAGGCCGAAGATCTGCACCACCAGCCCGTTGACCAGGGGAATTACCCCCAGCCACAGCGTGCCCATGGCGGCCCCGAACAGCACGACCGAGAGTGGCGTGGGTGGGAACAGGAAGAACAGCGCCACGGTCAGCGAGCGCAGCAGGTAGATCGCACCCAGCAGCAGGCGCTTGGGGTATTTGTCACCCAGCCAACCGAACAACCACGAACTCAGGATGTTGAATCCGCCGATCAGCATCAGCGCCACGGCGCTGTAGGAGGCGTCCATGCCGCATTGGGCGAGATAGGTCGGGAGGTGGGTGGTGATGAAAACGAGCTGCAGGCCGCAGACGAAGAAGGCCAGCGACAGCACGACGTAGCCGCTGTGGCGCCGCGCTTCGTCGAGGGCGCCCCCCAGGGTGAGATTGCGGTCCGTCGACAGGCTGTTGGGCAGCTTGTCGGCCCGACTGCCGATCCAGGCGGCCGGCAGCATCGCCAGGGCCAGGATCACGAAGGCCCAGACGGCGGCCCGCCAGCCGTCGGTATTCAGGAGATAGGCGGCAATCGGTGCGGTCACCATGGTGCCGACCGAGCCGGCCGCCGAGACCAGGCCGAAGGCCAGTGTGCGGCGGCCGGGCTCGACGACGCGCGCGGCGATGTTTGCCGTGATGCCGGACGTCGTGCAGGCCAGCGACACGCCGATCAGCACGCCGGCGCCCAGGATGATGGGGAAGAGGCTCTGCGCCGTCGCCGTCAGCCAGATGCCGAGGATGAAGAGCACGCTGCCGATTAGGGCGACCCAGCGCGTCCCGTATTTGTCGGCGAAGACGCCGGCAATCGGCTGGCTGACGCCCCAGGCCACCTGCTGGACGGATATCGCGAGGGCGAAGTCGGAGATCGCGATGCCGAGTTCCCGGGAGGCCGGCGCCTGGAACAGGCCGAGATTCTGCCGGATGCCCATTGCCAGGGTCATCATCAGGGCCGCGCCGCCCAGCATGGCGTAGGCCTGGCCGGTCGAGACCTGGGGGACGTGAAAGGGTTTGCTCATGGCGGGGGAAGATACGGGAGAGTTTGCTGTCCCAACCAATGAATTGTCGGAGGGCCGTCATGAGCAGACTTCACTTCACAACCGTTATTCGGTGGCTGCCCACAGGCTGCCGGAGCTAGTTTGCCCGCCGTGAGGTAGGTGCCGCGTCCCGCGGCGCCGGGAAAGCGAAGGAGGCCCCCATGGCGGGCAGCGTCAACAAAGTCATTCTCGTCGGAAATCTCGGCCGCGACCCCGAAGTGAAATCCATGCAGGATGGGCGTTCGCTGGTGAACATGTCGGTGGCGACCTCCGAGACCTGGCGCGACCGCAACAGCGGCGAGCGCAAGGAGCGCACCGAGTGGCACCGCGTCGTGATCTTCAACGACAAGCTGGCCGAGGTCGCCCAGAAGTTCCTGAAGAAGGGCGCCAAGATCTATCTCGAGGGCCAGCTCACCACCCGCAAGTGGACCGACCAGAGCGGCCAGGAACGCTATACGACCGAGGTCGTCATCCCGCGCTTTGGCGGTTCGCTCACCATGCTCGACGGTCGCAGCGGTGGCGGTGAAGGCGGCGGCGGTGGCGGCGGCATGGACGATGACTACGGCGGCGGCATGGGCGGCGGCGGTGGCGGTGCGTCCAGCGGTGGGGGTGGCGGCGGTGGCCGTGCGGCTCCCCGCGGCAAGGCCGAACTCGACGACGACATTCCGTTCTAGGTGGTGCCGACGCTCGTCCCGTGAGGGACGGTCGTTTTCGGCCGCCGGCTCTCTCGCGGGCCGATGAAGCGGACCGTCATGCAGGAAAGCCCAGCGCGCGCAGCTCGGCGATGGTTTGCTCGGGCGAGCGGTGATGGATGCCGCTCATGCCGGTGGCGCGCGCGCCGTCGACATTTGCCAGGACGTCGTCGATGAAGACGGCATCCTGCGGCTTGAAGCCGCCGAGGCGGCACGTCAGGTCGAAGATCGCCGCGTCGGGCTTCCAGCAGCCGACATGGCCGGACACCACATAGTCGCGGAAATGCCTCACGAACGGATGCGTCGTGCGCGCCGGGCCGCGCAGCCAGGCGTCGAGGAAGCCCGGGGCGTTGGAGAGCAGGTAAAGCGGGACCTTGGCGCTGCCCAGCCGCTCGACGAGGGCCGTCGTCGGCTCGAACGTGTGTGCGAGCATCTCGTCGAAACGGTCGTAGTAGGCTGAGATCAGCGCCTCTTTGCCCGGATGGAGCGCCTGCAGTTCGCGCGTCGCGGTGGCCGGATCGCCGTCATAGTCCTGCCGCGTGTGCCACTCCCGCGTGGTCACCCTGGCCAGAAAATCCTCCATCTCCGCTTCGTGCGGGATCAGCTTCCGGTAGAGGTGGCGCGGATTGTAGTCGATCAGGACGCCACCCATGTCGAAGACGACTACGGAGGGGCGGGCAAGGGCACTTTCTGGGGGCAAATCACAGCCTTTCCCTGAGGTAAATTCGACAGGAATTTAGTCAATAAAATCAAAGTGTTAAAGGGGGCTTTCTCGGGCGATTTTTGTTGGTCTTCCGGGGCTTGTTTGCTAGTTTGCGAAATACCCCCGACGGAGCCTCCGGACGGGCTGCAAGAACGAGAAAAATTCCCAGGTTTCCGTGAGCGACGATACGACCCTGCCGCCGGTGCCGCCGCCCTCGGACGCGCCTCCGCCCCCGTCTTCTCCGCACGATATCGCCCCGATCACCATCGAAGAGGAGATGCGCCGCTCCTACCTCGATTACGCCATGAGCGTGATCGTCTCGCGCGCGCTGCCCGACGCGCGCGACGGGCTGAAGCCCGTGCAGCGGCGCATCCTCTACGCGATGAAGGAAGGCGGCTACGACTCGACGCGGCCCTTCCGCAAGTCGGCCCGCATCGTCGGCGACGTGATGGGCAAGTATCACCCGCACGGCGACAGCGCGATCTACGACGCCATGGTGCGCATGGCGCAGGACTTCTCGATGCGCCTGCCGCTGATCTCGGGGCAGGGCAATTTCGGCTCGATGGATGGCGATCCGCCGGCGGCGATGCGTTACACCGAGGCGCGTCTCGCCACGGTCTCGGAGACGCTGCTCGAGGACATCAACAAGGACACTGTCGAGTTCCAGCCGAACTACGACGAGCGCGAGAGCGAGCCGACGGTGTTGCCGGCGGCCTATCCGAACCTGCTGGCCAACGGCGCCGGCGGCATCGCGGTGGGCATGGCGACCAACATCCCGCCGCACAATCTCGGCGAGCTGATCGAAGCCTGCCTCGCGCTGATCGCCAATCCCGAGCTGACCGTGCCGCAGCTCATGGAATACGTGCCGGGTCCTGATTTCCCGACCGGCGGCATCATCCTCGGCCGCAACGGCATCCGGGCCGCTTTCGAGCTCGGTCGCGGCTCGATGATGATGCGGGCCAAGACCAACATCGAGCAGAAATCCGGCGGCCGCGAGTCGATCGTCGTCACCGAGATTCCATACCAGGAGAACAAGGCCCGGCTGCACGAGCGCATCGCCGAGGTGGTGCGCGACAAGAAGGTCGAGGGCATCTCCGAGATCCGCGACGAAAGCGACAGGGACGGCGTGCGGCTGGTCATCGACCTGAAGCGCGACGCCATGTCCGACGTGGTGCTCAACCAGCTCTACCGCTTCACGCCGTTGCAGACGAGTTTCAGCGTCAACGCCCTGGCGCTCGACGGCGGCCGCCCGAAGCTGATGAGCCTCAAGGAGCTGCTCGAGGCCTTCATCCGCTTCCGCGCCGAAGTGCTCACACGGCGCACCCGCTTCGAGCTCAACCATGCGCGCGACCGTGCCCATGTGCTGGTCGGTCTCGCGATCGCCGTCGCCAATATCGACGAAGTGATCGAGATGATCCGCCGCTCGCCCGATCCGAACGTGGCGCGCGAGCGGTTGATGGCCAAGGACTGGCCGGCCACCGACGTGAAGCCGCTGATCGACCTGATCGCCGAGCCCGGCCGCGAAGTGTCGGCCGAGGGAACCTACCGGCTCTCCGAGGTGCAGGCCCGTGCGATCCTCGAGCTGCGACTGCAGCGCCTGACCGGGTTGGAGCGCGACAAGATCGCCGAAGAGCTGACCGAGGTCGCGAAGCTGATCGAGGGCTACCTCGAACTTCTCGGCGATCGCGACAAGCTGTTCGCGCTGATGGCCAGCGAACTGGTCGAGATCAAGGAGAAGTACGCCACGCCGCGTCGCACCCAGATCCTCGACAACGAATTCGAGCAGGACATCGAGGACCTGATCCAGCGCGAGGACATGGTCGTCACCGTGACCCATGGCGGCTACGTGAAGCGCGTTCCGGTCTCGGCCTATCGCGCCCAGCGCCGCGGCGGCAAGGGCCGCTCGGGCATGGCCACGCGTGAGGACGATTTCGTCTCGAGCCTGTTCGTGGCCAACACGCACACGCCGGTGCTGTTCTTCTCCAGCCGCGGCATCGTCTACAAGCTCAAGGTCTGGCGGCTGCCGCTCGGCGCCCCGCAGGCGCGCGGCAAGGCCTTCGTGAATCTGCTGCCGCTCAGCGAGGGCGAGACGATCAGCACGGTCATGCCGATGCCGGAGGACGAGGCGAGCTGGGCGACGCTCAACGTCATGTTCGCCACTGCGCGCGGCGGCGTGCGGCGCAACGAGCTCGGCGATTTCGTGAATGTGAACCAGAACGGCAAGATCGCCATGAAGTTCGAGGGCGAGGATGCCGGCGACCGCCTGATCGGCGTCGGCGTCTGCAGCGAGGACCAGGACGTGCTGCTGGCGACGCGGCAGGGCCGCGCCATGCGCTTCCCGACCGACAAGGTTCGCCTGTTCGCGAGCCGCAACTCGACCGGCGTGCGCGGCATCGCGCTGGCAGAAGGCGACGAGGTGATCTCGATGTCGCTGGTCGATGCCGGCAAGGGCGTCACCAGCGAGGAGCGCGACGCCTACCTGCGCCAGTCACGCGCCGAGCGCCAGGCCGAGAACGCCGTGGACGCCGGCGAGGCGGCCGTGGATGCGCCGGAGGAGGAGACTCCCGCGGGCGAGGAGGCGGCTGCGCCGCCCGCCACGCTCTCGCCGGAGCGTTTCGCCGAGCTGAAGACCAGGGAGGAGTTCGTGCTCACCGTGGCCTCGTCCGGGTTCGGCAAGCGCACCTCCGCCTACGAGTACCGGGTGACCGGCCGCGGCGGAAAGGGCGTGGAACTGATGAGCCTCGCCAAGGGCGGCGAGATCGTGGCGGCGGTACCGGTGCTCGACACCGACGAGATCATGCTGGTGACCGACGCCGGCACGCTGATCCGTTGCCCGGTGGATGGAATTCGCATTGCCGGGCGTGCGACGCGCGGTGTGCGCATCGTCAACGTGAGCGACGGCGAGCGCGTCGTCACGGCTGTGCGGATCGGCGAGGACGATGCCGGCAACGGCGCAAATGGCGATAGCCAGCCCGAGCCGGAGGCCGGAACGGAGCAGGACTCCAGTTCCGAAACAAACGGTGGATAAGGACGGATCGTGTCGCTAAGACTTCGCCGTCGCAGTCTGCGCACAAGGGGGAGACATGGCCGTAGAACGCACCGGGGTATATCCGGGCACGTTCGATCCCATCACGAGCGGGCACATGGAAGTGGTGCGCCGCTCGCTGCGGCTCGTCGACAGGCTGGTGATCGGTCCGCACATCAACGTGGGCAAGGGACCTCTGTTTTCGCTCGAGGAGCGGATGGAGATCATCAAGGAAGACATCGCGGATTTTCCACAGGCCGACCGCGACCGCATCACGGTGGTGCCGTTCGAGGGGCTGCTGATTCACTTCGCGCGCGACGTGAATGCGTCGGTCATCATCCGGGGACTCCGGGCGGTTTCGGACTTCGAGTACGAGATCCAGATGGCCAATATGAATGCCCGCATGGAGCCTGCGATCGAGACCATCTTCCTGATGGCCTCGGACCGGCACCAGTTCATCGCCTCGTCGCTGGTGAAGGATATTGCCCGGCTGGGGGGGGACACGTCCCAGTTCGTGTCCAAGAAGGTGTTCGAGCGTCTCAAGGCGAAATTCGTCAAGAAGTGAGGCCGGAACAGGCCTCGTTGACCATCGGCCCCTTGCACTTTATATGGGCGCCGCGCGGCGGAGAGGCCCGCGGCGCGGAACCGGAACGAGCCCGTAGCTCAGCGGTAGAGCATCTGACTTTTAATCAGAGGGTCGTGGGATCGTACCCCACCGGGCTCACCACTGGACCCAAGAAGGAGAAGAACGGCTCATGCCGTCGGTGAAAGTCGTCAACGGCAAGCAGATCGTGGTCGAGAATCTCGGTCCGATCGAGCGTGTCAGCAGCTTCTTCGCGCAGCCGTTCGTGCGGATGTGGCACCATCGCGACCTGATCGCCGCCATCCTGCGGCGCGAGGTTCGCGAGCGCTTCAAGGGGTCGATCGCCGGATGGATCTGGGCGATCATCGCGCCCCTGCTGATGATCGCCGTCTATACGTTCGCCTTCACGACGACGCTTTCCCTGCCGGTGGCCGACGGTACCGACGGCAAGCAGGTCAGCTATTCGCTCTTCATCTTCAGCGGCCTCATCGTCTTCAGCTTCTTCTCGGAAATGGCTTTCCGGGCGCCGATGCTGCTGCACGAGTACACGCACTTCATCAAGCAGACGATCTTCCCCAGCGACATGCTGCCGGTGATCTCGACCCTGCGCGCCACCGCTTACACGCTGATTTCCGGTGCGGTGATGCTGGTGTTCCAGCTGGCAATGACCGGCTCATTGCCGTGGACCGTGCTGCTGGTGCCGCTGATCTTCATCCCGTTCATGGCGTTCCTGATCGGCATGTCGTGGTTCCTGGCGGCATTGGGCGCGTTCACGCGCGATGCCGGGTACCTGATGATCACCATCGTGCCGCTGTTCATGTTCGCGACACCGATTTTCTACTCCCACGCCGGGCTGCCGCCGCCGTTCAACTTCTGGATCTACGCGAACGCTCTCACCGGCTTCGTCGAGGTGATGCGCGACGTGGTCCTGTTCGGCAAGCTGCCCAACATGATCGTGTACGGGTATACCCTCGCGATCTCGGTTTTCAGTTTCTATTTCGGCTACTGGTTCTTTGACAGGTATCGGAATGTCATCGTCGACGTCCTCTGAGATCGTCGTCGAGGCCAAGAACCTCGGCAAGGCGTTCCAACTCTACGCTCATCGCAACGACTGGTTGAAGCAGGTCCTGCTCGGCTGGTGGAAGGCGTACTTCAAGCCCTTCTGGGTGCTGCGCGACATCAGCCTCGAAGTGAAGAAGGGCGAGAGCATCGGCATCCTCGGTCGCAACGGCTGCGGCAAGTCGACCCTGCTGCAGGTGATCTGCGGCATGACGCTGCCGAGCCATGGCGAATTGCGGGTCACCGGCCGCATCGCACCGGTGCTGGCGCTGGGGTCGACCTTCGACATGGAACTGTCGGGCCGTGAGAACGTCCTGATCGGCGGTGCCGTGCTCGGCCTGAAGCGCAGCGAGGTCCTGCGCAAGTTCGACTCGATCGCCGAGTTCGCCGGCATCGGCGAATACATGGACCAGCCGGTGAAGCACTACTCGATGGGCATGCGCACGCGCCTGGCCTTCTCGATCTGCGCCCATGTCGAGGCCGAGATTCTCGTCGTCGACGAGGCTCTGTCGGTCGGCGACGCCGCCTTCCAGCGCAAGTGCCTCGACTGGATCGACAACTTCCGCAAGACCGGCACGCTGCTCTTCGTCTCCCATTCGATGGCGGAGGTGCGCCGTCTGTGCACGCGCGCCATCTGGATCGAGGAAGGGCGCATCCGGGAGCAGGGCGACCCCAACGACGTCATCCGCTCCTATCACCGCGCCCTGCTGGTCGAGAAGGACGACGTCCAGCGCTTCTCTTCCGGGAACGCCAAGCAGGCGCAGGCTGCTGCGGGCGAGTGATCCGGCATGGAGCCGGGGACCCTGGCGTGGCTCGGCTTCGGCTGGTGGGGACTTGGCACGGTAATCCAGTGGGTAAGCGCGGGACTGGCCCGGACGCCTAGGAAGACCGCCGCCGGCGGCCGCTACCGGGCGCAGGATTTCAGCATCGTGGCGCCGATGGCCGGCGCGGAAGACGCGACCGCCGCCTACGTTCAGGCGCTGCGGCGGCTGGCCGACGCCGGCGCGGAAATCCTGATCTGCGTGGCCCGGCCGGACGATGGCGCCGTGGCGCCGATCCGGGCGCTGTGGCCCGATGCACCCGTTCTCGTCGGCAACGACGACACCTTCAATCCCAAGATGAACAACGTGCGCAAGGGGCTGGAGGCCGCCGCCCGCCCGGTCGTGGCGCTCTGCGATGCGGGCATCGGGCTCGACCTGGACGATCTGCTGCGGGCCGCGGCCCCCCTGGCGACCGGGACGGGGCTCGTGCTGGCGCTCAAGGCGGCCGAAGCGCCGGGAAGCTTCGCGGCCGAGGTCGAACGCGCCTATATCGACGGGCACCAGGCGCGGTTCCTGTTCGCCGCCGATCGACTCGGCATCGCGGTCGCGTCCGGTGGCGTCACGCTCATGACCCGTGAAACGCTCGAGGGCATCGGCAACTGGCGCGGCTTCAACCGCTGGATCGCCGACGATTATTCGGTCACCCGCTCGGTGCGGGAACTGGGCCTCGAAACCTGCCTGGGCGCTGTCATGCCCCGGCTGCCGCTCGGCAGGCGGTCGTGGTCCGCGGTGTGGCGGCGCCAGGTGCGCTGGGCTCGCACCCGCCTGCGCCTGCCGGTCTGGCCGCTCGTGCTCTGGGAGCCGGCAATCGGCTGGGCGGCCACGGGCGGGGCGGGGACGATCGGCCTTCTCGGGTTCGGGGCGAACGCCGTGGTGATATCTGCCGGATGGGCAGTCCATACGGTCGGTTGGCTCCTCGCCGAAAAATGGTTCATGACGGGGCGCGGCTTGTCGTTCGGGATGCGGGCGGCGGCCGCCGCCCTCCTGCGCGAGGCACTGGCGCCGGTTCTCATCGTCAGTGCGCTTTGGGGCCGGACGATTTATTGGCGGGGGACCGATTTGGGCGGCCAGTGGCGGGAAACCTCCAGGGAGCCGACGAGGGATGCCGCTTCGGGGAAGTCCGTATGAGTAGTTTGAATCGCAAACAGCCGATCTCGACCGTAATGCTGCCGGCCAAGGTCGATTCCGTGACCGTGGCGTCGGTCGAGGTGATGCTGGTGGCCGCGCTCCGGCCCGGCGCGCGGGTCATCGTCGACGGCAGCCAGGTCACCTACATGAGCGCCGCGGGCGTTCGCACCTTCGCATCGGTCCTGCACAAGGCGGCTGAAGTCGAGGCTCGAATCGTTTTCTGCCGCTTCACCGGTGCGGCGTGGGACTGTCTGCTGGTCAGTGGTTTCTCCGAATTGCTCGAGATCGCGCCAACGGTGGAGGAGGCCTCGGCGCGATTGGAGAGGGAGCCACCACATGTTGGTGGGGAAAGCTTGCACCGGCGAGGCGCCACAGGTTAATTAGCGGTTGGACTGAGCGACTTATCAATAGGTTGGGGCATGGCGCGGTACTCAGTGCGGCGACTGTTCCGGACGGAGATCGGGATTTGACAATTTGGAGCTGGCTGCGCGCCGCCGCGCGACCTACCGCAATTGTCCTCAGCCTCGGTTTTGGCCTGGCGGCCTGCACCGCGTTGCCCGGCGACGGTCCTTGGATGGGCGGCGCGGCGACGACAACGACGGAAGCCCTTCCGTTCGACGTGATCGATCTCACGCCGACCACCATCGCCAACTATCGCCAGCCGCCGCCCGTCGACCGTCCGTCGACGGTGAGCAATCTGTCGGCCGGATCGCGCATCTCGGTGGCGCCCGGCGATGCCATCAAGGTGCGGATTTTCGAGCCCTACGAAGGCAGCATCTTTCCGACCATCCAGCGGCCCGGCGCGGACTTCGGCGTCCAGCGCGTGACCGATGACGGCACGATCAACGTTCCCTTCGTCGGTACCGTGAAGGTCGCCGGCCTCGACCTCAACCAGATCGAGAAGAAGATCGCCCAGCAGGTCGCGACCTCGGGCAAGGCGCAGGACCCGCAGGTCATCGTCGAATTCGTTGCCGACCGGACGCACACCGTGATGGTGTCCGGCGACGTGCGGCAGCCCGGGCGGGTTTCCCTGCTGGAAGGAGTCCGGACCGTCGTCGAGGCGATCAACAAGGCTGGCGGCCCGTCGGGCGTAGGCGGGCAGGGCGGCACTGGTGTCGGCGCCAACCAGCTCGAAGTCGTGATGCGGCGCAACGGTCAGATCATTCTTCAGTCGCAGTATTCCGACCTTCTGGCCGGAGCCGACGTCGGCCTCCAGAAGAACGACGAGATCGTCGTTCGCCCGAATGCCCGCATGTTCACGGTGCTGGGTGCCGTGGTAAAAGCCGGCAACGTCGATATGCCCAAGCACACGATCAGCCTGCTCGAGGCGATGGGCATGGTCGGCGGCCTCAACGATGCCCGGGCAAACAAAACGGGCGTTTATGTGTTCAGAATGGGGGATTTGCAGAATAATCCCACCGCCCGGGCCCGCGTTTTCCGACTGGACCTTTACCAGCCGGTATCTATCTTCATTGCTCAGCAGTTCCCGGTGCAGCCGAAGGACGTCGTCTACATCACGAATGCCCCGCTCTACGAGTACGACAAGATCCTGACATCAATCTATCGTACATTCTCGATCGTGGGCGTCCTGAGAGGCAATCTGATCACCTCGACGACCTTCTAGAGGCCACCTTCCAACTAGGGGCAGCGTCCCCGGGCGTTTTTTGGTACTATCTATTATGGCGCAGGCAAGAAAGTTCACTTGGGGCGCCGCAGGGTTGGCCGCGTTCATCGTCATCGCGGGCCTGATCCTGTGGATGATGCCCAGCCGGCAGACCAGCAGTGCCCAGGATGGCCCCAGGCCCCTGCCGCCGCTGATTTCGCGTGGCTACACCGATGCGCCCTCGGGTACCGCCCTGATCGCCGGCGATCCGGCTGGCGGCGGCGTGCTGATCGAGCTCAAGGTGACGGACGGCCAGAAGGTGAAACTCAACGACGTCATCGCCGTCCTCTCGAATTACCCTAAGGCCGACATCGCCGTGCGCACCTCGGAGGCGGAACTAGCCAAGACCGAGAAGGCCCGCGAGGCGATGGTCAGCGGCTACCGCAAGGCCGAGATCGCCATGCAGGAGGTCGTGGTCAAGTCGGCGGTCGAGGAGAACAAGCTCAAGGTCCTCGAAATGCAGCGTTCCGGCAAGCCGCCGGACCAGAAGCAGCTCGAACTGAACATTTCGCAGCAGAGCCTCGAGCGTGAGCAGGCCAAGTTGCGCATCCAGAAGGAAACGCTCGAGAGCGACCTCCAGCAGAGCAACAACGACATCGCCATCATAAAGGCGAAGCTCGACAACGCCCGCAGCACGCGTGAGCAGGCCCTTGTCCGCTCGCCGCTCGACGGTATCGTGATCCAGATCTACACGCGCCAGGGCGAGCGTATCTCGCCGAACGGCATCGCCAAGATCGTCGACCTCTCGCAGTTGCGCGTTCTGGCTGACGTCGACGAGCTGAATGTCGGCCGTATCGCCGCCGGTGGAAAGGTCGAAGTGACGTTCCGCGGCAGTCCGACCGTCTACGCGGGCACGATTTCCCGGGTGGCGCCGACCGTGAAGCGGATGCAGCGCATGGAGCCCGACGGCGGTTCCTCGACCGATGCTCGTGTCGTGCAGGTCGAGATCCAACTCGACGACCCGTCCAGCATGCCGCAGGTCCTGGGCCGCGAGACTCGCGTCACCTTCCTCTGATGGCTCTCACGCTGCCAGCCAATCCGTCGTCGCGGCCGCGGCGGTGGTTCCAGTGGCGGCCCAGCTTCTCGCTGAAGCGGCTGAGGGCGGCCGCCGTCACGGCGACGAGCATGCCGCTGGGTTCGCAGCAGTTGAAACGGCAGCGGACCAGCACGCTGCTGTCACTGGCGGGCGTGACGGCAAGCCTCCTCGTCATCTTCGCGCAGCTCGGCATCGAGCGCGCCGTCTACGATTCGGCAATTCGCCTCCACCGGTCCGTCGTGGGTGACCTCGTCCTGGTGCCCTACGGCTTCAAGTCGTTGCAGCTGCATGCCGAGGTACCGGCGTCGATGACCGACGTCGTGTCGGCCAACCCCGCCGTCACCAATACGCTTCCGTTCTGGTTCGGCGTCATGTCCATCAAGCATTCCGGGATGGATTCGGGCCGCCGCATCGCCTGGTATGCCGTCGATGTCGAGCGCCCGGCGATCGACGTGCCCGGGCTGCGGGATAACCTCTACCGGCTGCGCGAGGCGCGCCGGCTGCTCTACGATCGCGAATCGCGCCCCTATTTCGGCGACCTCGCCGATCAGGTCGGTCCCGGCAAGCCGGAGTTCCAGGTGCTGGGCCCCCCCGACAATCGCGGTCTTCTCCGCCAGCTCTTCGTCGTCGGCACGTTCGCGCTCGGCCCCAACGTGCTGAACGACGGCTCGATCATCATGTCGGAGGACACGATGGCAGAGGTGTTCGGCTCATGGTGGTCGGACCGGCCGGCCTTCATCGCCGTCCAACTCGCCAAGGGCTCCGACGTCGACGCGGTCCGCAAGGAACTGAACACGGCCCTCGCGGGACGTGGCGAGGTGCTGACCCTGCGCGACTTCGAGAAGCGCGAGCGCACCTATTGGTCGCGCGAAACGCCGGTCGGCTACATCACGGATCTGGGTTTCGTGATGGGCGTGATGATCGGCATGGTCTTCATCTACTACGCCCAGTACCAGATCATCCGCTTCTACCTGCCGGAATACGCCATCCTGAAGAGCCTGGGCTACGACTGGTGGTTCTTTCTGTTCATGATCGGACAGATTGGCGCGGCGATCATCACGCCCGCCTTCCTCGTCGCCTTCACGCTGGGCCGGTTCGTCTACGGCGCGACCGAGGCCGCCATGCATCTCGGCATGACGATGGGCCTCAGGGAAATGGTCGTCGCCCTTGTCGCCTGCATGATCATGACCGTCGTTTCCAGCCTGTTCGCCATCCGCCGCCTGTGGCGGGTCGACCCCATCATGCTGTTCGAGTGACCATGACGACCGACACACATGGCTTCGGACCGCCCGTCGTCGAAGCGGTCGACGTCCATCACCACTATGGCGAGGGGCCGCAACGGGTCGACGTGCTGTTCGACATCAACATGCAGGTTCGCGAGGGCGAGTTGGTGATCGTCACCGGCCCGTCGGGATCGGGCAAGACGACCCTGCTCACCATTCTCGGGACCATGCGCAAGCCCTCCGAGGGCAAGCTGCGTCTGCTCGGCACCGACATCGTCGGCCTGAACGGCGCCAGCCTCGACGAGCTGCGCAACCGCATCCGCTTCCTGTTCCAGAAGCGCAATCTCCTGTCTTCGCTTACGGCGCTGCAGAACGTCATTGCCGGCGTTTCCACGACACCGCTGGCCGATCCCGCCTGGGACGAGCGGCGCGCCCGCCATCTGCTCACCATGCTGGGCCTGGGCGATAAGGCGGCCTCCTGGCCCGACGAACTGTCGGGCGGCCAGCAGCAGCGCGTGGCCATCGCCCGCACCATGATCGGGTTGCCCGACCTCATCATCGCCGACGAGCCCACCTCGGCGCTCGACCGCGTGTCGGGCCGGCTGGTCGTCGACCAGCTGAAGGACCTCGCGCTGCGCGCCAAGTGCGCCGTGGTCCTGTCGACCCATGACGAGCGCATCTTCGACGTCGCCTCGCGCCGCCTTCATATCGAGGACGGCCGCTGCTTCGAAGTTCCCATTCACTATCACTGAGAGCAGCGGCCCATGCTGCTCTTCCTGATCGATCTGCTCGTCCTCCTGTGCCTTGCCGCGCAGGTCGCGATCGCGGCCTACTTCCTCTACCTGGTCTACTGGCTGTTCGAACTGCCACGGGCTGAGAAGCCCGCGCCCGCCCTGCCGGCGGAGCTGCCGCGCGTGCTGGTGCAGGTCCCGGTCTACAACGAGCCGCTGGTCGTGGAGCGGTCGATGGCCGCGATGGGCGCGCTCGACTGGCCGCGCGACCGGCTGACCATCCAGCTCCTCGACGACAGCAACGACATCACCTCCGACATCGCAGCCCATGCCATCGCGCGCCTGCGCAAGGCCGGCATCGACGCCCATCACGTTCGCCGCAGCGATCGCGGGGGCTTCAAGGCCGGCGCCCTCGCGGCCGGGCTCGCGCTTGACGACGCACCCTACGTGGCAGTTTTCGATGCCGATTTCGTGCCGCCGCCAGGCTGGCTGAAAGAGGCGATGGCCGCGATGCTGGCCAATCCGCGCGCCGCCTTCGTGCAGACCCGGATCGAATGGGGCAACGGCGAGCGCAACTGGCTGACGCGCGCCCAGCGCCTGATGCAGGACGCACACTTTGCCGTGGAGCAGGATGTCCGTGCCCGCCGCGGCGTGCCGTTCCAGTTCAACGGCACCGGCGGCATCTGGCGCCGCGCCGCGGTCGAGGAGGCGGGCGGCTGGTCCCACGACACGCTGTCGGAGGATCTCGATCTCGTCCTGCGCACCTATCTCAAGGGCTGGACCGGCGTGTTCCTGGTCGACACGCACGTGGTCGGAGAGCTGCCGCAGAAGGTCGAGGATTTCGGCGCCCAGCAGAGCCGCTGGTCGAAGGGTTTCGTGCAGGTTGCCCGCAAGCTGTTGGGGCCGATCTGGAGATCCGCCTGGCCGACCGAGGCCAAGCTCACGACGACCGTCGCGCTGGGCCAGCAGCTCATCTTTCCGCTGCTGGTGGTCGGCGCGCTGGCGTTGATCGTCTCGATCATCGGCCACGGCCGGCTGCTCGGCATCTTCCGTTTCGGCCTTTGGCTGTGGCTCGCGGGCATGCTGGCGGTATTGTTCGGCATGACCTGGGGGGCCTACCGCAAGCTGAAGCGGGGCGGCACGGCGCGCTACCTGGTCACGGCTGCCAGCGTGCCGGCGCTGATTGTATACCTCGCCGTCGCCAATGCCGCCGCGATCGTCGGCGCCGGCTTCGGCAAGAAGACCGAGTTCAATCGCACGCCCAAGACCGGCACCTGAAGACAACGATGGCAATTCTCGCGACCTTCGCTCTCCTCTTCGCTGCCCTGTTCGCGGTCTGCTGCCTGCTGCTGGCCGCCTTCATCGGCAGCCTGCTGTACATGGTGGTCCTCCATCATCGACTGAAGGAGGCTGGGTTGCGGCGCGAGGAAATGCTGCTGTCGACGCCGCTGCCGGCCGACGCCGACCTGCCGCATGTCGTGGTGCAGATCCCGTCCTTCAACGAGGGGGCGGTGGTCCGGCGCGGCGCGGAGTCGGCGGCCGCACTCGACTGGCCACGCGACAAGCTGCACATCCAGCTCCTCGACGACAGCACCGACGAGACGGCGGAGATGGTGCGCCAGGTCGCGGCCGAGCTGCGGGCCAGGGGCTTCGACGTAGTGGCGCTGCAGCGCACCGACCGCAGCGGCTACAAGGGCGGCGCCCTGCACGAGGCGATGCAGAAGACACCGCACGATTTCTTCGCCATCTTCGACGTCGACTACATTCCGCCGACCGACTTCCTGCGCGTCTGCATGCGGCCGTTCTTCGCCGAACCCAAGACGGCCTTCGTCCAGGCGCGCTTCGACTTCCTCAATCCGCACGAGAACGCGCTCACCGAGATGCAGATGGTGACGCTCGACGCCCATCTCGGCATCGAGCAGGCGACGCGCTGCTGGGCGGGTCATCCGCTTCCCTTCAACGGCACCTGCGGGATCTGGCAGCGCGCGGCCATCGACGCGGGCGGCGGCTGGAAGGGCGACACCGTCACCGAGGATCTCGACCTCACCTACCGTGGCTGGGTGAAGGGCTGGCGCGCGCTGTTCCTCACCAGCGTCGGCGTGCCGGGCGAACTGCCCGCCGACACCAAGACCTGGCTGCGCCAGCAGCAGCGCTGGCAGGACGGGTTCCGCCACGTCTCGATGCGCATGTTCCCGGAGATCCTGAAGAGCCGCGACATCACCCCCTCGGCCAAGCTGGCGGCGCTGCTGCATCTGTGCATGGCGCTGAACCAGCCCGTGCTGCTGGTCGGCGTGGCGTCCGGCATCCTGGCGGGACTGCTGGCGCCGTCGCTGGTGCCGCTTCTGCTGACGCTGTTCGTGATCACCGTGGCCTGGGTGCTGGTCTGCGCGACCACCTTCCTGCGGGCCGGCCACAATTTCATTCGCGGCGGCGAGATCCCGCCGCTCGAGTTCGGCGTGGTGCTGATGCGCTTCGTCGGCGGTCAGATCGCCACCGTCGTCCGCTCGTTCGGCGTCCATTTCAGGAAGATGTTCAGCAAGCCCAAGCCGGTCGTCTTCGACCGCACGCCCAAGCGCGGGAACTGACGCCAGAACGCTGTCTCATTGGAGCGCGCCACTCCAGTGGCGCTCATGATCATGATTGCGCCACTGGAGTGGCGCGCTCCGATGATGGTATTCGTTGCAGTTAAGCCAGCACGCTTTCGCGCAGGAGCGGGTGATGAGCACAGCGCAGGCCGCCGCCCAGCCGGATCGGGCCGTCGAAGGGCAGAGGAATAACGTCCATTCCCCGGGCTCGCAATTCACCGATTACGCGAACATTGTCGGCATCAGCCATCATGCGGCCCTCATCGAGGATAAGCCCATTGGTGGCAAGCCGCGTGGCCTCGTCGACCGATACCGGAATTTTGTCCCATTCACGCAGTGTCATGGGGAGGCCGTCGATTAGCTTTTCCGGGCAGTAAATCAGGAGGCCCGGCCTGACGAGGGCAAGGGCGCAATCGAGGTGCAAGACGTTCGACTTCATCGCCACAGGGATCACCCTGTACGGTGGTCCCAGCAGCGCCTGAAGCCAATCGGCTCCGGCCAGGTCGGAAGCGCACCCCGATATGCCGACATACACCTCATGGCCGTTGAGGAGGGTGTCGCCCCCCTCCAGATAGGGACCGTCGACGCAGTTGGGAGAGCCCAGGGGGGCAGTCGACCACCGCGCGCCGCACTGCTGCACCATTTGCTGGATGACGGCCCGCAAGCCGTAGCGTTCCCGCTGGCGGCAGATCAGCCGCAGCGAGGCGTCGATCACGTGATCGCCAACGACGATCATGGGATCGCGCGGAAAGAGTTGAAGCCCTTCACCATTGGGGGCGAGGAAAGTCCGCTCCAGCCCGGCCAGCCGCTGCGGCCGATGAACCGTCACACCCTCCCGTGCCAGCCTTTCGGCAAAGGCATCGACCTGCCGTTCGCAGCTCTTTGCCCAGTCGGGATCAATGTCGATAAGGCGGCGCCCGGCATGACGACGCGAGAACTCCGCGACCTCAGGTGTCATCCAGCGGGCCGACTCTTCATAGAAGACGACAAAATCCTCGGCCGGCGAGATGCCGACCACGGCCTCCCGAAGCCTGCCCCATTCGTGGTGAGCGCCGAAGATCATGGTCACACCCGGGCGTAGATGTCTTCGTAGCGGACGATGTCGTCTTCCTCGACATAGTCGCCGGTCTGCACCTCGACGACTTCGAGGAGCTCGCTGCCGGGATTGGCGAGGCGATGGACGCCGCCGATCGGAATGTAGGTCGACTCGTTCTCGTGCAGGGTCATGACCTTGCCGTCGAGCGTCACCTCCGCGATGCCTTTCACCACGACCCAGTGCTCGGCGCGGCGGTTGTGGCTCTGCAGGCTGAGCTTGGCGCCGGGCTTCACCGTCAGGCGCTTGGCGCGGAAACGCTCGCCGCGGTCGATGTCCTGGTAGCTGCCCCAGGGGCGGTGCATCACGGCATGCTCGGTGGCGGCACGATGCTTGCCGTCGGACATGCGCTGCACGACATCCTTGAGGCGCGGGAGATTGTCGCGATGACCGACCAGCACGGCATCGTTCATCGACACCACGACGACGTCCTCGACGCCGATGACGGCCGTGAGCGGGCCGTCGGAGCGGATATAGGAATTGCGCACATGGTCGATTTCGACCGGACCTTCGGTGACGTTGCCCTCGCTGTCGGCCTGGCCGACGTCGAGCAGCGCGTCCCAGGTGCCGAGGTCGGACCAGCGGAAGCGGGCGGGGACGACCCAGCACTTGTCGGTGCGCTCCATCACGGCGTAGTCGATCGACTTGGCTGGCGCCTTGGCGAAGGCTTCAGCGTCGAGGAACACGGTCGAGCCGATCTTCTTCGCCTTGGCGACGGCTTCCTCGGCTGCGGCGGCCATGGCGGGCTCGAAGCGCTTCATTTCCGACAGCAGCAATTCGGGCGCGAACAGGAAGTTGCCGCTGTTCCACAGGAGCCCCTCCGCGATGTACTGCATGGCCGTCTGGGCGTTGGGCTTCTCGACGAAGGCCGCGACCTTCATCACCGGGCCGATCCGCTCGGTGCCGGGACGGATATAGCCATAGTCGGTCTTGGGCTCCGTCGGCGGGATGCCGAAGGTGACGATGCCGCCTTTCTCGACGGCCGCGAGCCCCTCCCGGCAGCCGGCGAGGAACTCCTCGGCGCCGATCACCAGATGGTCGGAGGCCAGGGCGAGTACGGCCTTGGCGCCCAGCCCGCTCGTATAGGCGGCGGCGGCGGCCATGGCGGGTCCGGAATCCCGACGCGACGGCTCGACCAGGATGTCGATCTCGATGCCGATCTCGCGCGCCTGGCTCTCGCACATGAAGCGGTAGGCGTCGTTGGTCGCGATCACCGGCTTGCCGAACAGGCTGCGGTCGGCCACGCGCAGCAGGGTCTGCTGGAAGGTCGACTGCTTGCCCAGGAGGGGCACGAACTGCTTGGGCATGCTCTCGCGCGACAGCGGCCACAGGCGCTTGCCGGAGCCTCCGACGAGGATAACGGGCGTGATGAGCGACATTGCGACAGCTTTCGTTGCCTGAGGGGCCTTCAGCGGGCGGCTTCTGCGGCCGCGTGCCGGGCCGCGATATAGCCGAAGGTGAGGGCCGGGCCAATGGTGATACCGGCCCCCGGATAGGTGCCGCCCATGACGCTGGTCATGTCGTTTCCAGCGGCATAGAGGCCCCGAATGGGCGCACCCTGGCTGTCGAGGACCCGGGCATGGCCATCGACCCGCAGGCCGAGGAAGGTTCCGATGTCGCCCGGGATCAGCTTCATCGCATAGAAAGGGCCGCTTTCGAGCGGCGCAAGGCAGGGATTGGGCGTGTGCGTAGGGTCGCCGTTGAAGCGGTGATAGGCGTCGGTCCCTTTGCCGAAATCGGGGTCCTCGCCGCGGCCGGCATTGACATTGAAGTGCCGGATCGTCTCTTGCAGCACATGTGAATCGACGCCGATCTTCGCGGCCAACTCGGCCCAGCTTCCCGCGCTCAGCAGGTAACCGTTGCGGATATGGGCGCCGAGCGGCAGCGGCGCGGGGCCGATGGCGCCCATGCCGTAGCGCCGGATGGCGCGGTGGTCGCAGAGCAGCCAGCAGCTCGTCTCGCCGCGGTCGCGGCAGGCCTCGACCATCGCCGGGACGAAGTCGTGATAGGAGGCCGATTCGTTGGCGAAACGCCGGCCAGCCGGATCGACGGCGATGTAGCCGGGCTTGCCGCGCTCGTAGAAGTGCGGGAACGGCAGCGTCTTGCCGTCGGGTTGCGGCACCAGCGAGACCGGGACCCAGGCGGCGGGATAGGCCACGTCCTCGGCCAGCGCGCCGCCGGCCGACTGGCCGAGCCGGATGCCGTCCCCTCGATTGCCCGGCGGCGGCGCCGAGCGATGGGCGTGGCCGTCGCGGACATGGCCGTAGTAGCGGCTCTTCAGTTCGTCGTCGGCCGGGAAGCCGCCACAGGCCAGCACGACGCCCCGCCGCGCATGGATTTCCTGACGCTTGCCCTCGCGCTGCACGACCGCGCCGGTGACGGTGCCCTCGCGCTGGACCAGCTCGACGACCGGACTGTCCAGCCACAGTTCGATGCCGCGCTCCTCGGCGGAGAGGGCGAGGGCGGCGATCAGGCCGTTGCCATTGGTGAGGCGCGTGCCGCGATCGTGGTTCAGCCGGTCGACCGCATAGCGCACCGTCATGCCCGCGACGTGCAACGCAGATCGCGCCGAGCGCGTCATCTTGAACACATGGGGCAGGTCGTTGCGGCCGAGCATCATGCCCCCGAACGCCATCATCGTGCGGAGCGGCGCTCGCAGCTGGTCGAACCGCTTGCCCAGCCGCCGGCCATCGAACGGGAGCGGCAGCAGCGAGCGGCCGCCCTGCGCCGCACCGGGCTTGGTCGGATGATAGTCGGCCCAGATCGGCACGGCCTCGTAACGCACATGCGTGTTGTTCTCGATGAATTCGACGGCAGGGTTGCAGTTGTCGAGGAACGCGCTGGCCAGTTCGAGGTTCAGGCGATTGCCGGCCTCGTGCTGAAGATAGGTGAGCGCGTCTTCCTTGGAGTCGGCGATGCCCAGCGCGCGGCCATGCCGGTTGGCCGGAATCCAGATGACGCCGGCCGAATAGGCGGTCGTCCCGCCGAACTGCCTTTCCTTTTCGACCATCAGCACATCGAGGCCGGCATGCGAGGCCGTGAGAGCGGCGGAGAAACCGGCGGCGCCGGATCCGACGACCAGCAGGTCGGTTTCGATCATGAGTGGGATCCCCCAGCGCCGCCGGACTGGCGCTCCAGATTTTCATCGCGGCGTCGCCGCGCTTCGCTCTCCAGCGCCTCGGCGAGGGCCGGGATGTGCGAGGCAATCTCGTAGAAGTCGCTGGCGTAGAGGACCAGCAGGGTGGTTGGCTTGACCGTGGCGATGGAGGCGGTGCGCGGCTGGCGGTTCAGCAGGGACATCTCACCGAAGAAGGCGCCCTCACCGAGGCGCACGGTGCCGCCGGTCGGCAGGCGAACCTCGACTTCGCCGCTGGTGATGAAGAACATCGAGTCTCCCGGGTCGCCCCGCCGCAACACCGTCACGCGGGCGGGGTAGTAGCGGGTGCGCAGCTTGCCCACGATCTCGGACAGGGTGACCACGCCCAGCGAGGTAAAGATCGGCACGCGCGCCACCTGGTCCCAGACCCGGAGATATTCGCGTCGCCGTTCCTCCTGGGCGAAGCCGGTGGCCAGGACGCCGGTCATCAACGCCAGCACCGCGATGCCACTGATCATCAACAGCGAACCAATGATCCGGCCGATGGGCGTCAGTGGCACCACGTCCCCATAGCCGGTCGTTGTCAGGGTGACGACCGACCACCACATGGCGTTGGGCAGGGTACCGAACTGCTGGGGCTGGCCAGCCCGCTCAGCGATGTGGGCACCGGTTGCGGCCGACATGAGCAGGATCGCGAACACGATCAGCACGCTGGCGATCGGCGCGCGCTCGTTGGAGATCACACGCGCCAGCGTGCCGAAGGCTGGCGCGTGCAGGCCGAGCTTCAGGATCCAGAGAATGCAGAAGATCGAGGCGGCGTCGGCACCGATGATGCTGTAGCCGCCGGCCAGCATGACCGCCGGCATGACCGCCAGCAGGCCGATCAACCCGGGTAGGCTGGTCGCCCAGCGCAGTCGCGCCTTGAAGGGCGACGCGTCGGTCATGTGGAGCAGTTCCGGCGCCACCCAGAGCCGGGCCGCATATTCGAGCAGGAAGAAGACGGTCACACCCCAGATCGCGGCGCGCAGGATCGCGCGGGGAGGGGCGAGCAACTCGTCGATGGACAACAGGATCACGGCGAGCAGGCCGATGGCGAGCACGGCCAGATGGATCGTCCGCCAGCGCCGGGCGCCGGGAGTGGGGTCGGAAGGACGCAGGAGGTCGAAGACCTGCGCGCGGAGTGTCTTCTCTGCAGCGGTCACGGAAGGACCATAGTCGGGCTGGCCTGCGAATTGCAACGCGGGGACGCCCGGTCTACCGTGCCGGTCTCTCCCGGATGAAGAGGTTTGCAACAAGGTGGTCAGCGATTTGCGCATTGCCGTCGACATCGGCGGCACGTTCACGGATGTCGTGTTGGAAGAAGGAAACCGTCGGATAACGCGCAAGCTGCTGACGACACCCCAGCGCCCGGAGGAGGCGGTCCTGGACGGCATGCGTCTCATTCTTCGGGATGCGGGCAAGGGCTTCGCCGACGTCACGGTTTTCGTCCATGGCACCACGCTTGCCACCAATGCCATCATCGAACGCCGCGGCGCGCGTACCGCTCTGATCGCCACCGAGGGCTTCCGCGACGTCCTCGATATCGCCAACGAAAGTCGCTACGACCAGTACGATCTCTCAATCGAGAAGCCGAAGCCGCTGGTGCCGCGCGCCCTGCGCTACACGATCCCCGAGCGCATGGACGTTCATGGCAAGGTCCGGCTGGCACTCGACGAGGGCGCTGTGAAGGCGCTGGCCGCGACGCTCCGGATCCAGGGCATCGAGAGCGTGGCCGTGGCCTTCATGCACTCCTATGTGAACCCCGCACACGAGCGCCGCGTGCGCGAAATACTCAAGGCTGAGTTGCCGGACCTCCGGGTGACTCTGTCGAGCGAGGTCTGTCCCGAGGTCCGCGAGTACGAGCGCACCTCGACGGCCGTTGCCAACGCCTACATCCAGCCGCTGATGGATTCCTATCTCGCTCGCATGCAGGCGGCCCTGGCCGAGGGGAAGTTCACCGGCACGATCTACCTGGTGACGTCGGGCGGCGGGCTCACTGCCATCGAAACGGCGCGGCGCTTCCCGGTGCGGCTGGTCGAATCGGGCCCGGCCGGCGGCGCGATTTTTGCTGCGGGCGTGGCGGCGCGCGCCGGCGAGAAGCGTGCGCTCTCCTACGACATGGGTGGCACCACGGCCAAGATTTGCCTGATCGACGACTACCAGCCGCACACCGCGCGGCTGTTCGAGGTCGACCGTGCAGCCCGCTTCCTCAAGGGCTCCGGCCTGCCCGTGCGCATCCCCGTGATCGAGATGGTTGAGATCGGCGCGGGCGGCGGCTCGATCGCCAGGCTCGATGCGCTGAAGCGTGTCACCGTCGGACCCGAGAGCGCCGGCGCCGAGCCCGGCCCGGCCTGCTACGGACGCGGCGGCCGGCATCCCGCCGTGACAGACGCCAATGTCGTCCTTGGCACGATCGATCCCGCGCATTTCGCCGGTGGCTCGATCGCGCTCGATATCGACGCGGCTCGTGGCGCCGTCGAGCGTGACGTAGCCGAGGGCATCGGCCTTTCCACTGAAATGGGCGCCTACGCCGTCTACGAGATGGTGTCGGAGAACATGGCGAGTGCAGCACGTGTGCATGCGGTGGAGCGAGGCTCTGTCGTGAACCAGTACACGTTGATCGCCTTCGGCGGCGGCGCGCCGCTCCACGCCGCGAGAGTAGCCGAGAAGATTGGCGTCCAGCGCGTGATCGTTCCGCCCAATGCCGGCGTCGGTTCGGCGGTCGGCTTCCTCGCGGCGCCGGTGTCGTTCGAGCTCGTGCGCAGCCGCTACATGCGCCTCGACGCGTTCGATGCGGCGGGGGCCAGCGAGCTTCTTGAAGAGATGAGCCAGGAGGCGACGGCTCTGGTGGCGCCGGGCGCACGCGGCCTGCCGACCTTCGAGCGGCGCGTCGCCTTCATGCGCTATGTCGGCCAGGGCCACGAGATCATGGTGACGCTGCCGCAGCGGTCGCTGACCGTGGGCGATACGGATGCCCTGCGCGAAGCCTATGAGCGCGACTATGGCGTCCTGTTCGAGCGCCACATCCCCAACGCGGCCATCGAGATCCTGAGCTGGTCGGTTCAGGTCTCCACCGAGGCCAAGCAGCCTGAGCTGCAGGGCAAGGCGGGCAGCGCCCCGGTGCCCCAGCCGGTCGGCCGGCGGCCGGTGTTCGACGGCCGCAGCGGCAAGACCGCCGACGTGCCCGTCTATCGCCGGGAAAAGCTGCCGCCCGGCAGCGTCTTCGCCGGACCGGCGATCGTGGCCGAGGACGAGACCTCGACCTACATCTCGGCCAGTTTTGCCGCGCATATCGATGCGTCCGGCTGTATCGTCATGGAACGCAAGGACGCGTGAGGAGCAACCCATGAGCCAGTCCAACAGCGTCGGCCTGATCGACCTGCAGATCATGTGGAACCGCCTGATCGCGGTGGTGGAGGAGCAGGCGCAGACGCTGATGCGCACGGCCTTCAGCCCGATCGTGCGCGAATGCGGGGACCTCTCAGCTGGCGTCTTCGACCTGCAGGGCCGCATGCTGGCCCAGGCCGTGACCGGCACGCCCGGCCATGTGAACTCGATGGCCGAATCGGTGAAGCACTTCCTGCGTTATTTCCCGATCGAGACGATGAAGCCGGGCGACGCCTACATCACCAACGACCCCTGGATGGGCACCGGCCATCTCAACGACTTCGTCATCACCACGCCGTGCTTCCGCAACGGCAAGCTGGTGGCGCTGTTCTCCTGCACCAGCCATCTGATGGACATCGGCGGCATCGGCTTCGGTCCCGACGCGACCGACGTGTTCATGGAGGGGCTCTACATCCCCATGCTGAAGCTGTTCGACCAGGGCAAGACCAACGAGACGCTGATGGCGATGATCCGCGCCAATACGCGCCAGCCGGTCGACACCGAGGGCGACGTCTACTCCCTGGCCGCCTGCAACGACGTCGGCGCTCGCCGGCTCGTCGAGATGATGGACGAGTTCGAAATCGACTCGCTGGACCAGCTCGGCGACCATGTCATCGCCCGCTCGCGCGAGGCGGTGCTGGCGGAGATCGCCAAGCTGCCCAAGGGCACCTGGCACAACAGCATGACGGTCGACGGCTACGACGAGCCGGTGACCCTCGAGGCCACGCTGACCATTTCCGATACCGGGATCCATGTCGACTACAGCGGCACCACGGGCGTGTCGCGGCGCGGGATCAACGTGCCGCATGCCTATACGACGGCCTACACCGTGTTCGGCCTGGGCTGCGTGGTCTCCACGCACATTCCGAACAATGCCGGATCGCTCGAGCCGCTGACCGTGTCGGCGCCGGAGGGCTGCATTCTGAACGCGCCGAAGCCTACCGCCGTCGCCTCACGCCACGTCATCGGCCAGATGCTGCCCGACGTGACCTTCGGCTGCCTGCGCCAGGTCGTGCCGGACCGCGTGCCGGCCGAGGGCACGTCGTGCCTGTGGAACATCAACGTGCGCGGGCGCGTGAAGGGTGGCGAGGGCGGCAACTACGGATTTGGCATGGCCATCACCTCCAACGGCGGCACCGGTGCGCGTCCCGACAAGGATGGCCTGTCGGCCACCGCCTATCCCAGCGGCGTGCGCGGTACGCCGGTGGAGATCGCCGAGACGCAGACGCCACTGATCTTCTGGCGCAAGGAATTCCGTCCCGATTCGGGCGGCGCCGGCCGCACGCGCGGCGGGCTGGGGCAGATCATGGAGATCGAGAGCGGCATCGACGAGCCGTTCGACCTGCTCGCGGCCTTCGACCGCATCGACTATCCGGCGCGGGGGCGCGACGGTGGCGGCGACGGCGAGGCGGGCGTGGTGGCGCTCAAGTCCGGTCAGCCGCTGAAGGGCAAGGGCTTCCAGCTGATCCCGCCGGGCGAACGGTTGATGGTCCTGACGCCGGGCGGTGCCGGCATCGGCGTGCCGCGCGACCGCGATCGCACGCAGGTCGCCAACGACTTGGCCGACGGCCTGATCACGAGCGAGACGGCCGAGAAGATTTATGAATTCAAGCCGCCGCAGGCAGCAGAGTAAGGCAGCGGCTGGATACGGGGACGGGTTCAACCTGATCACAATGGGGGTTTCGATGAAGCTTGGACGCAGGAATGCCTTGAAGGCGGGCGTGGGTGTCGGTGCGATGGCAATGGTCGGCGCGCCGGCCGTGGTGATGGGGCAGGCGGCCCTCAAGCTGCCGCTGGCGACGGTTTGGCCGGACGGCAACTTCCACACGGTCAACGTCAAGCGCTTCGCCGAAGAGGTGAAGAAGGCGACGAACGGCGCCGTCGACATCGACGTGAAAGCGGGTGGGCAGCTCGGCTTCAAGGGCCCCGAGCAGATGCGGGCGGTGCGGGACGGCCTCGTGCCGATGGCCGACATCCTGAACATCCAGCAGATCGGTGACGAGCCGATCTTCGGCATCGAGGGCATCCCCTTCATCTCGAACAACATCGAGGAGCTGAAGGTACTTCACAAGTACATCCGGCCCGAGTTCGAGAAGGTGCTGCAGAAGAACAACCAGACGATGCTCTACACGGTGCCGTGGCCGACGCAGTACCTGCATCTCAAGGTCAAGGCTGAATCGCTCGATGCGCTCAAGGGCATCAAGATCCGCGTGCCCGACAAGAACGCCCAGGAAATGTGCAGCGCCATCGGCATGGCGCCGGCGCTGATCCCATGGGGCGAGACCATCGCGGCGCTGTCGTCAGGCGCCGTCTCCGGCGTGTCGACCTCGTCGGTGTCGGCCGTCGACGGCAAGTTCTGGGAGTTCCTCAAGTTCTTCCACCAGACCAATCATGCGTGGTCGTCGGAGATCGTCACGATCAACAACGACACCTGGAAGAAGATCTCGCCGGCCAACCAGAAGATCATCGTCGACCTCGCCAAGAAGCTGGAGCCGGAGTTCTGGGCCTCGTCGCTGCAGGCCGACAAGGATAGCAACGCCAAGCTGATCGCCGGCGGCATGCAGCTCGTGATCCCGTCGGCGGCGATGACGGCTGATCTGCAGAAGAAGACCGCGCCGATGATCGCCGAGTTCTACAAGCGCGTCCCGGCGGCGGAGAAGCCGATCAAGGCCTACCTCGCCGAGATGAAGCGCGGGTGAGCGGCCACGGTCCGAATCCCAACGCGGGCGCGCCGCAGCCGCTGCGCGCCTTCCTCGACGGGATCGACGTCCTGGGTCGTCTAGATGGCTGGATGGGCGCCGCCTGCCTGGTGGCGCTCACCTGCCTGATGCTCGGCGAGGTGCTGTTGCGCGCCCTGTCGGACATCTTTCCCTGGGTGCCTTCCGATATTCCGGTCGCCTGGGAGTACAGCTCCTACCTGATGGCGGCGGCCTTCACCTTCGGCGCTGCCATGACGCTGCGGGCCGGCGGTCATATCCGCGTCACGCTGGTCGTGGCGCGGGTGTCGCCGCAGGTGCGGCGCTGGATGGAGACCGTCCTGGCCGCGCTCGGGGTTGCCTTCTCCGGCTATCTCGCGGTGGCGATGGTGAATTTCACCTGGCGCAGCTTCACGTCGGACCAGGTGTCGATTTCGAGCGCCACGCCGCTGTGGATTCCCCAAGCCCTCGTGACGTTCGGCATCATTCTCCTGGTGATGCAGTTCGTCGCGCGTTTCTTTCAGGCCCTGTTCGGCCTGCCGCTCGAGGACGTGAACATGCGGGCCGGCTCGGTCGCCGAATGACCGTCGAATGACCTGCGCGTGAGTTAGCTGCGATGCTCGAAATCGTCATCACCATGTTCGTCGTGCTGTTCGCCTTCCTGGCGGGCGGCCTGTGGATCGGCTGGACGCTCGCCGTCACCGGCACCGTCCTCCTGGCGGTCTTCCGCGACATCCCGCTCGACAAGCTGCTCGCGCAGTACACCTGGAACATCCTGACGACCCAGGAACTGCTGGCCCTGCCGCTGTTCATCATCATGGGCGAGATCCTGTTCCGGACGCGGCTGTCGCAGACGCTGTTCCGAGGCCTGTCGCCGTGGGCCGCGCTGCTGCCGGGGCGCCTGCTCCACGTGAACGTCATCGGCTGCACGATCTTCGCGGCGATCTCCGGCTCCTCGGCGGCGACGACCCAGGTGGTGGGCCGCATCTCGTTGTCGGAGCTCCTGAAGCGCGGCTACTCGAAGGATGTGGCTGTCGGGTCGCTTGCCGGCGCCGGTACTTTGGGCTTCCTGATCCCGCCCTCCAACATCATGATCATCTACGGCGTGCTGGGCGACGTTTCCATCGCCAAGCTCTTCACCGCGGGCTTCATTCCGGGTGTCCTGCTCGCCGGCGGCTTCATGGGCTGGATCATGCTCCATACGGCGCTCAAGCCCGAGCTGATCCCTGCGAGCGAACGCAAGGTGCGTGTCGCCACGCCCGCCGAATTCCTGACCTCGATCCGCGAACTGGGACCGGCGGTCTTCCTGATCCTGTGCGTGCTCGGCTCCATGTATGGCGGCCTGGCAACGCCGTCCGAAGCCGCCGCGGTGGGCGTGCTGGGCGCGCTGGTCGTGGCCGGCATCCAGCGGGAACTGCCGCGAGCGGCCCTCAAGGCGATCGCCATCGGCTCGGTGCAGACCTGCGCCATGATCGCGCTGATCGTGCTGGGTGCCTCGATCCTGGGCAGCGCCGCGGCCTTCCTCGGTATTCCGGCGGCGGTCGCAGAGTTCGTGAAGAGCCTCGGCCTGTCACCGTTCATGCTGATCGTAGCGCTGATCGTCTTCTACCTGATCCTCGGCTGCTTCCTCGACGGGTTCAGCATGATCGTGATGACCCTGCCGATCGTCATGCCAATCGTGAAGGCCGCCGGGTTCGATCCGATCTGGTTCGGTGTGTTCCTCGTGCTGGTGGTGGAAATGGCGCAGATCACCCCGCCGGTCGGTTTCAACCTCTTCGTGATCCAGGGCCTGACAGAAGACGGCCTGGGCTACATCGCGCGCGTGACCTTGCCCTATCTCGCGATCATGGTCCTGTTCACGATGCTCATCGCCGTTTTCCCCGACATTGCCCTCTGGCTTCCGCGCTACCTCAGCAGCTAGTCTGCCCCTCGGGGCAACGAGGGGAACTGAATGGAACCGCGGCAGGTCAGGACGGCGGCCGATGCGCTGAAGATCGTCAAGCAGCGCGGGCTCACCCACGTAAAGGTGGGCGTCCACGACATCGACGGCATCCTTCGCGGCAAGTACATCCACGTCGACAAGTTCCGCTCCGCCCTCGAGGGAGGCTTCGGCTTCTGCGACGTGGTGCTGGGCTGGGACATGAACGACCAGCTCTACGACAACGTCACCTACACCGGCTGGCACACGGGCTATCCCGACGCCAGCGTGCGCATCCTGCCGGAAACCTGCCGCGAGATCGCGACCGAGCCCGGCAACCTGATGTTCCTCTGCGAGTTTGTGGACAAGGCCGAGGAAATCTGCCCGCGCGGCACGCTTCGCCGGGTGCTGGCGCGGGCGAAGAAACTCGGTTTCGAGGTGAAGGTCGGCTTCGAGTACGAGTTCTTCGTCTTCGCCGAGACCCCGGAATCGATCCGCGAGAAGGGCTATCGCAACCTGAAGCCGATCTCGCCCGGCTTCTTCGGTTACTCGGTGCTGCGCAACTCGGTCCTGTCCGAGTGGTACGAGGACCTGCTCGCGATGTGCGAGGCGATGGACATGGGCATCGAGGGGCTGCACACGGAGACCGGCGCGGGAGTGCTCGAGGCCGCGCTGCGCGTCGACGATGCACTGGCCGCGACCGACAAGGCCGCGCTGTTCAAGATCTTCACCAAGGTGCTGGCGCAGAAGCGCGGCTGGCTCGCCACCTTCATGGCCAAGTGGTCGAAGGACTGGCCGGGCTGCGGCGGGCACATGCACATGTCGCTGTGGAAGGCCGGCAAGCCGGTCTTCTTCGACGAGAAGGCGCCGCACCGCATGAGCAAGACGATGCGCCAGTTCGTCGGCGGCCAGGGGGCGTTGATGCCCGAACTGCTGGGCATGGTCGCGTCGAACGTGAATTCCTATCGTCGCCTCATTCCCGGCTTCTGGGCGCCGACCGCCTCGACCTGGGGTGTCGAGAATCGCACGACGTCGCTGAGGGTCATTCCGGGCTCGGCCAAGTCGACGCGGGTCGAGTATCGCGTGGCTGCGGCCGACGCCAATCCCTATCTGGCGATCGCCGCGGCCATCGGCTCGGGCCTCTGGGGTATCGAGAACGGCATCGATCCGGGTGAGCCGGTCACGGGCAATTCCTATGAGAAGAAGCATCCGGCGAAATCGCAGCTTCCGCGAACGCTGATGGAGGCGGCCGGTCGGCTCAAGGCCTCGAAGCCCGCGCGCGATCTCTTCGGCGACGCCTTCGTCGATCATTATTCCGCAACACGCGAATGGGAAGAGCGGGAGTTCCGCAAGGCCATCACGGACTGGGAACTCGACCGCTACATGGAAATCATCTGATGTCTCTTGTCGGCAACTGGAACTTTCCGACCGCTATCCGCTTCGGCGCAGGACGAATCCGCGAACTTCCAGATGCCTGCAAGGCCGTGGGACTGAAGCGGCCGCTGCTCGTCACCGACCCGGGGCTGGCCAAACTCCCCATGATCTCGGAGGCGACGCTGGCGTTGCGGAAGGCGGGGATCGAGGTCGCGGTGTTCAGCGACGTGAAGCCCAATCCGGTGGCCGCGAACGTCGAAGCCGGAGTCCGGGTTCTGCGCGCGGGCAAGCATGACGGCGTTATCGCCTGGGGCGGCGGCTCGGGCATCGACACCGGCAAGGCCATCGCTTTCATGGCGGGGCAGACGCGGCCGCTGTGGGATTTCGAGGATATCGGCGACTGGTACACGCGGGCCAATCCGGCCGGCATCTATCCCTCGATTGCCGTGCCGACCACCGCCGGCACCGGCTCCGAGACCGGCCGAGCCTCGGTGATCACCAATGCCGAGACGCACACCAAGAAGGTGATCTTCCATCCGAAGATGATGCCGCAACTGGTCATTGCCGATCCCGAGCTGACGGTCGGCCTGCCGGCGAAGCTCACGGCCGGCACCGGCATGGATGCGTTCATCCATTGCTTCGAGGCCTATTGCGCGCCGGGCTATCACCCTTACGCGGAAGGCATCGCCGTCGAAGGCATGCGCCTGGTGAAGGAGAATCTTGCGCGCGCCGTCAGGGACGGGCGGGACATCGAGGCCCGCGGTCACATGCTGGCGGCCTCGCAGATGGGCTCGACGGCCTTCCAGAAGGGACTGGGTGCCATCCACTCGCTGTCCCATCCGGTCGGCGCGGTGCTCGACACCCATCATGGTCTCACCAATGCGGTCGCGATGCCCTACGTGGTGCAGTTCAATCGGGCCGCCATTGAGGACAAGGTCGTTCGCCTCGCGCGCTGGCTCGACCTGCGCGCCCCGACGTTCGAGGGCTTCATGCAGTGGACGCTCGACCTGCGGCGCGAGGTCGGCATCCCCCACACGCTGGCCGAACTCGGCGTGAAGGTCGAGCATCTCGACCGGTTCTCGGAAATGGCCGCGGTCGATCCGACCGCCGGCGGCAATCCCGTCAAGGCGGGCGTGCCCGAGATGCGCAGGATGTACGAGGCCGCTGTTGCCGGGAGACTGTGATGGCTGATTTTCCCACCCAGGCCCGGGTCGTCATCGTCGGCGGCGGCATCATGGGCTGCTCGACGGCCTATCATCTGGCCAAGCACGGCTGGAAGGACGTCGTCCTGCTGGAGCAGGGACGCCTGAGCGGCGGCACGACCTGGCATGCGGCGGGCCTGGTCGGCCAGTTGCGCAGCTACCAGAACCTGACGCGGCTGATCCGCTACAGCACCGAGCTCTATTCGAAACTCGAAGCCGAGACCGGGCTCGCGACCGGCTGGAAGCAGTGTGGTTCGCTCACCGTGGCGCGCACCGAGGAGCGCATGACGCTCCTGCGCCGCTCCGTTGCCATGGCCAACGCGCAGGGCGTCGTGTGCGAGCCGCTGACGCCGAGCCAGGCCGGTGACAAGTATCCCATCATGCGGACCGACGATCTGGTGGGCGCGGTCTGGTTGCCGGGCGACGGCAAGGCGAACCCGACCGACATCACGCAGGCGCTGGCCAAAGGCGCGCGCAACGGCGGCGTTCGCATCTTCGAAAAGACCCGCGTCACGGCGATCGAGACGGAGGACGCTCCGTCGGGGCCGCGAGTCACCGGCGTGCAGACGACCGAAGGCCCGATCAAGGCCGAGATCGTCGTGAACTGCGGCGGCCAGTGGGCGCGCCAACTCGGCCGCATGGTCGGCGTGACCGTGCCGCTCTATTCCTGCGAGCACATGTACATCGTCACGGAGAAGATGGAGGGCGTGCCGCGCGACTTGCCGGTCATGCGCGATCCCGACGGCTACATCTACTTCAAGGAAGAGGTCGGCGGCCTGCTGATGGGCGGCTTCGAGCCCGACGCCAAGCCGTGGAACAAGGACGTCATTCCCGACGATTTCGAGTTCGGCATGCTGCCCGACGACTGGGACCAATTCCAGATCCTGATGGATAACGCGTTGATCCGCGTGCCGTCGCTGGAGAAGACCGGCATCAAGACCTTCATGAACGGGCCGGAGAGCTTCACGCCCGACCTGAACTACATCCTGGGCGAGGCGCCGCAGCTTCGCGGCTTTTATGTCGGTGCCGGGTTCAACTCGATGGGTATCGCCAGCTCCGGCGGCGCCGGCATGGCACTGGCCGAATGGATCGTGGCCGGCGAGCCGACGATGGACCTCTGGCCCGTCGACATCCGGCGCTTCGCGGGCTTTCACGGCAACGATGCCTGGCTGCGCAGCCGCGTCGCCGAGACGCTCGGCCTTCACTACAAGATGCCGTGGCCGCAGCGCGAGCAGGAGAGCGGCCGCCCGTTCCGCCGCTCGCCGCTCTACGACCGCCTCAAGGCGCGCGGCGCGTGTTTCGGCAACAAGATGGGCTGGGAACGGCCCAACTGGTTCGCGGGCGCCGGCAAGACGCCCGACATGCAATATGGCTGGGGTCGCGGCGCCCCCGGTGGCTGGTTCGATGCCGTCGCCGCCGAGCATCGCGCGACGCGCGAAGGCGTCACGATCACCGACGAGACCTCGTTCGGAAAGCTGCTGGTGCAGGGGCGCGATGCCGAAGCTGTGCTGCAACGACTTTGCGCCAACGACGTCGCCGTGCCGGTCGGCCGCACGGTCTATACCGGCGTGCTGAACGAGCGCGGTACCTTCGAGAGCGATCTCACCATCGCGCGCCTCGCCCGCGACAAGTTCCTGGTCATCACCGGCTCGGCCCAGCCGATGCGCGATATGGATTGGCTCAGCCGTCACATGTCGCCGGACGCCAATGCCGTGCTGACCGACGTGACGTCGGGCTGGACGGTGCTGTCGATCATGGGACCGAAGAGCCGCGAGCTGCTGCAGAAGGTCAGCAAGGCCGATCTTTCAAACGAGGGCTTTCCGTTCGCCACCATTCGCGAGATCGGGGTCGGCTACGCCACGGTCCTGGCCTCGCGCCGCACCTACATGGGCGAACTGGGCTGGGAACTGTACGTCCCGGTGGAATTCGCCGTCACGGTGTTCGAGACGCTGCACGAGGCCGGCGCCGAGTTCGGCCTGCGCGATGCCGGCTACTACGCCGTCGAGACGCTGCGACTGGAGAAGGGCTACCGTGCCTGGGGCCGCGAGTTGACGCCCGACGACACGCCGTTCCACGCGGGCCTCGGCTGGGCGGTGAAGCTCGACAAGCCGGGCGGCTTCATCGGCCAGAAGGCACTTCTGGAAGCCAGGGGCAAGCCACTCGCGAGACGGCTCGTTTCCGTGGTTCTGGAAGATGGCGAGCCGCTCCTATGGGGCGGCGAGGCGCTGCTGCGCGACGGCAAGTCGGTCGGCGATCTCACCTCGGCCGGCTACGGCCACACGCTCCGCGCTTCGGTGGGCCTCGGCTACGTAAAGCGCGCCGACGGCGCGGCGATCGACACGGCCTGGCTGGAGAGCGGACGCTTCGAGGTCGACCTGGCCGGCACGCGGTTCGCCGCAAAGGTCTCTCTGCGCGCGCCCTACGATCCCAGCGGGTTGCGAATCAGGGGCTGATCCGTCGTCTTGAGGCGCGTCTCGGCCAGTTCTCCCGCCGCCTCGAGGATCGGGTAGGCCACCGTTGCCAGGTGGCCGTTGATGCGCTTGAGGTCGCGGACCACGTCCATGTGGATGGAGCTGGTCTCGATCGATTCCGGCCGGCCCTCGCGCAGGCGGGCATAGTGGCTGTCGGCCGCGCGTGCCTCGGCCTCGCGCATCGCGGTTTTCTCGGCGACCAGTCGGCGGGCCAGGGTGATGTCGCGGGTTGTGAACACGTTCAGCGCCAGCCTGAGATTGTCGAGCACGCGGGCATGGAAGGCGCGCAGCTCCGCCGTGCCCTCGGCGGAGAAGGCGTAGCGATTCCTGATCTTCTTGGCGGCCAGTTCCATCAGGTTCTTGTCGATGATGTCGCCGGCATGTTCGAGATTGGTCACGAAGGTCAGGATCTCGACGTAGCGCCGGCCGTCCTCCTCGCCGAGTTCGGTGCGTGAGGTCTGGATGAGGTAGAGTTTGATCGCCTCGTAAAGACTGTCGACCGCATCGTCCGCGGCCTCGATCGACTTCATGGCGCGCGCGTCGTTGCGCTCGAAAACGTCCATCGTCTGGCGCAGCATGTCGGCGACCTTGTCGCCGAGATTGAGCGTCTCGCGCATGGCGCAGGCCAGCGCCTCGGCCGGCGTATCGAGCACGTTGGGATCGAGGTTGCGCGGCTTGCCCGGGTCGTCAGCCTGGGGGCGGTCGGGCACCAGGCGGCGACACAGCGCGGCCACGGGATCGATCAGCGGCAGGAAGACGATCGCGGCCACGACGCTGAAGGCCGTATGGAAGTTCACCAGCAGGCGGCCGGGCGCCGGATCGAGCATCATCAGCCAATGGTGGAGCTGGCCCAGGAACGGCAGAAGCGCGAGGCCGACCAGCACGCGCGTGATGAGGTTGCCGAGTGGCAGGCGCCGTGCCTCTTTGTCGGTCGCGGCCTGGTCGAAGTAGGGGGCGATCGCGCCGCCGATGTTGGCGCCGATCACCATCGCCATGCCGAGCTTGGGGTCGATGATGCCGCTCGTGGCGAACGACATGACCAGCAGCACGGTCGACAGGCTGGAGTGGATGAACCAAGTGGCGGCGGCCGCGACCAGGACCGCCATGACATATTCGTCCTGCAGTCCCGCCAGGACCGCAACGAAGGCCGGGGCGTTGCGCAGCGGCAGGGCGGCGGCTTCCAGCAGGTGAAGCGACAGCAGCATCAGGCCGAGGCCGATCGCGACGCGGCCGAGATGGCGCGCGCGGTCCGAACTGTTCGACAGGAAGGCGATGACGCCGGCCGCGATCATCAGCGGCGAGATCCAGCCCAGCGGGAAGGACAGGATCTGGGCCGTCAGTGTCGTGCCGACATTGGCCCCCAGCATCACCGCGAGGCCGATCGAGAGGGAGATCAGCCCGCGACCGGCGAAGGAGGCGAGCAGCAGGGCGGTCGCGGTGCTGGACTGCAGGATGCCCGTCAGCAGCATGCCGCCGGCGAAGGCCGAGAAGCGGTTGCGCGAACAGGCGCCGATGGCGCGACGCAGGGTGGCCCCGAAGGCGCGCGTCAGGCCCGTGCGCACCATGCGCACGCCCCACAGCAGCAGGCAGACGCTGCCCAGCACGTTCAGGATCGTATCGATGCCCTGCATGATCGCGGAATCCTACGCCTCGCCCTTGAACGATGAAAGTTTTTTGACGGATTTGTTACGGTGCATGCTTTTCAGGACGCAAGTCGCGTCGCTTCGTCCATGAAGGCTCGAACGAGCGCAACGCGCCGACGCTCCTGCAGGCACACGGCATATTCCGCGACGGCGAGATCCTGGTCGGTGATCACGATGCGCCGGAAGCGGCGATCCTCGCCCAGTTCGCTTGCGAACACTGCGCCGACGCCGAACCCTGCCGCCACTGCCTCGCGCACGCCTTCGCGGGTCTGCACCTCGACGATGGAGGCCGGCCTGATATCGGCCGCCGCCATCGCCTGCTCAAGCACTTCGCGCGTGATCGAGCCGCGCTCTCGCAATACCAGCTCCTGGTCGTTGAGCGCGGAGAGGGGCGTGCGGCCGCGTTTGGCGAGCGCGTGGCCCGCGGGTGCGAACAGGACCAAGCGGTCGGTACGCAGACGGACGGCGTGCAGGCGTGGATCTGAAAGGCTTTTGGCCATCACTGCGACATCGGCTTCGTGGCGCAGCAGGCGCTCCAGTACGACGGCGGAATTGTCGATCGACAGCGCGAAGGTGAGGCCGCCCGCCCGTTTGCGCAACGCAGCCATGATCGGCACGACATGGTGCGCGGAGTCGGCGGCGATGCGGAGATGTCCGCGCGTCAGCGCCCGCTCGCCCAGCAGCAGCGCCTGCGCCTCGTCTTGAAGGGCGAACAGGCGAGTCGTCACGCCATGCAGCTGGCGGCCGGTTTCGGTGGGCGTCACGCTGCGACCGCGCCGGTCGAACAGGCGCACGCCATAGGCCTTTTCCAACGCCGTCACCTGGCCCGAGAGATTGGGCTGGCTGAGGCCGGCGGCGCGGGCGGCGGCGGAGAAGGAGCCGGCCTCGGCCACGAGGTGGAAGGCGCGGAGTTGCGTTGGCGTCATATATAGAAAACCAATAGTTAACATACGGATTATATACTGGACGGATAGAAACCGCGAGACGATCATTCGCCCCATGACCACCAAGCCTGCTGCTTCCGAAACCGGCGATCCGCTGCTGCTGACGCCGGGCCCGCTCACCACCTCGGCCAGCGTGAAGCAGGCCATGGTCCACGATTGGGGCTCCCGCGATCAGGGCTTCATCGCCATCAACAAGATGGTGCTGGAGAAGATCGTCGAACTCGCGGGTGCTCAGGGAACGCACGTCACCGTGCCCGTCCAGGGCTCCGGCACATTCGCCGTCGAGGCGATGATCACCAGCTTCGTGCCGAAGACCGGCAAGCTGCTGGTCGTCATCAACGGCGCCTATGGCCAGCGCGCGAAGAAGATTGCCGAGATTGCCGGTCGGGCGGTGGCAACCTACGAGACGCCGGAGGACACGCCGCCCGACCTCGCGAAGCTGGAGGCGATGCTGGTTGCCGATCCGGCCATCACCCATGTCTTCGCCGTTCATTGCGAGACGACCTCGGGCATTCTCAATCCGATCGCCGACCTCGCCGCGCTGGTGAAGAAGCAAGGTCGCCGCCTGCTGGTCGATTCGATGTCGGCCTTCGGCGCGATCGAGATCGATGCGCGCAGCGTCCATTATGACGCGCTCGCGGCGTCCTCGAACAAGTGCCTGGAAGGCGTGCCGGGCCTCGGCTTCGTCGTCTGCCGCAGCAGCGCGCTCGCCGAGTGCAAGGGCAACGCCACGACCCTGGTGCTCGACCTGCATGACCAGGCCGAAGGCTTCGCCAAGACCGGCCAGTACCGCTTTACGCCGCCGATCCACGTCATCGTGGCGCTAGGCAAGGCGATCGAGGAGCATGCGGCCGAGGGCGGCGTAGCGGGACGCGGCAAGCGCTACCGCGAAAACGCCAAGGTGCTGATCGACGGCATGCGCGCCATGGGTTTTCAGACGCTTCTGCCGAATGACCTTCAGGCGCCGATCATCATCACCTTCCACATGCCGACCGATCCTAAGTTCGTCTTCCAGAATTTCTATGACGGGCTCAAGGACCGCGGCTATGTGATCTATCCGGGCAAGCTCACCGTGGCAGATTCGTTCCGCATGGGCTGCATCGGCCGGCTCTATCCCGACCATATGCGCGGCGCCCTGGCGGCGGTGCGCGAGGTCCTGGACGAGATGCGGGTCACCAACGGCGGTCCGGCGCTGGCGGCAGAGTAGGGAAAGAAATATGGCACCCGACAGCATCAACGTCAGCGGCGGCGACATCTCCGTCAACGGCCGCAGCTACCGCCTGCCCAAGCAACCGATCGTCGTCGTATGCGTCGACGGCTCGGAGCCGGGCTATATCGAGCGCGCCGTCGAGGCGGGCCAGGCGCCGTGGTTCGCCCGGGTGCTCAAAGAGGGCACCAACCTGATCGGCGACTGCGTGGTGCCGAGCTTCACCAACCCGAACAATCTCTCGATCGTCACCGGCCGCCCGCCGTCCGTCCACGGCATCTGCGGCAACTATTTCCTCGATCCCGATACGGGCAAGGAAGTGATGATGAACGATCCGAAGTTCCTGCGGATCGAGACGCTGTTTCCGGCCTTCCAGCGCGCCGGCTGCCGCATCGCCGTCGTCACCGCCAAGGACAAGCTGCGCGGCCTGCTGGGCAAGGGCCTGGAACTCGGCGCCGGCAAGGCCTGCTCCTTCTCGTCGGAGAAGTCCGACAAGGCGACCCTGGCCGAAAACGGCATCGACCATGTGAACGAGCTGGTCGGCATGGGTGTGCCCGACGTTTACAGCGCCGGCCTTTCGGAGTTCGTGTTCGCGGCTGGCGTCAAGCTGATGGAGCGCGACCGGCCGCAGATCATGTATCTGTCGACCACCGACTACATCCAGCACAAGCAGGCGCCGGGCACGCCGGTCGCCAATGCCTTCTACGCCATGATGGACGGCTATCTCGGCAAGCTCGACGCCATGGGCTGCACCATCGTCGTCACCGCCGACCACGGCATGAACGCCAAGTTCGGCAGCGACGGCCAGCCCGACGTCATCTACCTTCAGGACGTGTTCGACGGCTGGGTGGGCAAGGACAAGGCCCGCGTCATCCTGCCGATCACCGATCCCTATGTCGTGCATCACGGCGCGCTCGGCTCCTTCGCGGTCGTCTATTGCACCAATCCGACGGAGTGGGCCGCGAAGCTGAAGGCGATGCCGGGCATCGAGGCGGCGCTGACCAAGGAGGAGGCGGCCGCCAAGTTCGAGCTGCCGGCGGATCGCCTGGGCGATCTCATCGTCGTCTCGACCCAGCACAAGGTGCTGGGCACCTCGGCCTCGCGGCACGATCTCTCGGGCCTCACCGAGCCGCTGCGCAGCCATGGCGGCATCTCCGAGCAGCGCGTCCCGCTGTTGTGCAACCGCAAGCTCGCGGACGGCGCGGCAGCCGCTTCGCATCGCTGGCGCAACTTCGACGCCTTCGATCTCGCCCTCAACCTCGTCGCCTGAGAGACCTGACCATGGACACGATCACGACTAAGAGCGAGCGGGCAGGCTCCGACGTCCGGCACGAATATCTCCGCATCGCCGGGAAGAAGGTCGAGACCAAGGCGCGGCTCGAAGTGCGCTTCCCCTGGGACAACCGTCTGGTCGGTACCGTGCCGCGCGCCACGCCCGAGCTGGTGGCAGAGGCCTTCCAGATCGCTCACGACTACAAGCCCAAGCTGACGCGCTACCAGCGCCAGCAGATCCTGCTGAAGACGGCCGACCTGCTGGTCTCGCGCAAGGAAGAGCTGTCGCGCCTGATCACGCTGGAGTCGGGCCTTTGCCTCAAGGACTCGCTCTACGAGGTCGGGCGCGCCTACGACGTGTTCACCTTCGCGGGCCAGCTCTGCATGCTGGACGACGGGCAGACCTTTTCCTGCGATCTCACCCCGCACGGCAAGTCGCGCAAAATCTTCACCCTGCGCCAGCCGCTGAACGCCATCTCGGCGATCACGCCGTTCAACCATCCGCTCAACATGGTCGCGCACAAGCTGGCGCCGGCCTTCGCGACCAACAACTGCGTCGTGCTGAAGCCGACCGAGCTGACGCCGCTCACCGCGCTGTTCCTGGCCGACACGCTCTATGAGGCGGGCCTGCCGCCGGAGATGCTGTCGGTGATCACGGGCAATCCGTCGGACATCGGCGACGCGATGATCGTCGATCCGCGCGCCGATCTCGTGACCTTCACGGGCTCGGTCCGGGTCGGCAAGTACATCGCCGAGAAGGCGGGCTACAAGCGCATCGTCCTCGAGCTGGGCGGCAACGACCCGCTGATCGTCATGGAGGATGCCGACCTCGACAAGGCGGCCGAACTGGCCGTCGCCGGTGCCACCAAGAATTCCGGCCAGCGCTGCACCGCGGTGAAGCGCATCCTGGTCGTCGACAAGGTGGCCGATGCCTTCGTCGAGCGCGTTCTCGCCAAAGCGAAGAAGCTGAAGGCCGGCGACCCGCTCGATCCCGAGACCGATGTCGGCACCGTGATCCACGAGCGCGCCGCCACGCTCTTCCAGAACCGCGTCAGCGAGGCGGTGGCCAGGCATGGCGCGAAGCTGCTGCACGGTAACGACCGCCAGGGCGCGCTCTTCCCGCCGACCGTGGTCGACCATGTCGATCCGCAGGCCGAGCTGGTGCGCGAGGAGACGTTCGGGCCGGCAATCCCGATCATTCGCGTCAAGGATATCCACCACGCCATCCAGGTCTCCAACGGCACGGCCTACGGCCTGTCGTCGGGCGTCTGCACGGATCGTCTCGACTACATCACGAAGTTCGTCGACGAACTGCAGGTCGGGACGGTGAACGTCTGGGAAGTGCCCGGTTACCGCATCGAGATGTCGCCGTTCGGCGGCATCAAGGATTCAGGGCTGGGCTACAAGGAAGGCGTGCTGGAAGCGATGAAGAGCTTCACCAACGTGAAGACCTGGTCGCTGCCCTGGCCGGGCTAGGCCAGCCGCATTACGGGGGCGTTGTATCGGCTTTGTCCCAGCCGTTGCCTGGATTGTAGCAGGTGATGGCTGCGGCCCTGGTCGCGGTGTCCGGGCCGATAGATTTGCCCCAATTTGGCCCGGCTAGCTCTTTGGCACGCCAACGCCAGTGCACGCGGGATGCCGCAGAGAGTAATTGATGTTTGACTGCAGATTCTGTGATACCCAACGAGTGCGCGAACTCGGGGGAATGACGATGAAGGTCAGGGTGATCACGCGCGTGCTGGTCCTGGCGGGGCCGAGCAAGGGCAGCCTGATGTATCCGTTGCCCCTGCGATAAGCGGACGAGGTGAGACTATTACTTCACCCGAAGCCGCATAGAGTCGCGTCGTGACCGTTGCGTTGCTTGTCCTGCTGAAGGTGATCGTGACCGTGATCATCTTTGGCATCGGCCTCGACTCCACGCCGCGTGACGCGGTTCGCCTGTTTCGCCATCCCGCCCTGCTGTTGCGCTCCGTACTGGCGATGTACGTGCTGGTGCCGCTGGCAGCGCTCGCGCTGGTCAAACTGTTGCCGCTGTCGCCGGGCGTGGAGGCGGGCCTGCTCGTGCTCGCGGTTTCGGCCGGCGCGCCGCTGCTCCCGCGCAAGCTGCTCGGCATCGGCGACGGCGCCTACATCTTCAGCCTCGTCGTCGTCTCCTCGGTACTGGCGGTGATCCTCGTGCCGGTGTGGCTCGAAATCCTCGTGCCGCTGTTTCCGCGGTTGCCGCATTTGGCGCCGGAACGGGCCGCGCTGATCCTGGGCGAATCGTTCTTCCTGCCGTTGCTGGCCGGCATGGCGGTGCGGTGGCTGTTTCCGAGGTTCGCCGCGTGGACCGGCGGCCGGCTGGTCGGTGTCGCCGGGCTGTTCCTCGCGCTGACCGCACTCGTCCTGCTCGCGGTGAACTGGCACATCGTGCTCGAGGTCAATTGGCAGGGCGTTGCGGCCCTGGCCGTGCTGATCCTGATGGCGCTGGTCATCGGCCATCTGGTGGGCGGACCGAAAGAGGAGGACCGCACCGCGCTCGCCGTGGCGTGCGCGACCCGACATATCGGCGTCGCCGTCGTCGTGGCGACGTCGATGCCGGGGGCGCGCGTCGCCATCGTGATCTCGGTCTATATCGCGATTTCGGTGGTGATCACGCTGCCCTACACGCGATGGCGCCGCAAACGCACGCCTGAACCCAGACAGGCTCCGCCGAAATAATCTCGATTGCCCTGAAGCGCGCGTGCGGGACAAACTGCGGCGCATTTTCGAGTACGGGGAATTGTCCATGAGTGTCAGCCAGGCCGAGAAGGCCCGCAAATTTCGTGCGCTCCATGACGCACCGGGCGCCTTCGTCATTGCCAACCCCTGGGACGCGGGCTCGGCGCGCGTGCTGGCCGGTCTCGGGTTCGAGGCGCTGGCCAGTTCGAGCGGCGCCAAGGCCGGCGTACTGGGCAAGCGGGACGGCAAGGTGACGCGTGAGGAGGCGCTGGCCAATGCGCGGCTGATCGTGAACGCCACCGACCTGCCGGTGGCTGCCGATCTCGAGAAGGGTTTCGGGGATTCGCCCAACGACGCCGCCGAGACGATCCGCCAGGCCGTCGGCATCGGTCTGGTCGGTGGTTCGATCGAGGATGCCACCGGCAACCCGGATCAGCCGCTGTTCGACATCGACACGGCCACGATGCGCATCAAGGCGGCGGTGGAGGCGGCGCGTTCGCTGCCGGTCCCGTTCGTTCTGACGGCGCGTGCAGAAGGCTTTTTGCGCGGCAAGCCGGACCTGGGCGACGTCATCAAGCGCCTGCAGGCCTTCGAGGCGGCGGGTGCGGATGTGCTTTTCGCGCCGGGCCTGCCCGATCTCGCCTCGGTGAAGAAGGTCTGCGGCGCGCTGCGCAAGCCCTTCAACTTCATGGTCGGCATCAGGGGCAAGTCGTTCAGCAAGGCCGAGCTGGAGGCGGCCGGCGTGAAGCGGATCAGCCTCGCCACCTCGCTGTATCGCGCCGCGATGGCCGGCCTGATCGAGGCCGCCACCGAGGTGAAGGACAAGGGTACCTTCTCCTATCTCGACCGTGCTGTGCCGACGCCCGATCTCAACGCCTTCATGAAGGAGTAGGAGCGGGCGATGCTGACCGAAGAAGAGATGAAGCGCATCGCGGCCGAGGAGCGCTATCGCCATTCGATCCGCATGTCCCTCGAACAGGAAGCGGCCAAGCCCGCGGCGGAGCCTGCGCCGTCGCCGGCTCCGGGATTCGGCTCGAAGGTCTATGAATTCCTGAACAGCTCCGTCGGCATGTGGCTTTTGTCTTCCGTGGTTCTCACCGGCGGCGCGGCTTTCCTGCAGCAGGTCCAGCACGAGCACGAGATCGCGCAGAAGAACCAGGCCGACCTGATCAATCATCGCTTCGAGATCGAACACCGGCTGGACGGGATGAGTTTCCTGCTGCGCCGGGCCAAGACGGTCGGCGAGGCCAAGGCCGCGCTGGCCGGTGTCTTCAAGAGCGCGATCCCCCTCACGCCGGAGCTGCAGAACCGCAGCCTCGCCTCGCTCTACCTGACGGTCTATCCGATGCTGGCGGGGGGAGAGAAGGAAAAGACCAACAAAGCCTACAATCTGGTCAAGCAACTCGAGGACGTGGAACTGCTGCTCCAGCCGCTGCCGGACGACAAGCCGATCGACGAGGATCAGCGCAATCAGATCACCAAGCTGCTGACGGCGATACAGCAGCTCAAGTTCGCAGAGAAGTAGGCCTCAGGCCTTGTCGACCGATCCACCGCTATCGACCCAGTCCTTGAAGCCACCGAGGTTGAAGACATTTGCGAATCCGAAATCCTTCAGGACCTTGCCGCTGAGCGCGGCACGGCCTCCCGAGGCGCAGTAGACGATTACGGTCCTGGACTTGTCGAAGGCCTTGTCGTGGTAGGGCGAGTCGGGATCGGCGCGGAACTCCAGCATGCCGCGCGAGACGTTGACCGCGTTCGCGACCTTGCCGCTGTTGGCGACCTCGGCGGTGTCGCGCACGTCGACCACGAGCGTGTTGCCCTTGGCGATCATGTCCTTGGCCTCGGCCGGAGTGATCTTCGGCACGACGGCGTTGGCGGCCTCCATCATCTGCTTGACACTTGTGGGCATGAAATCCTCCTGGCGATTCCGCGGATACGGGACAGGGCGCGAACTCAACGCGCTCGCCCAGCCCGCTGGCACGAATGCTGCTCCCTCCTATAAGGTGCCGCAAACATGAAGTTGCAAGGAAGCGGCCCTGGTGAATTCGTCCCGCCGCATCGGGACAGGTCGAGTTGAGCGCCCTGTTCCATGGCTGGCGGGTCGTCGGAGCCTGCTTCGTCATTGCCGCCGTGGCCTGGTCGCTCGGACTTTTCGGCTCCAGCGTGTACCTCCAGGCCGTGACGTCGGCGCACGGCTGGCCGATCGCCGAGGTCGCTTCGGCGATCACCGTGTTCTTCCTCGTGAGTGCCAGCATCCAGCGCGTCGTGGGCCGCAGCATCGACCGGTTTGGGCCGCGCCCCGTGCTGTTGCTGGGCCTGGCCTGCATGGCGGCGGGCGTGGCGCTGATCGGACAGGTGAGCGCGTCTTGGCAGCTCTATCCCTGCTTCGTGCTGCTCGGCTTCGGTTGGTCGACGCTCTCGATGACGGGCATCACCACGACGGTCGCGCCGTGGTTCGAGCGCCATCAGGGCCGGTCGATGACGCTCGCCATCATGGGGGCGAGCGTGGGCGCCATTGCGGGCGTGCCGCTGCTGCTGCTCTCCATCGGCGAGCTCGGCCTCGGGCGAGGACTGATCGTCGCCAGCGTCGTCGCGGTATCGCTGCTCGGTCCGCTGATCGGCATCGTCCTGCGCTATCGCGGCCCGGCCGATCTCGGCCTGCCGCGCGATGGCGAGGCCCCGCGAAAGGACGCACCGCCGATACTCCACCTCGCGCCGATCGCCACGGCCGCCAATCGACGCCTGCTGCTGTGGAGCGCTACCGTGGCCTTTGCGCTGGGCCTCACCATCCAGATCGGCTTCATCACCCATCATGTGGCCCTGGCCGAGCCGCTGCTGGGACGGGCGGGGGCCGGAATGCTGGTCAGCGCGGCGGGCTTGTCCGCGTTCGTTGGCCGCCTGATCCTGGCGCGCATCGTCGATCGCGTGAACGCGCGGCGGCTGGGCTGCTTCGTCATGATCGCGCAGGCGGCCTCGCTGCTGGCCATCGCGTTCTGGCCCACCGTGCCGGTCCTCGTCGTGGCGAGCCTGGTCTATGGCTATGGCATCGGCCATGTGACGACGCTGGGTCCGGTCGTCGTACGCCGCGAGTTCGGCGCGGCGGCCTTCGGCACCACCTATGGCACGGCTGCCACCGTGATCCAGCTTACCTCGGCGCTCGGGCCCGCCCTGTTCGGCTTCCTGCGCGATGGGTTCGGCGGCTACGGGCCGGGCTTCGTCATCGCCGCCCTCGTCACCCTGATCGGCTGTGCATCCCTGTTCATCGGCGGTCGCGCCGGAGTCATAATGCCCGGTGACCCGCCAGGAGTGAAAACATGAGTACCAACGACATCACCCGCGTTCCCAACCCGCGGGTGCCGGCCAAATCGTCGGTCGCGATCTACCGCCTACCGGGCGGTGGTGGATTCCTGTGGGGTGTGGCGACGTCGCCGGACCGTACGCAGGACATCCGCGTGCAGACGCTGGGCGCGCTGGGTGTGATCGACGGCTATCTGAAGGACGCCGGCCTCGACCGCACGCGCATCGTGAAGGCTGAGATCGTCGTTACCGACCACGACAACAAGCCGGCCTTCGACGAGGCCTGGGCGACCTGGATGCCGGCCAACCAAGGCCCGGTCCGCTCCTTCGTGCAGTCGGTAATGCCCGAAGGCGACCTGATCGAGATCATCGTCACGGCCGCCCTGTAGCGGTGCCTGGAGGGGTGCGGAAAGGCGAGTTGCCAGTCGGAATGGTTTCCGCAATGAAGTCGGGATGGATACGATCATCGCCCCGGCTTCGCAGAGCCGCACAGCCTCTGAACATTTCGACGTACTGATCGTCGGCGCCGGGCTTTCGGGCATCGGCGCCGCCTGGCACCTGCAGAAGAATTGCCCGGGCAAGAGCTACGCCATCCTCGAGGGGCGTGCCGCGAGCGGCGGCACGTGGGACCTGTTTCGCTACCCCGGCGTCCGTTCCGATTCCGACATGTACACGCTCGGCTATCGGTTCCGCCCTTGGAAGGACCCCAAGGCCATCGCCGACGGTCCTGCGATCCTGAGCTACATTCGCGAGGTCGCGAGCGACCACGGCATCGACCGCCGCATCCGCTACGGCCATCGCGTCGTCGGCGCTTCCTGGTCGACCCCGGATGCGAAGTGGACGCTCGAGATCGAACGCGGCGACGAGCGCGTGTTCATCTCCTGCGGCTTCCTCTGGATGTGCAGCGGCTACTATCGCTACGAGGCAGGCTACCTGCCGGAGTTCCCGGGCATCGATGGTTTCAAGGGCCGGGTCGTGCATCCTCAGCACTGGCCGCAGGATCTCGACTATGCCGGCAAGAAGGTGGTGGTGATCGGCAGCGGCGCCACCGCCGTGACGGTCGTGCCGTCGATGGCCGAGACCGCGGCGCACGTCACCATGCTTCAGCGCTCGCCGACCTACGTCGTGGCACGGCCGGCGCAGGACCCGATCGCGAACAAGCTGCGGCGCCGGCTGCCGCTCAAGCTCGCCTACATGCTGACGCGCTGGAAGAACGTCCTGCTCGGCATGTATTTCTATCAGATGTGCAAGCGCAAGCCGGAGAAGGTGAAGAGCCTGATCCTGGGCGGCGTGCGCCAGATGCTCGGACCGGACTACGACGTCGCCACGCACTTCACGCCGAAATACAATCCCTGGGACCAGCGGCTCTGCCTGGTGCCCGATGCCGATCTCTTCCGCGCCATCCGCAAGAACAAGGCCTCGGTCGTGACCGACACGATCGAGACCTTCACGGAGAAGGGCATCAGGCTGAAGTCGGGTACGGAGCTGGAGGCCGATGTGGTCGTGACGGCGACCGGTCTCGTGGTGCAGCCGCTCGGCGGCGCAAAACTGGTCGTGGACGGCAAGCCGGTGAAGCCCTCCGACACCATGATCTACAAGGGCATGATGTATTCGGACGTGCCGAACCTCGCGGCGGTGTTCGGCTACACCAACGCCTCGTGGACGCTGAAGGCCGATCTCGTCTGCGAATATGTCTGCCGCCTGCTGAACTACATGGACCGCAAGGGCTTCAGGCAGGCGACGCCGCACAGCAGCGACCCGACGCTTACCGAGGAGCCGTGGGTCAACTTCTCCTCCGGCTACATCCAGCGCGCGCTGCCGCATCAGCCCAAGCAAGGCAGCAAGCGGCCGTGGAAACTCTACCAGAACTACGTGCTCGACCTGCTCACCCTTCGCCATGGCTCGGTGCGCGACAAGGCGATGGTGTTCACGAAGTAGGACACTCGTGTCATCCCGAGCGAAGCGAGGGATCCTTCCTGGGCCTGAAGGATCCCTCGGCTGCGTCTCGGGATGACACGTTTCTTAGAGTGTTTCCGCTTCCGATCGACCCGCACACCTCATCCTGAGGAGCGGCCGCAGGCCGCGTCTCGAAGGATCGGCAACAGACGTGGTGCTCGTGCCCATGCTTCGAGACGCGCTCCTGCGGAGCGCTCCTCAGCATGAGGTTGGTGTTGGTGATTCTATCGTACTCGGAAAGACGCTAGGTGATCGAGACGGTCACCGAGCCGAACGGGCCGAAGTCGGCCAGGAACGTCTCGCCGGGCTTGGGCGCCAGCATGCCGGTGAGCGTGCCGGTGCTGACCATCTGGCCTTCCTTCATGCCGACGCCGGTGCGCGACAGTTCGTTGGCGAGCCAGGTGAGCGGCACCATCGGATGGTCGAGTGCGGCGGCGGCCGTGCCCTTGCGGCGCAGGCGGCCATTGGACGAGAGCGTCGCCTCCTGTCCCGGAATGTCCCGGTTGCGCCAATCCTCGATGGCGGGACCATAGACGATCGTGCCGGAGCCGGCGCCGTCGGCCAGGACGGCGGGCAGGGGCGGGAACGACTCGTCGTGAATGAAGCGGCATTCCGCGAGTTCAAGCCCCGGATGAAGCGACGCGACCGCGTCGGTGACTTCCTCGACCGTGTAGGGCTTGTCGCGCGGCGGCAGATCGCGGCCCAGCTTCGCCTGGTACTCGACCTCGGGGATCGGGCTTGCAAGCGCTGCATGCACGGCGCTGTGCGGCGTTTCCTTCAGGAAATAGACTCGGCCGTAGATCGGCGAATCGGTCCGCAGAGCCTGCTGCATCTCCTCCTTCATCGCCGCGATCTTCCAGCCGAGCACAGGCCAGCCCAACTCCTCGGCGACCATGCCGGCGATCCGATAAGCCGTCGCCTTGTCCGGCGGCACGAGATGCGGGGCGAGGCCGCTCTGGCCGCGATGTTCGCGGCGGAGCATGGCGAGGAGGCGGGCGAGTTCCCGTTGCGCGGTCAGGTCCATCGGTGTTCCTTAGCAGAAAGCGGAGGAGACGAAATGCGGACGCAGGCGGAAAAGGGACAGGTGTTTCGTGAACTGCACGATCGGCCGGGTCTGCTGCTGCTGCCCAATCCCTGGGATGCCGGCACGGCCAAGCTGCTGCAGTCGCTGGGCTTCGAGGCGCTCGCGACCACGAGCCTCGGCATGTCGAACGCGCTGGGGCGCGTCGACGGCGACAATGCGGTGAGCCGTGACGAACTGATCGAGAACTGCCGCGTCATCGCGAGCGCGACCGACCTGCCTGTGAACGCCGATCTCGAGAACGGCTATGCCGATGATCCGAAGGAGGCGGCCACGATCCTGCGCGACGCGGCTGCGGCCGGCATCGTCGGCGGGTCGATCGAGGATTGGAGCGGCGAGAAGATCTACGACTTCAATCATGCCGTGGAGCGCGTGGCGGCGGGCGCCGAAATGGCCCGATCGCTGTCGGTGCCCTTCACCTTCACCGCGCGGGCCGAGAACCTGATCCGCGGTGTGAAGGATCTCGACGACACGATCCGCCGCCTGCAGGCCTTCGAGAAGGCCGGCGCCGACGTGTTGTACGCGCCGGGCCTGCTCGACCTTGCCACCATGCGTACGGTTGCCTCCGAGGTAACGAAGCCGCTGAATGCCGTGATGACCGGCGCCGACCCCAACCTCACGGCGGACCAGATCGCAGCGACGGGCGTGAAGCGCATCAGTATCGGCGGCTCGCTCTCGCGCCTGGCGCTGGCGGCTTTCATGAGGGGCGCCAAGGAAATGAAGGCCGGCAGCTTCCTGTGGATGCGCGACACGATGCCGACCAGCGACCTCAAGAAGGTGTTTCGGAGCTAATTCCCGTCGTCCCGATTGAAGCCGCCCTTCGGTCGGCTCCGCCCGGGACGACGGTTTGCTTTAAGCGGCCTGCCGGTAGGGCAGTTCGTCGAGAGCGGGAACCGACGGGCCGCCGATCTGGCGCAGGAGCGCGCCGAGATCGTAGTGGAAGCGCTCGCTCACCATCAGGCCGTCGCGGAAGCCCAGAACCACCACGAACGGCTGCACGATCGTTCGGCCGGTCGGCTCGATGCCGAGAAAGCGGCCGATGTGACGGCCATGCCATGTCGCCTCGGCCATGCACACGTTGTCAGCGGTCCAGGCCGAGACCTGGCCCGGCCCGCGCTTTACCTCGACGTCGAAGGTGGTCCACCATTGCCGATAATGCGCCGCGGCGCCGTCGCGGCCGTGCCAGGTCTGGCCGGTCGCGAGATCGTCGAAGCGGCATTCGGGATGAAGAGTTGCGAGAGTTGCTTCCAGGTCCTGGTTGTTCTCGGCCACGAGGTGATGTTGCGCGAGTTCGGCGAGCTTGGGGTCCACGGCAACCTCCGATAATGTTCGAATTCTGATAATAATATAAGAGTGCTGATATGATTCGCAAGGGCACCATCCCTGCACCGGGTGAGGGGAAGCGCGGGCCGGAGGGCCATCTGGGCTATCTGGTGCGGCAGGCCTACGCGGCGGTAAGGGCTGCGATGGACAAGGCGCTGGCCGACCTCGACGTGACGCCGCCCCAGTTCGCGGTCCTGACCATGGTCGTGAACTATCCGGGTGTCTCTGGCGCGGAGCTTGCTAGGCTTACGTTCCTCACGCCGCAGACGATCAACGTGATCGTCCGCAACCTGGTCAGGGCCGGGCATGTGGAGAAGTCGGCCGATGCCACGCACGGCCGTATCCTGCGGCTTCACGCGACGGTCCGGGGCGAGGCGCTGCTCAAGCGCTGCCGTGCCCGGGTCATGGAGATCGAGGGGCGGCTGGCGGACTTGCTGGGGCGGGAGGAGGAGCGGGTGGTGCGGGGATGGCTCGCCGCGGTTGGCGAGAAATTGACCGAAGAACGCTGAGTGCACCGCGCGCCGACTGTTGTAACATGAGGGTCACGAATGGCCTGTAGCTGCAGGCGTTCGACAGGGGCAGATAAACAGGGGGACCAACCAAATGATTGATCGGACCATCTTCAGGCGCGCCACGCTGGCCGGCGCCGCCGCGCTCGCGATGTTCGGCCTGGTATCGCCGGCCTTCGCGCAGAAGACCAGGCTCACCGTCTACACCGCGCTGGAGAACGACCAGCTCGACCCGTTCAAGAAGGCCTTCGAGGCCGACAATCCCACCATCGAGATTGCCTGGGTGCGTGACTCGACGGGCGTCGTCGCCGCCAAGCTGATGGCCGAGAAGGACAATCCCCGCGCCGACATCATCTGGGGCCTCGCCGCGTCCAACGTCGGCCTCATGGCGTCGATGGGCATGCTCGAGCCGTACACGCCGGCTGGCGCCACGGCGCTCAACCCGATGTTCCTGAGCGGCAAGTCGCCCCAGACGTGGGTGGGCATGGACGCCTATCTCTCGCTGGTCTGCTTCAACACCGCCGAGGGCAAGAAGGGCAACAAGCCGGTCCCGACGAGCTGGGCCGACCTGATCAAGCCGGAATACAAGGACTCCATCGTGATGCCGAACCCGGCCTCGTCGGGCACCGGCTATCTCACCATCGCGGCCTGGCTGCAGATCATGGGCGAGGAAGCGGGCTGGAAGTACATGGACGCGCTCCACCAGAACATCGCGCAGTACATCCACTCCGGTTCGGCGCCCTGCGTGCAGGCCGCCAAGGGCGAGCGCCTGATCGGCATCGGCCTCGACACCCGTGGCGCCTCGGAGAAGACCAAAGGCGCGCCGCTCGAACTGGTAATCCCGAAGGAAGGCCTGGGCTGGGAACTCGAGGTCACGGCGATCGTCAAGGGCACCAAGAACCTCGACGCCGCCAAGAAGCTCGCCGACTGGGCCGCCACCAAGAAGGCCAACGAGCTCTACGCCAAGACCTATCCGATCGTCGCCTATCCGGGCGTCGCCAACACGCCGCCGAACTATCCGCCCAACCTCGAGAAGGTGATGGTGAAGAACGACGTCGAGTGGATGGCCAAGAACCGCGACCGCATCCTCGCGGAGTGGACCAAGCGCTACGACGGCAAGTCGGCGCCGAAGGCCAAGTAAGGCCACGCAGTATCGATGCCTTGTTGTCATCCTGAGGCGAAGCCGAAGGATCCTTCGCTTCGCTCAGGATGACAGTGATTGCCATGACCAATTATCTCGAAGTTCGAAACCTCTCCAAGCGGTTCGGTGACTTCTCGGCCCTCGGCAACGTCTCGCTCGACGTCGTCGAGGGTGAGTTCGTGTGCTTCCTCGGCCCCTCGGGCTGCGGAAAGACAACGCTCCTGCGGGCGATCGCCGGCCTCGATCCGCAGACGTCCGGCACGATCCACCAGAAGGGCCGGGACGTGTCGGCGCTGCCGCCGGCACAACGGGACTTCGGCATCGTCTTCCAGTCCTACGCGCTGTTTCCCAACCTGAGCGTCACCGACAATGTCGGATACGGTCTGGTGAGCCGGCGTCAGGCCCGCGGCGCGATCGGCAAGCGCGTGGCCGAACTGCTGGCACTGGTCGGATTACCCGATGCCGGTCCCAAATATCCCGCCCAGCTTTCCGGCGGCCAGCAGCAGCGCGTGGCGCTGGCGCGGGCGCTGGCCACCTCGCCCGGCCTGCTTCTGCTCGACGAGCCGCTGTCGGCGCTGGATGCGCGCGTCCGCTTGCGCCTGCGCCACGAGATCAAGGCGCTGCAGCGGACGCTCGGGGTCACGACCATCATGGTGACCCACGACCAGGAAGAGGCGCTGACCATGGCCGACCGCATCGTGGTCATGAACCACGGCGCCATCGAGCAGGTCGGCACGCCGCAGGAAATCTACCGCCGTCCCGCGACGGCTTTCGTCGCCGACTTCGTGGGCTCGATGAACTTCCTCGCCGGCACGCTGGTCGCTGCCGACAAGGTCCGGGTGGCCGGAGTCGATTTCGCCTGCCCGGTGCAGGACGGGCTGACGCCCGGCCAGAAGGTCAGCCTCTGCATCCGGCCGGAAGACGTGCGCGTGCGCGACCTGCCGGCCGACATCGCCAACCGCGTGCCGGTCGAGGTGGCGGAGCTGGATTTCGTCGGTGCCTTCTGCCGGGCGACCCTGAAGACGCGGGCGGCGGCCGATGTGGCGGTGATGGCCGACTTCTCCAGTAACCTGATCCGCGACCTCGGCGTGGACATCGGCACGAAGCTCGACATCGCCCTGCCGCCAGACCGGCTCAGGGTCTTCGCTTGAGCCTGGTCGTTCCCCGACTGAAGGTCGGCCTGTCGCGCGACGACCTGATGATGCGTGCCGGCGTCGTGCTGCTGGCCGGGGTGCTGCTGGTCATGCTGGGCCTGCCGCTCTGGGCGCTGCTCGCCAAGGGCTTCGAGGACCGCGACGGCAAGTTCGTCGGCCTGGCCAACTACGTTTCCTATTTCTCGACGCCGGCGCTCTTCCAGTCCGCGCTCAACAGCCTGCAGGTCGCGTCGATCACCACCCTGATCGTCGTGCCACTGGCCTTCCTGTACGCCTATGCGCTGACGCGAACGGTGCTGCCGATGCGCTGGCTGTTCCAGGGCATCTCGCTCATTCCGATCTTCGCGCCGTCGCTGCTGCCGGGGCTGGCGCTGATCTACCTGTTCGGTACCCAAGGGTTCTTCAAGGCGCTGCTGGGTGGCGGCTCGATCTACGGCATCGACGGCATCGTGATCGCGCAGGTCTTCTACTGCTTTCCGCATGCGACTCTGATCCTGACGACGGCGCTGGCGACTGCCGATGCTCGCCTCTACGAGGCGGCGGACGTGCTGGGTGCGTCCAAGCGGCGTGTCTTCTTCACCGTGACCCTGCCCGGCGCCAAGTACGGCCTGATCAGCGCCGCCTTGGTCGTCTTCACCCTGGTCATCACGGATTTCGGCATCGCCAAGGTGATCGGCGGCAACTTCAACGTGCTCGCCACCGACGTCTACAAGAAGGTGATCGGGCAGCAGGACTTCTCGATGGGCGCGGTGGTCGGCATGGTGCTGCTGGCGCCGGCGGCGCTCGCCTTCCTGGTCGACCGGCTGGTGCAGCGCAAGCAGGTGGCGCTGCTCACCGCGCGTGCCGTCCCGCTGGTGCCGCGTCCGAAGTTCGCGCGAGACCTCTTCTTCACGCTGTTCTGTCTGCTGGTCTCGGCGGCCATCCTCGCCATCCTCGGGATGGCGATTTGGGGCTCGCTGATCAAGTACTGGCCGTACAATCTCAGCCTCACACTCGACAATTACGACTTCGCCAAATTCGACGCCAACGGTTGGGATTCCTACTGGAACTCCATTCGCATGGCGCTGGGCGCGGCGGTGTTCGGCACGGTGCTGATGTTTACCGGCGCCTGGCTGAACGAGAAGACGCGCGGTTTCGGGGCGATGCGCGGCATCGTGCAGTTCCTTGCCTTCCTGCCGATGGCGGTGCCCGGCCTCGTGCTGGGCCTGGGCTACATCTTCTTCTTCAACGCGCCCAACAACCCGCTCAACTTCCTGTACGCCACCATGGGCATCCTGGTGCTGAACACCGTGGCGCACTTCTACACGGTGGGCCATCTCACCGCGGCGACGGCGCTGAAGCAGATCGACCCGGAGTTCGAGGCCGTGTCGGCCTCGCTCAAGGTGCCGATCTGGAAGACCTTCATGCGGGTGACGGCGCCGATCTGCCTCCCGGCCATCCTCGACATCGCCATCTACCTGTTCGTCAACGCCATGACGACGGTGTCGTCCGTGATCTTCCTCTATGCACCCGACACCAAGCTTGCCTCGGTGGCCGCCGTGAACATCGAGGAAGCCGGCACCACCGCCGCGGCCGCCGCGCTCTGCGTCGTGATCGTGCTCACCTCGGCCGCGGTGAAGGCGGCCCACCTCATCGCCGACCGCTTCCTGTTCGCCCGCCTCCAGGTCTGGCGGCGACGCTGATTTCGCGCGAACATCGCGCGATGAAGCAGCTTCGTATCCCTGCCGTCTATATGCGTGGCGGCACCAGCAAGGGCGTTTTCTTTCAGGCGCGGGATCTGCCGGCCGATCCGGCGGTGCGCGACCGGCTGCTGCTGCGCGTGATCGGCAGCCCGGACCGCTACGGCAAGCACACCGACGGGATGGGCGGGGCGACGTCGAGCACCAGCAAGGTCGTGATCCTGTCGAAATCCGGGCGCGAGGGCTGCGACGTCGACTACCGCTTCGGCCAGGTCGCGATCGACGCGCCGGTGATCGACTGGTCGGGCAACTGCGGCAACCTGAGCGCCGCCGTCGGCGCCTGCGCGCTGGGCATGGGCCTCGTAGAAGGGCCGGCCGACGGCATCGCGACGGTGCGGATCTGGCAGGCCAACATCGGGAAGGTGATCGTGAACCACGTCCCCATGCAGGGCGGCGAGGTTCTGGAACTGGGCGACTTCGATCTCGACGGCGTTGCTTTTCCGGCGGCCGAGGTGAAGGTCGAGTTCCTCGATCCCGCCGCCGATGAAGAAGGCGGCGACGGCGCGGCCGGTGGCGCCATGTTCCCGACCGGCAACCGCATCGACGTGCTGGACGTGGCGGGTGTCGGCAAGCTCGAGGCGACGCTGATCAACGCCGGCAATCCGACGATCTTCGTCGATGCCGCGAGCCTCGGCCTCAAGGGCACGGAGCTTCAGGGCGATATCAACGGCGACAAGGAATTGCTGAAGCGAGTGGAAGCCGTACGCGCGCTTGGCGCCGTCGCGATGGGCCTGGTCGCCACCCCGCAGGAAGCAACGGAGAAGCGGCCGCACACGCCGAAGCTCGCCTTCGTCGCCAAGCCGGCCGCCTACACGGCGTCGGATGGCAAGCGGATCGAGGCCAACGCCGTCGACCTGCTGGCCCGAATCTTCTCGATGGGGGTGCTGCACCACGCCATGACCGGCACAGGTGCGGTCGCCATCGCCGCTGCCGCCGCCATCCCTGGGACGATCGTGAGCCGCGTCGCGCCCGCAGGCGCCGACGGCCGCGTCCGCTTCGGCCACCCTTCCGGCACCCTCAACGTCGGTGCCGAAGCCCATGAGGAAGCTGGTCAATGGACCGTAGCCAAGGTGATGATGAGCCGCTCCGCCCGCCGCCTGATGGAGGGCTGGGTGCGGGTGCCTGAAGAACGATGAAGTCGGATGTCGTGGTGATCGGGGGCGGGGCGATGGGGTCGTCCGTTGCCTACCACCTGAAGTCCGATCCGGCCTTCACCGGGACGGTTGCCGTGGTCGAGCGCGATCCGGCCTACACGCGGGCTTCGTCCGCGCTGTCGGCGAGTTCCATCCGGCAGCAGTTCTCGACGCCGCTCAACATTCATTTGTCGCGGTTCGGCATCAGCTTCCTGCGACGTGCGCACGAACTGCTGGGTGCGGATCTGGGGTTGAAGGAGCCGGGCTATCTCTTCCTCGCCAGCCTGGCGGGCGAGGCGGTGCTGCGGGCCAATCATGTGGTGCAGAGGGGTGAGGGCTGTTCCGTCGAACTGCTCGATCCGGTTGGCTTGAAGGATCGCTTTCCCTGGATATCGGCGGACGGGCTGGCACTCGCCTCGCATGGCACGGCGAACGAAGGCTGGTTCGATGGGCCGTCGTTGATGCAGGGCTTTCGGCGTAAGGCCCGCGATCTCGGTGCGACCTACATCGCCGACGAGGTCGTGTCGTTCGATGCGAGTGGTGTCGACCTTAAGCAGGGTGGCCGGCTTGAGGCGCACACCGTCGTGCTGGCGGCGGGACCGTGGTCGGGCGAGGTGGCGGGACGGTCCGGCATTGCGCTGCCTGTAGAGCCGCGGCGGCGCTCGGTATTCGTGTTCGACGTGCGCGAGGCGCCGGGGCTCACGCCGCTCACCATTGATCCGTCGGGCACGTGGTTCCGTCCCGAGGGGCGGTTCTACATCGCCGGCACGACGCCCGCCGAGGGCAACGATCCGGCCGGCGCGCCGCTCGAGGTACAGCACCAGGAGTGGGACGAGATGGTCTGGCCCACGTTGGCCGCGCGCGTGCCGGCCTTCGAGGCGGCGAAGGTCGTGAATTCGTGGGCGGGGTACTACGAGTACAATACGTTCGACCAGAACGGCATCGTCGGGCGCCATCCCCTGATCGAGAACCTGATCTTCGCCACGGGCTTCTCCGGCCATGGCATCCAGCAGTCGCCGGCTGTGGGCCGGGCGGTCGCCGAATTGATCGTCCATGGGGATTATCGAACGCTCGATCTCAATACTTTTGGTTATGACCGCATTGAATCGGGCCGGCCTATCCGGGAGCTGAACGTCGTGTGATAATCGCGGCCTCATGCGAGGAGATTGACGTGCCCGATCAAGCGCTGGTGAATTCCGATTTGCAGTCCGCCCTGGCCGAAGCCAAGCAGGCCTATGTCGATCGCAATCCCAAGAGCTTCAGCCGCCACCAGGATGCCTGCGTGGCGATGCCCGGCGGCAACACCCGCACGACGCTGCACAATTCGCCGTTTCCGCTGACCGTCGTGCGCGGCGAGGGCTGCCGCCTCTGGGACGCCGATGGCCACGAGTATATCGACGTGCTGGGCGAATATACCGCCGGCATCTATGGCCATTCCCATCCGGTGATCCGTGCCGCGATCGACAAGGCCCTGGACCATGGCTGGAACTTTGGCGGCCGCAACGAGAACGAAGGCAAGCTCGCCAAGCTGATCGCCGACCGCATGCCGTCGATCGACCTGGTGCGCTTCACCAATTCCGGCACCGAGGGCAACGTGATGGCGCTGGCCGGCGCCCGCGTCTTCGCCCAGCGCAAGGGCCGCACCAGGGCCACCAAGGTCATGGTGTTCCACGGCGGGTATCACGGCGGCGTGCTCTACTTCGTGAGCGGCGGCAGCCCGGTGAACATGCCCTACGAATATGTGGTGGCGCCCTACAACGACATCGAAGGCACGAAGGCACTGCTGGCCAAGCATGGCGAGGAGTTGTTCGCCGTGCTGCTGGAGCCGATGCAGGGCAGTCACGGCTGCCTGCCGGGCGACGTCGATTTCCTGAAGGCGGTGCGCGAGGAGACGCGCGCGCGTGGCATCACCATGATCTTCGACGAGGTCATGACCTCGCGCCTCTCGCCGGGTGGCCTGCAGGCCAGGCACGGCGTGATCCCCGACATGACCACGCTCGGCAAGTATATCGGCGGCGGCATGTCGTTCGGCGCCTTTGGCGGCAAGCGCGAGATCATGGAACTGTTCGACCCGACCAAGCCGGACGCGCTGCCCCATGCCGGCACCTTCAACAACAACGCGCTCACCATGGCAGCGGGCGTCGCGGGCTACGGCGAGGTCTATACGGCCGAGGCCGCCAAGACGCTTAACGACCGTGGCGACAGTATCCGCGAACGGTTGAACGCGATCTGCCGCAAGGCCGGCGTGGCCTTCCAGTTCTCCGGCATCGGCTCGATGATGACGGCCCACGCCACCGCGCGGCCGATCAAAACCGCGGCCGACATCGCCTCGTCGAACCAGGATGTGAAAGAGCTGTTCTTCTTCGACATGAGCGCGGCCGGCATCTGGATCGCCCGCCGCGGCTTCGTGGCCCTGAACGTCATGATCGGCGACGCCGAGGGCGACCGCTTCGTGGCGGCCGTCGAGGAATTCGTCTCGGCGCGAAAGGCCCTTTTGCAGGCGGCCTAAGGGCTTACAGTGGGGGAATGACCAAGAGCCAGGAATTCCCCCAGCCGGTCCCCGGCACCGTGGTGCCCCGTTTCGGCGACGTCGCCACCTTCATGCGCCTGCCGCTGTTCCGCGACCCGGCGGAGGTCGAGATCGGCATGGTCGGCGTGCCATGGGACGGCGGCACGACCAACCGTCCCGGCGCGCGGCACGGTCCACGCCAGATGCGCGATCTCTCCACGATGATGCGGCGTATCCACCATGTGACGGGCGTGGCACCCTATGAGTTGGCCAGGTGCGGCGATCTCGGCGACGCGCCGGTCAATCCCGCCAGCCTCGACGATTCGCTCGACCGGATCGAGAAGCATTACGCCAAACTCCATGCTGCGGGCGTCGTGCCGCTGTCGGCGGGCGGCGACCACCTGATCACGCTGCCGATCATGCGCGGCATCCGAAAGGGCCTGCCGCCACTCGGCATGGTGCATTTCGACGCCCACAGCGACACCTGGGACACCTATTTCGGCGGCTTCAAGTACACGCACGGCACGCCCTTCCGCCGCGCCGTGGAGGAGGGACTGCTCGACCCCAAACGCGTGGTGCAGATCGGCATCCGCGGCTCTCTCTACAAGGCCGACGACAACCAGTGGGCCCTCGACCAGGGCATGCGCGTGATCACCATCGAGGAGTATTTCGAGCTGGGCGTCGAGAAGGTGATCGCGGAGGCGCGCCGGGTCGTCGGCACCGGCCCGACCTATGTGAGCTTCGACGTCGACGGGCTCGACCCCGCCTATGCGCCCGGCACCGGCACGCCCGAGATCGGCGGCTACACCCCGCACGAGGCGCAGCGCATGCTGCGCGGCCTGCGCGGCCTCGACCTGGTCGGCGGCGATGTCGTCGAGGTCTCGCCACCGTTCGACATGAGCGGCAACACCGCGCTCGTCGGTGTCACCATGATGTGGGAGATCCTCTGCCTGCTCGCCGAATCGGTGGCGAAGCGGAAGGGGCGTCTGCAGGCCTAGACGAACAGGAAGTCCGTCGATCCCGGCAGGGTGGTCACGCCCTGCAGGGTCAGGGTGTCGCCGTTGGTGCCCGTGATCACCATGTTCCCGGCGACCACCGCGCTGTTGTTCTGGACGTAGGTGTAGTCGGCGAATTCCGAACCTGGCAGAGAGACCTTGTCGTCTGCCGCAATGAAGTCGGTGATGATCGCCTGCCCGAAGTAGGGCGTGAAGGCAAACGTATCGGAGCCGCCGCCACCGGTCATCGTATCGTCGAAGATGCTGTTGATGGTCTGGCTGATGCCCTGTCCGTTCAGGACATGGCCGCCATCGTTCATGTTGTAGGTGGCCAGGGTCAGCGTGTTGGCGGCGTCGTAGCTGTACTCGTAAGACGAGTAGCCCTGATTGGCGATGTCGGTGAAGTAGAAGTTCTTGCCCGTGAGCACGCCATTGCCGTTGGCGTACTCGAATTCGTACGACGTGCTCGTTTGATTGGTGACGCCCGTGTACAACTGGCTCACGAGCTGGCCCGCCGCATTGAATTCGTGGACCTCGCCGGTCCAGTCCTGCCCCGCGATATTGGTCACATAGCCTTTCGAGCCGGTCAGGCTGCCACCCGAATAATCGTATTCCAGGGAGGAGTAGGGTTGGTTGCCGGTGACGGTATAGCCGCTATAGACGACCTTCGTCGTATTGCCCGATGCGTCGAGGTCGACCTCGCGGGTCGTGTAGGACTGCCCTTCGATGTTCGTGAAGTAGTACTTCTGCGCGACCACCGCGCCGCCGCCATAGGCGCCGTTGGCGTAGGCATAGTCGTACTCGTAGGACGAATAGGCCTGGCTGGTGATCCCGCTGGCGACGATCTTGGAAAGGTTGTGGTCGCCGTCGAGATGGATCTCGCCGCCGGTGTAGGATTGGCCTGTCACCGGTGCGAGGACGTACTTGCTGCCGCTCAGCGTGCCGCCGAGATAGTGATATTCGTAGGACGAGAAGAAAGTGCTTTCCGGGCCGGACAGTCCGGAGAACACCTGCTTCAGGAGGCGGGGCGTGGTCGACGTGTCCCACATGTCCACCAGGTCCGTGTAGTTCGTGCCCGGCTGGGCTGTCGTGTACTCATAGTGGGTGCCGGTGGCGACGGTCGTCTGCACGCCGTTGATCATCTCGTAGAAAGTGCTGCTGGCCGCCTTGCCCTGGTCGGCTGTCGGATTGAATCCGACCAGTGTCGCCTCGATCAGGTTGCCGTTGACGTCGAAGACGTCTTCTTCGCCGGTACTGCCGCCCGGGCCGGGGTTGAAATAGGTGTAAGCCGACGACGCGGGCGTCGTGACGCCGTTGGCGTATTCGTATGTGACCGTCGTGAAGGTGCTGCGGGCAGCCCCACCGGACTGGTAGATGGAGGGCAGCGCACTGGTGGCGACGGTGATCGCGTTGGTGTTGACCGGGCTCGAATAGTAGTCGAGCACCGTGCGCCCCATCGAATCGGTGTCGTGCTCGTAACTCGGCGCATCCGTGATGTTGCCGCCCGTATAGTGGACGGCGAACTCCCGCGTCAGGACGAGCACGCCGGAGCCATTGGCGCCGCTCGACAGCACGCCGTGGCGATAGTCCTGCTCGAAGGACGAGAAGGTGCCCGACGTTCCCGTGACGACGATCGTCCGTTGGCCCACCATCTCGCCGATCGCGGTGCTGTAGGCCGTGAAATCGGCATCCGTGAAGGTGAGGGTGGGGATGCCGGCATCGCTGAAGCCGATGGTCTCGACATGGGTGTTGCTGTTCAGCGCGGCGATGTTGGCGACGATGGTCGCGGAACTGTCGGTGATGGCCAACCCGTAGGGCGTCGTGTTCGCATTCGTCGTCTGCAGGAGCACGTTTGCATAGCCGGTGATGCCGGCGAAGTTCATGGCGATCAGGCCATTGTCCGAAACCGTCACCGGGAACGGGCTGCCGACCTGGGTCTCGAGGGCCTGAAGGGCCACCAGGGCATTCGAAATGTTTGCAGCAGTGTCGGCATAGCTGCTGGTCGACGAGACGAGAATGTAGAGCGGCGCGCTCTGGGTGCCGGTCGCGCTGCCGAAGGGGGTGGTCCCGTTCGGCATCATCTCCATCATGGTCGCGCTGTAGATGCCTTCCGCCAGCGTAATACTTGCGGGCCCCGCGCCGCCCCAGGTCTGCCACTGGCCGTCGAGATCGGCGGTCCCGCTCACTGTCGTGCCCAGTGCCGTGTTGGTGGCGGCGTCTACTATGGTGATCCGGGCGACGTCGCCGGCGTTGATCTTGTTGGTGAAGTTGGAGATGAGGCCGCTCGTCGGCAGGCCGGTGCTGATCGATCCGGTCGGCGTTCCCGAATGGGTTCCATTGTTCGTCCCGGTCCAGCCGAAGGCCAGGGTGGCGGAGGCGGAGGCGATCAGGATCGCCGGCGTGACGGTTGTGGTTTGGGATATGGGGTCGTAGATGCCGGTGCCGTTCTGACCGTCGATGGCGGTGAACACGAGGCCCGCCAGCGTGCCCGCCACCGGGGCGGCCGGCATCGGCGAGAACTGGCTGTTGTAGACGAAATCGAGGAGACCGCTCGGCATCGTGCTGGCAGGATTCAGCGCAAGCTGGATCTGGCTGGAGGTCAGCGTGCCGGGCGGGAAGGTCGCGCCGCCGCCGGCGGCCACGCTGAGGTCCGAGGTCGAGATGACGCCCGGGCTCGTCGAGGCGGCCGTGGCGTAGAAATCATAGACCTTCTGGTCGCCCGAATCGTCGCCGACGACGAGCTGGTACCAGTAGACTCCGCCGACGGCCGGGCTGGCCGGCGACGGCAGGTCGTTGATGGCGAACGTCCCGACGGCAGGGGGATTGGGATCCGCGGCGTCGGCGCCGGCCGACCAGGATCCCGCCGACCCCGTTACGCTGAAGTTCTGCCAAAGGTTGCCGCCGGTCTCGACCGTCACATAGTCGAACGTCGCGTGCCCGCTGCCGCTCTTGCCGGTGTAGATGCCCAGCTTGATGGTGGCGTCTTCGCGGATGAGAAGACCTGCCGCCTGGCCATTGACCAGCACGGAAAGCCCCGACGTCTGCGTCGGGATCAGGTAGTCGGCGCCGAGCGGCTTCAGGTAGTTGGCGCCGACCGGTTCGGTGTAGTTGCCGGTTTCGGTCGAGGCATAGACATAGAGATCGATGTTGGTGACGTTGTTCGACGGGCTGGTGCCGCTGCCCGAACCGGGTTGGGACAGCGCGATCAGCGGACCGGGCGTGAGGCCGCTCGACAGATTGTCGGAAAAGGCCGAGCCGTAGACGTTCGTATTTTCGAAGAAGATCTTCGAATAGGGATCGTAGTGTTGATAGGCCGGCACCGGCGACGCGGTGGTGTCGCGGTTGCCGTCGAACGCATAGGCCGAGGCCCAATTGCGGGAATCGTCGAGGTTCACAGAGCCCGCGCCCAGATTGTCGGGGCCGGCGGTGCCCTGGCTGAACGGGTTCGCCTGATTGGCGATCGAGCCCCAGTAGCCTGCAGTGAAACCCGTGAACAGGTTGGTGAAGATCGTGCCGTACTGGTTGTTGGCCGAGGGGTTGAAGGAATTGTCGGTCGCCTCCGTCCCCGACGGCTGTCCGCTGCCAGGGATGACGTAGGGGACGGAGTTGGCGGGGGTGGTCGAGTCCCAGCTGCTCCACATCGTCGCCGTGCCCTGACCCGCGGCGTACAGGTTTTCCTGCAGCGTGGCCGCGCTGATCAGCATGTAGCCCTGGGTCTGGCTCGACGAGCTCGGGCTGAACAGGAAGTAGGTGCCGGCGGCCCCCCAGCCGTTGGTCCCCGTGTTCGCCGCCAGGGTCAGCGAGGAGACGGTGTACTCGTAATACTGGGAATTGTGCCAGATGCCATTGGCGTCGGGTTCTCCATTGCTGACGCCCGACAGCGTGACGTCGGTAAGGGAGGCAAAGGCCGTGAGATATCCGGTTCCGGTTCCGTCGGGAAGCGTATCCCAGACAGTGGTCGGCCAGAGCGGCGTGGCCGTCTTGTTGAAGAAGCCGTTGGACGGCGACACGAAGAGCGCGGAGTCGCCGTTGAGCGGACTTCCGGCGGCCGTGTAGGTGTGGTTCGCCGAGCCGTTGAGCGGCGTCAGCAAACTCAGCAGGTCCTGGCCGCTCAGGTTCGAGCCACGCTCATCGGAGGTGCCGTTCGAATACGAGACCTTCACGCCCAGGTTGGGCCCCCAGCCGTCGATCGCGGTGAGGTCGCCCTGGTCGGAGCCCTGGCCCAACAGCGAGTACTCGAAGGCCGCATAGCCGAAGTTCCACGCCTGCGAGTTCGGCTGGATGTTTCCGACATTGTTTCCGATGCTCGTCGGCAGGTCCGTGTGACCGGCCAACGGCTCGCTCTGCAGCAGGAGATAGGCAACGCCGCCGTTCACGTACTGATAGGCGCTGTCCGTCAGCGACACCGTCACATTGTAGTTGCCGTCGGTGCCCAATGTGACGTTCGGGGTGAGAGATCCCTGAATGATCAGCGGCGTCGTGTTGTTGGTCGCACCCGGATCGGCATAGGGGCCGGAGGTGAAGACGTCGGATATCGGGGTATCCGCCGGCGGCTTGTCCAACCACAGATAGGCCCACACCGGCGCGGTGCCCAAGCCGTGCGCATGGCCCGTGGCTTCCAGAACGAAGGCGGGAGTCATGTGGAACGTCAGGGTCGTCGACATAGAGGCCTCCATGGTCTCGGGAGGCTCGCTGCCGGAGTTCCCATGGTGTGAAAGTCTCGTCGATCGTGACTCCAGTCAACGACCGTATCGGCCCTCGCACTGATCTTTTCTAATCGATGATCATCGGTACTCCGGGCGGTAGCGCAATTCCCGGCTGCCGGATTATTCTTGCGAAATGCGCACCCTCTTTCTTGCCCTCCTGTTCGGCCTGCTCGTCTCTTCCGCGACCGCCCAGCCAGTGCCGCGCTGGATGACCCTGCCGCCCACGCCGTCGCTGCCGCCCGCCGTGAGCAGCGGTCACGCGCCGGTTAACGGCATCTCGATCTGGTACGCCACTTTCGGGAGCGGGCCGCCGGTCATTCTGCTGCATGGCGGCCTGGCGAACTCGAACTACTGGGGCCATCAGGTTCCGGAGCTGGCGAAGACCCACCGGGTCATCGTCATGGACAGCCGCGGCCACGGGCGCAGCACGCGCGACGCGCAGCCTTACGGTTACGCGCTGATGGCCTCGGACGTGATCGGCCTGATGGACTTCCTGGGCCTGCCGCAGGCCGCCGTGGTGGGCTGGAGCGACGGGGCGATCATCGGGCTCAGCATGGCGATGACCAATCCGCAGCGCGTGTCACGTCTCTTCGCCTTTGCCGCCAACTCCGATCCCGGCGGCGTCAAGGACGTGACCAAGAGCCCGGTCTTCATGGAGTTCATTGCGCGGGGCCAGAAGGAATACGAGGCGCTTTCGGCGACGCCCCGCGACTACAAGAAATTCGTCGAGGAGATCAGCACCATGTGGGCGACGCAGCCCAACTGGACGGCCCGCGATCTCGCCGGCATCAAGGTCCACACCTGGATCGTCGACGCCGACCACGACGAGGCGATCAAGCGCGAGAACACGGAATTCATGGCAGGCGCCATCCCCGATGCGGGACTGCTGCTCCAGCCTGAAGTAAGCCATTTCTCGATGCTTCAGGCGCCACGGCAGTTCGCCGACGACATCCGGCGCTTCCTCGAGCGGAAGTGGGACTGAGGCTCAGGCCGCCAGTTCCAGGATCTCCCTGACCTCGGCGGGCGTCGGGATCGGGCGCGGATTGCGCGGGACCCACGGCGTGCCCATCGCCTGCTGGGCGATGCGGTCGAAATGCTCGCGGCCGATCTTCACGTCGGACAGGGTGCGCGGCATGTCGAGGCCGCGGATGAAGCGGTCGAGCACATCACCGGCATCCTCGCCGGGATGGCCCATCGCATTGGCGATCAGCGCCTGACGATCGGCATTGGCCGGCTTGTTCCAGCGCATGACCCACGGAAGCATGATGCAGGAGGTGTGGCCGTGGGGAACGTCGAACACGGCGCCCAGCACGTAGCCGATGCCGTGGCTGGCCCCCATCGGCACGCCGGCCGCGATGCCCGCCATCGAGAGCCAGGAGCCGGTCTGGCAGTCGAGACGGGCGGCCATGTCGGACGGATCGGCCTTCACGCGCGCCAGGCCGCGCGCCAGCAGGGACAGGCCGTGCAGGGACGAGGCGTTGCTGAATTCGTTCGACTCGTTGGAGCAGACACCCTCGACGCAGTGATCGACAGCACGGATGCCGGTCGAGAGCAGGAGCCACATCGGCGTGTGACGCGTCACCTCGGGATCGAGGATGACGGCCTGCGGGATGGTGAGGGGATGGCGGAACATCTCCTTCACCTTCGTGGCCTCGTTGGTGACGCCGGCGATGGCCGAGAATTCGCCGGCGGAAAGGGTGGTGGGGATGGAGATCTGCCGCACGGTCGGCGGCTTCACCTCCACCGGGCCGCGGATGCGGTCCATGTCGTCGACCGTCCGCACGTCGTTCGAGAGGCAGAGCTGGACGGCCTTGGCGGCATCGGTGATCGAGCCGCCACCCAGCGTGACGATCAGGTCGGCGCGGGCCTCGCGGGCCTGTTCGGCCGCGGCGACCACCGCGCTGCGGGGCGAATGGGCCGGCATCTTGTCGAACGTGCCGACGCACTTGTTGCCGAGAGCCCGGCGCAGCTTCTCGATCTCGTCGGTCTCGCGGTTGAGCGTGCCGCTCACCATCAGGAAGACGCGGGCGGCGCCCTGGCGCTCGACCAGTTCCGCCACCGCCTGTGCGGCGGGCCGGCCGAAGATTACTTCCTCCATCCTGCTGAAAACGATGCGGCCCGAAGCGGTCATGCTCTTCTCCCTGTAATTTTGCTATCGTGGCGGCGAAAACAGGCAAGGGAAAGCATGACCGGGACACGGGATGGCGCGATCGCCCGCGCAGAGAAATATTTCGACGACGGCGGCTTCTTCGAGGAGCTGCAGCGGCGGGTGGCCATCCCCACGACCAGCCAGGAGGAGGGCTCCATGCCCGCCCTGCAGCAATACGTCTCCGGCGAAATGACCGAGTCGCTGCAGAAGCTCGGTTACGACTGTACCGTGCTGCCCAACCCGCGCCGCGAATACGGCCCCTTCCTGATCGCCCGCCGGGTCGAGGACCCGTCCCAGCCAACGGTCCTGACCTATGGCCACGGCGACGTGATCCGCGGCCAGGAGGAGCAGTGGCGCTCGGGCCTGTCGCCCTGGAAGATCGTGATCGAGGGCGACAGGATGTACGGCCGGGGCACCGCCGACAACAAGGGCCAGCACACGATCAACATCGCGGCGCTTGCCTCGGTCATGCAGGAGCGCGGCGGCTCGCTGGGCTTCAACTCGACCATCCTGATCGAGACCGGCGAGGAGACCGGCTCGCCGGGCCTCGCCGACTTCTGCAAGGCCAACAAGGATGCGCTCAAGGCCGATGCGCTGATCGCCTCGGACGGACCTCGGCTCGACCATCGCCGGCCGACCATCTTCGGCGGCACCCGCGGCACGCTGAACTTCAACCTGAAGCTCACGATGCGCGAGGGCGGCCATCATTCCGGCAACTGGGGCGGGCTGCTGGCCAACCCCGGCATCATCATGGCGCATGCGCTGGCCACGATCACCGACGAGCGCGGCCAGATCAAAGTGCCGGAGTGGCGTCCGAAGACGCTGACCAACTCGATTCGCGCGGCCTTGGCCGACGCCCATGTCGATGCCGGCGAAGGCGCGCCCGAGATCAACGAGGACTGGGGCGAGAAGTCGCTGACGCCGGTCGAGCGGGTGTTCGGCTGGAACAGCTTCGAGGTCCTGGCCTTCAAGACCGGCAATCCCGACCGGCCGGTCAACGCCATCCCGCCCAGCGCCATCGCCTACTGCCAGCTGCGCTTCGTGGTCGGCACCGATCCGCACGACATTGTCCCGGCGCTGCGCCGGCATCTCGAAAAGCACGGCTTCGGCCAGATCGAGGTGGAGCAGGCGCGCGACGTCATCATGAATGCCACCCGCCTCGACCCGGAGAACCCCTGGGCAAAGTTCGCCTCAGGTTCGATCGAGAAGACGGCGGGGCAGAAGCCCAACATGCTGCCCAACCTGGGCGGTTCGCTGCCCAACGAAGTCTTCACCGACATACTGGGGCTGCCGACGGTGTGGGTTCCGCATTCCTACGCCGCCTGCTCGCAGCATGCGCCGGACGAGCATCTGCTGGCGCCGGTCGCCCGCGACGGGCTGCGGCTGATGACCGGCCTTTTCTGGGATTTGGGCGCACAGGGCCGGCCGGGGTAAGCTCCCCCCGATGCTTTCAGCCGACGAGGCCGCCGATCTGATCGAAGCCATCGCGACCCGTCAGGATCGCGCGGCTTTTGCCAGATTTTTCAATCACTTTGCGCCCCGCGTGAAGGCCTTCATCATGCGTGGCGGGGCAGATGCAGAGGCCGCGCAGGAAGTGGCGCAGGAAGCCCTGATCATGGTCTGGCGCAAGGCCGCCAGTTTCGATCGGACCCGGGCCTCCGCGACCACCTGGCTGTACACGATCGCGCGCAACAAGCGGATCGACCTGCTGCGGCGCAACAACCGGCCGGCCATCGACACCGAGGACTGGCTCACGGTTTTTGCCCCCGAAGCGGACGACGCCGACAAATCCGTCCTCGCAGGTCAGACGTATACTCGCGTGAAGGAGCTTCTCTCGGGCCTGTCAGCCGATCAGCTGGTGGTGATCGAGAAGGCATTCTTCGAGGACAAGACCCACACGGTCATCGCGGAAGAGTTGAAGTTGCCCCTGGGAACGGTGAAGTCGCGCATCCGGCTGGCGCTGGGACGCCTGCGGGACGCGCTGGAGAAAGATGAGCCATGAGCCGCCATCCGGCGCCTGAAGAACTGTTGCTGGACTACGCCGCGGGCGCGCTGCCCGCCGGACCCAGCCTCGCGGTTGAACTACACGTCGCCCTGGATTCGCAGTCAAAGCGGACGGTAGAGCGGCTGGTTGCCCTGGGGGGCGCGCTGATCGAGCGCGAGCCGGCGCCGATCGAGGCCCGGCTGGACGAAACGGCGCTTGAACGCACCCTGGCGCGCCTCGAAGCCGTTCCGGTCGAGCCGAAACCGTCGTTGCCGCGCCACCGCCACCCGGGCTTCGATTGGGCGCCGGCCCCGCTGGTGCCCCACCTGCGGCCGGGCATGGATTGGCGCCGCGTGATGGGCAAGTTCGACGAGATCCGTCTCGACCTGCCGGGCGACTTCCATCGCGTGTCGCTGCTGCGGCTGGAATCGGGACGCGGCCTGCCCGAGCACAAGCATTCCGGCTACGAGTACACGGTCGTCCTTCAGGGCGGCTACACCGACGAAACCGGCAACTACGGCGTCGGTGATTTCGCCGTCGGTCCGGGCTCCGTGCGTCACGAGCCGATCGCCGATCCGGGCGAGCCGTGCATCGCGATGATCGTGGTCGAGAAGCCGATCGTGCTCACGGGCCCGTGGGGCCGCTGGCTCAATCCGCTGGTCAGTCGCGGCCTGATCTGAGAGCGTTGACCGCGAAAGGGGTTCCCTTCAGGCTTGAGGCCTGAAAAGGGGACCCCATGTCGCGCATTCCGTACTACGAAGTCGAAAACGCCACCGGAAAGCATGCCGAATTGCTCGGCAAGCTCAATCCGATGCTCAACATCTACCGGATGCTGGCGAACTCGGAGCAGGGCGCGAAGGGCTTCCTGCGGATGGGCAACGGGCTGCTCTATCGCTGCGAACTGAACCCGGTGCTGCGCGAGCTGGCGATCATCCGGGTCGGCCGGCTGAGCCGCACCGCCTACGAAGTGTTCCAGCACGAGCGCATCGGCCGCGAGGTCGGCGTGACCGAAGACAAGATCGCAGCCCTGCGCGACGCCACCATCGAGGCGCCGGCCTTCGACGACAACGAGAAGGCCGTGCTGCGCTATACCGACGACGTGGTGCGCAACGTCCGGGCGTCCGACAAGACCCTGAAGGCGGTGCAGGCCTTCCTGACGCCGGGCGCGCTGGTCGAACTCACCCTGACCATCGGCTACTACATGATGGTCTGCCGGTTCCTCGAATCGATGGGCGTCGACGGCGAGGAAGGCCAGGCGGAGTGGCTCAAGACGGCCAAGCTGTAAGGCAGGGAAAGATCCTTCGCTGCGCTCAGGATGACACCAGCTTCTGGGTCGGCGCACTGCGCAGCCCCAACAATAGTGTCATCCTGAGCGTAGCGAAGGATCCTTGATTCTCGATCGATAGCCCTACCCTGACAGCAGGGGAGGAGAAGACCGGATTTAGGAGTAACGAAATGGCGTACCGCGTCCTGATCGCGCAGTTCATGCATGAGACGAACACCTTCAGCAAACTCAAGACGACGCTGGAGGATTACCGCAAGCGCTGGCTGATCGAGGGCGAGGCGATAGTGCCGCGCTTCACCGGCACGAAGAACGAGGTCGGCGGCTACATCGACTCGGTGAAGAAGTACGGCTGGGAGCCGGTCTGGGCCGCCGCGGCCAATGCCACGCCGTCGGGCAAGCTCACGAAGGAGACCTGGGAGCATATCCGCGACCTGATCCTCGATGCCGCGAAGAAGGCGGGCAAGCTCGACGCGATCTGCCTGTCGCTGCATGGCGCGGCGGTGACGGAGACGGAGGACGATGCCGAAGGCGCGCTTCTGGCGGCGCTGCGCGCCATCGTCGGTCCGGACGTCCCCATCGTCGCCACGCTCGACCTCCATGCCAACGCCACGGCGGGGATGGCGCGTCACGCCAACGCGCTGGTGAGCTACCGGACCTATCCGCACATCGACGGCTACGAACGTGCGGTCCAGGCCGCGGCGCTGGTCCAGGAGACGCTGGAGGGCCGGAAGAAGCCCCGGTGCCTGCTGGTCCAGCCCGCCATGCTGCAGGGCGCGGATTCCGGCAAGACCACCCAGCCCGGCCTGATGCGCGACCTGCTGGCCAGGGCCGACGCCTTCGAGAAAGAGCCAGGCATCAACGTCGTCAGCATCCAGGCGGGATTCACCTGGTCGGACATCCCCTACACCGGCCCTTCGATCGCGGTGAGTCACGAGCCCGGCGCCGAGAAGCGCGCGCGGGAAATGGCGGCCGCGCTGCTCGACGAGATCTGGAAGCGCCGCGACGAGAACACCTCGAACTACCGGCCGATCGCCGACGCGATCGCGGCGGCCAGGGCCGGCGTCGGCAAGGATGGTCCGCTCGTGGTGGCCGACGGCACCGACAATCCGGGCGGCGGCGGTTACAACGACACGACCCCGGTGCTGCAGGCGCTGATCGACGCGGACGTCCAGAACGTGGCCTTCGGCACCATCTTCGATCCCGGCACGGTGCAGCAGGCCATCGCCGCCGGCGTCGGCGCGGAGATCGACGTCGTGCTGGGCGGCCATACCGATCCGTCGATGGGCGGACCGGTGAAGGCGAGGGCCTTCGTGAAGATGCTGTCCGACGGTTCCTTCAAGAACGACGGGCCGATGAATGCCGGCGTCGAGACCTCGATGGGACCGACCGCGGTGCTGCGCATCGGCGGCATCGACGTCGTCACCATCTCCAACCGCATCCAGACCATCGACCTGCAGGTCTTTTTCAGCCAGGGCATCGACCCACGCACGAAGAGCGTGGTGGTGGTGAAGAGCGTGCAGCATTTCCGTGCGGCCTACGCGCCGATCGCCCGCGAGATCGTGCTGGTCGATTCCGGCGGCATCTGCTCGCCCGATCTGTCGCGCCTGAAGTTCACCAAGCTGCGGCGGCCGATCTGGCCGCTCGACGGCATCAACGATCCCTATGCGGGGCAGCGGCCATGAACGTCGTGCGCGAAGCGCCGCTGCCCGGCGCATCCTTCGGTGCCACGCTGCGGCTCGACGGCGATGCCGCCGAGATCGTGGCAGCCGCCGAGCGCGATCCCGCCCGCCTGCCGGCCGAGTTGTCGGCGGCCAGGGGGCTGCTGCTGATCCAGGGCATGAACGGAATCTCGGACGATCCGGACCTGCTCATCCGCCTCAGCCGCGTCTTCGGGCCGGAGGTCGAGGACTATCGGCATACGCTGACCGACCTGAAGGCGGTGCACGTTTCGGTGCCGGAGATCCTGCTGGTGTCGAACAGGGCGCCGGTCGGCAAGGCGCCGCCCAAGCGGCCTGATCCGCCGCTGGCCGCCGACGGGCTGATCCCGACGCAGTACCCGCACCGCAAGGGCTGGCACACCGACCAGAGCTATCGCCGGCCGCCGCCCGACATCTCGCTGTTTTACGCCGTAACGCCGGCCGAGCGGACGACCGGCCAGACGCTGTTCGCCAACGGCATCCTGGCCTACGAGGCGCTGCCGCCGGCGCTGAAGGCGAAGGTCGAAAATCTGGTCGGCCTGCACGCCCAACCGGGTAGCGGCCGCTCGCGCGACGCCGCCCTGGCCGGGCGCACGCCGCGCGCCTTCGCCGTCCATGAGCGCTCGCAGCCCCAGCCGGTCGTGCGCGCCCATCCCGTGACCGGCGAGAAATCCCTGTTCCTCTGCGAATGGGGCCAGATGGACTGGTTCGAGGGACCGTTCGTCGGCCTGGAGCCGGGGCCGCACGGGGCGGGGGCCGCGCTGCTCGACGAGATCATGGCGCACTATACGGAGCGTCGCTTCTGCTACGCCCACGAATGGACCGAGGGTGATCTGCTGGTCTGGGACAATCGCTGCCTCGTCCACGCCGCCACCTGGTTCGACGGCGACCGCGAGAGCCGCCTGATGTGGCGCACGACGGTTCACGGCAATCCCGGCGCCCCCTACGCCGGCGAGAAGAAGAGCTGGATTCCGGCCGCTGCTGGCTGATGGGGCCGAGTGCGCCGGTTCAGCGCTTCTGGCGGAAGAAGGTCGTGAGCACGTAGCGGCGGCCGCGGGTCACCGGGCCGACCTTGTGCAGCAGGCCGCAGGAGAAGACCGCGGCCGCGCCCGCGGGCGGGCTCACGCGCACGCCGGCATATTCGGGAAACACCAGCTCGCCGCCCTCGAAGTCGTCGTTGAGGTTCAGCGACACGGCAAAGGCCCGATCGGCCGTGACGGGCGCGCCGTTGTCGCGATGGGCGGCGAAGAAGTGCTTGCCCTCGGCGCTGTAGGACAGCACGACATGGGCGTCGAAGGTGAACTCGCGATCGAAGGCGAAGACCTTCGTCAGTTCCGGACCGATGCGATAGGCGAGACGGTCGGAGACCGCCTTCTGCATCATCGGCTCGACGATCATGTAGTCCTCGGTGCGCTTCAGCTTCGCCATGTCGACGTTGCCGTAGCGGCTCGAAACGCCCGAGTCCCCGTGGTCGCCCTTGCCCCAGAGCCGGATGAGCTGGGTGCAGAAGTCCGGCTCGAAGACGCGGGGCAGGACCATCACCGGCGCCATCGCGGTCTTGAGCAGCAGGTCGGCGCCGCCGTCGGCGCGAACGGAAGCGGCCAGCGCGCCGATCCCCTCGGCCGCCGCCAGCAGGGCCCGCGTATCGAAGGTACCCGCGACCCGCTGGTTCGGATCGAGCACGATCACGCGCTGGCGCGGCCCCATCGCCTGGCCGAAGGCGACGGCGCCGCCTTGCGCGAGCAGGGCCGAGAGGTATTGGCCCTTGGGGTCGCAGAGCAGCAGCGGTTGCTCGGGCGCCGCGCCGAGCTTCGTCCAGGCCGGCGTCGCGCGGGCGATTTCGTTCCCGGCGACGACCAGCAGCGTGGTCGACGCCTGTTCGCAGGCAGCGCGCAAGGCGGCGAACTGGACGGGATCGAGCGCCGTCAGGTCGGCCACGGCGAGCAGCGCCACCGGGTCGCCGACGAACGACCAGACGAACTTCCGAAGCTTGCCGTCCAGCCCCGGCAGGGCGAAATCCGGAACGCGGTCTCCGGGCCGGAGCGACAGCATGTTGGTCATGGCCGCTGGTAGCAGCGCGCTGGAGGCCATTCAAGCGGCGGGCGGGGTGCGCTCGGGGACGCTTTGCAGCCCACCCACGGGCATGCGAGAATCGTCCATGGATTGGCTGCTCAACTTCGTCGGCAGGTTCAGCGACGCGATCGCTACGACACCCTGGTACTACCAGCTTCCGGTCTGGGGCGTCGCCGCGATCCTCACCTATGTGTTCACCCGCATGATCCGGGACGTCTAGACTTGGAGTACGTTCTCCTCTCCGTCTTCGTGCTGGCAGGCACCGTCGCGACCGGCGTGTACTTCCTGAAGCGGGAATTGCCCGTTCGGCGCGCCGCCAAAGAGCAATGGCGGGCCGAGCGCGCACGGAAGGCGCTGGAGGCGTGGAACCTCCAGAAAGCCGCCGAGGACGCCCGTCGCGCACAAATCGAACTCCGGGCCCGGAAGGAACGGGAGCGCGAGGAGCAACTGGCGCAGCAGCGGCAGCAGAAGGAAGAGCGCGCCGCGACCGTCAGCGAGAAGATGTCCGCGCGCGAACTGGTCATTCGCGACCGGGAGAAGCGGAAACAGGCTCGCGCGGAGAAGATGCGGCAATGGCAGGAGCGCCGCGAACAGCATATTGCCGGGAAGACGAAGGACGAGGAGCCTACCTGAGCGCCCCGGTCAGGATTCGGTAGCCGTCGGTCGTGAGATGCGTGTTGTCGGGTCGGTAGGGAGCGCACGGCGCGCACGACATCCGGTCGTCGAGTTCGATGAACCGTACGCCGCTACGGCCGGCCAGCCCGTTACGCACGGCCGTATTGATTTGGCTGCGGGCGCTTGCCTGATACGTGCCGCCGGCGCCGCGGGGCAGGATGCCGAAGACGACGATCTGTTCCGGCTTCCATCTCCGCTCGACGTCGTCGACGATGTCGAGGATGCCCTGCGAGATGGCGCAGGGCGGGTTGCGTCCAAGATTGTTGGTGCCGACCAGCATGATTACAGTCCGGGGCCGCAGGTGATCGAAGCGACCGCTTTCGATCTTCCACTTCGTCTGCTGCACCCGCTCGCCGCTGACCGCGATCTTGGCGACCCGTCGGCCGGGATAGGTGGATTCGAGAAGCGTGCGCGGCCAAGCCGCCGCGATCGAATCCCCCAGCACCAGCACATCGGACGCCTCGGGAACGGCGATCTCCTTCGCCGACGCCTCGGGAGCCGGAGCCGGGCAGTCCTCCGCGTACGCCGCCTGGCTGAAAGCCAGCAGCAGCGCGGCGAGGGTCGCTACTCCGCCGCGGCGACCCGCGGGACGACGAAGGACAACATATGTTCCTTGCGGCGGCGATTGACAGGATTCTCGCATGCGGCCTTTTCGAGGATTGCCTTGGCTTCGTCGATCTTCTTGAGGGCCATCAGGACCTCCGCGTAGTCGAGCATCACGACGTCCGCTTGGCTGAGCTCGACGGCCTGCGCGTAGAAGTGCGCGGCCTCCTTCAGGCGTTCGGCGTCCTTGTAGCCCTTGGCCAGCATCTCGTAGACCCGGTTGCGGCCGCCGCGTTTCACCACTTGGCGGGAGAAGGTCAGGGCCGCATTGCGGGCGGCATCCATGTCCTTCAATCCGATGTTGGCTTCGACCAGCATGTAGTAGCAGCGCCGGCCTTCGGGGGTGAGTTTCTCCATCTTGCCGAAGCCGAGCTTCTGCAGGACGCCCTTCGCATGGGCATATTTCTCCTCGCCGATCAGCAACTCCGCCTCGAGCAGCTCCTTCTGCGCTGGTTGCCATTCGTTCGGCGCCGCGAGAAGCGCCGCGCGGGCCAGCTTGAAGGCTCTGCGGTTGAGTGCGGTCCGGATGTAGAACTGCGCGAACTCGAAACTGGTCGAGATGCGGTCGTGGTTCTCCTGGAGCAGGTTCCACTTCAGGCGGGGATTGTTCTCGGAAACTTCGTTGATGTGGGCGATCAGCGTCGGGACATCCATCTTGTCGAGATCTGTGGAGCGCTCTGCGAAGCCCGCGACCATGCGGCCGACGTTGAAATCGACCAGCTCCTGCTCGACATGCACCATATCGTACTTGAAGGCGCGCTTGCGGTCGGACAGGGTGAAGCTCTCGTAGCTCGGGTAGTAGTGGACGTTCCTGCGCTCGGCCACGATGTGCTCGGCCGCGGTGCGCAGAACGCTCTTCGAGTAGGTGTTGGCCACCATCACGTCGACGGACCGATGCGTGGAGCCCATGGGGACCGGCGAGACCGTGACGATGATCTGCGTGTCGTTACGTCCGAACCTGTCGATGATGTCGGCGATTTTACGCAGGTAGGTCATCGTCTCGTCGAAGCTCAGGACGCGCAGCACGTAGCGTTCCGGCTCCGCTTCCAGCGCCTTCAGGCGGGGATGGGTGTTGATGTAGAGATCGTGCTTCTTGTCGTACCAGACCTCGGTCAGGCCCAGCGTGATGATGATGACCCGGCAATCCTTGACTTGGGCCACCGCCTGACGCACCGCCTCGCGACGGGCGGTGACGATCTCGAGCGGCGCCGGCCGGATGCCGACAGGAAGGTGACTGTCCACGAACTTGCCGGGGAATACTTCGCTGAAATTCGCTTCCGGCACGAAGGGAAATTCCGGATCGAGGGCCCAAGCCAGCTCCTGGTAGATCGACGGAACGCCGTAGTTGTTCAATGCGCTCGGATCGATCTTGGCGAAGTCCTCGCGCTTGAAGATGTCGAGCGCCGGGATCTTGTAGCCGCGATCGAGCAGCTTGGCTTCGACGTTTCGCGCGAAGCAGGAACCGATGGTGAAAATTGGCTCGCCGGGCACGAGCCTGAACGTCACGTCGAAATGAGGCTTCGCGATCGGCTCGACGCGATTGTCTTTGTCCTCGCGGGTCGGCCAGGCCTGCGCGTCGTTTTCCGCCGAACGCGCGGCCAGGATTTCTTCGGCTGAGATTTCGAACAACGGCATGATCAGGCTCCCGTGACGCCCTTCAACCCGGCTTCGACCGGCCCGGCGGCGAGGTCCAGTTTCTCCTGCGCGAAAACGCGCAAGCGTTCCTTCGCATACCATTTGTGCCGCAGAAGGTCCCGGAGATCGACGACCCTAGCCATGTAAGTCCTTGTTTTTACGAGTTTCCTAGAATGCCAAGCCTCATCCGGCCCGACAACGCCCTTGTGCACGGCAAATTGGGAGAATCCAAGACACGATGTCTCATCTGGGACGCGACCGTTTCCTAACCGCACCGCCAGGTCCCGGCAGACGGAGGGGGTGCCCGAAGGCGCGGCCACAGGTGGACGCTTTCACGTCTGGGAGGCACAATGACCGCTATGCCATCTGCTGCGCCCTGAAGATCACGAATGCCAATCGAGACTCTCGTGCCATCGCTGGCCGAGGAACCCAATCCGCTTCGGCGCTGGCCGGAGCGGGACGGACAGCCGAACCGCATCGAGCCCGTCGCCAAGCCTCATTTCGACGCGCCGTTTCGCCTGATCGAGGGCGAAGCCATCTTCACGATCGGCTCATGCTTTGCCCGTCATATAGAACAGAGCCTGTCGGACCGGGGATTTGCAATTCCGGTGCTGGAGTTGCTCAAGCAGGACTCCGCCTTCTTCGACGTGGATAGCGCGTTTCTGAATAACTACGGCACGCCCTCGATTGCACAGGAACTGGCCTGGGCGCTCGACGAAAGTTGCCCGTTCGATCCTTCGACGGCGCTGGCAGAGCTGGTTCCCGGTGGGTTCGTCGACATGCACCTCTTCGGGCGGATCAAACCGGTTGCATACGATGTCGCCCTCAAGCGCCGGGAGGCCATTCGAGCCGTAACGCGCCGGATCATGGAATGTCGCGTCGTGATCATTACCCTCGGGCTGGCAGAGGTCTGGTACGACAGGCGAGCCGGCGTCTATCTCAACGTTACGCCCCGTCAGCCGTTGCAGCTTCGCGAGCCCGATCGCTACGAACTGCGCGTGCTGACGTTCGACGAGACGCTGCATCATCTGCGGCGAGCGCTGGAGCTCATACGGACGCACGGCCGCCCCGACGTGCAGGTCCTGATGACCGTCTCGCCCGTGCCGATGACACAGACGTTCCGGCCCATCGATGTCGCCGTCGCCAATACCTATTCCAAGAGTGTTTTGCGGACCGCGGCGGAGCACGCTGTCTTCGAATACGACAACGTCCACTATTTCCCGTCGTTCGAGAGTGTCATGCTTTCGGATCGGCACCTTGCCTGGCGGGAAGATCTGATTCACGTGACCCAGGAACTCGTCGACGTCAACGTCGAGAGAATGGTCTCCGCATTCGCCGAGGACTCTCCCCTCGACGGGTTGGAGACGAGGGAGTTGCTGGCCGAGATCGACCGCAGGGCTGCCGGCGATGCACGTCGCAAGTGGCAAATGATGCGGGATCGAATTCAAAACGCATCCGACAAGGTGTTTGCCTCGGATTACCTCAAGCTCGCGATGAGATACCGGGAATATGATCTCGCCCAGAAGGCGCTGGATCAGGCACCTTTCGACGATGTCAGACGGTCAATCGAGCAGGCAGACCTTCTGATCCGCAGGGGCGAGTTCAAGCAGGCGCTCGCTCTGCTGCGAAAGATGCCTGTGCGGTACGAGGACCCTGAGTTTCTCGAAGGCCACGCCCGACGCTATTGGCGGCTCTCCGTCGACTGCTATGCAAGTCTCGGCCAGTTGGAGGCTGCAGAGAATGCGGCTAGGCGCTGGCACAGGACGCCGATGAAGGAGGGCGCTTCGTATCAGATTTTTCTCGCCCTTGCCCGCGCGCACAGGCGTCACGGCACCGATCAATCGGCTCTCCACTACTTTGAGCGGGCCGTCGCCTTGTTCACTTCTGACAACATTTTGCTCGAGTATGCTGATGCTTTAGTCATGTCGGGCCGAACCATCGAGGCGCAGAACGTGCTGGATGGGACGACGTGCACAACACGGGGGGCACAAATGCGAAAAGAAGAACTGCTGCTGTTCCTCCCACCTTTGAAGGTGGCGTCAGCCGAGCCGTCTACATGATGCTAACGCGTACGATTTAGTTGGTGGCAATCTTCATTCGCAAAATTGGGAGGCCGCTCTTGCGGGTGTATGCGCTAGTACCAGCCCGATCAGGTTCCAAGGGACTTCCTGACAAGAATATTCTGGAGATAGACGGCTGCCCTCTGATTGCCTGGGCGATTAGGTTTGGGCTGGCGCTCGGAATTGATCGGGTGATTTTGAGCACCGACAGTGATCGCTACGCCCAGTTGGGGCTTGCTCACGGAGCGGAATGTCCATTTCTCCGATCTGGAAATGCCAGCACGGATACCGCACGAGAGGAAGATATTTTAGAGGATCTGCACAACCGACTCCCTCAGTCTGGAATCGAGTTGCCTGACGTGTGGGTCTGGCTGAAGCCTACGAGTCCATTCCGAAAGTTGGCCTCTGTGCATGAGGCGCTGGCCATATTGAAGTCACGACCCGAGATCGATTCGGTTCGCTTAGTCAGCGAAGGAGATGCACGGCTGCAGATTGTTAATAGAGATGGGTACTTGGAGCCATTGCTCAAGGAGTGGCCTGAGCACTTGTCAAAAATTCCGCGCACTCACCTTGTCAAAGTCTATCATCCTTACAGTCTTGAGATTTTCCGCCATAGCGGCTGGGTCACGCATCGGGCCGCGTTCATGGGCAAGCGCATTCTTCCCATTGTTCAGTCGCGCATCACCGGCCTTGATATCGACGACAGAGATGGCTTCGATATCATCAAGGCTTTGATCGAGGCGCGTCCGCGTGCACCCATTATAAGCGAGCATCTACCGCCGTGAAGGGAACGCGGCCGGGCGAAGTGCTTTTCAAAGCCAGAAGTCTTGCGCAACAAGGTCGAGAAGCAGAAGCGATCGATCTGCTGGTAGAACTCTTGGAGCTACATCCTACTTACTGGAGGGCTTCGCAGTTTTTGGTCGTTAACCTCAGGGTACCTCCCACGGAGATTGCGCCGCACATAGTTCGGCGCGCGCATGAGGAGGCTAGTCGAAAGCCTGCCGTGCGACCCGATGCGGCGCGTACTCTTGCCAGTTTAATGCGCTTTCAGGAAGCGCGGGAGTTAATTGAGTCAGCCGGTCCGCTCGAAGATCCTGTTCTCGCAGATGCTGCTTTTGAGATCGCTGTTAACACTGGCGATCCGGTCTTGGCCCAACGTGCTCTGCGGGAGCGACAGTGGCTGTTGGGTTCTTCTGCGAAGAAAGACCTTTGGCGCATTCGTCTTGCCATGCTCAAGGGTAACCGTGCGGCAATGCAGGCTCCATTCGAGCGATTGCTCAGTGCGGAGAGTTCCAGCTTAATGACCGCAGGTATGGCTCTCGGGCGCTATGCGGACGCATTCTCAGTGGAATGGAAGACAAGATTGCGCAGCGCGCTTTGCGAGCTGTTGCCAAATCTCATTCGACCTGATGAGCCTATCAAAGCTTTGGGCAACGCCCACGTCTTGATTATTGCTTACACGGAACTCGGTGATGAAATTCGTCTGATAGAGCTGGTTGATCGGGTCAGATCCCTGTTTGCCTCCTGCACCATCGTGGTGGATCGGCGAATTGCAGGCTTGGTCGCGCGAGGACGACCGGGTCTGGTTGTCTCCGGCAAAGAGAAAGTGGAGCCGAGTGGGGAGAACGCAGTGCCACTGATCCTGCGTCGGCACCTAAGCGAGGATTTGTGGAGGCGGGCTTCCAGCTTTGATCGCATCTTGCTCATTAGGGATCTCCAGGCTTTGCTAGTCAGGAGCGAGGAGGATTTGCCCAGACTTGCGCGCCCGCTCCACGTTAACGTCGACTTGCGAGCACGATGGGGTGCAGAGCTTGCTAGACGCGGGCATGGACCATGGATCGGCTTGTTTTGGCGATCCGGTCGACTGAACTACCTGCGTTCGATCAAGGCCACGGCTCTGACGGATTGGAGTCCTCTCTTCAGGGTCTGCCCCGGCAACTACGTGAACCTTCAATTCGGCGCTGGCGTTCGCGAAGAGATTGATGGTGTTTCCTCGGAGGCTCGCATAGTCGAAATGCCTAGCTTGAACGTAAAAGAAGACTTGGAGTCTGTCGCTGCTCTGATGTGCGAACTGGACTTGGTCGTGACTATCCCAGGGACGACACAGCATCTTGCAGGAGCGGTTGGAGCACGGACGATAGCCGTTACTCATCCAGCGGAGGCATTATTCCGCGCAAGGAGCGGGACCAATATCGGGACGTGGAGTCCGAACATTGAAGTTATTACCGGACCGCCAAGGCGGGGATTTGAAGGGGCAATAGAAAACACAGCGAAAAGAGTTGCAGATATCCTGCGGGAGAGAGCCCTGCCGTCGGTGAGCTGACAACGACGAACGTAGAGACGCGTGGCCGCGTTGAGGCTCTCGGATTGGTCCCAACTCAGGAAACGTGCTTCTCGTCCAGCAATCTCGGCGTCGACGCGTGTGGAACAATCATTCCTGAGCTCACGATCGGGAGTCGTCCATTGTCCTTTGTGCGAGTGGGCGTTCCTGTTCTTCCTGTCTAGCGCGAATCTACGCGTCCAGCTTGGCGCACAGACGCTTGAGCCTTGCCATGCGCGCCCTCAGCTGCGCCGCTTGGCGTTCCTCATCTCGGAGAAACATAGCGGGCGACTTTCCTATGCCGGGACAGCAAAAAACACGAAAATCAGATTTGCGGCTGGCGCTCCAGTGCCGCCGTCAGCCTGCCGCGGGCGGGCGGGCTGCGCGCAGTTTGGCGATCAGATCCTTTTGTTCCGCTACCACCGCCCTCTGCTCTTCGATGAGCAGCTGTGACCGCTGGCGAATATAGGACACCCTCATGCGAGCCTCCTTGAGCGGCTTGGGCTCCAGACCTGTCTTGATGTCTTGCAGACGGGTCTTCAGCTCGGTCCGGTTCCGGCTTCTCTCGGCAACGATCTCCGGCAAGCGGCCGCGTACGTAGTTAAGCCGGTGAAGAGCCACGCGCTTCTCGCCTGCGTCCAATACTGCCTCCTTTGGTGTTGTGCGCGTAGTCTATGCATTTTTGCCGCATGTGTTTCAACTCTTGCGGGATGGGGAAGCGGTGCTAATTTCCGCCGATGTGCGCAGCCCAAGTCGTCGTTCCGGAAGCCCCGACACCGGACAAGCTCGATCGTTACAAAAAGCAGCTTGAGAAGCTGCCGGCGAGTGCCGTCGACGTTCTGATCGCCGGAGATTCGCTGGCGTCGATGTGGCCGAAGACGTCGCTACGCGCGACGTTCGAGGATTGTCGGATCACCAAGATGTCGATGACCGGCGACCGCATCCAGAACACCCTGTGGAAGGTGCGCAGCGGCGATTTCGACCGCGTGAAGCCGCGGATGATTGTGTTGATCGTCGGCACCAACAATCTGCCGAAGGGATCCCCGCCGGCGATCGCCGCGGCGATCGATGCCGTCGTCGGTGAAATGATTGCGAGATGGTCGCCGGAGGCGATCTTCGTGGTCGGCATACCGCCGAGGGGGCCGAAGGGAACCTTCAAGACGGTTCGCCGAAAGAAGACGAATGAACTGACCGGGGTCGCAGTCACCTCCAGGCCCAATGTCTATTTTTGCGATGTCGACGCGGCTCTCGGCGGAGATACTGCTGCCTACCATTCGGATTTGGTGCATCTATCGGATCACGGATACACGCTGATGTCGATTGTCGTGAAGTCTGCGTACCTCGAGTTCCGCAGCGCCAAGGTTGCGGCGGATCTCGCTGAAGCGAGACGGACCAGGATTGCTACATCCGAGAAAAAGCGGGACGGCGCCGCAGCGCGGTCCGGCAGAGCGTTCGAAGCGCCCTCTTCGAAGGAACCCCCGGCACGTCACGCGCCTCCGGCTGCGCCGCGTTCCTTCTTGGATCGGTTGGTCTATCTCGTCCTCGGGCGGTAGAGCCCGCATATGCCGTTTGGCAACCCGCCATGCAGGTTCGGCATGCGGGTCTGAAACCAATTGCCCAATGACTTCCGGAGGGTAGATGGTGGGCGCTGTAGGGATTGAACCTACGACCCCACCCGTGTGAAGGGTGTGCTCTCCCGCTGAGCTAAGCGCCCGGAAGGCGCGCGTATAAGACAGGCGGGGAGGGCCGTCAACGGCCCGCTGCGAGTCCCGCCAGCGCCGCGGGCAGGGCGTCGAAACGATCGATCACGGCGTCGGCGCCCAGTTCGCTGGCCGGCCTGGCCGTATAGCCCCAGCTCACCAGGACGGCCGGGATGCCGGCGCCGCGGGCAGCCTCGGCGTCGTGGGTCGAATCGCCGATCATCACGGCGCGCTTGGGATCGCCACCCATGCGTTCCAGCAGCATCAGGATGTGGCGCGGGTCGGGCTTGCGGACCGGGAAACTGTCGGCGCCGGCCACGTCGCTGATCGGCGGCATCAGCCTGAGGTGCGCGAGGATCATGCGCGAGGGCTTCTCGAACTTGTTGGTGCAGACGCCCTGCTTCAGGCCGAGCCGCGCGAAGCCGGCGACCACGTCGGCGACGCCGGCAAAGGCGGTGGTGTGGCTGATCGGATCGGCCTCGTAGTAGCGGACGAACTCGCGCGTCACGGCGGTCAGCGTGTCCTCATCCAGCGCCCGGCCGTACTTGGCGAAGGCCTTGCCCATCGTGACCTTGCTGCCCTGGCCCATGAAGATCCGAACGTCTTCCTCGGTCACGGCCGGCAGGCCATGGTCGGCGAGCACGTTGCTGACGGCCAGCTGCATGTCCTTCGCGCTGTCGATCAGGGTGCCGTCGAGGTCGTAGAGGACCGTGTCGAAGCGGGCGGCGATGAGTGTTTCGGCATCTTTCTGCATGCCGTGTTCTCTAGCATATCCGCCTTGCCCCTCCGCCAGCCCCATGGCATCGGACGGGCATGAAATCACCGATTGCCGTGGTCGTGCTCGCAGCCGGCGCCGGAACCCGCATGAAGTCGGCCCTGCCGAAGGTCCTGCATCCGCTGGCGAACCTCCCGATGGTGGCGCATGTGCTGGCCAATGCAGCCGCGCTGAAGCCCGGCCGGATCGTCGGCGTGATCGCTCCCGGCGCCACCGGGGTGGCCAGGGCCTTCGCGCCGCATCCGACCGCCGTGCAGGACAGGCCGCTGGGCACGGGGCACGCCGCCCGGGCCGCCCTGGGGGCGCTCAAGGGCCATGACGGGCCGGTTCTGGTCGTGTTCGGCGATGCGCCGCTGGTGACGACCGAAAGCCTCCGCAAGCTGGTTGCCGCCTGCGGCAAGGCCCGGGCGGCTGTCGGCGTGCTGGGCTTCAAGGCGCGCGATCCGTCGCCCTACGGTCGCCTGATCGTCGAGGGTGGCGAACTGGTCCGGATCGTCGAGAGCAAGGATGCCGATGCCGCCGAACGCGCGGTCGACTTCTGCAATTCCGGCGTGATGTGCATCGACGGCAGGCTGATCGCGAAGCTGCTGGGCGCGATCCGCGACGACAACGTGAAGCGCGAATTCTACCTGACCGATGCGGTGCGGATCGCCCGCGCGGCCGGCCACAAGGCGATTGCCGTGGCGGGCGAGGAGGCGGAGTTCCAGGGCATCAATTCCCGTGTCGAGCTGGCGGTGGCCGAGCAGGCGCTGCAACAGCGGCTCCGCCACGCCGCGATGCTGGGCGGCGTCACCATGACCGATCCCGGCACGGTCTGGCTCTCTGCCGACACGAAGTTCGGCACCGACGTCACGATCGGCCCCAACGTGCGCTTCGGCCTCGGTGTCACGGTTGGTGCGAACACGGTCATCAGGGCCTTCTGCGACATCGAGGGCGCGCGCATCGGCAAGGGCGCGATCATCGGCCCGTTCGCCCGCATCCGGCCGGGCTCGGACGTGGCCGACGAGGCGCATATCGGCAACTTCGTCGAGCTCAAGGCCACGCGCATGGGGCGCGGCGCCAAGGCGAACCATCTGGCCTATCTGGGCGATGCCGACATCGGGCCGGGCAGCAACATCGGGGCCGGCACGATCGCCGTGAACTACGACGGCTACGGGAAGCATCGCACGGTCATCGGGCCGGACGTGTTCATCGGTTCCAACAGCTCCCTGGTGGCGCCGCTCAGGGTCGGCAAGGGCGCAAACGTGACCGCGGGGAGCGTCGTGACGGAGGATGTTCCTGCCGACGCGGTGGCCTTCGGCCGCGCCCGTCAGGTCACAAAGAAGGGGCGAGCGACGGCGCTTCGTGCGAAACTTCGCGATCGCGCGGTGGCCGCCAGGAAGGCCGCGGCCGAGCGGTCCAGCAAGAAATAAATCCCCTCCCGGTCGAGACAGAATCCCATGTGCGGCATCATCGGCATCATCGGCAAAGCGCCCGTCACGCCCCTTCTGGTGGACGCGCTGAAGCGGCTCGAATATCGCGGCTACGACTCCGCGGGCGTCGCCACATTGGTGAACGGCCATATCGATAGGCGCCGGGCCGAGGGCAAGCTGGTGAACCTCGAGGCGCGGCTGAAGGTCGAGCCGCTCTCCGGGACGATCGGCATCGGCCACACCCGCTGGGCGACCCATGGCAAGCCCTCCGAGCGCAACGCCCATCCGATCGCTACGGATCGCGTCGCCGTCGTGCACAACGGCATCATCGAGAATTTCCAGGAGCTGAAGGCCGAGATGGAGGCCGAGGGCCGCCGGTTCGACAGCGACACCGACACCGAGGTCGTGGCGCAGCTCATCACCTCCTATCTCGAGCGGCAGATGTCGCCCGAGCAGGCGATGGGCACGGCCATGGAGCGGCTGCGCGGCGCCTTTGCGCTGGCCGTCCTGTTCAGCGGCCGGCACGACCTGCTGATGGGCGCCCGCCGCGGCAGCTCGCTGGCGGTCGGCTACGGCGACGGCGAAATGTACATCGGCACCGACGCGCTGGCGCTGGCTCCGTTCACCAAGCGCGTCAGCTACCTCGAGGACGAGGACTGGGTGGTGGTGCGCCCCGACGGCTGCACCGTCTTCCAGGGCAAGACCGAGGTGAAGCGCGAGATCCGCCAGACCGGTCTCAGCGGCGCCATGATGGGCAAGGGCAACCACCGCCACTTCATGCTCAAGGAGATCCACGAGCAGCCGGCGGTGATCGGCGACACGCTGCACAGCTACGTCGATCCCGCGACCCGCACCGTTGCGCTGCCGGCGCTGCCGTTCGACTGGACCAGGGTGAGCCGCATCACCATGACCGGCTGCGGCGGCGCCTACTATGTGTGCATGGTCGCCAAGTACTGGTTCGAGCAGATCGCGCGCCTGCCGGTCGAGGTCGAGCTGGGCTCGGAGTTCCGCTACCGCGCGCCGCCGCTGCCCGAGGGCGGCGTCTGCATTGCGGTGTCCCAGTCGGGCGAGACGGCCGACACGTTGGCCGCGGTGCGCTACGCCAAGTCGCAGAAGCAGCACATCCTGGCTGTGGTGAACGTGCCGGAGAGCGCCATCGCCCGCGAGGCGAATGTCGTCCTGCATACGCTGGCGGGGCCCGAGATCAGCGTCTGCTCGACCAAGGCCACGACCACCCAGCAGACCGTCCTGCTGGCCACCGCGATCGCCGCCGGCCGCGCGCGTGGCACGATCACCGAGGCAGAGGAAGCACGCCTGGTGGCGGCGCTGATCGAACTGCCGGCGCAGATCAACGAGGCGATGAACATGGAAGCGCAGTATCGGCACATTGCCGACGCGGTGCTCGCCGAGGCGCGCGACGTGCTCTATCTCGGCCGCGGCACGTCCTACCCGGTCGCGCTCGAGGGCGCGCTGAAGCTGAAAGAAATCTCCTACATCCACGCCGAGGGCTATGCCGCGGGCGAGATGAAGCACGGGCCGATCGCGCTGATCGACGAGCTCGTGCCGGTCGTGGTCGTGGCGCCGAACGATTCGCTGTTCGACAAGACCGCGTCCAATTTCGAACAGGTGAAGGCGCGCGGCGGCAAGCTGGTGCTGCTGAGCGACGCCGCCGGGGTGAAGCGGCTGGGGCCGCACTCCGTGGCGACGCTCACCATGCCCGCGGTCGATCCCGTGGTGGCGCCGATCCTCTACACGATCCCGGTGCAGCTGCTGGCCTATTACACCGCCATCGCCAAGGGCACCGACGTCGACCAGCCCCGCAATCTGGCGAAGAGCGTCACCGTCGAATAGGCGAAAGACCTCCCGGCCGGCGCATGAAAAAAGCCGCGGTACCTTCCGGTTCCGCGGCTTCTTTGTTCGTGGTGCCGTTAGCGCGTGCCCTGTGGCAGTCCCGGCGGCGGGCCGGAGGGCTGCGGCGCCGGGCCCGGCTGGCCGCCGCGCGGTTGCGGCTGCGCCGGACGGGGCTGTGCGGGCTGCGCCGGCATCAACGTCTGGACGATGGCGCGGATCTTGGCAGCCTCGGCTTCCTGCGCCTTCTTGAACTCGTCCTCGCTGAGGAAGCGGTCCTTGTTGAGGTCCATTTCCAGGAACTGCTTCAGCGCGTGAGCGGTCATCTCGACGCGGTCGATCTGGCCGTCCTTGTTGGTGTCGATCTCGGCGAACTTGCGCATGGCGATCTGCTTGCGCATGTCGAACGGCAACAGGTTCTTGGCCTGCGGCCCATCGGCGGGGCCGGCCAGGACGAGATAGTCCTGGCTGCTGACCTTTCCGTCCTTGTTCTTGTCGAGCTCGTCGGCCTGCCGGAGCTGCATGTCCATGAACTCGTTCAGGGTCATCATGCCCTGGCGGCGGCGCTGCTCGGCCTGCTGGCGCTCCGCGGCCTCGCGCTGCATCGAGCGCTGGATGATCAGTCGAACCTCGGGTTCGGTGATCTTGTTGTCGCGGTCGGTGTCGTAATTGTTGAACTCGGAATGGACCAGCGCCTCGGCCTCGCCGCGCTCGACGAAGCCGTCGCGGTTGGTGTCGAGGTTCTGGAATTCGGCGCGGGCGCGGGTGCGGCGCTCCTCGAGCGGCGGCAGGCCGGGCGCGTCGGCCGGGGTCACAGGCGGCTCGACGACCTTGATGAACTCCTCGACCGACAGCCTGTTGTCCTTGTTGGCGTCCAGCGCTTCGAACGACTTCATCCGGTACTTCAGGAAGTCGGCGCGCGTGACCTCGCCCTTCTTGTTGACATCGATGTCGACGAACCACTGGGGAAGCGGCACGGGCGCGGGCGCACCGAGCGGTCCGCCGGCAGCCGGCGGCGTCGCGGCAGCGCCGGCCGAGGGTGGCGCCGCGGGCTGGGCAGGCTGCGCCGGCGGGGCGGCCTGGGCAGGCGGTCGGTTCTGTGGCCAGGCCTGTGTCGGGGGAGTCTGCGCGGCTACCGGGAAGGCGAGGCAGGCTGCGGTCAGGAACAGGGTCGAGCGGAACGTGCGATTCATTGCGGTGAGCCCGCTTTTTTGGAAGGGGAGATTTCGTATCGGTTGCAAACTGCGGCGTGTCAATGTCCGCCGGTCAAAGCCAACCTGCGGCGCAATCGCGCCGAAAGCATGGCGTCGTTCCATTTGAGTTGCACGGCTACGCAGGATGAGCCATCGTAATTGAAAGGCAGACTCCGAAGAAGGGTCTCAAGTAGTTGGGAGGACAGGGTAATTTCGCTGGTTTGGCGTGTGTAATGCGCCGGCTGGCGAAACCGGCATTTCACATGGCAGGACCATCCACATCTCGCAGCGCGCCGCTGCTCAGCGTGCGCGACGTTTCCGTCCGGTTCGGCGGCATCGTCGCCCTCGACGGCGTATCCTTCGACGTCTTTGCCGGCCAGATCGCCGGCCTGATCGGTCCCAACGGGGCCGGCAAGACGACCCTCTTCAATTGCCTGAGCCGGCTCTACACGCCCAGCAGCGGCGACGTGCAGTTCGAGGGCAAGACGATCCTGAACCGGCCGAGACACGCCATCCCCCAGATCGGCATCGGCCGCACGTTCCAGAACGTGGCCCTGTTCGACAACATGTCGGTTCTCGACAATGTGAAGGTCGGTTGCCACAGCGTCAGTTCGACCAGCTTCCTGGAGAACGCGCTGCGCGTTCCCAAGGTCAAGGTCGAGGAGGAGGCGATCACCCGGCGGGCCGAGGAGCTGATCGCCTTCATGGACCTGGTGCCCTTTACCCACGCCATAGCTGGCCCGTTGCCGTTCCCGATCCGCAAAAGGGTGGAACTCGCTCGCGCGCTGGCCTCCAGCCCCAAGCTTCTGCTGCTCGACGAGCCGGCGGCCGGGTTGAACCACGACGAGATCGAGGTGCTGAAGGGCCAGATCAAGCGTGTTCGCGACCTCCAGAACGTCACGGTGCTCCTGGTCGAGCATCATATGAGCCTGGTCATGTCCGTGTCGGACAAGGTCGTGGCGATCGATTTTGGCAAGAAGATCGCCGACGGCACGCCGGCGGAAGTGCAGCGCGATCCGGAAGTGATCCGCGCCTATCTGGGGACCTCGTAATGGCGGCGCTTCTCGAGGTTAAGGGGCTCAAGGCCTTCTACGGCCAGACGCAGTCGCTCTACGATGTCGCCTTCGACATCCCCACCGGCGGCATCACGACCCTGCTGGGCGCCAACGGCGCCGGCAAGACGACCACGCTGCGGGCGATCTGCAACATGGTCCGAACCGACGGCACGATCCGCTTCGACGGCAAGGACATCCGCGGCATGGCCACGGAAGAGATCGTGCGCCAGCGCATCGCCCATGTCCCGGAGGGACGCGGCACCTTCACGACGCTTACGGTCGACGAGAATCTCCGCATCGCAGCCTACACCCGCAAGGACAAGCAGGGGGTGAAGGACGAGCTGGAGCGTGTCTTCGTCTACTTCCCGCGCCTCAAGGAACGCATCCAGCAGCAGGCCGGCACGCTGTCGGGCGGCGAGCAGCAGATGCTGGCCATCGCCCGTGCATTGATGCTGAAGCCGCGCCTGATGCTGCTCGACGAGCCTTCGTTCGGCCTGGCGCCGCTGATCGTGCTGGAGATCTTCCGCATCCTGCGGCGCATCAACGAGGAAGAGAAAGTGAGCATCCTGCTGGTCGAGCAGAACGCCGCGCTCGCCCTCGACCTCGCCACGCATGCCTACGTGCTCGAAACCGGCAGGGTCGTGATGTCGGGTCCCTCGGACGTCGTCAAGAACGACGAGAACGTCCGCAAATCCTACCTCGGCTACTGAGGCCAGACCTACATGGAACAGTTTCTCCAGCAGATCGCTTCCGGCCTCGCCAACGGCGCCATCTATGCCTGCGTGGCCCTTGCGCTGGTCATGATCTACGTCTCGACCGACCACATCAATTTCGCCCAGGGCGAGATGGCGATGTTCAGCACCTACATCTCCTGGCAGCTCATGAGCTGGGGGATGAGCTTCTGGGTCGCGTTCGTGCTCACGGTTCTCATATCCTTCGCCATGGGCGTGCTGATCGAGCGGTTGATCCTGAGACCGCTGCACAATGCGCCGGTCCTCTCGATCATCGTGGTGTTCATCGGCCTGCTGGCAATTTTCAACTCGATGGCCGGCGCCTTCTGGAGCTACCTGATCAAGGAGTTCCCGTCGCCGTTCCCCAAGAGCAGCTTCGGCATCGCCGGCGTGATCGGGCCGCATCAGCTGGGGGTGGTGGTGATCACCCTGATCGTGCTGGGGCTCCTGTTCGTGTTCTTCCGCTACACGCCGCTCGGTCTGGCGATGCGCGCGGCGGCGCAGAACCCGCAGATGGCGCGCCTGGTCGGGGTGCGGGTCGACTGGATGCTGGCGCTGGGATGGGGCCTCGCCGCCTCGGTCGGTGCGGTGGCCGGCATCATGGTCGCCCACATCGTCTATCTCGAACCCAACATGATGGGCGGCATCCTGCTCTACGCCTTTGCCAGTGCCCTGGTCGGGGGCATCTCGAACCCGGCCGGCGCGGTCGCCGGCGGCTTCATCGTCGGCATCCTCGAGAACATGGTGGCCTATGCCGGCAACCAGATCGAGAAGGCGACCGGCGTCTACATCATCGGCAACGGCGAGAAGCTCACGGTGGCGCTCATCATCGTGATCTTCGTGCTGACGGTTAAGCCCGCGGGCCTGTTCGGCCGCGTCGTCGTGAAGAGGGTCTGACATGACCGGGTCCAAGAAATGGGTGCTGGGGCTGATCGCCCTGGCTTTCCTCGTGCCGCTGCTGCGGCCGGTGTTCCCCGACGTGGTCTCGGACTATCGTCTGTTCCTCGTCAGCACGATGATCATCGCCTCGATCGCGGTGCTCGGCCTGAACCTGCTGACCGGCTTCAACGGGCAGTTCTCGCTGGGCCACGGTGCCTTCTACGCGGTCGGCGCCTATACGGCGGCGATCCTGATGGACAAGCTGAACGTGCCCTACTGGGCGACGATCCCGGCGGCGGCCATCGTGTGCTTCATCGTCGGCTATCTGTTCGGCCTGCCGGCGCTGAAGCTCGAAGGGCACTATCTCGCGCTCGCGACCTTCGCGCTCGCCCTCGCGGTGCCGCAGATCCTCAAATACAAGTGGCTCGAGGGCCTGACCGGCGGCGTGCAGGGTATCGTGCTGCTGAAGCCCGAGGTGCCGTTCGGCTTGCCGTTGAGCGAGGACCAGTGGCTCTACTATTTCTGCCTCGTGGTCATGATCGTGCTGTTCTGGGGCGCGGCGAACATGCTGAACAGCCGCAGCGGCCGCGCCATGATGGCGATCCGCGACCAGTACATGGCGGCCGACACGATGGGCATCGACACGGCGCTCTACAAGACCGTCACCTTCGGCATCAGCGCCGCCTATACGGGCATCGCGGGTGCACTGTCGGCCTCGGCCATCGCCTTCGTGGCGCCGGACAGTTTCGGCATCTTCCTCTCGATCAAGTTCCTGATCGGTCTGGTCGTGGGCGGCATCGGCTCTCTGCTGGGATCGGTGCTGGGCGGCATCTTCTACGTCCTGGTCGACAACTCGGCGCAGTCGCTGACCCAGTTCATCCGCAACGACCTCGGCCTGCCGTTCGACCTCTCAGCCTACACGGTCTTCGGCGTTCTGCTGATCGCGATCATCTATCTGATGCCGATGGGCATCGCTGGCGGCCTCTACATGGCCTACCGCAAGCTGCGGGGTGCGCGGGCATAACCCGGGCCCTCTTCGTCGGAAAGTCGCCTGCAGGCGGCCTTCTTTCTGGCCGGAATCGGAACGAAACTCCGGCAGGTCATAGTCACTTGGGAGGTTAAAAATGCGTACGAGTAGGCGTGGTTTTGTAGCGGGTGTGTCGGCGTTTGCGGTGCTGGGTGCGAACTCTGCCTTCGCGCAGAAGAAGTACGACGACGGCGCGACGGACAGCGAGATCAAGCTCGGCCACACCGGCCCCTATAGCGGTCCGGCATCGTCCTACGGCCAGATCGGCAAGACGATCGAGGCGTTCTTCAAGTCGGTGAACGAGGCTGGCGGCGTCAACGGCCGCAAGATCAACTTCATCACGCGCGACGACGGCTACTCGCCGCCGAAGATGGTGGAACTGGTGCGCCAGCTCGTCGAGCAGGACAAGGTCCTCTGCCTGTTCAACACGCTGGGCACGCCGACCAACACGGCTATCCATCGCTACATGAACCAGAAGAAGGTGCCGCAGCTCTACGTCGCCACCGGCGCGTCGAAGTGGGGCAAGCCCAAGGAATTCCCGTGGACGATGGGCTTCCAGCCCGACTACCACACCGAAGGCGTCGTCTACGCCAAGCACGTCCTGGCCAACGTCAAGGACGCCAAGATCGGCGTGCTGATGCAGAACGACGACTACGGCAAGGACTACTACGAGGGCTTCCGCGACGGCCTCGGAAAGGAGACCGGCAAGATCGTCAAGCACGTGACCTTCGAGGTCACCGATCCGACGGTCGACAGCCAGGTCATCCAGCTCAAGGACTCCGGCGCCAACGTCTTCTTCAACATCGCGACGCCGAAGGCTGCCGCCCAGGCGATCCGCAAGGCCGCCGACATCGGCTGGAAGCCGGCGCAGTACCTCAACAACGTGTCCGCCTCGGTGGGCTCGGTGATGAAGCCGGCCGGTCTCGAGAACAGCCAGGGTATCATCACGGCGCAGTATCTCAAGGACCCCACGGACAAGCAGTGGGCGAACACCGACGACTTCAAGGCCTGGGTAGCCTGGATGGACAAGTGGATGCCGGGCGCCAACAAGGCGGACGCCAACCATGTGTTCGGCTATGCCGTCTCCAACCTGATGCTCGAGACGCTCAAGAAGTGCGGCGACACGCTGACCCGTGAAAACGTCATGAAGCAGGCGGCCAATTATCAGAAGTACAAGCTGCCGCTGCTCCTGCCGGGCATCACGATCAACACCAGCCCGACCGACTACTACCCGATCCAGTCGGTGCAGCTTGCCCGCTTCAAGGGCGAGACCTGGGATCTGTTCGGCGACGTGATGTCGGCCGAAGGTTCCTGATCTTTCGGAACTTCGAACTTCCGAAGGCCGCTGGTCGTACCAGCGGCCTTTTTCTTTGGGCCGCGGTTGTGCGCTGCAGCATTCTCTCGCCGTTAAGGGGGCGGCGGTTTCCTCTTTCCAATCTGCCGATTCTGCGTGACGATATTCCGTTCGACGAACAAGAATCAGAGAAACGATTCACCAGGGAGGCGACGTTGAAGACCAGCAGACGTTCTTTTGTGGGTGGCGTATCCGCTGCGGCGGCATTGTCGGTATCGGGCGTGGCACTCGCCCAAAAGAAGTACGACGACGGTGCGACCGACAAGGAAATCAAGATCGGCCACACCAATCCTTATAGTGGACCGGCCTCCTCCTACGGCGTCATTGGCAAGTGCGAGGAAGCCTACTGGAAGAGCGTCAACGAGCGCGGCGGCATCAACGGCCGCATGGTGAAGTTCGTCACCATGGACGACGGCTACAACCCGGCCAAGACCGTCGAGGTGGTTCGCCAGATGGTGGAGCAGGACAAGGTCCTCTGCCTGTTCAACACGCTGGGTACTCCGACAAACTCTGCGATCCATCGCTACATGAACCAGAAGAAGGTGCCGCAGCTCTACGTGTCGACCGGCGCCTCCAAGTGGGGCAAGTACAAGGAATTCCCGTGGACGATGGGTTTCCAGCCCGATTACCACACCGAAGCCGTCATCTATGCCAAGCACATCCTCGCGACCGTGAAGGACCCGAAGATCGGCGTGCTGATGCAGAACGACGATTACGGCAAGGACTACTGGGAAGGCTTCAAGGAGGGACTCGGCAAGGACGTCAACAAGGTGGTCAAGCACGTCACCTATGAGACGACCGACCCGACGGTCGACAGCCAGATCATCCAGCTGAAGGATGCCGGCGCGAACGTCTTCTTCAACATTGCGATCCCGAAGTTCGCGGCCCAGGCCATCCGGAAGGCGGCCGACATCGGCTGGAAGCCCATCCAGTACCTGAACAACGTTTCGTCCTCGGTGGCTTCGACACTCAAGCCGGCTGGTCTCGAGAACAGCCAGGGCCAGATCACGGCGCTCTATCTGATGGATCCCACCGACAAGCAGTGGAACGACAATGCCGAGATGAAGACCTGGCGAGCCTGGATGAACAAGTACATGCCGGGCGCCAACCAGGACGACGGCAACTACATCTTCGCCTATGCCGTCTCGACCCTGATGGAAGAGACGCTCAAGAGGTGCGGTGACACGCTCACGCGCGAAAACCTGATGAAGCAGGCCACCAGCTTCAAGAAGTACAGGGTGCCCCTGCTGCTGCCGGGCATCACTGTCAGTACCAGCCCGACGGATTACTATCCGATCCAGTCGGTGCAGCTTGCCCGCTTCAAGGGGGAAACCTGGGAGCTGTTCGGCGATATCATGTCCGCCGAAGGATCCTGAATTTCCGGTGCGAGTTCCAACGAAAGGCCGCCGGCAACCCCGGCGGCCTTTTTCTTGTCCGCAGGCACAATGGAGGATCAGCGTTCGGCCGGCTTGCGCTGCAGCGCCTGGCGGCACTCGGCGGTGTCGATGCGCCCGTTCCTGTCGGTGTCGCAGCGCGCGAAGTTGCGGTCGGCCTGGACCATGAACTCCGTCAGTGTGACGAACCCGTCCTTGTCGGTGTCGAGGCGCTGGAAATTGCCGGACTGGCGGCTGGCCTGGCTGTCGGACGGCAGGATGCTGTTGCCGACCGCGGGCGTGCGCGCATACATCTCGTCCTGGCTGAGCTTGCCGTCGCCGTTGGCGTCGAGGCTCTTGAACCGGGCCTGCTGGCCCGTCTTCCATTCCTCGGCGGTAACCGTGCCGTCCTTGTTGGCGTCGTAGCGCATCACGCCGCCTGAAGAGGAGCGGGTCGTCGCCGCCTTGGGGGCAGCCGTCTTCGCCGGTGCCGATGGAGACGCCTGGGCATTGTCGGGCGCTGCGAGGGCAGAGCCGGCCATCATCAGCAGAGCTGTCGCAATCAGGGCAATTTTGGACATGGACTATCCTTTAAGTTGTGTCGGAAGACGGCAATACACGCGCCATTTCCCTTACCCGCCCGTCTAGGCCCCGATATAGTCTGACCCGCGACCGAATTATGGCCGCGTTGAGGTTTTGTTCTCCTCGGGGATGGTCATGGCTTACGACTACGATCTGTTCGTCATCGGCGCCGGTTCGGGCGGCGTGCGCGCCTCTCGCATCGCGGCGACCCACGGGGCGCGTGTCGGCATCTGCGAGGATTACCGTGTCGGCGGCACCTGCGTGATCCGTGGCTGCGTGCCGAAGAAGCTGCTTATGTACGGCTCGAAGTTCGCGCACGAGTTCGAGGATGCGGCGGGCTTCGGCTGGACCGTCCAGCCACCGACCCATTCCTGGGCCACGCTGCGCGACAACGTGAACAAGGAAGTCGACCGGCTGAATGCCGTCTATCTACGCCTGCTCGACGGGGCGGGCGTGAAGCTGCACATGGGCCGGGGCCGCCTGATGGATCGCCATACGATCCAGGTCGGCGAGGAGACGATCACGGCCGGGAAGATCCTGATTGCGACGGGCGGCCATCCGGTGATCCCGTCGATCCCGGGCTGCGAGCTGGCCATCACCTCGAGCGAGGCGTTCCATCTGCCCGAACTGCCAAAGCGCATCACCATCGTCGGCGCGGGCTTCATCGCCGTCGAGTTCGCCGGCATCTTCAACGGGCTCGGCGCCAAGGTCGACCTGGTGCTGCGGCGCGATCGCGTGCTGCGCGGCTTCGACGAGGAATGCCGGACCTTCGTGCACGAGGCCCTGAAGGAAAGCGGCATCCGCATGCGTACCGAAACCGAGATCGGGCGCATCATCGCCAGGGGCGCCGACGGCAAGAGCGGCCCGTTCGAGGTCCATACGCCGCTCGGCGGCATGTTCGAGACCGATTGCGTGATGTACGCGACCGGTCGGGCGCCCAACACTTCGGGCATCGGCCTGGAGAAGGCGGGCGTGCAGCTCAACAAGGCGGGCGCCGTCGCGGTCGACGAATGGTCCAAGACCACCGCCGACAACATCTGGGCGGTGGGCGACGTCACCGACCGAATCAACCTGACGCCGGTCGCCTTGATGGAGGGCCATTGCTTCGCCGACACCGAGTTCGGCAAGAAGCCGCGCAAGGCCAATCACCACGATGTCCCGTCGGCGGTCTTCTGCCAGCCCGAGATGGCCAATGTCGGCCTGACCGAGGAACAGGCCCGGCAGCAGCTCGGCGAGGTGCGGATCTACACGGCGGCGTTCCGGCCGATGAAGTACACGATCTCCGGCCGCCACCAGCGCACCTTCATGAAGTTGATCGTCGAGGCCGCGAGCGACCGCGTGGTGGGTATCCACATGGTGGGTGACGACGCGGCCGAATTGATCCAGGGCCTCGCAGTCGCCATGAAGGCGGGGGCGACCAAGGCCCATTTCGACGCCACCGTGGGCATCCATCCGACGGCCGGCGAGGAGTTCGTGACCATGCGCACGGCGCGGGCGGATTCGGCTCCGACCCGGGCAGCCGCGGAGTAGAACGGGGCCTGCCTCCCGGCTGGCCTTTTATCCACAGCACGTATAGTTTCACCCACCCCGCCGGTCCCCTTGCCCGCGGGTCGAGGAGGAGTCGATGACCGCGATCCAGGGCCAGTCCAGGGCCGATTCGCGCAGCCTGGCCAAGAGCCAGTCCCGCAGTTCGAGCGCGACCGACTGGTCGCTGACCGGCTGGCGCAGCCGGCCGGCGCTTCAGATGCCGGTCTATCCGGACGCCGCCGCCCTGGCGGGCGCCGAAGCCCGTCTGCGCCGCTACCCCCCACTGGTCTTTGCCGGCGAGGCGCGCAAGCTCAAGGCGTCGCTGGCCAAGGTCGCCAACGGTGAGGCCTTTCTGCTGCAGGGCGGCGATTGCGCCGAGAGCTTCGCCGACTTCACCGCCAACAACATTCGCGACACGTTCCGCGTGCTGCTGCAGATGGCCGTCGTGCTGACCTACGGCGCCGGCGTGCCGGTCGTGAAGGTCGGCCGCATGGCCGGCCAGTTCGCCAAGCCGCGCTCGTCCAACGTCGAGAAGGTGGGCGACGTCGAGCTGCCGTCCTACCGCGGCGACAACGTCAACGGCTTCGAGTTCACCGCCGCCGCGCGCCTGCCCGATCCGGAGCGCATGGTCCAGGCCTACAACCAGTCGGCCGCGACGCTGAACCTGCTGCGCGCCTTCGCCCAGGGTGGCTATGCCGACCTGCACGAGGTGAACCGCTGGAACCTCGACTTCGTGCGCAACTCGCCGGCCTCGGCTCGCTATCAGGACCTGGCCGCGCGCCTCGACGAGACGCTGAACTTCATGGCCGCCTGCGGCCTCAGCTCGGCGACGACGCCGCAGATTGCCGAGACCGACTTCTTCACCAGTCACGAGGCGCTGCTGCTGCAGTACGAGGAGGCGCTGACCCGCGTCGATTCGACTTCGGGCGACTGGTACGACTGCTCGGCGCACATGCTGTGGATCGGCGACCGCACCCGTCAGCCCGACGGCGCGCATGTCGAATTCCTGCGTGGCGTTCGCAACCCGATCGGCTTCAAGTGCGGCCCGTCGCTGTCGACCGACGACACGCTGCGCCTGATCGACACGCTCAATCCGGCCAACGAGGCCGGCCGCATCGTGCTGATCGTCCGCATGGGCGCGGAGAAGGTGGGCGATATGCTGCCGCCGCTGGTGCGCGCGGTGGAGCGGGAGGGCAAGTCCGTCGTCTGGTCCTGCGATCCGATGCACGGCAACACCGTCACGGCGAACAACGGCAGGAAGACCCGCCACTTCGATTCGATCCTGAACGAGGTGAAGGCGTTCTTCGCCGTGCACCGCGCCGAGGGCACCCATCCGGGCGGCGTGCATTTCGAGATGACCGGCCAGGAAGTCACGGAGTGCATCGGCGGTTCGACGGACATTACGGTCGACAATCTCAACGAACGCTACGAGACGCAGTGCGACCCGCGGCTCAATGCCAGTCAGGTGCTGGAACTCGCCTTCCTGCTCGCCGAGCAGCTCAAGGACGAGCGCCTGTCGGTCGCAAGGGCGCGCCCGGCCGTCTGACGACGTTTCGGCCGAGCGCGAGAGAGCCCCGGGGAGGGCCGATGACGCATCCTGAGAATGGCGAGATCGAACGCTACACCGACCACTACTTCAATCGCTCTAAGCAGGTGGTCGGCAAGTTCGGCGACTGCACGGTCACCTATGCGATCTTCATGCGCCGGCCCGTGGTGTTCGCGCCGCGCATCGCGCTGGAATGGCTGGAGGAAACCTGCCGTGCGCGCAACGCGAAGGTGGAACTCGACCTGCGCTACCGCGAGGGCAAGTGGGTCGGTGCCGGCGAGCCGATGATGTACATCACCGGCTCCTTCTTTCACCTGGTCGATCTCGAGACGATCTTCCTGCAGAAGCTGGGGCCGGCCTGCGTGGCCGCCTACAACGCCTGGACCATGTGCGCGGACATGCCGAAGTCGGCCTTCCTCGCCATGGACGCCCGGCATTGCGCGGGCCGCGAGATGGCCGAGATGATGGCCTATGCCGCCTCGGTCGGCTCGGCGCGCGCCAAGCGCAAGGTCGGCGCGGTCGGCTTCATCGGCAACGCCACCCACGCCACCGCACATTACTTCGGCCGCGAGTTCGGCCTCGGCACCATGCCGCACGCCCTGATCGGCTATGCCGGCTCGACGCTTCGCGCCGCCGAGATGTTCCACGAGACCTTCCCGACGGAAGGCATGACGGTGCTGGTCGACTACTTCGCGCGCGAGATTTCCGACTCGCTCGAAGTCTGCCGGCGCTTTCCCAAGCTGGCGGCGCAGGGCAACCTGTCGCTGCGCCTCGACACGACCGGCGGCCGCTACATCGAAGGGCTCGACCCGGCCTCGTCCTATGCCGTGCTGGAGCGCTTCTCGCCGGAATCGATCCGTGGCTACCGCAGCGAGGAGGAGCTTCGCTACCTCGTCGGTACCGGTGTCTCGGCGGCGGCGATCTTCCATTTGCGCGCCGAGCTGGATCGCAACGGCTTCGACAAGGTGAAGATCGTGGCGTCGTCGGGCTTCGGTCCGGCCAAGTGCCGTATCATGGCCGAGGCCAAGGCGCCGATCGACGTGGTGGGCTCTGGCTCGTTCCTGCCGTCCAACTGGTCGGAGACCTACGCCACCGCCGACATCGTCGAGTACGACGGCGAGAAGCGCGTGAAGATCGGCCGCGAGTTCCTGCACCGCAACCGGCCGGCCGGCGCGACCAAGCCACTCTGACAATCCCGAGGGACACATGCTCAAGCTCTACTTCGCACCCGGCGCCTGCTCGACGGCCTCCCACATCGGCCTGGAGGAAAGCGGCGCGACCTACGAGTCGCAGGCCCTGTCCTTCGCCAAGAGCGAGCAGCGCACGCCGGAATACCTGAAGGTCAATCCGCGTGGCCGCGTGCCGGCGCTGGTGGTCGACGAAGGCACGATCGTCGAGAACACCGCGATCCTCGACTACGTCGCGGCGAAGTACGCGCCGCACCTGATGCCGGCGGATCCGGTGCAGCGCGCCCGCGCCATCTCGCTGATGGCCTGGTTCTCCAACGGTGTGCATCCGAACTTCACCCATATCGGGCGGCCCGAGCGCTTCGCCACCGATACCGCCGTGTTCGACCATCTCAAGGCCGTCGGCCGCGACAACTTTCACGCCAACCTCAAGGAGATCGACGGTCTCCTCGCCGGCAAGACGTGGATCCTGGGTAACGAATTCTCCGTCGTCGACGGCTACGCGCTGGTCTTCTACGGCTGGGGCAAGCGCATCGGCCTGCCGGTCGAGGAGCTGAAGAACTACACCGCCTGGAAGGACCGCATGCTGGCGCGGCCGGCCGTGAAACGCGTGCTGGAGCGCGAGCAGAGCGTGCTGCTCGCCGCCTGAGGCGGCCGTTCTACTCGCTGCCTGAGCCGGTTCAGCCGACCACGAAGCTCTGGTACATGAACTGGAGGTCCGCGCTCTCCTGCGGCGTGATCTCGCCGTCGAGGACGCGACCTTCCCAGGCGCGCAGCTTGCGCTTGACGTCGACGGGGGTGCGCGGGCTCAGCAGCACCATGAAGAACTGTTCGTGCGGAGACAGTTCACGCTCGCGGCGATAGCCGAACGGACCGCTGCCAGGCGTCTTTGCAGGGACGCCGGCTTCGGCGACAGGAGAAGGCGCGGCAACGCGCGGCAGGACCGAAGCGTCGATGACGTCGTCCCACTTCAGCCCGGCCTCGCGGACCATCGCCGAGGCGAGCTTGGCGGCGGCCAGTGCTTCCTGGGCGTGGCTGCTGTCGAGAATCTCGAGGACCTTGACCAGGGTATTGCGATTGAAGGTCGACACGGGCGTCTGGCCTTTGACTATTGCATGAGCAACGGGCACTAAGTCCCTACAAGATATAGATGGATACGCCTTGGATCAAGGCAAGCCCCCCGTAAACGCCTTTCCCGTCTACCTCGCCGGCCTCGGTAGCTGGTTCGTGCCGCTGGGCATCCAGATGGTGCTGTTCCCATGGCTGGTCGCCGTGGTGCTGCACATGGACGCCTTTGCGGTCGGAGTCGCGCAGGCGGCGGTCATGGCGCCGTCGCTGCTCTTCCTGCCGCTGGGCGGGCTGGTTGCCGACCGAGGCAACGCCCGCCAGTTGCTGATGCGCTACCATCTGCTCTATGCCCTGCCGCCGCTCGCCCTGGCGGCCGTCCTGTGGTCGGACGGGCTGAGTTACCCGCTGCTGATCGCCTACGGCGTCGCCGCCGGCGCCATCGGCGCCTTTGCGATCCCGACCCGCGACGCGCTGTTGCCGGTCGTCGCGCCGAAGGGCGGCCTGCCCAAGGCCGTGGCGCTGGCGACGGCCCTGCAGTTCGGCGGCCAGCTCCTTGGCATCGCCTGCGCGTCGACCGCGGACCGGTTCGGCGCCGTGCCACTCCTGCTGCTTCATTCGGGCATGGTGCTGGCCGGCTGCCTGTTCGTCCGTCGGTTGCCCGACCCGCCGCCCCATCCGAAAGCCCGGCACGACGGGTTCTGGCGCAGCGTCGGTGACGGCGTGTCGGCGGCGGCGAAGTCCGACCAGATCTGGCCGGTGCTGCTGCTGAACCTCGGCGTCGGCATCTTCTATGTCGGGCCGTTCATGGCGGTGCTGCCGCTGGCGATCCGCGATCACTATGCCGGCGGCGCGCTGGAACTCTCTTACATGAACCTGGCCTTCTGGGCCGCGACCATCGTGGCCAGCATGGCATTGGTTGGCCTCGCGCGGCGGCTGACCCTGCGGGGACGCCTGATCGGCGGCGCCGTGCTGACGGGCGCGGTGGTGCTGCTGGCGCTCGCGACCCTGCCGCCGTTCCCGATCTTCCTGGCGCTGATCTTCGTCTGGGGGCTGGGCGCCGGCATCACCATGACGCAGAGCCGGACCGTGGTTCAGATCGTGGCGCCGGCGACGCACCGCGCGCGCCTGATGTCGCTGTTCCAGCTGGGCCTGAGCGGCGGCGGCCCGATTGGCGCCTTCCTGACCGGCACGATCTGCTCGATCTGGGGCCTCAAGGCCGCGCTGCTGGTCCCGGCGCTGGCGATGCTGGTCCTGATCGCGCTCGTGCTGCTGCGCTCGCGCCTCTGGTCGATGCGGACGGTGGAGTAGGGGCGCTACTCGGCGGCCGCGCGGGAGCTGAGGCCCAGCGTCTGCCACACATCCTGCAAGGCGGTCACGAGCCGGGCCATGTCGTCGTCGCCGTGCAGCGGCGTCGGGGTGAGGCGCAGGCGCTCGGTGCCGCGCGGCACGGTCGGATAGTTGATCGGCTGGACGTAGATCGCATGACGCTCCAGCAGCAGGTCGCTTGCCTGCTTGCAGAGCGCGGCATCGCCCACGAAGACCGGCACGATGTGCGTGGTCGAAGGCATGACCGGCAGGCCAGCGGCGGCGAGGCGGCGCTTCAGGGTGGCGGCACGTTCCTGATGTCGCGTCCGCAACTCCGGCTGGCCGCTGACGAGGCGCACGCTGGCCAGAGCCGCGGCGGCGATCGCCGGCGGCAGCGAGGTCGTGAAGATGAAGCCCGAGCCGCAGGAGCGCACGAAATCGACCGTGGCCGCCGTCGAGGCGATGTAGCCGCCGACCACGCCGAACGCCTTGGCGAGCGTCGCCTGGACGATGTCGACCTTGTCGAGCACCCCGTCGCGCTCGGCGACACCCGCGCCGTGGGTGCCGTACATGCCGACGGCATGGACCTCGTCGAGATATGTGAGGGCGCCATGTCGATGGGCCACGTCGCAAATCTCGCCGATCGGCGAGACGTCGCCGTCCATCGAATAGACCGACTCGAAGGCCACGATCTTCGGCGTCGCGGGATCGGCTGCGGAAAGCAGTTCCTCCAAATGGCGCGGATCGTTGTGGCGGAAGATGCGGCGGGTGGCACCGGAGTGCCGGATGCCCGCGATCATCGAGGCGTGGTTGAAGGCGTCGGAATAGAGCTCGCAGCGCGGCAGCATCGCTCCCAGCGTCTGCAGGGTCGTCTCGTTGGCGACATAGCCCGAGGTGAAGACCAGCGCCGCTTCCTTGCCGTGCAACTGCGCCAGTTCGCGCTCGAGCGCGGCGTGCAGTGTGTTGGTGCCGGAGATGTTGCGTGTGCCGCCCGCGCCTGAGCCCTGGGCGCCGATCGCAGCCTGCATGGCCTCGACCACCGCGGGATGCTGGCCCATGGCGAGATAGTCGTTGCTGCACCAGACGGTGACGTCGCGCGGCGCCTCACCCTCGCGGTGCAGGCGCGCGCGCGGAAAGGCGCCGACGATGCGTTCGAGTTCGGCGAAGACACGGTAGCGACCCTCGTCGCGCAGGCGTCCGAGATGGCCGTTGAAGAAGGCTTCGTAGTCCATGCGCTGGTGTCTCCCGCGCGACCACTCTAGGCGCAAGGAGATTTAAGGGCAGGCACAAATTGGTCGCGGTGTGGCCAACAACTAAGAACGGTTCGCAGGCTTCAGCGCACCAGTGGCACGAGCAAGGCGAGGCTTATGAACAGGGAGACCGACAGGAGAGGCAGGGCGCCCAGCCAGCGAGTCTGGCCGGGCAACGCCTCCCAGTAACGCAGCGTCGGTACGGCAGCCCACAGGGCGAACAGGAAGCCCAGCACCCAGAAGAAGAGGGCGAGGGGCATCGCGACGTTCGCCTGGTCGTCGGTGGCGGTCGCGATGCCCAGGCCCACGACAGCCGGGGGGATCGCGGCGGTGAACAGGGACACCGCCCAGATCGCCCGGCTGCGGATGCGCTGGCTGGTGCCGAACGGCGGCGTGCGAACGGCCGTCGCGCCGCCGCCTTCGGAACCAGCGCTCACGATCAGCCCTTGAACAGGCCTTCCGACTTGAGGTCGGCCAGTGTGGCGTCGAACGACTGGCGTAGCCGGCCGAACAGGTCGCCGAGTTCGGTCTCGTTGATCACCAGCGGCGGGCAGATCGCGACGCGGTCGCCCATGTTGCGGATGAACAGGCCGCGCGCGACGGCGTGGTTGTAGACGCGCAGGCCGGCGCCCACGGCGACGAGATCGAACGGCGCCTTGGTCTTCTTGTCGGCGACGATCTCCAGTGCACCCATCATGCCGACGCTCATCGCCTCGCCCACCAGCGGGTGGTCGGCGAACGACTGAACATGCTTCGTGAAGATCGGGCTCATGCGCTTGGCGTGACCGAACAGGTCGGTCTCGTCGTAGATCTTCTGCGCTTCGAGGGCGACGGCGGCAGCGACCGGATGGCCGGAATAGGTGAAGCCGTGGCCCCAGGTGCCGATCTTGTCGCTCTCGCTCATCAGCGCCTGGTAGACCTTCTCGCTCACCATCACCGCAGAGATCGGCAGGAACGACGCCGACAGTGCCTTGGCGCAGGTCAGGATGTCCGGCTTGATGTTCATCGTCTGGCTGCCCCAGACATTGCCGGTGCGCCCGAAGCCGCAGATCACCTCGTCGGCGACGAACAGCATGTCGTACTTCTTGCAGACCGCCTGGATCTTCTCGTAGTAGCCCTTCGGCGGGACGATGACGCCGCCGGCGCCCATCACCGGCTCGGCGATCATCGCGGCCACCTGGTCGGCGCCGCCTTCCTTGATGATGAGCGCCTCCAGTTCCTCGGCGCAGCGGGTCGCGAACTGCTCCTCGGTCTCGCCCTCGGCGCCGAAGCGGTAGAAGTGCGGGCAGGTCGTGTGGAGCACGCCCTGGATCGGCAGGTCGAACGAGCGATGGTTCGTGGGCAGGCCGGTGAGGCTCGCCGAGGCGACGGTGACGCCGTGATAGCCCTTGATGCGCGAGACGATCTTCTTCTTCTGCGGGCGGCCCAGCGCGTTGTTCATGTACCACACCATCTTCACGACGGTGTCGTTGGCCTCGGAGCCGGAGTTGGCGAAGAACACCTTCGACATCTCGACCGGCGCCATCGACTTCAGCTTCTCCGCGAGGTTGATCGCGGGCTCGTGGGAGCGCTGGTTGAAGGCGTGGTAGAAGGGCAGCTGCTTCATCTGCTCGTAGGCGACGGTCGCCAGGCGCTCGTTGCTGAAGCCCAGGGCGGCCGACCAGAGGCCCGCCATGCCCTCGATGTATTCCTTGCCGTCGTCGTCCATCACGTAGACGCCGCGGCCGCGCACGATGGTCAGGGGACCGGTCGCCTCGTGCTTCTTGAAATTGGTGTAGGGATGCAGGTGGTGGGCAATGTCTCGCGACGCATTGGAATTGCCGCGGAAGCTGCGAGAAACGTCGTTCATGCCGGTACCCCTGGAACAGTTAGGGGCACACGATAACCCGCCTGAGCATGAAGTTCACTGTGCCTGACCATGCAAATTTTTTGTGCAATTGACGCGCTCCGGGCCCCGGTGCAACTTGAGTGAGATATGCGCGGACGCAGGGCCGGCGACCGGGGGCGCCCTTCTGTGTCAGCCAACGGGGACCATCGAGGGGGTAAATCCATGCACTTCAATCTGCGGCATTCAATGGCGCTGACGGCGCTCGCCTGCGTCAGCTTCGCCTTCACACCGGCGGCCGACGCCAAGACTTTCAAGTGGGCCAATTCGGGCGACGTCAGCTCGATGGATCCCTACGCCCGGCAGGAGACCTTCCTCCTGACCTTCAACTCGAACATCTACGAGCCGCTGATCCGCCGCGACAAGGATCTGAAGCTCGAGCCGGCGCTTGCCACCAAGTGGGGCCAGACCGATCCGCTGACCTGGTTCTTCGATATCCGTCCGGGCGTGAAGTTTCACGACGGCACGCCGCTCACCGCCGACGACATCGTGTTTTCGCTCAATCGCGCCAACGGTCCCGGTTCGAACATGGGCAGCAACTTCGTCTCGGTGAAGGAGATCAAGAAGGCCGGCGACATGCGCGTCGAGGTCACGACCAAGTATCCCGATCCGCTGCTGGCCGACAAATGGGCGGCGCTCGGCATGATGTCGAAGGCGTGGGCGGAGAAGAACAACGCCGTCAATTCCGCCGACATGACCAAGAACGAGGAGAACTTCGCGACCCGCAACGCGATGGGCACCGGTCCGTTCATGCTCAAGGAACGCAAGGCCGGCGAGAAGACGATCCTCGTCAACAATCCCAACTGGTGGGACAAGCCCGTTCACAACATCACCGAAGTGATCTTCACGCCGGTGTCGAACCCGGCGACCCGAATCGCGGCGCTCAAGGCGGGCGACATCGACATGACCTACGAGGTCCCGCCGGCCGATACCGAGTCGCTGAAGAAGGACGCCAACGTCAAGGTGCTGGAAGGCCCCGAGACCCGCGTCGTGTTCCTCGGGTTCGACCAGGAGCGGCCGGAACTGCTCGAGTCGAACGTCAAAGGCAAGAACCCCTTCAAGGACAAGAAGGTTCGCGAGGCCATCCATCGTTCGATCGACGTCGACGCGATCAAGCGCACCGTGATGCGCGGCCAGTCGTTCCCGACCAACCTGATGGTAGCGCCGGGCATCAACGGCTACATGAAGGACCTCGACAAGCGGCCGGCGCTGCTCAAGCCCGAAGAAGCCAAGAAGATGCTGGCCGACGCGGGCTATCCCAACGGGTTCGAAGTGGGCATGGATTGCCCCAACGACCGCTACGTCAACGACGAGAAGATCTGCCAGGCCGTGGTGGCGATGCTGGCCAAGATCGGCGTGAAGGTGAATCTGCGGGCGCAGACCCGCAACCTCTACTTCGCCAAGATCCTGCGCAAAGCCGACCTCAAGCCGGGCGAGACCAGCTTCTACATGCTGGGCTGGTCGCCGGCGCAGACCTACGACGTTCACAACGTCTTCGAGGCGCTGATCCAGACCCCGAATGGCGCCACCAAGAAGGGCCAGTTCAACGCCGGCGGCTATTCCAACCCGGCGCTCGACAAGCTGGCCGACTCCATGGAGCAGGAGACCGACAAGGCCAAGCGCGACGCCATGATCAAGGAAGCCACCAAGCTCTATGTCGACGACTTCGCCTACATCCCCCTGCATCAGCAGGCGGTCGTGTGGGCGGCGCGCAAGAACATCGACCTGGTCCAGCTCGCCGACAACAGCTTCCCGCTGCGCTTCGTGCAGGTGAAGTAGGCGACCTGACGATTTCGACGATCGGCCCCGACCGCACTTCACGTGCGGCCGGGGCCGGTTCGGTTTTGGCGCCTTTCCTGCTGGCGCGGCGCGCGGGCTCAACAAACATCCGATGCTTGCCTTCATCCTGAGACGACTTCTGCAATCGATCGCCGTGCTGCTGGCGGTGGGCGTGGTCGCGTTTTCGCTGTTCCGCTATGTCGGCGACCCGATCAACGCCATGGTCGGACAGGACACGACCATGGAGGAGCGCGCCGAGCTGCGCACCAAACTGGGCCTGAACGACCCGGCGCCGATCCAGTTCTTCAACTTCATTGCCAATGCCGTGCAGGGCAAGTTCGGGCTTTCCTACAGGACTTCGGAGCCGGTCGGGCGGCTGATCCTCGAGAGGCTGCCGGCCACGCTCGAACTTTCGTTTTGCGCCGCCGTCTTCGCGCTGTTCGTCGGGGTGCCAATGGGAGTCTACACCGGGCTCTATCCCAAGCACTGGTCGAGCAGGCTGTTCCAGGCGGTGTCGCTTATCGGCATCTCACTGCCGACCTTCCTGATCGGCATCCTTCTGATCCTTGTGTTCGCCGTCTGGCTGCGGCTGCTGCCGTCGTTCGGACGCGGCGAGACCGTGCAGATCGGTTGGTGGACCACCAATTTTCTGACGTGGTCGGGCCTCAAGGCGCTCATTCTGCCCTCGATCACGCTCGGCCTGTTCCAGCTCACCCTGCTGATGCGCCTGGTGCGATCGGAGATGCTGGAAGTGATGCGCGCCGACTATATCAAGTTCGCGCGGGCGCGGGGTCTCACCAACCGCGCCATCAATTTCGGCCATGCGCTCAAGAACACGCTGGTGCCGGTCATCACCGTCACCGGCCTGCAACTCGGCGCCCTGATCGCCTTCGCCATCGTCACCGAGACGGTGTTCGCGTGGCCTGGCGTCGGCCAGCTGTTCATCCAGTCGGTACAGTTCTCCGACATTCCCGTGATGGCGGCCTATCTGATGCTGATCGGGCTGCTGTTCGTGCTGATCAACCTCACGGTCGATCTTCTTTATTTCGTCGTCGATCCGCGCCTGCGCAGCCAGGGCGGCACGGCGCGCGTTGCAGGGCACTGACATGACGGCAGGGTCGGGAAACTCCGGGTGGCTGCATCGCGCGGCCGACAGCGACATCTGGTGGAGCTTCAAGTCCTCGCCGATGACCGTTGCCGCTGCCATCGGCACCGTCCTGATCGTGGCCGTGGCGTTTCTGTCGCCGGTGCTGGCGCCGCACACGCCATTCGATCCGGCGACGCTCAGCCTCTCCGACGGTCTCAAGCCGCCGGTGTTGCTGTCGGCCGACGGCGACTGGGCATTCCCCCTGGGTACCGACGATCAGGGGCGCGATATCCTCTCGTCGATCATGTACGGCACCCGGCTGTCCCTGGTCGTCGGGTTTGCCTCGGTCGCCGTCGCCATGACGCTCGGCATCACGCTCGGCCTGCTGAGCGGCTATCTCGGCGGCGCGGTCGATGCCCTGATCATGCGCATCGCCGACGTGCAGCTGACGTTTCCGGCCATCCTGGTGGCGCTGCTGATCGACGGTATCGTGCGCGGCATCATCTCGGTGAAGCGGCACGACGAGATCGCGATCTATGTCATCGTCGGCGCCATCGGTCTCTCGTTCTGGGTGCAGTACGCCCGCACCGTGCGCGGCTCGGTGATGGTCGAGAAGAACAAGGAATACGTCCAGGCGGCGCGGGTGATCGGCCTGTCGCCGATTCTCATCATGGTCCGCCACGTGTTGCCCAATGTCACCGGGCCGGTGCTGGTCATCGCCACGATCAATCTGGGGCTCGCCATCATCACCGAGGCGACGCTGTCGTTCCTCGGCGTCGGCCTGCCGTCGACCGAGCCGTCGCTCGGCACGCTGATCCGCCTCGGTAACGAGGTGCTGCAATCCGGCGACTGGTGGATCACCGTGTTTCCCGGCGTCACGCTCGCGGCACTCGTTCTGGCGGTGAACCTGCTCGGCGACTGGCTGCGCGACGCGCTCAATCCGAAGCTTCGATAGGGCACGCCCGATGGCCGCCGCATCGAACAACCAGCCTCTTCTCGAAGTCCGCAATCTCCGCGTCGAGTTCCCGACGCGCCGCGGCACCCTGCTCGCGGTCGACGACGTCTCGTTCGACATCGCGCCGGGCGAGGTGCTGGGCGTGGTGGGCGAATCGGGCGCCGGCAAGTCGCTGACCGGCAACGCCATCATCGGCCTGCTCGAACCACCGGGCCGTGTTGCCGGCGGTGAAATCCGCCTCGAGGGCCGACGGATCGACAATCTGCCCTACGAGGAGATGCGCAAGGTGCGTGGCGCCCGTATCGGCGCCATCTTCCAGGACCCGCTGACCAGCCTCAATCCGCTCTATTCGGTGGGCCATCAGCTCGTCGAGACGATCCAGACCCATCTTCCGCTGTCTTCGTCCGAGGCGCGGACCCGGGCGATCGAGCTGCTGAAGGAAGTCGGCATCCCCGGCGCCGAGATGCGCATCGACCACTATCCGCACCAGTTCTCCGGCGGCATGCGCCAGCGGGTGGTGATCGCACTGGCGCTGTGCGCGGGCCCGCGCCTGATCGTGGCCGACGAGCCGACGACGGCGCTCGACGTGTCCATCCAGGCACAGATCATCGCCCTGCTGAAGCGGCTCTGCCGCGAGCATGGCACGGCGGTGATGCTGGTGACGCACGACATGGGTGTGATCGCCGAAACCGCCGACCGGGTGGCCGTGATGTACGCCGGCCGCATCGCCGAGATCGGACCGGTGCGGGATGTCGTGAAGCACGCCAGGCATCCCTATACCGGGGGCCTGATGGGCTCTATTCCGAGCCTCGGCGTTCGCACCGAGCGTCTGACCCAGATCGACGGCGCCATGCCGCGGCTGACCGAAATTCCCCAGGGCTGCGCCTTCAACCCGCGCTGCACCGCGCGCGGCCGGCGATGCCTTGTCGAGAGGCCCGATCTCATGGCCGCGGGTACGACGCGCGCCGCGTGCTGGCTGCACGATCGCGGCGGCGTCGGGCCGGCCCTTGGCAAGGAGACGGTCGATGCCTGACGGCAGCGGCAGCCAGTTCGTCCGGATCACGGGCCTGAAGCGCCACTTCGACGTCTCGGCGCCGTGGCTTGTGCGCACCATCGAGCGCCGGCCGCGCCAGGTCGTGCAGGCGGTCGACGGCATCGACATCGAGATCGCCAAGGGCGAGACCTTCTCCCTGGTGGGCGAGTCGGGCTGCGGAAAGTCGACGGTCGCGCGCCTCGTCGTGGGCCTCTATCCGCCGTCGGCCGGTCGCATCGAAATCGACGGCAACGACATGGCCGGCCGTCACAGCCGGGCCGACATGGCTGCGTTGCGCCGGCGCATGCAGATGATCTTCCAGGATCCGTATGCCAGCCTCAATCCGCGCTGGCGCGTGTTCGACATCATCGCCGAGCCGATCCGCGCCTTCGGCCTGTCCACCGGCAAGGCCGACCTCGAGGCGCGCGTCGCCGCACTCCTGCGGCAGGTGAAGCTGAACCCCGCCGACGGCCGCAAGTATCCGCACGAATTCTCGGGCGGCCAGCGCCAGCGCATTTCGATCGCGCGCGCGCTCGCCAGCGAGCCAGAATTCCTGGTGTGCGACGAGCCGACCTCGGCGCTCGACGTCTCGGTGCAGGCGCAGATCCTGAACCTGATGGTCGACCTGCAGCGGCGCCTGCAGCTGACCTACCTGTTCATCAGCCACAATCTCGCGGTCGTCTATCACATCTCCACGAGGGTGGGCGTGATGTACCTCGGCCGCCTGGTCGAAGTGGCCCCGACCGACACGCTGTTCCGGCGGCCCAAGCACCCCTACACGCGGATGCTGCTCGACACGATCCCCGACCTCGAGATGACGGGCCGCCAGCGCAGCCCGGTCGGCGGCGAGGTGCCCAGCCCGATCAATCCGCCGTCAGGCTGCTCCTTCCATCCGCGCTGTCCGTTCGCCAACGACCGCTGCAAGAGCGAACGGCCCAAGGCGCTGCCGATCGAGGGCGGCACCGTGGCCTGCCACGCAATCGAGGAAGGCCGGCTGCCGATCGAGGACCGGACTTACGACGTGAATAGTTGACGGAGCGGAGAATTTAGACAAACGCTCTCGGGGCTTGGAGATATCTATGGTTAAGCCTGTCGAGCACTACGTCTACGTCAATGAAGACATGATCAAGAGATATGTCGATCAGATTCCGAAAGAAAGACGAACAAAGGCGACGCGAACTACCCGGAAGCTAAAGCTTTCTGCGTTGGGGCAAAGCTATGAAGAAGCCAAAGAAGAAATCTCGCCAGAGCAAACACTAGCTGATCAAATAGCGGCAGTGCGCCAAGAGTTAGTTAGGCGAAATGCCCTTTCATTTGAGCGACCCATCCGTGCACCCCGTCACCTAATTGATAAGGATGACCCCACGAAAGCGAGGCTGTATCCGATTCCAGAATTCGTTGAAGAGACTTTCGTTGCGCGTCGTATCGATATTCCCGTCACAGGGTCGGGTCCCGTTTCGAAACTTCGGCAAATTACCGTTTGGATATCGAGGCCTGATCCAAAAGATCTGAATCCTCGGTTGGCTGCTCACTCATGGGATTGGACTGGGACATACCTCATCTTGCTTGAGACCGTTTGGGACTCGACAGCCGGCGCTCCGGCCACTTGGCTGTCGGGATGCTCGGCACTCCAGGCGGTTGCAAATATTGCGGCGAATAACACTATCGATGTGCCGAATTTCAAAGAACCTCTAGGCCGCAAATCGACAGATGATCCCATTGAGAAGATGATTCAGCTCGGGGGAGTTAGGTATGAGGAGCGGCGGCTGAAATCGCTGTACCGAATTCGGTATGTATCGGACGAACAGGTGACGCCATATCGAGGTGGCATGCGGCGTGTAAACGATCTGTTGGCATATCCGCTGTTTATTGTTGAAGCGGCCCAATAATTTGGAGGAAACGGTCTGGGAGTGGGCCCGTAGCAGCTGTTAGCGCCTACTGCTAAGTTCGGGAAATCTTCCCGCACGAGCCATGATGTGCGCGGGCGCATGTGGAGCACCCTTGATCTGTGGCGGGGCTCGCTTACGATCCGGACCAACAATTTCAATGGAGACTCAAGGATGCCGGTCATCAACCGCATTGCCTCGTTCCACAAGGACATGACCGCGTGGCGTCATGACATTCACAGCCACCCGGAAACGGCCTTCGAGGAGGTGCGGACGGCCGATGTCGTCGCCGCGAAACTCGAGAGCTTCGGCCTCGAGGTCCATCGTGGGCTGGCCAAGACCGGCGTCGTGGGCGTGCTGCGCTCGGGCACGTCCAGGCGCGCGATCGGCCTGCGCGCCGACATGGACGCGCTCGACGTCCACGAGACCAATGAGTTCGATCACAAGTCGACGATCCCCGGCAAGATGCACGCCTGCGGCCATGACGGCCACACGGTCATGCTGCTGGGCGCCGCCAAGTACCTCGCCGAGACGAAGAATTTCGACGGCACGGTCTATTTCATCTTCCAGCCGGCCGAGGAGAACGAGGGTGGCGGGCGCGTGATGGTGGAAGAGGGGCTGTTCGAGAAGTTCCCGGTCGAGGGCGTGTACGGCATGCACAACATCCCGGGCATCCCGGTCGGCAAGTTCGCCGTCCGTCCCGGCCCGATGATGGCCGCCTACGACATCTTCGAGGTGGTGCTGAAGGGCGTCGGCGGACATGGCGCCATGCCCCAGCACACGATCGATCCCGTGGTGGTCGGCGCGCACATCGTGACGGCGCTGCAGTCGATCGTGGCGCGCAATGTCGATCCGATGGACACCGCCGTCGTCTCGACGACGCAGATCCATGCCGGCGACGCCTGGAACGTGATTCCGCAGGAATGCGTGCTGCGCGGCACGGTCCGCACCTTCAAGAAGCCGGTGCAGGACCTGATCGAGAAGAACATCGAGAAGATCTCGCGCAACGTTGCCGCGGGCTTCGGCGCCGAGGTCGTGAAGTGGCGCTACGAGAAGCGCTATCCCGCGACCGTGAACAGCGTGCAGGAGACCGAGTTCGCGGCCCAGGCGGCCGCCTCGCTGGTCGGACTGGAGAACGTCAACCGCAACCCGACGCCGGCCATGGGCTCCGAGGACTTCGCCTGGATGCTGCTCAAGAAGCCCGGCTGCTACATCTGGGTCGGCAACGGCGACGGTGCCGGAAGCTGCATGGTCCACAACCCGGGCTACGACTTCAACGACGAGATCCTGCCGCTCGGCGCGTCCTATTGGGCGACCCTGGTCGAGCAGCAGCTCGCCCGCGAGGCCATGCCGCAGGCGGCGGAGTAAGCCAAGCTCTCCAGCCTGCGACGCGGTCGTGTCAGGTCTGCACCCCTACGCCAACGCCCGCATCGGGCTGGCGACGATGCACGAGAAGGAGCGGGCGCTCGGGCCCGCCTTCCGGCGCGTGCTCGGCGCGGAAATCGTTGCCGTGCCGGAACTGGACACCGACACGCTCGGCACCTTCTCGGGCGAGGTGCCTCGGCCGGACGTGCTGGTCGAGACCTCGCTGCTCAAGGCCGAACTGGCCTTCCGGACGATGGACGTCAACTGCGCGGTCGCGAGCGAGGGCAGTTACGGCCCGATCGACCGGGTGCCGCTGATCTCCTGCGGCGTCGAGATCCTGGCCTTCGTCGACCGCGAGCGCGGCCTGCGGCTGGTCGACACCTTTCCGACACGTCATTCGAGCTGGCGCCTGTCGCGCTTCCGCGCGGGGGACCCGGCCCGCCTCATCGTGCTGCGCGCCATGGGCTTCCCGCGCTACGGCGTGTTCGTCGCCTGCAGCAGCGACATGGACCATCCGGTGAAGGGGCTCGCCACCGAGGAGGAGGTGATCGCCACCATGGACCGCGAAGCCGAACGCTCGACCGAGGGGCTGGCAGTCCTCTATTCGGACATGCGTGCGCACCGCAACCCGACTCGCATGAAAGTGCTGCGCGCCGCCGGCTGGCAGCTCGCCAGGCGCCTACAATGCCTTTGCCCGAAATGTCGGACGCCGGGCTTTGGCCGCATCGAATCGCGCCGCGGCCTGCCCTGCGAGGCCTGTGGCGATCCCACCCACTGGATCGACTTCGAGATCGACGGCTGCTCCGTCTGCGGTCACGTCGAGACCCACCCGCGCAAGGACGGCCGCAAGACCGCCCCGAAGCTTTCGTGCGGAAGCTGTCGCACAGCGTAGCAATGGAGCGCGCCACTCGAGTGGCGCTCAAACTCTTTGTTGGAAAGTCATGAGCGCCACTGGAGTGGCGTGCTCCAATGAAAGCTAGACCACCAGGTCCGTCGCGAGATGGAACAGGCAGTCGCCGCGTTCGCAGCGGGCGGGAACGCGCTTGCAGAGGACAAGGCCGGCGCGCTTGAACGTCACGACCTCCGGTTCGCGCCACGGCGTGTGATGGAAGTGGATGCGGCCGGCCGGCTGCTCGGCCTTCACCTCGTCGCCCAGCTCGACCAGCGGTTCGAACAGACCGCCGTCCGTTGCGTAGACGTAATAGTCGTCGCCGCCGATCTCGGTGAAGCGCGTCTTGGTGGGCGCCGGCACCGGTCCCTGCAAAAGGCCGACATGGGACAGCACGCGGCGCATCCCGTCCTCGGCGACCTTGAGCGAACCGGGCGTCACGAGTCCACCGCCGCCCAGCTCGGTGCCCATGCCGACCACGCCCTGACGGTACGAGGCCGAGGTAAAGGTGCGTCCACCGCCCTGTGGCGCCGCCGAGATGTAGCTCACCGGCGCGCCGAAGGCCTTGAGCAGGCCCATGACCTTTTCCATGCGCGCGGCGTCCTGGTGGCGCGGCGCGAGCGCGCTTGGAATGTAAGTCAGCGAGCTGCCGCCGGAATGGAAGTCGAAGGCATAGTCGAAGCCCGGCAGGAGTGCATGTTCGATCCAGTAGGCAATCTGCTGCGTGATCGTGCCATCGGCGTCGCCGGGGAAGGAGCGGTTGAGGTTGCCCTCGTCGATCGGCGAGGTGCGGCGGCCTTCCATCGCGGCCGGGAAGTTGGCCGACGGCAGGATCACCAGCCGGCCCTTGATATCCCTGGGCTCGATCGCGCGGATCAGGTTGCCCAGCCCGATCTGGCCTTCCCATTCGTCGCCGTGGTTGCCGGCCTGCATCAGCACGTTCGGCCCGTCGCCGTTCTTGATGCGCACGATGGGGATCGGGATCCAGCCATAGGCCGAGCGGTGCACCGAGTGCGGCACGCGCACGAAGCCGGTGGCCTTGCCCTCCGCGTTGAGGTCGATGTCCGGCGTGAGGCGGCTCATCGCGGTGAATTCGGTGGACTTGAGCGTTGCATCGGTCATGTCAGCGTCTCTCGCTACGGGGATCGAGGGCATCCTGCAGTCCGTCGCCCAGGAAGTTGAAGGCGATCACGGTCAGGAAGATCAGAAGGCCGGGCCACAGTGCCAGCACCGGCGCTTCCTGAAGAAGCTCCTGCGCGCCGGTCAGCATGTTACCCCAGCTTGCGGCCGGCGGCTGGATGCCGAGGCCGAGGAACGACAGCGTCGATTCGAACAGGATCAGCGTGCCGACCGACATGGTCGTGGCGACGACCAGCGTGCCGGCCGTGTTCGGCAGGATATGCCGGAACATGATGCGGCCGGGCCGGGCGCCGAGCGCCACGGCGGCGCGCGTGAAGTCGCGGGCCTTCAGGGACAACGTCTCGGCCCGCACCAGTCGTGCGACGGTGGTCCAGCCGGTCAGGGCCACGATCACCACGATGCGGTAGAGCGAGAACATCTCCGACTGCGCGATCTCGGCCGGAATGCCGAGCTTCCGCGGGTCGACCGCCGCCAGCACGATCAGCAGTGGCAGCAGCGGCAGCGAGATCACGCCGTCGGTGAGACGCATCAGGAAGGCGTCGAGCCGTCCGCCGAGATAGCCGGCGACGACGCCGATCGTGGCACCGAGGATCGCCGAGAGCAGCGCTCCCGAAATGCCGACCAGCAGCGAGACGCGGCCACCGTCGAGCAGGCGCTGGAAGAGATCGCGGCCGAGATCGTCGGTGCCCAGCCAGTGCTGCGCGGACGGCCCCTCGAAGCGGCGGAAGAGATCGGTCTGGCTGGGATCAACGCCGCGCAGTTCGGCGATCAGCGGGGCTGCGAGAGCCAGCAGCAGCATGACCGACAGGAAGGCCAGCGAGGCCCAGGCGAGCCGGTGGCGCAGCAGGCGCCGCCACGCCGCGGGACGGGCAGCCGCCGCCGTCATGGCGCTGCGTCCGCCAGCGAGACACGCGGGTCGACCCAGGCATAGGCTAGGTCGGCCATCAGGTTGCCGGCGATGGTGGCGGCCGTGGCCACCAGCAGGCCGACGAGGGCGAGGTTGTAGTCGTTCTCGAGGATGGCCTGGTAGATCGCCTTGCCCATGCCGGGCCAGGCGAACATCGTCTCGGTGATCAGCGCGCCGGAGACCAGGCCGCCGAAGGAGAGGGCGAGGATCGTCAGGACCGGCGACAGCGCGTTGGCGAAGGCATGGCGCCACAGGACGAGGCGCTCGGGGGCGCCCTTGGCGCGGGCCGTGCGCACATAGTCCTGCCGCAGCGCCTCGATCATCGCGCCGCGCATGAAGCGGGTGTAGCCGCCGAGCTGGACGAGGGTGAGGGTGAGGACCGGCAGCGCCAGATGGCGGAGCTGCTCGGTCAGCACCAAGGCCCAGGGCATGCCGGGGCGGATATCCGCCATGCCGCCGGCCGGCAGCCAGCCGAGCTTCACGGCGAACAGGGTAATCAGGAGCAGCGCCAGCCAGAAAGGCGGGGCCGAGATGCCGCCGAAGCACAGGAGGTTGATCAGATAGTCGGCGCGGCTGCGCGGATGGGCGGCGGCCCACATGCCGAGCGGCAGGGCGATCGCGACCGAGATCACGAAGGCGAGGCCGGCCAGCAGAAGGGTGTTCAGGAGACGAGGCCACAGCACGGTCAGGACCGGCTGGCCGAAGGAGCGCGAGTAGCCGAAATTGCCCTGCAGGGCCTGCAGCAGCCAGGCGAGGTATCGCTCGAATAGTGGCTTGTCGAGACCGTAGGCGGCGCGCAGGCGGGCGGCGTCGGCGCTGGTCATGGTCGGATCGCCCGAGATCATCATGTCGATCGGATCGCCCGGCATCAGGCCGATCAACAGGTAGACGACCAGGCTCATCAGCAGCAGGGTCACGACGGTCTGGACGGCGCGCGCGGCGAAATAGCGGCTCATGCCCTCATCCCGGCGATCTTGCCGTCATCTAGTTTTCCCAGCGCCATTGCTCGACCCACAGGGTCGAGCTGTTGAGCGTGCCGGTCGGCGTCACGCCCTTGAGCGGCTTGGGGATCACGAAAGGATCGACGCGGAAGAACAGCGGCAGGGACGGCAGGTCGTCGGCCGCCAGCTTCTGGATCTCGGCGAACAGGGCACGCCGCTTGACGACGTCAAGTTCACGCTCGGCCGCGTCCAATACTTTGTCCATCTCGGGATTGGCGTAACCCGGGTAGTTCTGGCCGCTCCAGCCATTGTCCGCCGAGGGTATTTCCTTGGAGTGCAGCGAGGAGCGCGGCACGCCTTCCGGCCGCTGCACCCAGGCATACATGCCGAGCCCGCTGTAGGTCCGCTTGCCCATCGCATCGAAGAAGATGCGGGGCGTCTCGGCCTTGAGGCGGACTTCGATGCCGACCTGGCGGAGCTGGCTCTGGATCACCTGCGCCACAAGCTCGCGCACGCGGTTGCCGGCGGTGGTGCCCAGCTCGATCGACAGTTTCTCGCCGGCTGCATTGTGGCGGACGTTGTTGCGGATGGTCGAGAAGCCCGCCTCGTCGAGCAGCTTGCGGGCCGCCGCCGGATCGTAGCCGTATTGCCGGGCGGCCGGGCTGAACATCGGATCGAGTTCGCTGATGCCGCCATGGGCGATCGGCTGCTTGCCCTCGAACAGCTTCTCCGAGATGGCCTTGCGGTCGATGGCCAGCAACATGGCCTGCCGCACGCGCCGGTCGGTCAGCAGTTTGTTGTCCAGGTTGACGTCGATATGCTCCCAGATCAGCGCCGGCTTGTAGACGACATTGTACTTGTCCTTGTGGCGCTTCTCGAAGGCGATGGCCTGGTCGAGCGACAGGCCGAGTTCGCCAAGCACATAGTCGACGCTGCCGGACAGAAGATTGGCCTCGAGCGCCGCCGTGTTCTCGATGATGCGGACGGTGATGCGCTTGAAGGAGGGCTTCTGGCCGGTCCAGGTTGGGTTCGGCTCCAGCACCACGCGGCTGCCGGGAACGATCTCGGTCAGGCGGTAGGGACCGAAAGCGAGACCGGGATTGGTCGACTGCGTGTCGTAGGCAGTCCTGTTGCGATACTCGGCCGGGTTGGCGTCGAAGATGGGCTTTTCGATATGGGCCGGCAAGAGCTGAAGGCCGATGCTGTTGTAGTCGAAGGTGACGCGGTCGATCGTCATTGTGAAGCGACGGTCGTCCTTCACGTCGAGCTTGATGATTCGCTTGTAACCTTCTGAGGACGCGACGCCGGACAGCGGATGCTTGCCCACCTCGAGCGTGAAGGCCACGTCCTTCGCGGATACCGGCGTGCCGTCGCCCCAGCGCATGTCCCGCAGCTCGACGTCGATTTCCATGCCTTTCTTGCCATCGGCAAGATCGACCACCCTAGCCTTGCCGTTCTCGATGGTAGGCAGTTCGGTGCAGACGAGGCACACCAGCTTCCAGTCCGCGTCGTAGGCGGTGACCGGCCGTGCCGTCATGTTGGCGATCAGCGACTTGGCCAGCATGGAGCTGATGATCGGGTTCCAGGTCCCCGGCATCTGCGTCATGGCCACGACGAGTTCGTCCTTGGCCTGGGCCTTCACGGCGGCAGGAGAGGCGAGTGCGCCGAGCGCCAGGATCAGAGAGAAAATGCGGCGGATCATGTCCGCCGCACCGTAGCAAAGAGCTGGCTAGCGGCCCAGCGGGCGCGGCGCCGGCGGACGGCCGCCGTGGCTCGCCGACCACTTCTCCGGCGCCTCGAGGAAGGCGCGTGTCTCGACGAGGCCCTTTTCGTCGAAATACTTGTGCTTTTCGGCCGCTTCCAGCGCGTCCCACCAGGTGGCGAGCGCGTGCAGCCTCACGCCGGCCGCAGCCAGCATCTCGATGCTCTGGGGGAAGATGCCGTAGTGGAAGACCACGAAGCAGTCCGTGACCTTGGCCTCGGCCTTCTTAAGCGCCTCGATGAAGACCAGCTTGCTGCCGCCGTCGGTCGCGAGATCCTCGACCAGAAGGACGCGCTTGCCGGGTTTCAGCTCGCCCTCGATCTGGGCCATGCGGCCGAAGCCCTTGGGCTGCTTGCGAACGTAGATCATCGGCTTCTTGGCCAGCGCCGCCAGGAAGGCGGCGAACGGGATGCCTGCGGTCTCGCCACCGGCCACCACGTCGATCTTGCTCCAGCCGATGGTCTTTTCGATCATCTTGTGGGCGTGGGCCATGATCTTGGCGCGCGCTTCCGGGAACGAGATGATCTTCCGGCAGTCGATATAGACCGGGCTCGCCCGCCCGGAGGTGAAGATGTACGGGTTGTCCGGCCGGCAGTGGATCGCCTCGATCTCCAGCAGGTGACGGGCAGTGTCCCGCGCTTCCGGGGTACCGCTGCCACGATCCGGATTCGCGTTTCCGTTCAGCTTCTTGGCAGCCTTCCCTGAAGTGGCAGGGCCAGTCGATTTCGCCTTCTTCTTCGTCGCCATGCTGCTTTTTCCCCCACGCCGCTTGCGACAAAATGACGGGCGTGTGTTTAGCGTTCGTACAAAGGACCGGCAAGGGCGTGGCGTCGAATCACGCGTGCAAGGCCAGAAAATTTAGTCGGTTTCGAGTGAGGACTTTTGTTTGGTCGCCGCCACAGGGAGGTGCCAGCCCCGATAGATCGACATCAGCCGCAGGAACAGACAGATTCCGGCCCCTGCGGCAGCCGTCGGCAGGGCGGGAAGACCGAGCCAGAAACCGATCGAGACTGCCCCGGCGCCGGCCAGGGCGGCCACGGCGTAGAGTTCCGAACGCAGGACGGTCGGTACCTGGAGGGTGAGGAGGTCACGGGCCACGCCGCCACCGATGCAGGTGACCATCCCCAGCAGGGCAGCCATCAGCGGACTGAGACCATAGGCCAGGGCCTTCTGCGTGCCGGTGACGGCGAACAGGCAGAGGCCCGCGGCATCGAATAGCAGGACCGGCGTGCGCACCCGGTCGATCAGGTGCGAGGCGAAGAAGCCCGTCAGCCCGGCCGCGACGGTCACGGCGAGGTAGCGCCAGTTGTCGAAGGCGGCGGGCGGAACGGCACCGATCATCAGGTCACGGAAGATGCCGCCGGCCACCCCGGCCACCCAGGCGACGACCAGCACGCCGAACAGGTCCAGACGCTTGTGGACGCCCCGTGTCGCGCCACTGATGGCGAAGACGAAGGTCGCGGCGAGATCCATTGCGTCGAAAAGCATGGCTGGGACATTACAGCGATTGCCCGCCGCCGCCGAGATGGCAGAGTGCGGTCATGGAAACCGCATGAGCGAGACGTCTGGCTACCTTCGCGGCTTCCGCCGCTTCGTCCATGCGCGCACCCGCCTGCTGGTCGCCCTCGCGGCCGGCTTCGCCCTGTTCCTGTTGCTGCCCAAGGACATGCGCATCGAGACGAGGTGGCTGCTGGCCTGGGACTTGGCGGCGTTCCTCTACATCGTGACCACGCTGCGCATGATCGCGAAATCGACGGTCGAAACCTGCTATGCGCGGGCAGCCTATTACGACGAGGGCGACTGGATCATCCTGGTGGTCGTGATCGTGAGCGCCGGCGCAAGCTTCGCCACGATCTTCTCCGAGCTCGCGATGCTCAAGACGCCGCACGGCTCGCTTTTCCATGCCTTGGCCATTTCGGGTGCAACCGTGGCCCTGTCCTGGACGTTCACGCACCTCGTGTTCACCCTGCACTACGCCAACGTGTACTATCGACCCGACGACGACGGCCCGGGTGGCTTGGAGTTTCCCGGCGACCGGCCGCCGGATTACCGGGATTTCCTCTATTATTCGTTCGTGATCGGGTGTGCGTCGCAGACCGGCGACGTCGGCACCGTGTCGCCGGCCATGCGCCGGGTCACGCTCGTCCACGGCATCGTGTCCTTCACCTTCAACACGGCTATCCTGGCCCTTACCATCAACGTCGGAGCGAGCCTCGTGTCATGAGCAGCAAGCGTTCGGATATCGCGACCGGCAAGGACGTCCTGGCTTTCGTCCTCTTCGTTGGCCTTTGCCTCGGAATCGGGGGCTTGGGCGGCGCCGTGACGGCGGAGAGCGTCACCACCTGGTACACCACGCTCACCAAACCGTCCTTCAACCCACCCAACTGGATTTTCGGTCCGGTGTGGACGGCGCTTTACATCCTGATGGGCGTCGCGGCCTGGCGGGTGTGGCGAGCAGCCGATCGCGATACCGCGCGCGGCCCCTTGGCGGTGTTCGCCCTGCAACTGGCCGTCAACCTGGGCTGGAGCGTCGCGTTCTTCGGCCTGCGCAATCCGGGCCTGGCCGTGGTCGTGATCCTGCTGCTCGACCTGCTCGTGCTGGCGACGGCGCTGATGTTCCGCCGCATCGACCGGCTGGCCGCCTGGCTGCTCGTGCCTTATCTCGCCTGGATTTCCTTCGCGACCCTGCTGAACATTACCATCTGGCGGATCAACTAGCGGCGGGAGACGCCGGTCACTCCGGTGTACCGACCTTCCACACCGGGAAGGGGTCGGGGAACCGCGCCCACAAAGCGGGGCCCATCGCCATCTCGGCATCGGTGAGGAGGCAGGCGTCGAGGCGGCCGGTCAGCTCCTTCCTGTCCATACCCTTCGTGCCGATGAAGACGATCTCCTGCCGGCGGTCGCCATAGGGGCTCTTGAAGGAGTTGCGGATCGTGGCGCGCCAGGTCGAATCCTGCGGCCAATCCTCACGCTTGACCGCCGCCCACCAGGCACCGGCGGCCTCGTGGCGCAACATGCCGCCGGCCTGTGAAACCGACCCGGCGAGGTTCATCCGGGAGGCCAGCCAGAAGAAGCCCTTGGACCTGATCACGCCATCCCAGCGGCCGTTCAGCAGCGCGTAGAGGCGCATCGGGTTGAACGGACGCCGCGCCTTGTACACGAAGCTCCAGAACCCGTAGGTCTCGCTCTCGGGTGTGTGGATGCCCTGCAGCTCCTTCATCCAGCCGGGCGCCTGGCTCGCCTTCTCGTAACTGAACAGGCCGGTATCGAGAATGGCGTCGGGAGGCACGCGGCCGTGCTCGCTGGTGACGATGCGGGCGGTGGCATTCAGGCGCCGCAGCATGTTCGTCAGAAAGCCCAGCTCGTCGGCGGTCACGAGATCGGCCTTGTTGACCACGATCACATCGGCGAATTCCACCTGCTCGACCAGCAGGTCGACGACGGTCCTCGTGTCCTCCGGCTGGGCGGTTTGCCCGCGCTGCTGCAGGAAATCGGCAGAGCTGTAGTCCTCGAGAAAGGCCTTGGCGTCGACCACCGTCGCCATCGTGTCGAGCCGCGCGACCTTGGAAAGACTGTCGCCGCCTTCGTCCTCGAACTCGAAGGTGGCGGCGACCGGCATCGGCTCGGAGATACCGGTCGATTCGATCAGCAGGTAGTCGAAGCGCCCCTCGGCGGCCAGCCGCTTCACTACTTCGAGCAGGAGATCCTCCCGCAGGGTGCAGCAGATGCACCCGTTGGACATCTCGACGAGCTTCTCCTCGCTTCGGCTGAGTTCGGCGCCGCCCTGCCGGATGAGAGCGGCGTCGATGTTGATCTCGCTCATGTCGTTGACGATCACCGCGACCTTCCGGCCCTCGCGATTGTTCAGGACGTGGTTGAGCAGCGTCGTCTTGCCGGCCCCGAGATATCCAGACAGCACGGTCACCGGTAACCTAGTCATCGCAAGTCTCCGCATCGAGGCACAGGAAGAGGCGCGTCAGCCCGTGGCGCGCGACGGGCGGCGAGCGATGGACGATCGCGTCGTTCCCGGCCTGGACGACGCCCTTGAACAGGCCAACGGAAAAGCGCGGCAACTCGTTCAGCGGGCCGCGATACCGTCGCTGGCCGCGCAGGGCTGCGTCGGCGCGTTCGGGCGGCAGCCACTGGGTTCCGGGGCCTCTGTAGGTCGCGTTGAGGCGGAGGCCGACATAGTCGCGATGGAAGCGCCAGCAGGCATCGTGATCGATGGCTTCGAGGCGGACGTTGACCGCTGCGCAGCGTGCGATCTGGGCGAAGCAGTCGACCAGCATCGCGATGTCGCCGATCAGCCAGTCGCGCTGCGGAGACGGGGGCAGCGCTACCCCGTCGGCCAGCCGCTGCAGCGGCGCCGTCGCGCCCCCCGGAGCGGTGACGAACTGGCCCTCGGGCAGTTGAGAGGCGGGGAGGCCGTCGAGCCATTCCGACTGTCCTTCGGGCGCGGATCGGCGCCAGATCGCCAAGGTCTGCGCGCCCGTGGCGATTTGCGCGAGACAGCCCGCGGACGACGCCACGATGACGGGACCGGATGGATGGGCAGCCTCCTGTCTCAGGGCTACGGCCGAATACCTCACGCGGGCGTCTCCAGGTAAATGCAACAGTATAACGTATCATGTTTATACTGAATCTGGGGGCGCTGGCAAAGAGCCTGGATCAGTCGTGGGTTTCGTGGCTCGGCGCGCTGTCGTGGCGGCTGATGTCGTTTCCGTCGTCGCGCTTAAGTTCCATGAAGACCACCGACGACAGCACCGTCATGACCCCGAGGATGAGGAAGGCCTGCTGCACGCCGTAGATCATCGTGGCCGCATGCGTGTGAAGCCCGGTCGGCACGAACAGGGCGGCGATCAGGGAGGCGCCGGCCACGCCGAAGCTGATGGCGAGCTGCTGGCCGGTGGCGGCAATGGTGCTGGCGCCGCTGGTCTGCGGGCCCGAGACGTCGGCGTAAACCAGCGTGTTCATGCTGGTGTATTGCATCGACGTGAAGAAGCCGAGCACGAAGGCCTGCAGGACGATGCGCCAGATTGGCGTCTCCGCGCCCACCTTGGCGAACGACATGATGAGCAGGCCGACCACGATCGTGTTGAACACCAGCACGTTGCGATAACCGAGGCGCGCCAGGATCGCGGGCATGAACGTCTTGAGGCCGATCGAGGCGATGGCCTGCGGCAGCACCAGAAGGCCCGACTGGATCGGTGAGAAGCCGAGGCCGACCTGGTAAAGCAGCGGAAACAGGAAGGGAATGCCGCCCAGCCCTAGCCGCGTGAAGAACCCGCCGTTCACGGCCGAGCGGAAGGTCCTGATCCTGAACAGCGCGAGATCGAGCAGCGGGAACGCCGTCAGCGAGGCCCGGATACCGTAGCCCGCGAGCAACAGGGCGGCCACGGCGAGCAGACCGAGGATCTCGCCGCGCGACAGCGAATTGTCGCCGAAGACTTCCAGCACGTAGGACAGTAGGGCGATGCCGCCGCCGAACAGGATGAGGCCGAGCACGTCGAGCGGATGGGTCTTGTCCTCGCGATAGTCGGGCAGGTAGCGCCGGATGAAGTAGAGGCCCACGATCCCGACCGGGATGTTGACGAAGAACACGACGCTCCAGTGCAGCCAATGGACGATCGCGCCGCCGGCCACGGGGCCCACCATCGGGCCGATCAGGGCCGGGATCGCAACGAAACTCATGGCGCGCACCAGGTCGGCCTTGCCGAAGGTGCGTGCGAGGGTCATGCGGCCGACCGGCATCATCATGGCCCCGCCGGCGCCCTGGACGACGCGGCAGGCAACCAGCATCTCGATGCTGGTGGAGAGGCCGCAGAGCAGGGAGCCCACGCAGAACAGGCCGATGGCTGCGGCAAAGACGCGGCGCGTGCCGAACCGGTCGGCCATCCAGCCGCTCACCGGGATGAACACGGCGAGGCTCAGCGTGTAACTCGCCAGCACCGACTTCACGCTGAGCGGCGTCACGTCCATGGCCTGCGCGATGGCCGGCACGGCCGTGTTCAGGATGGTCGTGTCGAGCGACTGCATGAAGAACGCCACGGCGACCAGCCACGGCAACAGGCGTTTGATACTCTCGTCCGGCGGGGCGTTCTCGGGCGTCGTCATGGGTTGGCGCGCAGTGTTGCCCCGGACGGGCAGCGGACGCAACGCGGCGTGTGGGCTAGGCTTCGGCAGGAGGACCGCATGTCCCGTATTGTCGTTTCACTCTTCGTCGTCCTGTGGGCGGCCGGTGCGGGAGCCCAGGCACCGCCCGCGCCACAGCTCGCCAATCCCGCCTCGCTCAATTGCACGCAGCAGGGCGGCACACTCGCCATCGAACGGCGACCCGATGGCGGCCAGTTCGGCGTCTGCGTCTTCACCGACAATTACCAGTGCGAGGAGTGGGCGCTGCTGCGCGGCGAATGCCCGAAGAACGGCCTGCGCGTGACCGGCTATGCCACGCCGGCGGGCCGCTACTGCGCCATCGCGGGCGGACGCTATTCCGTGGTGTCGGCACCCGGTGTTCTGCCCGAGCGCGGCACCTGTACGCTCCCGACGGGAAAGGCCTGCGAGGCCGATGCCTATTTCGCCGGGACCTGTCCGGAGCGGTAGATCACGCCAGTAGGTGCGACAGCACCGATCTCAGGTGCTTGTGGCTGTAGGGCTTGTGCATGTCTTCGAGGCTGCATGGCGAACAATGCTTCGTCCTCGACAACGAGGATGCGCCGACCGCCCGGAATGTCACTCATCGGGCAATCGTAGCGCAACGCATCGCTTCCTTCCACGAAGCGGCAAGCTTCCCGCGGAGGGAGAGGCGCGTGGCCAAAAAAAAGCGCGGCGCCACGACGGTGGCTACCGCGCCTCTCACGAACCGGGTTAGCGGGTCGGAGTCGTATACGTCGTGGTCGTCGTCGTCGCGGCCGGGGTGTACGGATCGGACGAGACCGTGGTGGTGCGCTGCGTGGTGGTGGCGGCGGGCGCTTCGACGACGCGCTCGGTGCGGACCGAACAGCCGGCGACGACGGTGCCGACAAGGGCAACGAGAACGATTGATTTGATCATGGACCTCTCCTGTACCTGCAATTGATCGCCGCCAACGGGAGCGGGGCGGGCCGGTTGCGCCCGCCGGCCTGGCACCGCTCTGCGACGGTGATGCGTTGCAGATCGGCCACAGTCGCCGCTAGGCTGTCCGTATGAGCAAGAGCGAGCGACAAGACCCCAGGAGCGCCGATTTCGACGCGATCATCATCGGCGCCGGCATGTCCGGCCTGTTCCAGCTTCACCGACTGCGCGAACTCGGAATGAAGGTCCGGGTGTTCGAGGCCGGAACCGGTGTCGGCGGCACCTGGTACTGGAACCGCTACCCCGGCGCGCGCTTCGACTCGGAGAGTTATTCCTATGGCTATTCGTTTTCCGAGGAACTCCTGGCCGAGTGGGACTGGACGGAGCATTTCTCGCCCCAGCCCGAGACGCTGCGCTACCTGAACAAGGTCGCCGACAAGTTCGACCTGCGCCGGGACATCCAGTTCCGCAGCAAGGTCGGCGCGGCCCACTGGCACGAGGAGACGCGGAGCTGGCAGGTCACGCTCGAGGACGGCAGCGCCCACACCGCGCGCTTCCTGATCACCGCCATCGGCCCGCTCTCGGCCTTCACCATGCCGCGCATCGACGGCATCGAGTCCTTCGAGGGGCAGAGCTGCCACACCGCGCGCTGGCCGCACGAGCCGGTGAGCTTCGAGGGCAAGCGGGTCGCGGTGATCGGCACCGGTGCGACCGGCGTTCAGACCATCCAGGAAGTGGCGAAGACGGCGAAGAAGCTCACAGTGTTCCAGCGCACGCCCAACTGGTGCGCGCCGCTGCACAACGGCAAGATCGAGCCCGACGAGATGGCAGCCATTCGCGCCGACTATCCCGAGATCTTCCGGCGCTGCCAGGAGACTTTCGCGTGTTTCCTGCACACCGCCGATCCGCGTGGCACCTTCGAGGTGACGCCGGAGGAGCGCGAAGCCTTCTTCGAGAAGCTCTACGGCGAGCGCGGATTCGGCATCTGGGTCGGTAACTTCAACGACATCCTGACCAACAAGGATGCCAATGCGCTGATCTCGGACTTCGTCGCACGCAAGATCAGGAGCCGTGTGAAGGACCCGGCGATCGCGGAGAAGCTGATTCCCAAGAACCACGGTTTTGGCACCCGTCGCGTCCCGCTCGAGACCCGCTACTTCGAGGTCTACAACCAGCCCAACGTCGAGCTGGTCGACATCAAGGAGACGCCGATCGAGCGAATCACGCCGACCGGCATCAAGACGAGCGCCGCGGACTACGAATTCGACATGATCATCTACGCCACCGGCTTCGATGCGCTCACCGGCGCGTTCGACCGCATCGACTTCCGGGGTGTCGGCGGCCGCAAGCTTAAGGACGAATGGGCAGAGGGCGCCGAGACGTTCGTCGGCATGTCGGTCGAAGGATTTCCCAACATGCTGATGCTGCTCGGACCTCACACGGCGCTGGGCAACATTCCACGCAGCATCGAATACAACGTCGAGTGGGTGACCGACCTGCTGCGGTTCATGCGCGATCGCGGCCTGACCCGCATCGACGCCCGGTCCGAAGGGGTGGAGGCCTGGATGAAGACGGTCCAGGAGGCCTCGGTCGGCTTGCTGTCCAACGAGGTCAACTCTTGGTTCACCGGCATCAACACCAACGTCGAGGGCAAGCAGACGCGGCGCATCTCCCGATACAGCGGCAGCGCCCCGGCCTATCGCGCCCGCTGCGACGAGGTCGCGGCTCAGCAGTACCGGGAGATGGATTTGAGCTGATCGGATCGGCAGGTGTCTCTGCGGAGCCTCCCTTCAACGCGAAGATAGTGTAGATTGGGGGGAGGCCTGATTCGACTGACGACGGGCTCACGGAAGGATTGAGATCGTGAACGCACTTCGCTCGCTCGTTTTAGCCGTTGCGCTTGCTCTCGGCATCGTCGCCCAGGCGGGGGCACAGACGGCGGAAGCGCCTCCCGCGGGCCTCTCCCGGCAGCAGTTTGATTCGCTGGTCGATGCCATCAGCAACTCCGTGTCCGAGAAGTTGAAGGCCGAGGGGGCGGTGGTGCCGTCTGCCACGCCCGCGGCGCCGGCCCCGGCGGCATCCGACTCCAAGTCCAAGTCCAAGGCGCCGCCGCCGCCCAAGATCGTCCATGTCGAGCCCAAGGCAGGGCCCGATCCGTTCGTCGCCTTCATCCACGGCGCCGAGAAGGTCTTTGTTGCGCTGCCCGTCGCGGGCGCACAGATTGCCCTCATTCCGACCCTGCTCGATCAGCGCGCGCAGGGCGGACGGGGATCTTCGACGTTCCTGCTGCTGCTCTGTGCGGTCGCTGTCGTTGCCGTAGCGGCCGAAGGAATCCTGCGTCTTTTGTTGCATGGCTTGAGGGCTAGGCTGGCGGCGAATGCCGGTCCCGAGGGGGGCGTGCGGTCCATCGGCTTTCTGGCGGGCCTCGCGGTTCTCGACGGGCTGGGCGTCCTGGCCGTCTGGTTGATCTGCAATGCCGCCACCGGGGCGTGGTTCAATGGCACGACTGGACAGGACAAGCTTGCCGCGGCCGTCCTGGCCGGCATTTTCGCCTGGCGTCTTTATGTACTGCTGTTCCGGGTCGTGCTGCAGCCTGAACTGCCGGCGGCCCGCCTGTGCGCCGCCGGAAACCACGAGGCCCGGACCCTGTATCTGCGGATCTCCGCGGTGATGCTCGTCATCGTCCTGATGCGTATCCTGGCGCAGGTCCTGGCGGCGATCGGCACGCCGCCCGATGCGATGGCCAGCTTCCAGGTGGTCGGTGCCATGATCTATCTCGCGGCCTTCCTGTGGCTCGCCTACCGGTCGCGCCTCGCCGCGCAGCAGTGGTTCGGCGGGCTGGGAGAGATGGCGCCGGTGATCGGGGTGGTCGGGCGTAAGTGGATTCCGATCGCACCGCTGTTCTTCGTCGCGCTCGGCGGCACGCTGATCTACGGCGCGGTCTCTGGCTACAGGTATGTCGGCTCCGCGATGGTCCTGACGCTCAATCTCGTGATCGGCGTGCTGATCTTCGAGACGCTGATGCAGGCCTTCGTGCGCCGCCTCGATTCGCAGCTCGAGGGCAAGACACCGGCTGGCAGTACGCCCAAGCTTCCCGACGTCGTGGCGCGTTGTATCCGCGTAGCCGTGCTGATCGGCGTGGCCGTGGTGATCGCCGAAAGCTGGGTGGTGCAGGTCCTCGGGCTGGTGAACGACAGCGAGTGGGCGCAGCTCACGAGTTCCTCCCGCACCGCCGGGGTCACTCTGTTCGTTGCCTTCGTCGCCTGGGAGCTCTTCAAGTACATGACCGAGCCCTATATGGGCACGAAGAACAAGGATGCCGCCCAGGCGATCGCTGATGGCGATGCCAACGCGGCGCCGGCGTCGCGGCTCAGCACCATGATGCCGCTGATGCGGCGCACGGCGGCGGTGCTGATCATCCTCGTGGCCGTCATGGTCGCATTGCAGGATTTCGGCATCAACATCACGCCCCTGATCGCCGGCGCCTCGGTGTTCGGCATCGCGATCTCCTTCGGCAGCCAGACGCTGGTGAAGGACATCGTGTCGGGCCTGTTCTATCTCTCCGACGACGCCTTCCGGGTCGGCGAATACATCGACTGCGGCAAGGCCAAGGGCACGGTCGAGGGCTTCACGCTGCGCTCGATCAAGCTGCGTCACCAGAACGGGCAGGTGCATACGATCCCGTTCGGCCAGCTCGGGCAGATCACCAATTTCAGCCGCGACTGGATCACGGTGAAATTCAACCTGCGCTTCGCCCGCGACACCGACATCGAGAAGCTGCGCAAGGCATCTAAGAAGATCGGCGCCGACATGATGGAAATGCCGGCGATCGCCGACCAGATCCTGGCACCCTTCAAGATGCAGGGCGTCGCCGACATTGCCGGCAACGCCCTGGTGGTGCGCTTCAAGTTCACGGCCCGGCCGGGCAACCCGGCGGCCATCCAGCGCGAGGCTCTGAAGCGGATGTTCAGCACCTTCCCGGCGATGGGATTCGAGTTCGCCACGGAAGGCGCCAACGTCGTGGTCCACACCGGACCTGCCGCCGCCAACGATCCGGCGACGGATGGGCATCCCGTGCCGGGGGCGCCCGCCCCGCCGCCTCAGCCGGCGACGATCCCGGCGGCCGCCACCTAGTCGCGAATTCGTCATTGCTGGCCAGTTGCAACGGCCAGCCCGATTGTGCAAAAGCGCCTCCCGACCCATGGGAGGAGCTTCCTGATGACGACAGAGCCGCATTCCGAGACTGTTCGCGATCCCCGGAAGCTGCGACCGATCCCGCGCTTCATCTTCGCCTCCCGCTGGTTGCAGCTTCCGCTCTATCTCGGCCTGATCGTGGCTCAGGTCGTCTACGTGTTCCTGTTCCTGAAGGAATTGCTCCATCTCGTCATGGAGAGCCCGAGCGTGACCGAACTGCAGGCCATGCTGATCGTCCTGGGCCTGATCGACGTGGTGATGATCTCGAACCTGCTGATCATGGTGATCGTGGGTGGCTACGAGACCTTCGTGTCCCGCATGGAACTCAACCGCCATCCCGACCAGCCGGAGTGGCTGAGCCACGTCAACGCCAGCGTGCTGAAAATCAAGCTCGCCATGGCGATCATCGGTATTTCGTCGATCCATCTGCTCCGGACCTTCATCGAGGCCGGAACCCTGGGCAAGCCGAACGCCACCTACACCGAAGCCGCGATCATGTGGCAGTCGATCATTCACGCCCTGTTCATCCTGTCGGCGGTAGGCATCGCCTTCGTCGACCGACTTTCGCAGCCGCCCGCGAACCATCGCTGAGGGAAGTGCCGCTGCGTCATTCGACATGCCGAGCCCTGGCGAAACTTGCGGCGAGGGCCCGCTGAGATGCGGGATCTCGTCATCGGCATGGTCGCTGTCGTGATCGTGATCGTCGGGATCTTTTTCCTGGCGGCCGTTATGCAGCGCGGCCAGTACCAACCTCCCTCCAGGGGGCCGTACCTCCCGGAATGCGCGCAGGGAAACTCCCGGGCCGACCCGCGCGACTGCGAACCCCAGCAGTAGACGAGCGCATCACCGCGTCGGGGCGGCGTAACGCTCCACGACGCTGGGAATGCGCGTCGTGCCGTCATAGCAGACGATCTGGACTTCGTGCGCCATGTTGCCTTTGCCGTCCGACTTGTAGGTCGTGACCAGGCCCTTGTAGGCGTCCCGCGAAAGCGCGCCGCGCAGGGCGATGGGCGTGATCGCCTGGCTGGACTTCGCAAGATCGGCCGCACTCTTCGCCACCATCTGGATGGCGTCGTACTGGGCGGCGGCGAAGGCATCGGGCTCGGCCTTGAAGGCCCTGCGATAGGTCTCGGCGAATTCCTTCATCGGACCTTCCGTGGCCGAAGCCGGGGAGGCCGCCGTTTCGGCGCAGACGCCTTTGAGCTCGGCCGGCTCCAGCAGGGCCGCGGTCGACGGCTGGTGCATGGCGATACTGGCCACGATCGGCAGGCCGGGCAGAGCCTTGCGGATCTGGCGCACGGCCGACGCCGTGGAGGCCGCGCGCAGGTGAAGCACGATCGCATCGGCATTGGCCGCCTTCACCCGAGCCACCAGCGCGGCCAGATCGCCGGCGTCGGGCGCGATGCCCTCCTCAAGCACGGGCTTGGTCTTCAGGTCGGTGAACGTCTTTGCGAGTTCGTCCCGCGCGGCCTGGCCATCGACCGTGGCCTGGAAGATCACGACCGGGCGCCTGGCGCCGAGCTTCTCCACGACATAGCGGGCCTGGGCGGCCTTCGAGACGGCGTCGCTCGGCAGGAAGCGGAAGAAGTAGGGGTTGCCCGCTTCCGACAGCTTCGGATTGGTGGAGAGGGTCAGCAGCGGCACGCCGACGCTTTGTGCCAGCGACATCACCGCCAGCATCTGGGGCCCGAGCAGGGGCCCCATCACCGCGGGCGGCAGCGGCCGCCGCACCGCGCGTTCCCAGGTGGCGACGGCGCCTTCGGGCGACGTCGCGGCATCGAGCACGCGTGACTCGATCCGCACGTCACGAATCGACCGCTCCGCCAGATTCGTCCCGTTCTTCTGGCTCGCGCCCTCGATGGACGCGAAGCCGGTCAACGGTGCAAGGACCGGCAGCGGCACGGATGTCTTCTGTGCTGTGGCCGGCATTGCGAGGAGAACGAGTGCGACGGTTCCGATTACTGCGCTGCGCCGCCGGCCCATGGAGACATAACCTCGTTCATGCCGGTCAGCTCGCCGGTCTTCGGATCGCGCACGATACAGGAGGGGTTGGCGAAGCCAAGCGGCGAGACCGGATTGTCGACCTCGACCATCGGCAGCCTGGCCGCGATCGCCTTCTTTACGTCGTCCGGCAGGTCGCGGTTTACCCGGATCGGACCGACACCGGAAATATCGACGCGCGGCTGATGGAAGGCGGCTTCCACGTCCATGCCGCGGTCGATCATCATGAGCGAAAGCTGCGACACCGCCGGCACGATGCGGCGTCCGCCCGAGGCGCCAATGCAGAACCACGGCTTGCCGTCCTTCACGACGACGACCGGGCAGATGTTGCAAAGCGGCTTCTTGCCCGGGGCGATCGAGTTGGGGCGGTTTGGCTCGGGATCGAACCACAGCATGCCGTTGTTCATGGTGATGCCGGTCTTGGGCAGCATCACGCAGGAGCCGAACAGGCTCATCAGCGTCTGGGTCAGCGCCACCATGTTGCCCTCGGAATCGGCGGCGCAGAAATGCGTGGTGCAGGTGTCGGTGGGCTTGTCGCCCAGCGTCTTGAGGCGCTCGTCGTAGGCCTTGTGCATGCCCTCGGCGATCGCCGCGAAGAACTCGGCGCCGGGCGCGCCCTTGCCCTGGGTCGCGGCGCCCACCAGTTCGATGGCGCGGCGCAGGGTCGGACCGGCGGTCAGACCGCCCGCGACGTTCACCGTGACTCCGTTGTGCTCGAAGGCGAGGGGATCGACGATCTTCGCCTCGTAGCCCGCGAGATCCTCATAGGAGATGGCGGAGCCGCCAGCCTGCAGGTCGGCGGCGATGTCGCGCGCGAGGCTGCCTTCGTAGTATTCGCGCGGGCCGCCTTCGGCCAGGCGCCGCATCGTCTCGCCCAGGTTGCCGAGCTTGATGTAGCGGCGGGTGCCGGCCCAGTCGCTGGCTGGCACGCGGCCGTCGTCGCACAGATAGTTGGCCTTGGAGGCGGGGTACTTCTCGAGGTGCTTCGCGCCGTTGGCGATCATCACCTGCATGTACCAGTCGAGCTCCATGCCGCGCTGGGCGATCTCGACGCCGGGCTGCAGCACGTCCTTCCACTTCAGCGAGCCGAAGCGCTCCAGCGCCTTGGCGAGGCCGGCAACCATGCCGGGCACGGCGATCGAGTGATAGCCGACCTCGTTGCGCTGCTCCTTGATGTCGGGCCAGGCAAAGGGGTTGGCGGGGCCGGGTCCGACGATCTCGTAGACCGACGGGTCCAGTTTCTTCGCGGAGACCGGGCCGTAGTCGACCGTCCAGGCGCGGCCTTCCTTGGCGCTCCAGACCGTCATGAAGCCGACGCCGCCGATGCCGCTCATCCAGGGTTCGAGCGCGCCGATGGCCATGCCGGTCGCGACCGCTGCGTCGATGGCGTTGCCGCCCTTGCGCAGGATCTCGGCGCCGACCTCCGCCGCCTTCACGTTCTGGGCGACGACGACGCCCTTGCCGCGGACTGCATGCTTGGTGAATTTCAGTTGCCGTGTCAGCGACTCGCTCATCGGTGCTCCTCAATTGCTGGGGGGACTGTAGCGGGGGCCTCTTTTGGCCACAAAGCCTGTTAGACTGCAGGGCGGACGGGCAGAGAGATCGTGGGCGTGTGGCTGACCTGAACCAGATCGACCTGCGGGCACTCGCCAGGGGCGACAAACGCACATGGGATGCGTTCGTGATCGTGGCCGCGCCGCTGATCAATGCCGTCGTGCGCCGGACGCTCGGCGCCTACCGGCTGGGCGAAGACGACGTCATGGATGCCGCCCAGGACGTGTTCGTCCGGCTGTGCGCCCAGGAATTCAGGTTGTTGAAAACCTACGATCCGGACCGGGCGGGGCTGTCGACCTGGCTTTCCGTCGTGTCCCGGTCCTGCGCCATCGACCATCTGCGCCGCAGGCGCCACGCCACCGAGCCGATCGACGACGTTCCGGAAGCGGTCCTCGGGGTCGAGGACCGCCATGTCGAGAAACTCAAGGTACCCGACGGCCTGCTCACGGCGCGCCAGATGCTCATTCTGAAATATCTGTACGACGAGGAACGGGACGTTACCGAGATCGCGAAACTGCTGTCCGTGGATGCTCAGACCATCCGCAGCACGCATCACAAGGCCCTGCAGCGACTAAGGGCGCATTTCCGCGAGGAAGAGCCCTCCCGCGGGGGATGAATCGGCATGTTTTGGCGTATCATCGGCAGGAGCGATCCATGACCAACGAGCGGACCCCGAGGAACGACAAGGAGCTGTGGCGAAGCCTCGCCAGCCAGCCCGCGGTCGCGCCTGCCGCGGTCAGCGACATGGATCTTGCCGCCTGGCTCGAAGGCCGCCTCTCCGAAGAGGCTGCAGCCCCGGTCGAGGCGGCCGTCGCGGCCGACCCGGCGCTGCGCCGCGCCGCGTTCGATCTGGCGGATATCCTCGGAAAACCTTTGCCGGCCGCACCGGAGCGGATGGTGGTTCGTGCCCGCGCGCTGGTCGGCTTCGAAGCCGGGCGCGCGGCACCGGCCGGCGGCCTGTTCGGACGCTGGTTGAGGGGCGGGAGACTCTTCGCTGGTCAGGGGTACGCGCTGCAGCAGGGGGTGATGGCCGTTGCCGCCCTCGTGGTCGCGACCGGAGGCTTCCTCGTGGGTGGCGGGTTGGGCGAATCGCTCGCCCAGCAGCGCGAGGGCTATCCCAGGACGGAGACCGCCAGCACGACATCGACCACGACGTCGAACGAGGTCAGCGAGTTCTTTGCCGGCGACGGGATCTGACATGACCTCGCGCCTGATCCAGATGCTCCTCGGCCTGTCGCTGCTGCTGAATGCCTTTGTGCTGGCGGGCTTCGTCTACCGGAGCTGGATCGATCCGCCGTTCGAGATGCAGGGGATGCCCCCGCCACCCCCACCGCACGGTATGCCGGGCCAGCCGGGACTGCCGGCCGGGCCGCGGCTCAATCCCGTTGAGATGGTGGCGCAGGATCTAGGTCTCGATGCGGAGCAGCGCAAGGTCATGCAGGCGCTGTTCGACCAGTACGCCAAGGCGCGTCGCGAGCGGCTGCAGGCAATCCAGCAGCTCCGCGAGCAGACGAGCGCCGAGTTGCGCAAGGCATCCTTCGACATGACGCGGATCGACGCCCTGATCGACCAGGTCAGCCGGCTTCGCGCCGAGCAGCAGAAGGAAACGTTGCTGACACTGACACGGCTCGAGCCGAGCCTTCGGCCCGACCAGCGCGAGCGGCTGCAGCGGTTGATGGTGGAGCGGATCGTTCCGCCGCCGCCGCCGCCTCGTCCACCGCCCGGGGGACCTCCGCGTCCGCCGCAGTAGGAGGCTTGTCATGAGTACGCGCCTTGGTCGTCGCGGCTTCATGGAGGCCGCCACAGCCTTCACTGCCGGCCTTTCTGCGAATCTGTGGCCCGCGCCGGCGGCTCGTGCCGCATCGGCGATGGGCTTCGACGATGCGCGGCATTTGCTATCGCGTACTTCCTTCGGCGTCACGCCGGCCGAGATTCGCGTCCTCGAATCGCTCGATCATTCGGTCGCGGTCGACCGGCTGCTCGACTCTCCCCGGCGCGAGGCGATGACACCGGCCCCGGGCTGGCTCGGCCTGGGGCCGGCCGAGTTGCGCCGCCGCCAGCAGGCCGCCGAGTCAGAGCGCAAGCAGGGCGCCGACGGCAAGAAACTCGATGTCGTGCGCCCGGTGCAGGAGCAGGGACGCGAACTCAAGAACTGGTGGATCGAGGAGATGATCGCGACCGACCAGCCCCTGGTCGAGCGCATGACGCTGTTCTGGCACGGCCACTTCACCTCGTCGTTGATGAAGGTGCGTTATCCGGCGTCGCTGTTTCGGCAGAATGCCCTGTTCCGGCGCGAGGCACTGGGAAACTATGCGACCCTCCTGAAATCGGTCGCCCGCGACCCGGCGATGCTCATCTATCTCGACGGCATGCGGTCGGTGGCGCGGCAGCCCAACGAGAATTTCGCCCGCGAACTGCTCGAGCTCTTTACGCTGGGCGAGGGCCGCTACGGCGAGACGGACGTCAAGGCGGCGGCGCGCGCCTTCACGGGCTGGAGCGTCGATCGGGAGACCGGACAGTTCATGGAGCGCGCCGGGCAGCACGACGACGGTGAGAAGACCTTTCTCGGCAAGACCGGTCGTTTCGGGGGCGACGACATACTGGCCATCCTGCTCGCCCATCCGCGCACGGCCGAGACGGTCGTCGAGAAGCTCTGGCGGGAGTTCGTGTCGCTGAAAGCCGACCCTAGCGAGGTCGGGCGGCTCGCCGCCCTGTTCCGCGAGAGTGGCTACGAGATCAAGCCGTTGATGCGCGCGCTGCTGCTTTCGCCCGCGTTCCGCGATCCCGCCAACCGTGGCGCGCTGATCAAGTCTCCGGTCGACCTGATCGTGGGCACCGTGCACGTGCTGGGGCTGCCCGTACCGGAGAAGACGGGTCTGGTCCGCATGCTGCAGGGGCTTGGGCAGACGCCCTTCGATCCGCCGAACGTCAAGGGCTGGGCGGGGGGCGAGAGCTGGATATCGACCCACACGCTGTTGCTCCGCCAGCAGTTCCTGCGGCGCATGGTCGAGGCGACGACCGTGGCGCCGATGGAGGGGGGCATGCAGATGGCCAATCGTCCGAACCGGCGCGCCGACCGCCGAGAGCAGCTTCCCCCTGCCGATGGCAGCACCATGCAGATGATGGAGCCGCCGCGCCCTGTGGAAGGCCGGAGCCTGCGCGGGGCCGGGCAGGAGGCACGCCTCGGCCCGACGCTGGCCGGCGTCGACGGGCCGTTGCTGGTGCGCACGCTGCTGCCGCGCCAGCCGGTCGATGGGGGCGATGCGAACGGCACCGCGGGTGCGGTCGTCGCCGCCGCGCTGCTCGACACCGCTTACCAGTTGAAGTGAGGAGAAGGCGATGGGCCGTGTTCTCCTGCTGGTCGAACTCAAAGGGGGCAATGACGGGCTGAACACGCTCGTGCCCTATGCCGATCCGACGTATCGCGATCTGCGGGCCGGCATCGGCGTTGCGCGCGAGAGAGTGGTGCAACTCGACGAACGGGTCGGCCTGCACGAGAAGCTCGCGCCGTTGATGGACTCCTGGAAGGCGGGCGATCTCGCGATCCTGCAAGGGGTCGGTTATCCCTATCCCAACCGCTCGCACTTCCGGTCGAGCGAGATCTGGGACACCGCCTCGGCCTCGACGCAGACGCTGAGCGAGGGATGGGTTGCCCAGGCGTTCAACGGGACCCCGATCGCGAAAGGCATCGGCGTCGACTGCGTCGTGGCCGATACCAACGTGCTGCCCTCCGCCGGTCCCTCGCTGCGCACCATCGTTATGCAGGATGCCGAGAACTTCCTTCGCCAGGCCGATGCCATGAGCGTGGTGCCCGGCGTCAGCGATGGCGGCAATCCCGCGCTCAACCACCTGCTTTCGGTCCGTCAGGAAATCAACGCCGCCGCCGCCGGCCTGCGTGATCGCCTGCGGTCCGCACCGGCGCCGGTCGATGCCTATGGCCAGGAATTCCTGCTGGGCCGGCAACTGGACCTTGCCACCAGGCTCCTGACCGCGAAGGTGCCGGTCATCGCCATCAAGGTGGCCCTGGGCGGCTTCGACACACATGCAAACCAGGCGCCCACGCACGAGCGGCTGCTGGCATTCCTCGCCACGAACCTGGCGACCTTGCGCCAGAACCTGATCGGCGCCGGCCTCTGGAACGATGTCGTCGTGATGACCTATTCGGAGTTCGGCCGTCGCGCCCGGCAGAATGCCAGCGCCGGAACCGACCACGGCACGTCGGCGCCGCACTTCGTGATGGGCGGGGCCGTGAAGGGAGGCCTTCACGGCGTCTATCCGTCGCTGTCGGATCTGCAGGACGGCGACCTCAGGCACACGGTCGATTTCCGCAACGTCTTCGCCACGCTGGCCCAGGGATGCTGGGGCCAGCGCTACGATTTTGGCCTGCGCCAGCCGCAGAGGCTCGGCTTCCTCGTCTAGCGGAGCATCGCGGCCGGCCGCCCCAGGATTTCGTCGCGCACCGAGCCACGATCAGCCTCGATACGGATGTACCAGATGAGCAGCGCCGCGATGATCTTGATGGCCACCGGGATGGCGATATAGACGAAGATCAGCGCCGAGGCGCTGTATTGGCCGACCGATGGATTGAAGCCGAGCAACGCCGCGACCGGCAGCGAGCCAGCCGCGCCGATCGCGGTGGCGAGCTTGGTCGAGAGCGCCCACAGGCCGAAATAGGCGCCGGTATCGCCCTTGGTGTCCTTGCCTTCGTCGGAGTTGATGATGTCGGCCAGGACAGACGGCGGCAGCCCGTAGTCCGCGCCGATGCCCAGACCGGTGATGATGGCGATGGGCATGAACCAGATGAAGTCGCCGGCGCCGAGGAAAACGCCGAACGACATCGACACGGCCGTAAGGACCATGGCGATGAACCAGGCGGCCGTCTTGCTGAAGCGGCGTGACAGCAGCATCCAGAGCGGCACGCTGGCGGCGGCGGCGCCGAAATAGACCAGCAGGATGATCCCGGCCTGCAGCTTGTTCCCCTTCAGCACATGCTCGACGTAAAAGAGCATCACCGAGACCGCGACGCCCAGCGCGGCGCCATTGACGATGAATACGAGCAGCAGGCGACGGAACAGCTTGTTCTTCAGCGGCGCGAAGAACGGGATCAGCGTCTTGATCGTGGCGCTTCGCTCCATGTTTCGGGTCGGCCGGGCAAGCCACGGCGCCAGGCTGATCAACCAGTCGCGGAAGTATCGGACATGGATCTCCGGATTCTCACGCACGACCGGCGGATGTACCGAGGGCGGCGACCAGAGCAGCGTCGGCAGGGAGAACAGCACGGCGATGGGGATGAAGATCAGCCCCATGTAGACGTAGCCGGCATGCTCGCCCATCTGGGCGGTGAAGTAGGTGGGAAGCACCACCGCCAGGGTCATGCCGATCAGGCCGAAGACCTCGCGGCCGACCGTGACCCTGGTTCGCTCATTGTAGTCGTCGGTCAGCTCCGCGCCGTGGGCGTGATAGCTGATCGAGACGCCGGCATAGCCGAGATGGACCACGAAGAGCGCGACGAATAGCCAAGTCGCCAGCAGCCCGGGCTGCGTGAACAGCGACTGCGGCGGATGGAAGAGCATGTAGAAGCCGCCGATCAACAGCGGCAGCATCAGGGCGACGAAGGTGAGACGCCCGCGCGGCCCGCGATGGGTGAACTTGTCGCTGATCAGGCCGATGACGGGATCCTGAACCGCGTCGATCACGCGGGTGGTGATGAAGATCAGGCCCATGATGCCGAGCGGCACCTTGAGGATCTCGCCATAGAAATGGCTGACGTTCAGGACCACCGGCAAGGCCGCCATGTTGAGCGGCAGCTGGTTGGTCGAATAGGCGACTAGACGGTCGAAGCTCAGGCGTATGGACGAGGCCGAGCCGCCCCTGGAATTTGGCGCATGCACGCTGATTTTGCCTTCCTGTTCGGCTCACCTTCAAGCGGCGGCCTTTATTTCCGACCGTTATATATGCCTGAAGTGTGCCTGCAAAACGTCCGTGCGGCGCGCCGAGAAGCCTGCGGCACAATAAGCGAGATAGTAGCGCCACATACGCTGGAATCGCTCGTCGAATCCCATGTGGCCGACCTGGTCGGCCACCCGGTCGAAGCGGCCGAGCCACGTTTCCAGCGTGCGCGCATAGTCCAGTCCGAAACTGTAGAGTTCGGCCACCTTCAGACCGGCCTGGCGACACTGTTCGCGCAGGCTGGTGGGAGACAATAGCATGCCCCCGGGAAAGACGTAGGTCTGGATGAAGTCCGGCTGCTTGCGGTAGCGGTCGAAGAAGTCGTCGGCGATGACGATGGCCTGCACCAGCGCCGAGCCGCCGGGCACGACGTGGCGTTTGAGCGTGGCGAAATAGTCGGGCCAGAAACGCTCGCCGACCGCCTCGATCATCTCGATCGAGACGATGTGATCGTAGCGGCCCTCGATGTCGCGATAGTCGCGGAACTGCAGGTCGACGCGGTCGGCCAGCCCGGCCCGCTCCAGCCGCGCGCGGGCATATTCGAGCTGTTCCCTCGATATGGTCACGCCGGTCACGCGCATGCCGCGGCGGGCCGCGACTTCGGCGAAGCCTCCCCAGCCGCAACCGATCTCGAGGATGCTGTCGCCCTGGCGGGCGCCGAGCTGGGTCAGGATCCGCTCGTACTTGGCGATCTGGGCGGCCTCCAGCGGCTTGCTTTCCTCGCCTTCGTAGAGGGCCGAAGAATAGGTCATCGAGGGATCGAGCCACAGGCCGTAGAAGTCGTTGCCCAGGTCGTAATGGGCATGGATGTTCTTCTTCGATCCCTCGCGGGTGTTCTCGTGCCGGCGGTGCAGGAACCTCAGCAACAGCCCGTGGAGGAAGTTGGTCCGCGTGATCTTGCCGAGTTCCTTCTCGTTGGCGAGAAGCAGGTGGATCAGGCTCGGCAGGTCGGGAGAATCGCAGAAACCTTCCATGTAACCTTCGGCGAAGCCCATGTCGCCGTCGAGCAGGATCTTGCGGAAGAGGCGCCAGTCCTTGACGTCGATCTCGGCCCGGAGCGCCGCATCGGGCTGGCCGAAGACGCGCACCTTTCCATCGGGGAGTCTTGCCGTCAGCCGTCCAATGGACAGGCGTTCGAGGGATTTCAGAACAAACCGGGCGGCGAAAGTCATGCGATCCGTTATGAAGTCAGCGGGTCACGAGCTCCGGTGGCGGTGCTGGCTTGCGATAAAATCTCGCGCGCTTCCGCCACAGATGCAAGGCCTGCCAGTGAATCCGGAACACGACCGCCAGGGTCATGGTGGGGTTGCCTAGGAAACGCCGCAGCACTGAGCGGTCGCCCAGCGCTTCGCGGCGGCCGCCGACCGAGGTGGCGAGCATCAGCCCCTTGGTATCGTGATAGTTTACGTCGACATGGGCCCGCTCCTCGTCGAGGCGGAACCGGAAGCGGTAGCCGCCCTCGATCGGCAGGAAGGGCGAGACGTGGAAAACCTTGCGGCCCTCGAACCACTCCTCCGGTCCGATCGCCCCGCGGTCGTCCCGATGCACGAGATAACAGTGGCTCTCGCCGAACGTGTTGTTGACCTCGCAGAGCACGGTCCGCAGAGCGCCGGCACGGTCGTGACAGAACCAGAAGCTCACCGGATTGAACACGTAGCCCAGCATGCGCGGCATGGTCATCAGCATGACCTCGCCGTCGCAAAGCTCCGCAAGGTCATGCTGCTTCAGGATGCCACGAAGCCAGAGCCTCAGGTCCGATCCGTCACGTGCGCCATGGTCGGCGCGTCGGAAGGAGACGAGGCCACGCCGGTCGAGCTTGAGCCAGCGGCCTGCAGCACTTTCCAGGGCATCGAGCCTGAGACAGAGATAGCCGACCTTGTATCGGAACGCGTTCTCGCGCGGCCTCAGCCGGCGATGCACGACCGTGGCGTCGACGATCGAATGGGCAGAGACGCCCGTCACGTGGCCTCCGGTGCCACACGCGCCGCTACCGGGATCGGCAGAGGCGGGATGGCGGGTCGCTCGGCCACGACCCGTGGCGGATCGCCGATCCGGCGATGCTCGTCCGGACGGGCCCACGGGCGCTGCACGCCGAGCTGCTCGGCGACGTCGAGGCCGGCCGACAGCGCATCCTCGTGGAAGCCGTAGCCGCAATAGCTGCCGCAGAAATAGGTGTCGCGCACGCCCTGGAGGCGATGCAGGTCGCGCTGCGCCCGAATGGCGGCGGCGTCGTACATCGGATGCTCGAAGGAAAAGCGGGCGTGCGCGGCCGCTGGCGCCGGCGCGCGGCCCGGATTGACCGACACGAACAGCGGCGTGCTGTCGGGCAGGTTCTGCAGGCGGTTCATCCAGTAGGTCACGCTCACGTTGCTGTCGCGGCTGCTGCTGTCGGCGACGTAGTTCCAGCTGGCCCAGGCGCCACGCCGGCGAGGCATCAGGCTCTCGTCGCCGTGCAGCCAGACCTCGTTGGTGGAGTAGGCGAAGCGACCGAGAAGGCTGCGCTCCTGCTCGTCGGCATCGGTGAGGAGGGCGAGCGCCTGGTCGGCGTGGCAGGCCAGCACAATGCGGTCGAAACGGTCCCAGTGACCGCCTGCGTCCCGCACTTCGACACCTGCGGGTGTACGGCGCACGGCGCTGGCGGGCGTGGAGAGACGGGCACGCGCGCGCAGCGGCGCCACGATGCGCTCGACATAGGAGCGGCTGCCGCCGCTCACCGTGCGCCACTGCAACTGCGGTCCGATGGTGAGCAGGCCATGGTTGTTGAAGAAGCGCACGAAGGTCTGCGCCGGATAGTCGAGCATCTGTCCGAGGGGCGTGGACCAGATGCACGAGGCCATCGGCAGCAGGTAGCGGTCCCGAAAGGTCTTGCCGAAGCCGGCATCGGCGACGAAATCACCGATCGTGAAGTCGAGATCCTCGGACTTGTCCAACAGCTGCGGCGCCAGGCGGTTGAAGCGCAGGATGTCGTGCGTCATGCGCAGGAACGAGGGGCGCGCGATGTTGCGCCGTTGTGCGAAGTAGCCGGCGAAGGAGCTGCCGTACTCGAACCGGCCCTCGTCCAGGCTGACGGCGAAGGACATGTCGGAATCTTCGGTCGGCACGCCCAGGTGATCGAACAGGGCGACGAGGTTGGGATAGTTGCGCTCGTTGAAGACGATGAAGCCGACATCGACCGGCACGCGCCCCGCTTGCGTCGACGCTTCGACGGTGCAGGAGTGTCCGCCGAAGCGGTTCTCGCGCTCGTAGACGACCACGTCGTGGCGACGACTGAGGAGCCAGGCGGCTCCAAGGCCGGATACACCGGCGCCGATGACGGCAATTTTCATTGTTCGCAGACTCCCCTCGGTACTTCTACGCTGATTTCTTGAGGCTTTGGAAGGCAGCCAGTGCGCGGTCCCGGGCCGCACCATGCTCGACGATGCGTTCGGGATAGACGGAAGCGGCCGGAGGTTTCGAAGCGCTCCAGGGGCTGTGGATGACCGCGTCAGGCAGGCCGGCGAGTTCGGGGACCCAGCGACGGACATACTCGCCCTTCGGGTCGAACTTCGCGCCCTGGAGCACCGGATTGAAAACGCGGAAGTAGGGCGCGGCGTCGGCGCCGCAGCCCGCGACCCATTGCCAGCCGGTGACGTTGTTCGCCGGATCGGCGTCGACCAGCGTGTCCCAGAACCAACGCTCTCCCTGGCGCCAGTCGATCAGCAGGTCCTTGGTGAGGAAGGAGGCCACGATCATGCGCACGCGATTGTGCATCCAGCCGGTGGTCCACAATTCGCGCATGCCCGCATCGACGATCGGATAGCCGGTGCGCCCGCGCCGCCAGGCTTCGAGAATCTCGTCGGAATCCGCCCAGGGAAACGCGTCGAACTCCGGCCGGAAGTTGCGCTGTGCAAGGTCGCCGTTATGGAACAGGAGGCTGTAGGCGAACTCGCGCCAACCCACTTCGGAGAGGAATTTTTCTGCGGCCGCCGACGCGCCGCGGTTGGTCGCCGCCCGCCAGACCTGCCGGGGGCTGATCTCGCCGAAGGCAAGATTGGGAGAGAGGCGAGAAGTCCCCTCGACCGCCGGAAGATCGCGGGCATGGCGATAGTCTTCCAGTGCCTCGTCGAGGAAATGGCTGAGCCGATCCTTCGCCCCTTTCTCGCCTGGCGACCACGCAGTGCGCAGGCCGCCCGCCCAGTCGGGATTGGTCGGCAGAAGCCGCCAGTCGTCGAGCGCATCGCTCGCGGGCCCGGTCTTCGGTGCGGGCAATGCCTTCGGCGCGGGGAGCGGATCGCCCGGTGAGGCGTGCGCGCGGCAGACCCGCCAGAAGGGAGTGAACACCTTGAAGGGGGCGCCGCTCTGGTTCTTGATCTCCCAGGGCTCGAACAGAAGGTTCGCCTTGAAGCTCTCCGCTCTCAGGCCGCGCTCGTTCAGCGACTTCTTCAGACGTGCATCACGATTGCGCGAACCCTCGTCGTAAACACGGTTCCAGAAAATCGCTTCGGCACCGCATTCCGCCGCGAGTTCGGGCAGTACGCGTTCGGCCGGCCCACGGCGCAGAGTCAGGCGCGAGCCGAGCTTGCGAAGCGAAGCGTCGAGTGAGCTCAGGCTGTGATGCAGCCACCAGCGCGAGGCGCCGCCGAGAGGCCGCACACCCTCCGTCTGGTCGTCCAGAACGAAGACCGGCACCACGGGAAGGCCCGCGCGCAGGCTCTCGACCAGCGCGGGATTGTCCGAGAGGCGGAGGTCATTGCGAAACCAGACGATCGAAACCGACATATTCCGGCATACGCAGGCCGCCGCCGGACGGATGATCGGATCAGGATCGCGGGCAGTTCGGTGCCGGCCGCATCTCCAGCTTCTGCAGGTCGGCCGTCACGGTCACCAGGCCGGTATCGACGGTCAGCCGGTCGAGAACGCCGTTCTCGAAGACCTGCGCGGTCACCGAGAACATGGGACGCTGTGCCTGCTGGCGACCGCGCGTGAAGCTCATGAACACCGGCCAGGACTTTCCCTTGGGCGTGGCCACGGGTTTGTCCGTCGGGCGCGCCGAGCGCAGGCGCTCGTCTTCGAGTTGGGTCACATCGATCAGGAAGACGTCGCCCATCACCTCGGGATCGAAACTGAGCGCCGGGAAGGCCTTCGCCTCGGCGCGCAGCCGTTCGATCAGGTGATCGACCGCGGCGACGGGCAGGAGGGTGGATTGGGGGAGAGCGAACTGGGCGGGCGGGATGCCGGCCTGCACGATCTCGGTCCGCAGTTCACCGCCCGACTTCTGTACGCGCCCCTTGGTCTCGCGCGTATTGCCGTTCTGAATCTGCACGGTGCGATAGCGAAGGCTGTTGCCGCTGCGGGTCTCCTCGGCATCGAGCTTGGAGGACAGGGACATTTTCCACGAGGCCGTCAGGGCGATCTCGGACGCGATGTCGCGCTTCAGATGCCAACCTCCGCAATCCTGCGAGAGGTCCTGGACCGCCGTGCCGATCCGCGGCGCATTGGCGGCAGCGCCGAGCCTCAACACATACTCCGCGCGATGGGGCTGCATTTGCGCGTAGGCGAATTGCGGCCCGCACAGGAGCGCGGCGACGGCGAGACACACGAGGCGATGCATCGAGTCACCTTGCGCACCGGCTTGCACCCGGTCAATCGTGCTTCGCATGAAATTGCGAGAGATCGTGGCCGGATTCAGGCAGGTGCATGTGCCATGAACAGGCTCGGGTTCGTCTGCGCGGGCGAGCCGCTCGAGGCGCTGCCGATGGGCGCCTTGTATTGGCCGGCAGAGCAGCTGCTGGCGGTAGCCGATCTTCATCTCGAGAAGGGCTCTTCCTATGCCGTCAACGCGCGCAAGCTGTTGCCGCGCTACGACACGCGGCAAACGCTGGGTGCGCTCGCGGAGCTGATCGAGACCGTGCAGCCGCGCACGGTCGTTTGCCTGGGCGACTCTTTTCACGATCGTGCCGCGATCGAGCGGATGCCGGAGGCGGAGCGGATCGAGATCGGGCGACTGACCTCGCGGATGCGCTTCGTCTGGATCGCCGGCAACCACGATCCAGCGCCGCCGCCCGAAGGCTGGGGCGAGGTTGCGGAAGAATTCGTCGCGGGACCTTTGGTGTTCAGGCATGCAGCTCTGTTCGGACCTGCCGATGGCGAGGTGTCCGGTCACTATCATCCCGTGGCGGCCCTCACGGTGCGAGGGCGCGGGCTGAGGCGGCGCTGCTTCCTGACCGACGGAAGGCGTCTCATCCTCCCGGCCTTCGGCGCCTATGCCGGCGGTCTCAACGCGCTCGATCCGGCGATCGCCCAGCTCTTCCCCGACGACTACGACGCGCTGGTCGTCGGAAAGGACGCCGTGCGCCGCCTGTCGTGGCGGCAGTTGAGGCCCGATGCCAGGGCGTTCGGCTGAGGCGCCGGATCACTCCGCGATGAAGAGAATCCGCAGATCCTCTTTCGGCACATAGTCGCGCACCGTGGCCTCGAAGCGCTGCGGGCCGGTGCGGCGCAGCGGCAGGCCGGTGCAGAGTGTCGTCACGCGCACGTCGCCCACGGTCCGGCCCTCGGCGGCGATCGGACCGCCCTGGAGGGTGAGATGGAACGTTCCGATGGCGCCGCCGCGCCAGTTGCGCGCCGTCTGGAGAATGTAGCCCAGCGTGTAGCCCATCAGGAGCGGCGCATCGGCGCCGGCCGGCCGCCTGGCTTCCTTCAACCGGCGGTTGGCGGCGCGGATTGACTGGTCGGTGGCGGCATCGATGCAGAAGGCACGAACCGGATCTTCGCCTCCTGAGCCGCCGATCTTGCCGTCCTCGATCACGATGAAGCGGCTGCCGATCACCGGCCGGTAGCTGTGTTCGACCACCGTGACTCCCGGCGCGAAGGTCTGCATCCAGTGGAAGGTGATGCGGACGCTCCACGGCAGCCGGAAACCCTCGCCGCCGTCCAGCGGTTCGAGGGCGCCGAGCGCCTGCAGCTTCTGGCGTACGGCGGCGTCGAGCGGCTTGTCCTCGGGCGAGGGAAAGATGCCCGGCTGCAGCACCAGCGTCGGTCCGCCGATCGCCTGCAGAGCCTCGGCGATGTCGCGCCCGTCGGGCAGCTGCGCCTTGATCTCGATCTCCGGCTTGATCTCGCGGCCGTCCGCCCAGACGCGGAAGCGCAGGAAATCGGGATCGGTCGGTGGCCGCATCGCAACGTTGTGGGCGCCGCTTTTCGTCGTCATCCCGGCCGGGGTGTCGCTCGGCACCTCGGGCATCGGGAAGGCGACGCGCAGCGTCACCGGCTGGCCGGTGTCGTTGCGCATCTCGTAGCGCACCTTCACCTCCGACGGCGACAGCGTGAGATCCTCGCGCTGCATGGTGATCGCGTCGGTCTTCACCAGCACGATCCCGCCGGCGGCGAGTTCGGACGACGAATCGTTGGCCATCGCTGAGCCGACGAAGGCGAGCGCCAACGCGAGCGCACGCGCGGCCAGTACGGGAACCGAGACGCCCATGCTGTTACTTGGGCAGCTCGTACTTCAGCGTCACTTCGCCCAAGCCCTCGATCCTGCCGGTGGCGGTGCTGCCCGGCGGCACGAACTGGCAGGCGACCATGCTGCCCGTCGAGACGATCATCCCCTTCTTCAAGCGCTTGCCGTGGTCGCCCAGTTTGTTGGCGAGCCAGGCGAGCGCGTTGTAGCAATGGCCCAGCACGTCGCCGGAATGCCCCTCGCGTACGACCTTTCCGTCGAAGGAGACCGAGCCGTTCAGGTTGCCGAGGTCGAGCTTGGCCCAGTCCTTGTTGGGCTTGGCCAGCAGCGAGCCGCCGTTCCAGCCGGCGTCCATGATCAGCGGATTGACGGCGAGGCGGCTGTAGTCGGCGCCGCGATCCTCGATCAGCTCGAAGCCGGCGCGGGCGCTGCCGACGTATTGGGCGATCGAGTCCTTGTCGTAGGGCTTGCCCTTCGGCGCCGGCACGTCGGCATTCACCGTCAGGATGATCTCCAACTCGGCGCCCAGCCGCGTCCAGCGATCGGCGCGCACCGTGGCCTTGTGCTCGAACACACGCTTCTTGCGGATCGGTCCGTAGGCGGGCCCCTTGAGGCCGGTCTGCGCCAGGATCTGCGGCGAGGTCAGCGCGATCTTGTAGCCGACGAGCGGGCCCTGCTTGACCATCTGCTTCTTGAGGAAAGCGTCCTGTACCTTGTAGGCGAGCCGCTCGTCGTCGGTCGCGAATTGTTCGGGCCACCAGCCGACCACGGCGCGCGACTTGTCGACCTGATGCAGCCACGTGGCAACCTTGGCGACGCTGAACGTCATCGTTTCTTCCCCTTGCTTGATCTCTTCGTCCCCGCATAGTGCCATCCATGGCGGCGAAAGCGTTGCAAAATCTGGGGCCCGTGCGCAGCGGCGCGGTGGTTGGTGTCATCCTGGCCGGCGGCGAGGGACGGCGCATGGGGCCGGGCCCGCTGAAGCCGCTGCGGCCCCTGGCCGGCAAGCCGATGATCGCCCATGTGGTCGAGCGGTTGCGACCGCAGGTGATGGATCTGGTGATCGTGGCCAACGATCCCGACCCGGCCTTCAAGTCGCTCCACGTCCCCGTCGTCGCCGATGCGCCCGACATCCAGCGCGCCGCGCGGCGGGAGGGACGACGCCTCGGGCCGTTGGCCGGCATCCTGGCCGGGATGGAATGGGCGCTGAAGCATCACCCTCATTCTGGCTGGATCCTGACCGCGCCGGCCGACGTGCCGTTCCTGCCGCTCGACCTCACTGTTCGACTGTGCGGTCTGATGCACGTGCCCGAGCCGGACGTCCTGATGGTGCGCCACGGCAAGCGGCGCGAGCATACGCTGGCGATATGGTCGGTGAAACTGGCGGCCGATCTCCGGAAGGCGATCCTCGACGAAGGGATGCGCCGGGTCGAGACCTTCGCCCAGCGCTATGCCTTCGAGGAACTGGTCTGGCCGGGCAACGCCGCGCCTTTCCTCAACGTCAACACGCCCGCCGAGCTCAGCGAGGCGCTGGCTCGTCTGGAACCAGTTCGATCACGTTCCCGTCGATGACCACCTTGCCGGCATTCTCGAAGTTCACGGTGATGCGATGGCCGATCATCGACTGGATCTGACCCAGGCCCCAGTCCGGCTGGCTGGGGTGGCGCACGAAGTCGCCGGGGCTCAGGAGGCCGTTACCGGGTTTTCCGAACAAGTTTCCGTTATTCCCGCCTGTGGGTACGATGAAGCGCGTGTGACGCCTTCCGGCCTCAATCTGCAGTATAGACTGGGCGTCGTCATGTCATGGAGGACACAATGAACCATACCCGTATCGCCATCGCCTCGGCCCTCGCCGCCGCCCTCGTGCTGCCGGCCGCCACCAGCCAGGCGCAGGGCAACATGGAGAAGTGCTACGGCATCGCCAAGGCCGGCAAGAACGACTGCCAGACCGCCAAGTCGTCCTGCGCCGGCACGTCGAAGAAGGACGCGCAGGCTGACGCCTGGATTTCCGTCCCGAAGGGCGCCTGCGACAAGATCATCGGCGGCAAGCTCACGCCGAGCTGAGGATGCTCCCGGTCGCCGGCATCGGGCTGCGCTCGCCGCACCTCGCGGAGATCGCGCGCGACCGGCCGGCGACCGGCTTCCTCGAGGTCCACGCCGAGAACTATCTCGCGGCGTCTCCGGCAAGGCAGGCCGTCGAGAGGCTGCGGCAGGACTATGAACTTTCCATACATGCCGTGGGGCTTTCGCTGGGCTCCGCCGACGGTCTCGACGAGGTGCATCTCGATCGCGTCTCCGCGCTGATCGCTCGACTGCAGCCCGCGCTGGTTTCCGACCATCTCGCCTGGAGCGTTTCGGACGGGCGCTACTTCAACGACCTGCTGCCGCTGCCCTACACGGAGGAAGCGCTCCAGCTCGTCACGCGCAACGTCGATCGTCTGCAGGAGAAAATCGGGCGGCAGGTGCTGGTCGAGAATCCGTCCTGTTATCTCGCCTTCAATCACTCGACCCTAACGGAACCCGAGTTCCTGTCGGAACTGGCGCGCCGCACCGGCTGCGGGCTGTTGCTGGACGCCAACAACATCGTGGTCACGGCGCACAATCTGCGGCTCGATCCGACGTCGTGGCTGAATGATCTTCCAGCCGCGGCGATCGGCGAATACCATCTGGCCGGCCATGCGATGAACGAGGCCGACGGCGAGACGATCCTGATCGACGATCACGGCAGCCGCGTGAGCGATAATGTGTGGAGCCTGTTCCAGGAGATCGTGCGACGCCATGGGCCGCGTCCGACCCTGATCGAATGGGACACCGACCTCCCCGCCATCGGCGTGCTGCTCGACGAAGCGCGGCGGGCCGATGAAGCGCTCGACGCGAGGAAGGGGACCGATGCTCGCGCTGCGTGACCTGCAGGCGGCCTTCACGGCCCACCTGACGGGCGACGATCGCGCCGACCTCATGGGCGTGGTGTCGGGCGATACGATCCCGGCGGCAGCGCGGTTGCGGGTCCATCGTCATCACGTCCGGCACAGCCTGGCGACGGCACTGGCCAGTACCTTCCCGACGGTGCAGGCGATCGTTGGCGAACAATTCTTCCAGGCCATGGCGGAGGCCTTTGTCCTGGGCGACCTGCCCAGCCAGCCCGTTCTGGCAGAGTATGGGACAGGCTTTCCGGCCTTCATCGAAGGCTACGGTCCTGCCGCTTCCCTGCCGTACCTCGCTGACATGGCTCGGCTCGATTGGGCCTTGAACCTCGCATTTCACGAAACTGTGTCCGGGACGTTGGCAGCCGAGGACCTGGCGGACATGCCGCCCGAACGTCTGCTTGATCTGCGGCTGGCCCTCGCACCCGGCGCCACCTTGATCCGGTCGCCTTATCCGATCGACCGGATCTGGCATGCGTCGCGGCCGGGGGGCTCGGCGGAATCGGTCGGATTGGACGACGGGGCGGCGGCGGTCATCGTCCTGCGTCAAACGGACGATGCCGCTTTCCTCCGCCTGAGCCCTGCAGATGCCGAGCTAGTTATGACGCTGTGTGATGGCAGGACACTTGAGGAGGGGGCTCAGGCCGCCTTTCTGGTGGACGCCGCCTTCGACCTGACCACAACCTTCGCGCGTTTGCTTGCTTTGCAGGCATTTGCTGCGCTGCAGCATGGGGCGCGAGGCTCAGGCTGAAAAGCCCTTATATTTTGCAGATTTATGGTGGTTGCTGCACTGCACGGCTGATTCGGCTACGGGACGCGAAACGTTCTTGCTCCGCAAAGGCCCATCCCTATACTCCGCGCGCTTTTGAGACGGGTCCATCGCCCCTTGATGGATCGCATGCGCTGCGAGTGGAGTTGCCGACGATGTCGATTACGTTGCCGCAGAATTATCGGCCGACAGAGCGTGAAGCGTTCATGAACCCGATGCAGCAGGAGTACTTCCGGCAGAAGTTGCTGAGGTGGAAGGGCGAGCTGATCGACGAATCGAATCAGACCCTGCAGAACATGCAGGAAGAAAGCCTGGCCCAGCCCGATCTCGCCGATCGTGCCACCGCCGAAACGGACCGTTCGCTCGAACTGCGTACCCGGGATCGCTTTCGCAAGCTGATCTCCAAGATCGACCAGGCGATGAAGTCGATCGAGGAAGGCACCTACGGCTATTGCGAGGAGACGGGCGAGCCGATCTCGCTGAAGCGTCTCGAGGCGCGCCCGATCGCGACCCTCTCAGTCGAAGCGCAAGAGCGCCATGAGCGCATGGAGCGCACCCGCCGCGACGAAGGCGCCGACTGAGCGACGAAAAAAGGCCCGCATCGAGCGGGCCTTTTCTTTTGGTGCTTGCAGGCGGCGATCAGGCCCTGGCTTCCGCCTGCATCTCGTGGCGCTTGAGCGCGCGACCGGCCTTGCCGTCGCCTTGCTTGCCGTCACGCCACACGATGGAACCGTTGCACAGCACCGTGTCGATGCCCCTGGCCGGCGAAATCGGCTTCTCGAATGTCGCCGTGTCGATCACGGTCTCCGGATCGAAGATGCAGATGTCGGCGTAGAAGCCGGGCTTCACCTCGCCACGCTTGGCCAGATGGAAGCGTTGCGCCGAATAGGACGTCATGCGCCGGACCGCGTCCTCGAGCGGGAAGAGCTTGAGGTCGCGCGAGTAGTGGCCGAGCACGCGCGGGAAGGTGCCCCACAGGCGTGGATGCGGATGGGCGTCGAACGGGATGCCGTCCGAGCCGATCATGGCGCCGGGATGGGCCATCGCGGCCTGCACGTCCTTCTCGTCCATCATGAAGTAGATGGCGCCGGCCGGCTGGATGCGGTCGGCGGCTTCCTTCATCGAGCAGCCCATCTCGTCGGCGATCTCCTTGAGGTCGCGACCGCTCAGGCCCGGCACCTTGTCTGACCAGGTGATCAGCACCTTGTCGGCGCGCTCCAGCATGTCGGAGCGCAGGATCGTCGAGCCGGCGACGTAAGGATATACGTCGAAGGCGATCTGCTGCTTCTTCATCGCTTCGTTGAAGTGCGGCAGCGTCTCCTTCATGCGGCCGAAGTTGGAGCGGCCCGAGCACTTGTGGTGAGAGACGATGATCTCGGCGCCGACGCGGCGGCCGATCTCGAAGGTCTCGTCCATCGCCTTCAGGATGTGATCGCCCTCGTCGCGCATGTGGGCGGTGTAGACGCCACCCCACTTGCCGAGCGGCGTGGCCACTTCGACGACCTCGTCGGTCGAGGCGTGGCTCGACACGGCATAGAACAGGCCGCTCGACATGCCGATGGCGCCCTGTTCGAGGCTCTGGTCGAGCAGCTCGCGCATCTGCTTGATCTCTGATGCCGTGGCAACCCGGTTGAGGTCGTCGCCCATCGAGTTGATGCGCAGCGTGCCGTGGCCGATCAGGAAGGCCCCGTTGATGGCGGGCCTGGCCGCGTCGACCTTGTCGGCGAACTCGGCGAAGCTGGAGGAGAGGTTCTCCTTCTTCTTGATGATCAGCGACATCCAGTGGCCGACGTCGGGCCGGACATAGGGCGCAGCCGAGACGCCGCAATTGCCGCAGACCACCGTCGTCACGCCCTGGCTGGCCTTCATGGCCATGCCGGGATTGTCGATCAGCGCCGTGTCGTCGTGCGTGTGCACGTCGATGAAGCCCGGCGCCACGACCTTGCCGGCGGCGTCGATTTCGTTGTCGCCCTTCAAGGTGCCCGGCGCCTCGACCGCGGCGATGCGATCGCCTTTAAGGGCGACGTCGGCGGCGAACAGCTTCCTGCCCGTGCCGTCGGCGACCTGGCCGTTGCGGATGACGATGTCGTAGTTGGCCATGGGGGAACTCCTGGACCGGAAACAGTTGAGATTTGACGCGGGACGGTCGCACTTGATGCAAGGATCCCTCGCTACGCTCGGGATGACAGCTGTTTGACTAAGCGCACTGCGCAAAACCCAACAATAGTGTCATCTCGAACGAAGTGAGGGATCCTTGGCTTTCCTTCAGGCCTCGTTGCGGCCCAGCCGCATGTCGAGGTCGAACGGGTAGAGCGGACGCTTTACGCGCTCGTACTTGAAGAGCTTGAGGTCCGAGGCGGTGCAGCCGTCGCCGTCGCACATCACGATGTGCTTGGCGATGGGCTCGAAGCCGGCACGGAAATGCTGGCGCGACTTGATCAGCACGTACTTCTTGCGGCGCGGATCGATGCCGCAATGGGTGAAGACGCCGAGGTCGTAGGGCTCGGCGCGCTTCTCCGACACGACGATCTGCATCTTGCCGGTGTCGAGGACGGCGGTGCGGCCCATGCGGACCGTGGTGCCGGTCGCCATTGGGCCGGTCACGATGAACTGGCCGTCGGTGATCGCCTTCACCTTGCCCGTCACCTTGAGCGGCTTGCCCTTCAGGCCCATGGTCGGCATGTCGATCTTGCCGCCCAGTTCGAGCGTCACTTCGGCGCCGACGCCCGCCTTGATCATCTGCTCGACGCAGGCGGGATCGCAGATCGGTCCGGCGCAGGCATCCTCGAGGTCCTGCTTCATGGCCTCCTCGATGACGCTCATCACGTCCTGGGTGCCGCCCGACGCGGTATTGTCGCCGTGGTCGGCCATGACGACGGGATAGTCGGTGTAGCCCTTGGCGCGGCCGACCTGGACCGACAGCGGCTCGGGATGGAACAGGAAGCCTTCGCGCTTCTCCCACGCCGTATCGAGGATCTTGTTGAGCAGGATCTCGCCTTCGGCGGTGCGCTTGTCGCAGACGATGACCGAGGAGAGGGCGAGGTGGGGGATGTCGGCCTGCGGGAAGCCGCCGAACACGGAGGCGTTCAGCACTTCACCGGTATCCTCGGCCTGGTTGGCCATGCCCATCAGCGTCTTCATCGGCTCGCGCGAGGGCGTGTGGACCAGCGAGCTGCTCATGATCGGGCGGTTGCCCCAGACCATCTTCGGCTCGATCTCGCCGGCCAGGGTCCGGATCAGCGTCCGTCCGGCGCGGCGGGCCGTGTCGGCCATGTCGATATGGGGATAGGTGCGGTAGCCCGTCAGAATCGTGGCGCCGTTCACCATGGCGTCGGTCATCTGGGTATGGAAATCGAGCGCCACGGCGATCGGCACGTCGGGCGCGATCCTGCGGATGCGGTTCAGCAACTCGCCTTCGCCATCGTCATAGTGCTCGGCGACCATGGCGCCGTGCAAAGCGAGGAGGACGGCGTCGCAGCCCTTCTTCACCTCGTCGACGATGGCGGTGGTCATCTGCTCGTATGCCGCTTTGGTGACCAGGCCCGACGGATGGGCAGAGGCTGCCATGGGGACCGTGAATTCGGCACCGGCCTTGCGGGCCACCTCGATGAAGCCACCCAGTGAGGTATTGGTGCCTTCCGCTTCCTTGATGGCGTCGGGCCCGCTCAGGGCGCCAAGGCCGCCGCCTCGGGCGAACGACTCGATCGGGGTGGGCAGCGGCGAGAACGTATTGGTCTCGTGCATCATCATCGCGACTACGAACTTCTTGGCCAACAACCCCTCCATCCAGGACTTAAGTCTTTGAACACCCTACAGAAACCGCACACCTCGCGCGTTTGCTGAAGCAATGCAATCGGTGCATGGCTGCATCGCACTATTCTTGTGCGTTGCAAAAACAACACACCTGATCCCAGACATCAACGAACGCTAAATATGTGAATTCAGGGCTCTTTTTCGCTCTTGCATTCTCTTCGCAGGTGCACCATTCTTTGAGGGCAGCAAACGCTACCTCGGTAGCCTCTTTGTTTGCTGTATGCCCGTCTTGGGCGTTTCCTCCCTAAACTCGGGCCGTGCTTGTCACGGCCCCTTTTTTTGCCCAATCGGCTGATTGTCGGGGGCCTGCTGCGGTCCTATTCGGCCGCGAGGGGCCGGGGCCGCAGCGTTTCCCGGGCCTGCTGGCCCATTTCTTCCAGCAGGCCGGTGATCAGCCTGGCGAAGACGCCGGCGACCGGCAGCTTCTCGTGCCGCGCCTCGTCCATGTAGAGCGCCCGGTTGATCTCGATCTGGAGCGTGTGGCGCGCGAGCACTGGCCGGCCGTAGCGTTGCGTCGTGAAACCGCCGGCATAGGGCTGGTTGCGCAGCACGCGCAGCCCCCGTGCGCGAAACCAGCGCTCTGCCGCGGCCACGAGTTCGGGAGCGCAGGCCTCGCCGTGATTGTCGCCCAGGACGATGTCGACCCGCTGGTCCCGGTCGCGCGAGCCGAGGCTGGAGACCGAGGAGGGCATCGAATGGGCATCGATCAGCAGGGCCCCGCCGAACGAACTGTAGGTATTCTCGACCAGCAGGGAGAGCGTCTGGTGATAGGGGCGCCAGCAGGTTTCCAGCCGATGCTCGATCGTTTCCGCCGGCACGCGGCCGCGATAGATCGCCTCGCCGCTGGCCGCGACGCGGGGGATCATGCCCAAGCCCGCCGCCACACGCGTGGTGCGGTGGTTCAGGGGACGAGGCAGCGGCCCCTCGAACATCCCGGGATCCAGTTCGTAGGGCTCGCGGTTGGCATCGACATAGGAGCGCGGGAAGCGGGCGGCCAGGAACGGCATGCCGAGCGACGGGGCGGCGGCAAAAAGCTCATCGACGAAGGCATCTTCCGCTCGGCGGAGCGCGGCGAGGGAAACGGCCGCCTGCTCGAGAAAGGCTGCGGGATAGGTCGAGCCGCTATGCGGCGACGCGACGACCACGGGAACCGTCTGGTGGGCCGGCAGCCGGCAATCCAGCGCCTCGTGGTCGGGCAGGACCGGAAGAAAATCCATTCCTTGGTCATAGCGGGTGGAACGGGGCACGTCACCTTTCGCGCTCTTGCCAATCCGTTTCCCGCGATGTAGACGACCGCTCTTCCGCGCTACCGGATGGTTTCGACCCCGGCAGCAGCAGGTGATGGGCGCGTAGCTCAGCGGTAGAGCACTGTCTTGACATGGCAGTGGCCACAGGTTCGATCCCTGTCGCGCCCACCATCGCCCTTCTTTCCAGCAGGCCTTGATTGGAAATCCCGACCGGGGCACCAGTAGGGAATGGCTGGAGGCCCGATGTCCGATTTCTACTCGCTCTATTCCCATGAGTTCGTGCGCGTGGCGTGCTGCGTGCCGCGCACCCGCGTGGCCGATGCCGCCTACAATCTCAGCGAGACGCTGAAACTCGCGGGGCAGGGCGACAAGGCGCGTGCCGCCGTCATGGTCTTCCCCGAACTGGGCCTGTCCTCATATGCCATTGAGGACCTCCTGCTGCAGGACGCGCTGCTCGACGAGGTCGAGAGGTCGATCGCCAAGGTCGTCGAGGCCTCGCGCAAGCTCTTCCCGGTGCTGATCGTCGGCGCGCCGCTCCGGGTCTCGGGCCGCCTCTACAACACCGCCGTCGTCGTCCATCGCGGCAAGGTGCTGGGCGTGGTGCCAAAAACCTACCTGCCGAACTATCGCGAGTTCTACGAGAAGCGGCATTTCATCTCCGGCGCCAACGTGCTCGGCCACGAGGTCGAGCTGCTGGGCGAGACCGTGCCGTTCGGCACGGATCTCCTCTTCAAGGCGGCCGGCATCGATCTCACCTTCCATGTCGAGATCTGCGAGGACGTGTGGGTGGCGATCCCGCCGTCGAGCCACGCCGCGCTCGCGGGCGCCGAGCTGCTGGTCAACCTGTCGGCCAGCAACATCACCATCGGCAAGGCGGAGGCGCGGCGGCTGCTTTGCGGCAGCCAGTCGATGCGTGCGGTCGCGGCCTATGCCTATTCGGCGTCGGGGCCGGGCGAATCGACGACCGACCTCGCCTGGGACGGCCATGCCGCGATCTACGAGATCGGTGACCAGCTCGTCGAGTCCGCGCGCTTCGAGAAGGACTCGACGATGATCCAGGCCGACGTCGACCTCGGTCGCATCCGGCAGGAGCGCCTGCGCTACAACGGCTTCGCCGATTGCGCGCTGCAGGAGAAGGAGAGGGTCGAGCGCTTCCGGACGCTTTCCTTCGCCTTCGATCCGCCTAAGGAGAGCGTGGCGCTGGATCGCGCGATCGAGCGCTTTCCCTACGTGCCGTCCGATCCGGCCAAGCTGCGCGACAATTGCTACGAGGCCTACAACATCCAGGTCCAGGGACTGGCGCAGCGCCTGCAGTCGAGCCGCACCGAGAATGCCGTCATCGGCGTGTCGGGCGGCCTCGATTCGACCCATGCGCTGATCGTCATCTGCCGGGCGATGGATCGCCTCGGCCTCAGCCGCAAGAACGTCTTCGCCTACACGATGCCGGGCTTCGGCACGTCCGACAAAACCCACACCAATGCCTGGCGGCTGATGAAGGCGCTGGGCGTCACGGCGGCGGAGATCGACATCAAGCCGGCGGCGACGCAGATGCTGGCCGATATCGGCCATCCGTTCGGCCGCGGCGAGAAGGTCTACGACATCACCTTCGAGAACGTGCAGGCGGGCCTGCGCACGGACTACCTCTTCCGTCTCGCCAACCAGCAGCGCGGCATGGTGGTCGGCACCGGTGACCTCTCCGAACTCGGCCTCGGCTGGTGCACCTACGGCGTGGGCGATCACATGTCCCACTACAATCCCAATGGCTCGGTCTCCAAGACGCTGATCCAGCACCTGATCCGCTTCGTCGCCGCGTCGGGCGACGTCAGCGCCGAGACGGCCGAGATCCTGCACGACATCCTCAATACCGAGATTTCGCCCGAGCTCATTCCCGCCGGCGAGAAGGGTGTGGTGCAGGCGACCGAGAGCTTCGTCGGTCCCTATGCGCTGCAGGATTTCAATCTCTTCTACCTGACGCGGCTGGGTTACCGCCCGTCGAAGATCGCCTTCATGGCGTGGAACGCCTGGCACGACATCGGCAAGGGCGCGTGGCCCGCCAACATGGATGAGGACACGCGGCGCGCCTACACGCTGGAGGAAATCCGCAAGTGGCTTGCGCTGTTCCTGCGGCGCTTCTTCACCAACCAGTTCAAGCGCTCGGCGGTGCCCAACGGGCCGAAGATTTCGTCCGGCGGATCGCTGTCACCACGGGGCGACTGGCGTGCGCCGTCCGACGGCAGCCCCGACATCTGGCTCGAGGAGATGAAGGCCATTCCCGAGACGAAGGCGAAGACCAGGAAGAAGTAGCCGGCTTCGGCGTCGCCGTCGTTTGCCTGTTCGGGCCAAAATGCTACCAAGGCCCGAAGGTGCAGCGTAGGGAGGATTCGATGCCGCTCGAGATCAAGAAGACGGTCCAGCAGATGGTCGACGAGGCCAACAGCCAGATCGAGACGTTGTCGCTGGCCGAAGCGATGAAGATCCACGGCCAGCCCGGCGTCACTTTCATCGACATCCGCGATATCCGCGAACTGTGGCGCGACGGCACGATCCCCGGCGCGATCAACGTGACGCGCGGCATGCTGGAGATGTGGATCGATCCCAAGAGCCCCTACGCCAAGGACTACTTCCAGACCGGCAACAAGTTCGTGTTCTTCTGCGCCGGCGCTTGGCGCTCGGCGCTGTCGACCAGGACCGCCCAGGACATGGGCCTGACCCCGGTGGCGCATTTCGAAGGTGGATTCGGCGCCTGGAAGAAGGCCGGCGGTCCGGTCGAGACGGTCGAGCCCAAGAAGTAAGTCGCGGCCGATGAGCCCCGACCAGCCTGTCGTTCCGCAGCCGGTCATCGACGACATCCCCGATTTTACGTCGATCCCGGCCCTGGTTGCGCGGCATGCGGGCAGCCATCCGGACAAGCCGGCGGTGAAATGCGACGGCGTGGTGCGGAACTGGGCCGAATTCGACAGGCGCATCAACCGGATCGCCCGTCGGCTGTCGGAGATGGGGCTGGGGCGGGGCGACAAGATCGCCATCCTTGCCGCCAATTCGATCGAATATCTCGAGACCTTCATGGGCGGGCTGCGCGCCGGCGTCTGCGTCGTGCCGTTGTCGACCATGGCGGCGGCGGACGCGCTCGAAAAGATGCTCGACGATTGCGACGCCAAGGTCCTGTTCCTGTCGGACCAGTACCGCGCGCTGGTCGAGCCCTACGAGGCGCGGCTGGGCAAGCTCGTCGAGGGCGGCCGCATCGCCTACGACTTCGTGCGGCCGGGTTGGCAGGATTTCGAGGCGTGGCTGGCGCCGGCGAGCGATGCGCCCTTTGCCACGGAGATCGAGCCGCTCGACGATTTCAACATCATCTACAGTTCCGGCACGACCGGTCTGCCCAAGGGCATCCTCCACTCGCACGCCCTGCGCAGCCAGCTGCCCATCCGGTTCCCGGCCTTCGACTACGGCCCCGACACGATCTCGCTGGTGTCGACGCCGCTCTATTCCAACACCACGCTGGTTGCGCTGCTGGCGACAGTCGGTGTCGGCGGCACGTCGATCCTGATGCGCAAGTCCGACGTCGTGAAGTTCCTGGAGCTGGCCCAGGCCGAGCGGGTCACTCACGCGATGCTGGTGCCGGTGCAATACCAGCGCATCCTGGCGCATCCCGATTTCGACAGATACGACCTCGGCGCCTTCAAGACCAAGCTGTCGACCAGCGCACCGCTCCGGGCACAGGTGAAGGAAGACTGCGTCAAGCGCTGGCCCGGCCGCCTGATCGAGATCTACGGCCTGACCGAGGGCGGAGGGAGCTGCATGCTCGAAGCCAACCTGCATCCCGGCAAGCTTCATACGGTCGGCACGCCGGGTTTCGGCGTCGAGCTCCGGATCCTGGACGAGCAGGGCAAGGAACTGCCGCAAGGCGAGGTCGGTGAGATTGCAGGCCGCGCCGAGATGATGATGAAGGGCTACTACAAGCAGGACGACAAGACGCGCGAACTGTTCTGGTACGACGAGAAGGGCCGCCTGTTCTTCAAGTCCGGCGACATGGGCAGGATCGACGAGGACGGGTTCCTGATCCTGCTCGATCGCAAGAAGGACATGATCATCTCCGGCGGCTTCAACGTCTATGCCGCCGACATCGAGGTCCTGCTGCTGAAGCATCCCACCGTGATCGATGCCGCGGTGATCGGCGTGCCGAGCGACCAGTGGGGCGAATCGCCGATGGCGCTGTGCGTGCGCCGCGACGGCGCTGCCCTGAGCGAAGAGGCGTTGCGCGAATGGGCGAACGGCCAGCTCAGCAAGACGCAGCGGCTCGTCGCCGTCGAATTCCGTGACTCGCTTCCGCGCAGCACCATCGGCAAGATCATGAAGCGCGAACTCCGGGCTCCCTACTGGGAAGGCCGGACGGCCAAGATTTGAGGATTACCATGACCGGACCAATGCTGCGTTCCGCCCATCTCTTCACGCTGACCCTGCAGGTCGACCCGAACTTCACCGACGTGGGCGAGACGCCCTATGGCCGCCGCCGCATCGCGACGGTCACGGGCGGCACGTTCGAGGGCGAGGAACTGCGTGGCACTGTCCTGCCGGCGCCGGCCGGCGACTGGTTGCTGCAGCGACGCGACGGCATCCTGATGCTCGACGTGCGCCTCACGCTGAAGACCGACGACGGCCATCTCGTCTACATGAGCTATCGCGGCATGCGGCACGGCCCGGCCTGGGTGCTCGAGCAGCTCAACAAGGGCGAGAAGGTCGATCCCAGCCAGTATTACTTCCGCGCCACGCCGTACTTCGAGACCGCATCGGAGAAGTACCGCTTCCTCAATCGCATCGTCTGCGTCTCGACCGGCCGCCGCGACCCCACCGGGCCGGTCTACGAGGTCTTCCAGATCCTCTGATGGTTGATCTCTCGACGCTCGCCTTGTTCGGCGTCGCGGCGCTGGCGCTCACCCTGACGCCGGGCCCCGACATGCTGCTGATCGCTTCGCGCAGTGCGAGCCAGGGCAAGGCGGCGGGCTTCGCGACCCTGGCCGGCATCCAGGTCGGCACCTACTGCCACGCGCTGGCGGCGGCATTCGGCCTGTCGCAGCTATTCCTGATCGTGCCCGTCGCCTACGACGTCGTGCGCTACGCCGGTGCGGCCTATCTTCTCTATCTCGCCTGGAAGACGGTGCGCTCCGGCGCCGTGACGGCTGCACCCGAGGCCGGCGCGACCCGTCACGCCATCGGCACCATGTTCCGACAGGGGCTGCTGACCAATATCCTGAACCCGAAGATGGCCCTGTTCGTGCTGGCGCTGTTCCCGCAGTTCGTCCAGCCGGAAGCGGGCTCGGTCGCGCTGCAGATCATGGTGCTGGCGACAGTGCTCAACGCAGTTGGCCTGGTGGTGAACGGCGCTGTCATCCTGGGCGCCAGCCGCCTCGGCCGCGTCTTCGCGAGCCGGGGCCGCTTCCGCCGCCTGCCGCAATACTTCCTCGGCGCCGTCTTCGCCGGCCTGGCGACGAGACTGGCGTTCGACTCGAGGCGCTGACTATCAACGGGGCTCGTAACTGCCTCGACCTGCTTCGTCCTATCCTTTGGGTGCCGCGATCCTCTCCAGCACTGGCAGGATGTACTCGCGGAACCTGGCCGGGTTCTCGCTCATCGGGAAATGGCCCAGCTCCTTCATGACCTGCACATGGGCGCCGGGAATCTGCGCCGCCGTCCGCAGCGTGTCCTCGGCGGTGCAGGAGAAGTCGTACTCGCCGGTCAGCAGGTAGAGCGGGCAGACCCCGGTATCGATCGACTTCACCGTCTCGCGCAGGTCACCGTCGACGCGATAGAAATAGAGATCGCCTTTGAAGATGCCGGGCCCGCCCTGCATGTACATCCACAGCGTCTCGTGGCGGCTGACCGGCGGGCTCTGTGGTGCGATCAGGCCGGAGATCAGCGCCGCGCACACCTCGCCGCCATGGACGTCCGGACGATGCAGCCACGACGTGTCGTACCAGGGCTGCTGGAAGTCGGCGGCCTCCAGGGCCACCAGCGCACGGAACTCGGCGGCATGGGCGATCGCGAGATTGAGCACGATGCGGCCACCGATCGAGCAGCCCATCACCACCGGCTTGTCGAGTTCCATGGCCTGGCAGAAGGCCCGGATGGCGGCGGTGTAGGAGGCCGTCGTCAGCCGGTATTCGGTCGTCTCCCAACCGGTGGGCGGTGTCGACTTGCCGTGCCAGGGCATGTCGAAGGCCAGCACGCGGTAGCGGCGGGTGATTTCCGGGTCGGCCAGCAGGTGGCGGAACTGGCGGTTGTCGGCGCCGGCCGTGTGCAGGCAGACGAGGGGAATGCCTTGTCCCGCTTCCTCGAAATAGATGCGATGCGGCGTGCCGTCGATATCGAGCCGCACGTACCGGCCGACCATGGGATCGAGAACGGGTGCCATTTCAGTTGGCCTCCGGCAGCCGGCGAGGTAGCGCCAGCAGGTCCTTGAAATATTGCAGGTTCTGCAGAAGGGGACGCAGGTCGCCTTCCATTGAAGCGGCGCCCCGCTTGGTGAGCGCGAACAGGTCGTGCCAGCCCGGCTCGGGCATGCGGCGCCAGTGATGCCGCCAGGCCTCGTCGCTGCCGCGTATCGTGAAGACCGTCGACCTCATCAGCCGCGGTCCGCGGTCGAGGGTGGCGAGGGAGCCATCCTTCAGCGTGAGGTGGAAGGGCTCGCTGCCGATGTCGACCCGGCACTCGACGCTCAGCCAGCGGCCACGTCTCAGGAGATCGGTATCGTCGGCGAGGAGTTTGGGCAGTTTCGCGAAGCAATCCGCAGGTGTCATTCCTGCAGTATGTACTCGATCGTCGATCCGTCGGAAGCCTTGAAAGCGGACTTCACCCAGCGGCCGCGGTCGTCGAACCACTGATCCATCTGGACGTCGCCGGTATAGGTGTAGCGGGTCGCCTCCAGGGTGCCGTTCGCGGTTTTGATCGTCTCGCGGCCCCGAGGCGTGATCTGGACCTTGGCCAGGGCGCCGTTCTGGGAGTTGAGCATCGCCGACTGCTTGACCTGATTCAGGTTCCAGTGGGTCGAGGGAAGGGTGCTCGACGGCAGCGTGGCCTGGTTCGGGGTTCCCTGCTGGAAGCCGACGTCGCTCGCCGTCATCTTGGGCGCGCCGCTGCCTTCGCGCACCACCGCCAGACCCGTGGCGTCATTCCGGGCCTTGATCCCGAACTTGGTGCCGTTGTCGTCGGTCTGGGTCGCGATGGATTCGAACGTGTTGCCGTTCCAGACTTCCTGACCGCGATGCATGTAGCGGTACATCGTGAGGCCGAGCGCCTTGACCGCGAAGTCGATCGAGGTCGTGACGGTGCGCTTGTCGCCGTTCTGCTGGAAGGTAAGCGTGTGCGTGCCGATACGCTCGCCGTTGCGGAATGCGGCGAAAACATGGCTAGGGCCGTAGGGAAAGTCGGCGGTGGCCTGGGCGGCGGCCGAGCCGCAGCCCATGAGCATCAGTGCAAGGATCAGTCGGCGTTTCATCGGTGGCTCCTGGTCCTTATACGCACCGGGCGGCCGCCGGATCCCTCTCAAACGACCCGATCGGCCTTGAGCCTGGCGATAACGGCCGCATCATACCCCAGTTCCTGCAAAATTTGTTCCGTGTGCTCGCCGAGTTGGGGGGCCCGGCGGCGGATGGTGAGGGGCGTGCGGGAGAGCTTCACGGGTTCCTGCAGCACCGGCACCGGCATCTTGGCCCCGGGATACTCCATCGAGTGGAAGAACTTCGCTTCCTGGACGTGCTTGTCGTCCAGCGCCTGCTGAGGCGTATAGACCGGGCCGGCAGGAATGCGGTTGGCCTCCAGCGCGGCCAGCGCCTCGGCGACGGTTCGGGTGTCGCACCACTTCTGCATGATGGCCGAGAGGGTCTCGCCATTGTCGCCGCGGGCAAGGTCGTCCTTGAAGCGCGGATCGGCCGCCAGCGTGTCGTCGCCCATCAGCTTGCACCAGCGCACGAACAGCGGCTGGCCGATGGTCATGGCGTAGATCCAGCCGTCCTTGCACTTGAAGGTGTCGGACGGGCCGGCGGTGAAGCCGCGGTTGAGCGTGGCCACGCGGTTGAGATTGAGCATCGCCTGCTCGATCAGGTGGCTGTTGGTGATATTGATGGCCGTGCGGAGCAGCGCGGTCTCGACTTTCTGCCCCTTGCCGCTCTTGGCGCGGTCCATGAGAGCGGCCAGCACGCCTACCGTGTTGAGCAGGGCGGTGCCGAAATCGACGACGGGTGCGTTGATGCGGGTCGGCGTCTCGCCGTCGCCGGAGAGGTGCATGGCGCCGGACATCGCCTGCCCGATCGTGTCGAAGCCGACGCGGGTCTTGTAGGGGCCCTCCGAGCCGAAGGTCGAGGTGGTGGCGAGGATGATGCGCGGATTGATGGCCGAGATGGTCTCGTAGTCGATGCCCATCTTCTGCAGGTCTTCGTAGGGCAGGTTGGCGATGACGATGTCAGACCTCGCGACCAGCTTCTTCACGATCTCCCGGCCCTCGGGCTTCATCGGATTGAGGGTGAGGCCGAGCTTGTTCCGTCCCATCTGCAGGAACATGGCGCCATCGCCGCCCTCGACGACCGGGGTCACCCAGCGGTCCTCGCTGCCCTCGAGCTTCTCGATCCGGATCACCTCGGCGCCAAGGTCGGCCAGCATCGTGCCGCAGAACGGACCGGCGATGTAGCGGCCGAAATCGAGTACGCGGATTCCTTCGAGAACGCCTGACATGTGACCTTGTCCTCCCTCGCGCCGGGCACGGATGGGCCGGCTGCAACGGAGCATTAGCAGAGGTCGCCCGGCCGTTCTATTCGCCTCGGCCGCCTGGCGTCTCGGCCGCCTGGGGCCCGGCCGCGGGCGCTCAGTCGAAGAAGGTGTTGGGCTTCAGGAAGACCGCGAGCATCAGGCAGCCCTCGTCGGTCCAGGCGTCGTGGCGGCTTCCCGCCCGCCGCCAGACATAGTTGCCGGCCCGGCAGACGCCGGCGTGATCGGCGAACGAGCCTTCGAGCACATAGGTCTGTTCGATCGCGACATGCTCGTGCGCCGGGAGGCGGGCGCCCGGCGCCCAGCGCATCAGCACCGTCGAGAGGCCGCTTTCCTTCTGCTCCATCAGGATCTTCCAATCGACCCCGGGAAAGCGCGTCGGCTGCCACGGCATGTCCCCGACGTCGACATAGGTCGAGTCAGGGACCACGCCCGCCAGTGTCTCGGCGTTCAAGCGGCCACCTTGCGGCGCGCAGCCTTCAGCGTGCCGCCGCGCATGAGGTGGCCGGGCAGGGGACGGCCGACGATCTCCTCGGCAAGCTTCGCGACGTCGATCAGGCGCTCGATGTCGAGGCCGGTCTCGACACCCATCTCCTCGCACATGAAGGCGAAGTCCTCGGTGCAGATGTTGCCGGCCGCGCCGTCGGTCGCGGCGAAGGGACAGCCGCCGAGCCCGGCGACCGACGCATCGAATTTCGTGACGCCCATGCGCAGCCCGGCATAGGCCGCCGCCGCGCCAGTGCCGCGCGTGTCATGGAGGTGGAGCGAGATCTCGAGATCGGGCCACTTCGAGCGCACCGCGCCGACCAGCCGTTCGACGGAGGCCGGGGTCGCCCAGCCCATCGCGTCGGTGAGCTTGATGCCCTTCAGCTTGAAGCCCGCCAGCTCGGCCTCGTCGAGCGCCAGCTGGACGCGCTGCAGGATGAGGTCGGTCGAGAGTTCGCCTTCGTAGTTGCAGCCGAATGCGCCGAGGATGGTGCCCCATTCGACCGGCATGCCGCGATCCTTGAAGGTCTTGAGCGACATGCGCTGCTCGACCATGGCGTCCGGGACCGACTTGCCGATGTTCTTGCGGGAGAATGTGTCGGAGGCGGTGACGCGCACGCCGCCATCGACATGCAGAGGGCCCCGAAGCGCGCGCTCGAGGCCCTGCTGGTTCAGCCACAGCGCGCTGTACTGCACGCCGGGCTTGAGATCGATCCTGGCCGCGACTTCCTCGGCATCGGCCATCGTCGGCACGCGCTTCGGATTGACGTAGGAGACGCAGGCGATGTGCTTCAGCCCGGTGTCCGCAAGCGCCTCGATGAGGCGGACCTTGTCGGCCACCGGGATCATCTTCTTCTCGGACTGGAAGCCCTCGCGAGGACCCTCCTCGTTGATCGTCACGCGCTTGGGCAGGTCCGACATCTTTTCCTCCTGGTGTCAGGAGGAGGGCATCAGCCCTCCTCTTCGACGAATGCTTCTTTTCTCGCCTTCTTGAAGCTCGGTATGGCCATCAGGAGCAGCAGCAGCGCCGTCGTGATGAGCAGACCGAGGCTGATCGGGCGCTCCAGGAAGACCATGGCGTTGCCACGCGAGAGCAGCATGGCACGCCGGAAGTATTCCTCCATCTGCGGACCCAGAACGAGGCCAAGCAGGAACGGAGCACCTTCGCAGCCCAGGCGGACGAAGATGTAGCCCAGAACGCCGAAGACGGCGACCTGCATGACATGGAACGTACTGTTTTGCAGACTGTACGCACCGATGCAGCAGAAGAGCAGGATGGCCGGTGCCAGGAAGCGGTAAGGCACCGTCAGCAGTTTCACCCAGATGCCGATCATCGGCAGGTTGATGATCACCAGCATGGCGTTGCCGATCCACATCGAGGCGATCATGCCCCAGAACAGGTCGGGCTTCTTGGTCATGACCTCGGGACCCGGCTGGATGCCCTGGATGATCATGGCACCGACCATCAGCGCCATGACGGCGTTGGACGGGATGCCGAGCGTGAGCATCGGGATGAACGAGGTCTGGGCGGCGGCGTTGTTGGCCGCCTCGGGCGCCGCGACGCCCTCGACCGCGCCCTTGCCGAACTGGCCCGGATTCCTCGAGATCTTCTTCTCGAGCGTATAGGCCGAGAAGGCGCCCAGTGTCGGGCCACCGCCCGGAAGCACGCCGAGGGCTGCACCGAGGAACGTGCCGCGCAGCGCGGCGGGAATCGCCCGCCGTACTTCGTCCGCGGTGGGCCAGAGCGAGGTGACTTTGATGGTTCCCCCGCTTCGGGTCAGGTGTCTCTCAAGATTGACCACGATCTCGGCGATGCCGAACAGGCCCATGGCGATCGGCGCGAAGTCGATGCCGTCGCTCAGCTCCGGGATATCGAAGGTGAAGCGCTGGGCGCCGGTGTTCACGTCGGTGCCGACCAGGCCGAACAGCAGGCCGAGGAACACCATCGCGATCGCCTTGGTGACCGAACCGCTGGCCAGGATGACCGCGGCGACGAGGCCGAGGGCCATCAGCGAGCAGTAGTCGGCCGGGCCGAACTTCTGCGCCATGCGCGTCAGCGGCTCGGCGAACATCACGATGATGATCGTGCCGACGGTACCCGCGAAGAACGAGCCGACCGCCGAGATCGAGAGCGCGGCTCCGGCGCGGCCATTGCGGGCCATCTGGTAGCCGTCGAGACAGGTCACGACGGAAGAGGACTCACCTGGCAGGTTGACCAGGATCGACGTCGTCGAACCGCCGTAAGCTGCGCCGTAGTAGATGCCGGCCAGCATGATGAGCGAGGCAGTCGGCGGCAGGTGGAAGGTGATGGGCAGCAGCATGGCGATTGTCGCCACCGGCCCGATGCCCGGAAGAACGCCGATCAACGTGCCGAGCACACAGCCCAGCAGGGCGTAGGTCAGGTTCTGGAACGTGAAGGCGACACTGAAGCCTAGCGATAGGTTGTCGAGAAGCTCCATCTCACCACACTCCGCGCACGATGTAGATATTCATGCCCAGCCCGACCTTGAACACGAGCGTGCAGAGGACGGCGAGCGCCACGATGAGGCCTATCACTTCCGTGATCTTGAACTCCTCGCCGGCCAGAGACGCAATCGTTACCAGCACGATCAGGGCAGGGATCAGGCCCGCCCGCTCGAAGAGGAGCGCGAAGCAGACGATGCCCAGCGTCACCAGCGTGATCGGCTTCCATTTCGGCGCTTCGACCGGATCGCTGCCACTCACGACAGCGATGATGCACACCAGAGCTCCCAGCCCGATCAGTATGAGAGAAAGCATGCGCGGCACGTAGCCCGGTCCCATGCGAACCGGTGTACCCAGTGCCAGTTTCTGCCCGACATAAAGGGCAATCAGTCCAAAGCCGATGAACATCAGCCCGGACAAGAAGTCCTTGCTTAGGAATCGATTCAACGATGCCTCCCCAGAAACGCGTCGTCTTCAGTTTGCTATTGGGTCCGAACCCCCGGACCGCCAACAGCTAAACACAATTCGGCCGCTTTGCCCAAGTGCCAAGTGCATTACAAGTGATAACTGCATCATCTCAGAAGCAGACGGACTGCGATTACGGCGAGGCAAAAGGCAAACAAGCGCCGAAGCAAAGCGACGGGCGCTCTTGCCGACCATCGGGCCGCCATTGGCGCGACAAAGAGCGCGGGCAGCGACAGCGTCGCAACGCAAAACAAGGCGACATCGCCCAGCGCATCGAACGGACGGCCGGGCGTATTCCGGTCCATCAGCAGGAACACGACAGTCGCCGGAATTGCGATGACCAGGTTGAAAAGCGCACCCGCGCCGATCGCCCGTTTGATGGAAAATGAGAACAGCGTCAGGGTGGGCGTGCTCAAGGTACCACCGCCCACACCGACGGCCGCCGCCAGGCCGCCCACGATGGCCGGGGCGATGTAGGAAAACGGCCGCTCCGGCTGACTCTGCCCAATAATGAGGCGATCTCCCGCCATCATCTTGAGGGCAAGACCGGCTGCAACGACGGCAAAGAGGGTGGTCAGGACCCATGTCGGCGCCAGGGGGCCAAGTGTCAGGCCGATTACGGCGCCTGCCATCAGCGCCGGCAGCCAGGATTGAACGAGACCGGAGTCGATCGTGCCGGCTCGCCAGTGAGCTCCGGCGGCGGTGACCGAAGCGATCAGGATGCTTGCCTGAGCGGTGCCGACGGCCAGAGGCACGCCCAGCGGCTCGCCGATCCCGATGAACTCGAAGATCTCCAGGAGGACCGGCACGGCGACGATGCCGCCGCCAACCCCCAACAAGCCGGCGAGCAGTCCGATCAGGACGCCGGTCGCCAGCAATGCCGCCCAGGCACCCGGAGGGTAGGTCGAGAGCAGCGTTTCCACAGAGCCGTATTCCCCCCTTGGTCGATGTTGCGTGTGCCCCATCGTACGAGCAAACTCCCGGCCAATGTAAACGCTCGTTCAGGAGGTTTCTCGGGTGGCACGGCGCGGAGAAGACTTCATCGGCACGATGGCGGTGCAGGAAAAGCATCGGTTCGACGAGCAGGCGCTCGCCCGGTTCATGGCCGCCAACGTCGAGGGGTTCACTCCGCCGCTGACGGTCGAGCAGTTCCGGGGCGGGCAATCCAATCCGACCTATCGGCTGACCGACGGTGCGGGGCGCCGCTACGTGCTGCGCCGCAAGCCGCCGGGCAAACTGCTGCCCTCAGCCCATGCGGTCGATCGCGAGTTCCGCGTGATCGCGGCCCTCAATCGCACCGACGTACCCACGCCCCGCGCCTATGCTTTGAGCGAGGATGTGAGCGTCGTGGGCACGCCTTTCTATATAATGGAATACTGCGACGGCCGCGTGCTGTGGGACCCGACCCTGCCGGACGTACCCAGGGAGGGGCGCCTCGCCATCTATCGCGCCAAGTTCGAGTCGCTCGCCCGGCTTCATCTCGTCGACTACGCCGCGCTCGGCCTGGCCGATTTCGGCCGTCCCGGCAGTTACGTCGCCCGCCAGATCTCGCGCTGGGGAAAACAGTACAAGGCGTCCGAGACCGAGAAGATCGAGTCGATGGACCGACTGTTCGAATGGTTGCCGGCGAACCTGCCGGCGAACGACGAGACCGTCCTGGTGCACGGCGACTTCCGCCTCGACAACATGATCTTCCACCCGAGCGAGCCGCGGGTGCTGGGCATCATCGACTGGGAGATTTCGACCCTCGGCGACCCGCTGGCCGAACTCGCCTACCTCTGCATGCTCTGGCGTACGCCCAAGGACTGGAACGGCCTGCTGGGGCACGATCTCGATGAGCTCGGTCTGCCGACCGAGGCGGAGATGGTGGGATACTACAGCACGCTCGCCGGCCGCGCTGCTCCCGAGCCCGCCCTATGGGAATTCTACATGGCCTATAATCTGTTCCGCGTGTCGTGCATCCGCCAGGGTGTCTATGCGCGGTCGCTCGACGGCACCGCGTCGAACGTGCGGGCCGCGGAGTCCGGCAAACTGGTGAAGCCGGCGGCCGATCTCGCCTGGTCGATCGTCGCCAACATGGCCGGAGCATCGCGATGAGCAAGCGCAAGACCGTCAGCCCCGGCGACGGGCCGCCGGAGGCCGTGGAACGCGACGCGCGGCCGCCGGTCGAGGCCATCCGCGCCGCGGCCTTCGCCCAGTTCGCAGAGCGTGGTTATCCGGTCGTCACGGTGCGCGACATCATGAAGGCCTGCGGGCTCACGCAAGGCGCCCTCTACAATCACTTCAAGTCCAAGGACGAACTGCTGCACGACATCATCGCCTCCACCCAGAGCGAACTGGAGCGGCTGTGCCAGCAGGCCGTGGCGGGGGCTGGCCCCGATGCGCGTGCGCAACTCGCGGCCTTCGTCCGCGTCTATGTCATGCGGCATTGCCGGCTGCGCATCGAGGCGCTGGTCGCCAACCGGGAAATCGGCTGGCTCGACACGGCGCGCGTCTCCGATATCCGCCGCAGCCGCCGCGCCATCCGCGACATCGTCGTGACCATCCTGGCGCACGGCGTGGAGAACGATGTTTTCGATCCACCGCGGGTCGAGGGAAAGCACGATCTCAAGGCGATCGCGATGGCGCTGCTCGATCAGTGTACCCATGTCTCCATGTGGTACGGTCCGGGCGGCGACCTTGCGGAGGAGCAGATGGCGAAGCTCTATGCCGACATGGCGCTGCGGGTCGTCGGAGCCAAGCCGCAGGATTGACGGTCCTCCTGGCGGGAGCACGAAGGTATGTTGGTTCGCATCGGCACCATGGTCGCTTTGTTGGTCTCGATCGTTGCCTGCATGCCGGGCACCGATGGCGCCCCTCCGGCCGGTCGCGCCACGACCCTCGCGGCGGCGCCCGGCGGCATCCCGGCGGCGCGCTGGCACGCCGTCCTGATCGCTGGCGACAACAACAGCCCGTCGTTCGACAACGGCATCGACGCCCTGCGCGACAAGCTGTCGGGACGAGGCGTGCGCGACATTCGTATCCTGACCTCCGATCCCGGGCGCAATCCGTCGGCCCAGGTCGCCAGCGCGGCGAACGTCTCGAACGCCCTGCGCAACGCCGGCGGCGCGGGTGCCTGCCTCGCCTTCATCACCAGCCATGGCCACGAAACCGGCGTCGTGTTGCGCCAGGCCAATGGCGTCATCCGGCCCGGCACCCTCGACAGTGCGCTGGATGCCGGCTGTGGCGGCCTGCCGACCGTCGTTATCGTCTCGGCCTGCTATAGCGGCGTCTTCCTGACGTCGGCCATGCGACAGCCCAACCGCGTGGTGCTGACGGCGGCGGCGGCCGATCGTGTGAGCTTCGGCTGCGGGGCGGGCGACCGGTTTACCTACTATGACCAGTGCCTGCTGCAGCAGTTCGATGGCGCCTCGACCTGGAGCCAGCTTGCCCAGTCCACTCGGGCCTGCGTTCAGAGCCTCGAGAAGAGCATGGGGGTCCGCACGCCGTCGCAGCCGCAGATCTTCGTCGGCTCTGCGGTCGGCGACCTCAGGATTCCCGGCCGTTAACCACCGATCACGGCGGTGAAGTCGCAGGTCACCTGGTGCGGGCTGTCGCCCGAAAGCTGAAGCGTGTGACGGGCCGGGCGTGAGGCCTCGTCGGGGAACATCTTCACCCATTCGTCGTTCAGCGCGGCGCGGCCGGTCGACGGTTGCTTCATCCAGAAATTGATCTTGATGATGTCGTCGGGCGTGCCGCCGGCGGCTTCGACGCACAGCTTGATGTGCTGGAAGATGTTGGTGACCTGCGCGCCGAGGTCGGGCGGGACGTTGCGCGTGCCGGGCTCGGTGCCGTTCATGATACTCGACATCACGATGTTGCCGATGCGGCTGGCATTGGGAATCGGGTTCTGGTGGCTGTAGCCCGGGTAGTTGACGCTCTTGCGCTTGGCCATCGTTTCTCTCCCTTGGAAGGCGGAAGCATTGCATTTCCGCTCGCCGGGGCAAATGCTCCCGTCAGGAGGAACGATGACCCAAAGCCAGACAGGTACGCTCGTCGACTACGAGCGGGACGGCGAGATCGTCACCCTGACGCTCAATCGCCCGGACAAGCTGAACGCCTTCAACGACGAACTGGTCGGCGCGCTCTCGGACGCGCTGCACCGGTTCGACATGGAGGACGAGGCGCAGATCGCGATCATCACGGGCCGCGGCCGCGCCTTTTCCAGCGGTGCCGACGTGAAGCAGCGTCAGTTGCGCAGCCGCGAGGAGTTTCTGCGGCTGGGCGGGCCGCAGGGGCGCGGGACGCACTCTGCCGACCTGCTCACAAGGTCGGTGAACTGGAAGCCCGTCATCGCCGCGCCGCACGGCTACGTACTCGGCCTCTCGGTCGGCATCGTGCTCGAGTGCGACCTGATCGTCGCCGAGGAGGGCACGCGCTTCCAGATCACCGAGACGTCGCGCGGTCTCGGCGCGGGCCGCTACTGGGGCATCATGCAGTTCCGGGGCGGCGGCGCCTTCGCGATGGAGGCTGCCTTTGCCGGTCGCTACTTCACCGCCGAGGAGGCGCTTGCCGCGAACCTGATCAATCGCGTCGCGCCCAAGGGCAGGTATCTCGACATGGCGCGCGAGCTTGCGCGCGACGTCGTGAAGAACCCGCCGCTCAGCGTACGCTCCACGGTGCGGACGCGGCGCTGGTACATGGACCGCATGACGCGCGAGATCATGCACCAGACCGCACCCGAGCGGCTCTATCTCTCTGAGGACTTCCAGGAAGCGGCGCGGGCCTTCACCGAGAAGCGCAAGCCGGCGAAGTTCAAGGGGCGCTAGAGCCGTTCCAGCGCCATGTCGCGCAGGCGGGCGCGCTGGATCTTGAAGCCGTTGGGCGAGGGCGTCTTCGGGAAGTCATCGACCGCGAAGACGCGCATCGGCACCTTGTAATTGGCGAGGCCGTGCCTGCAGTGCGCGATGGCGGCGGCCTCGTCGAGCGTCGCACCCGGGCTGAGCATCACGAACGCAACCGCTCGGACGCCCTCGGGGCGCGGCACCGCGATGGCCTGACAGCCCGCGATGCCCGGCAGCTTCTGCAGGTGGGTCTCGATCTCGAGCGGATTCACCAGGAAGCCTGACAGCCGCAGCACGTCGCCCATGCGGCTGAGGAACGTGAAGCCACCCCGACCGTCGAGTTCCGCGAGGTCGCCGGTTCGCACGTAACCGTCGGCGGTCACGGTCTCGGCCGTCGCCGTGTCGTTTCCGAAATAGCCGACCATCAGGGAAGGGCCGGCGCATTCGAGCATGCCCGGCTGGCCGATACCCAGCAGTTCGCCCGTCTCCGGATCGCGCACGCGGACATGACCGAGCGGCGAGGTCGGCACGCCGCCGCCCTTCTTGCGAAGCGCGACTTCGGAGTCGATCGGCTGCAGGGAGTAGAGGGCCTGGACCTCGCTCATCCCATAGAGACCGCACAGACGCAGGGCGCGTTTCTCGGCCGTCTCCGCGATGTCGTCGAGCGACGCATTGAACGCGGCATAGCCCGCCCACTTCACCGACGGGAAAGGATGGTCGCCGGGCACCGCGTCGAGCAGACGGGCGTACATGTCGTCGCTGCCGAACAGGGTGGTCGGGCGGTGATGGGCGATCAGCCGCGCGATCTCGTCGATCTCGTAGGATTCGACCAGCACGCAGGGCTTGCCGGCGGCCAGCGTCGCCATCGTCTGGTCGAAGCCATAGACGCCGCACAAGGGCAGGATCGAGAGCGACAGCGTTTCGGGCGCGGTGAGGCCGAAGGCGCGAGCCACCTGCTGCGCGTGGCCGGCGATCGCCCCCTGGCGATGCAGGACGAACTTGGGCGCACTGGTCGTGCCCGAGGTCGTGAAGATGTTGCAGGGGGCACTGGCCCTGGCGTTGTTCAAACCGAGACGCGGACGGGACAGCAGGCGTTCGAAGGGTACGCGCCGCAGCCGTTCGATGGCGGGCGGCACCAAAGCAGGCTCGTCGCCGACAGTGACGATGGCCGCGAGCCTGTCGAGCGCATCCGGCTCGATGCCGGCAAGGATCGACAGGAAATCGATTCGGCGGAAGCCGGGGGCGCAGGCCAGCACCTTGGCGCCGGAGCGGCCCACGATGTCGGCGACCTCGACCGCGCGGTAGCGGGTGTTCACCGCCACGGCGATGGCACCCAGTCGCACGCAGGCGAGATAGAGGATCGGATAGGCCGGCACGTTGGGCAGCCACAGGGCCACGCGATCGCCCGGGCCGATGCCGAGGTCGGCAAGCCCCTGCGCCGCCCGGCGCGCGCTTTCGGTGAGTTCGAGGAAGGAGATCGTCCGGTCGCCATGAATGAGGGCCGGCGCATTGGGCATCTGCTCGGCGATGTCGGCGACCATGGTCCAGACGTCGGCGGCGGGTTGGGTGAGAGGCATGCGGGCGGAGACTACCCGAAGACCGTTTCATCTCAAGCGCGATGCCTTGACCCGGCACGGCCCTTGCCTGACGCTCGGCACCGGGTTTGGGATTGGGGGTCGTCATGCTGCGTCGAAGCCTGTTTGCTGCTCCGCTCGTTCTTGCCGCTGCGTCGGCGCGTGCCCAGCAATGGGTGCCGAAGCAACCGATCAAGATCCTCGTGGGATATGCGCCGGGCGGAACGGCGGACATGGCCGCCCGGATCGCTGCGGAAACGATCCAGCGCCAGCATAGCTACACCGTTGTCGTCGAAAACAAGACCGGCGCCGGCGGCTTCATCGCGCTGAAGGCGGTCGCCCAGGCGCCGGCCGACGGCTACACGGTGGGCATCGGCATCATGGGCCAGCTCGCGGTCGGCCCGGTGGTGCCGGGCTCGCAGATCCCGCTCGACCTCGACAAGGAACTGACGCCGATCTGCAATCTGGTCGGCGTGCCGATGGCGCTGATTGTGCGGATGGACGCGCCGTTCAAGACCATTCCTGAATTCGTCGCCTATGCGAAGGCCAATCCGGGCAAGGTGAGCTACGCTTCGACCGGTCTTGGCTCGACCAACCAGCTCGGCGCGGAGTTCCTGGCGGCCGAAGCGGGTGGGCTGAAGCTGATCCACGTTCCCTATCGCGGCGGCGCACCGGCGATCGCCGATGTGGCGGCGGGCAATGTCGACATGTTCTTCGGCAACGTCTCGGAACTGATCGGCCAGGCCCGTGGCGGGAAGGTCCGCGTGCTGGCGCTCGCCTCGGCGAAGCCGACGCCGCTTGCACCGGAACTGCCGCTGCTCACCAAAGACATCCCGGCGCTCGACATCAACAACTGGTTCGGTCTCATGGGCCCGGCCGGTTTGCCCGCCGACATCAAGGGCGCGCTCGCCAAGCTGTTTCTCGATGCGATGGCTGATCCGAGGAATGCTGAAACGCTGGCCAAGCAAGGCCTTGAGCCGATCGGGCAGGGCCCCGATGCTTTCGCCGCCTACATCGTCAAGGACCGCGAGCGCTGGGCGAAGGTCGCCAGGCAGGGCAATGTGAAGGCCGAATAGCAAAGGACGTGTAATGAGTGCGCCGCTTTCCCTCGGCATCGACATCGGGGGAACCTTCACCGACCTCGTCATCCACGATCCGCGCACCGGGCGGGCCGTCATCTGGAAGGAAAGCACGACGCCGGACGATCCGGCCCGCGGGGCGCTGGAGGGCACGCGGCGGGTGCTGGAGAAGGCGGGCGCGAAGCCGCAGGACATTGGGCGCGTCGTGCATGCCACGACGCTATTCACCAATGCGCTGATCGAACGAAAGGGCGCGAAGACCGGCCTGCTCACCACCGCAGGCTTCGGCGACGTGCTGGAGATCGCTCGCGAGCGCAAGTACGAGCTCTACGATCTGTTCATCGAGATGCCGAAGCCGCTGGTGCCGCGGCCGTGGCGCCGGGAGGCGAAGGAACGGCTGGCACCGGACGGAACGGTCGAAATCGCGCTGGATGTGGATGCGGCGCTGGGCGAAGTGGCCGATCTCGTGGAGCAGGGTGTCGAGAGCCTCGCCATCTGCTTCCTGCATTCCTATGCCAACGCCGCACACGAGCGTGCGATCGGTGCGGCCGTCGCGGAGCGCTTCCAGAACCTGTCGATCTCGCTGTCGTCCGACATTGCGCCGGAGATCCGCGAGTACCCGCGTGCCAGCACGACGGTGGCCAACGCCTATGTGCGGCCGCTGGCGGAAATCTATCTCGAACGGCTGGAACAGGCGCTGCGGGCCGAGGGCATCCCGGGTGGGCTGTTCCTGATGCTCTCCAACGGCGGTCTCACCCATGTGAGTGAGGCCAAGCGCGCGCCGGTGCAATTGCTCGAAAGCGGGCCGGCGGCGGGCGCGCTGGCCGGCGCCTGGTTCGGCCGCAATGCCGGGCTGGAGCGCGTGCTCGCCTTCGACATGGGCGGGACGACCGCGAAGCTGGCGCTGGTCGACGATGGCGAGCCGCTGGTGGCGTGGGGCTTCGAGGCGGCGCGCGAGAAGCGTTTCCTGCGCGGCTCCGGCCTGCCGATCCAGATCGCTACCGTCGAACTGATCGAGATCGGCGCTGGCGGCGGCTCGATCGCTCATCGAAGCGACCTCGGCACGCTGAATGTCGGCCCGGAGAGCAGCGGCGCGCAGCCCGGACCCGCCTGCTACGGCCGCGGCGGCACCGAGGCCACGGTGACCGACGCCGACCTGACCCTGGGCTATCTCAACGCCGACTTCTTCCTGGGTGGCGCGATGAAGATCGACGCCGTGGCGACGAACGCCGCGTTCGGCAAGCTGGCGGGTGCGCTGGGCGTCGAGCCCGGCCGGGCGGCCTTCGGCGTACATGACGTGGTGAACGAGAACATGGCGGGGGCCGCGCGCGTAGCCATCGCCGAGCGGGGGCGCGTGCCGTCGGAATATGCGCTGCTGGCGACCGGCGGGGCGGGGCCCGTCCATGCCTGGCACGTCGCGCGCAAGCTCGGCGTCAGCCGCGTCGTCTGTCCACCGGGCGCGGGCGCGGGGAGCACGATCGGCATGCTGATGGCGCCGGCCCGTGTCGATCGCGTGGCAAGCTTCACCACGGCGCTGGCCGGAGCCGACCTTGCCGCGGCAGGCCGCATCTTCGCCAATCTCGAAAAGGACTCGCTCGACGTGTTGCGCCTCACCGGTGCCGACGTCGACGGACGCACCGTCCGCTACTTGGCCGACATGCGTTACATCGGTCAGGGCAGCGAGATCACCGTCGTGCTGCCGCATGAGCTGACGGAAGGCGCCGTGAAGGTGGCCTTCGAGGCCGCGTACAAGGCGCTGTTTGCGCGCGTCCCGCCGGGCGCCGCCATCCAGCTCGTGGCGCTGCGCCTCTCGGTCAGCGCGCCGATGCCGGGCACCGGCGGCAAACTCGAGCTGCCGCGCCATGCGTCGGACAACGCGCTCAAGGGCACGCGACCAGTGTTATTTCCCGACGAAGGCAGAACGCTGTCGACCCGTGTGTGGGACCGCTACGCGCTCGAACCCGGCGTCAGCATCGAGGGGCCCGCCGTGTTCGAGGAGAACGAAAGCACCTTCATCGTCGGGCCCAACTCGACGGCGCGACTGCTGCCTGACGGCTCCATCCTGGCGGAGGCAAACTGATGTCACGCACCTTCGATGCCATAGAACTCGAGCTGCTGTGGCGGCGGCTGATCTCGCTGGTCGACGAGGCCGCCGCAGCGATGGTTCGCACGTCTTTCTCGACACTGGTGCGTGAGAGCTACGACTTCTCCTGCGTCGTGACCGATGCCACGGGCCAGTCGCTGGTCCAGGCGAGCGAGAGCATCCCGAGTTTCATCGGCACCCTGCCCGAGACGGTGAAGCACTTCCTGCGGCACTTCCCCGAAGACCAGCTTTCGCCCGGCGACGTGCTGATCACCAACGACATCTGGCTTGGCACCGGCCATCTGCCCGACGTGACGCTGGCCAAGCCGATCTTCCGCAACGGCCGGCTGATCGCCTTCAGCGCCACGACGGCGCATGTGCCCGACATCGGCGGCAAGATCAGGAGCCCCGAGCCGCGCGAGGTCTTCGAGGAGGGGCTGCAGATCCCGCCGATGAAGATGATGGCGGCGGGGGAGACCGACGAGACGCTGGTCGCACTGATCCGCAAGAACGTGCGCACGCCCGACCAGACGATGGGTGATCTCTACGCCCAGATCGTAGCGCTCGATCTCATGGAGGACCGGCTGCTGGTCCTCATGGAGAATTACGGGCTGCCCGATCTCACCGACCTCGCGCGCGAGATCCAGGGCCGCTGTGAGGCCGCCATGCGGGCGGCCATCCTCGAACTGCCGGACGGGACGTATCATAGCGAGCTCAAGACCGACGGCATCATGGACAAGCCGATCACGATTAGAATGGCGCTCACCATCAAGGGCGACGAGATCCTGATCGACTTCGCCGGCACCGACGCCCAGGTCGACCGGGCGATCAACTGCGCCATGTGCTACACCAACGCGATGTGCATGTATGGGGTGAAGGTCTGCACCAACTCCAACCTGCCCAACAACGAAGGCGCGTGGCGGCCGATCACGCTCACCGCGCCGCCGGGCTGCATCGTCAATCCGCAGTTCCCCGCGCCGGGCGGCTCGCGCATGCTGATCGGCCATTACATTCCGATGCTGGTGTTCGGCTGCCTGGGCCAGATCGTGCCGGAGCGCGTGATGGCGGCCTGCGGCTCGCCGATGTGGGGCATGAACCAGTCGGGCGTGCGGGAAGGGGGCAAGCCCTACGCCAACATGTTCTTCTACAATGGCGGTATGGGCGGCAACACGCAGCGCGACGGCGTCACCTGTCTGTCGTGGCCGTCCAACGTCAGCTCGACCTCGATCGAGATCAGCGAGCACATCGCGCCGCTGCGCTTCCATCACAAGAAGCTGCGTCCCGATTCCGGCGGCGCCGGTCGTCATCGCGGCGGGCTGGGGCAGGAGATCCTGATCGAGAGTCGCAGCGAAACGCCGATCGCGGTGTCGTTCCTCGCCGAGCGCACGATCTTTGCCGCGTTCGGTATCGAGGGCGGCAAGGACGGCGCGCCGGGAGAGTTGCGCATCAACGGCGAGAAGACCGATCCCAAGAAGCAGTATGTGCTGAACAAGGGCGACACCGTTTCCCTCGGCACGCCGGGTGGTGGCGGTCACGGCGATCCGAAGCTGCGTTCCGCGGGGGCGGTCGCAGCCGACATCGCGGCGGGATACGTGACGGTGCAGTCAGCTTACCAGAGCGACGACTAACAGCGATTGAACCTCCGGGCAGCGGTCGTTACGCTCGCTCCTAACAAGAATATCTAGGGGGAAACAATGAAGCTGATTGCTGCCGCGTCCGCGGCCCTGTGCGCTATGGCCTGGGTCGTTGCCTCTCCCGTCCATGCCCAGGGAAAGGTCTGCGACAATCCCAAGCAGATGGAGGGCTTCAAGACCTGCGCCAACATCGACAAGGCCAAGGCCGAGGGCGCCTTCACGCTCTACTCGACCGATCCCGAGCAGGGCCAGGTCAAGCTGCTGGCCGCCTTCAACAAGCTGTTCCCCGAGATCAAGACCAGCTACGTGCGCCTGCAGGCCGGCGCGCTCTACGCCAAGGTACTCTCCGAGCGGCAGGCCAAGTCGTTCCTTGTCGACGTCATCCAGATCTCCGACATGGGCATGATCCTGGACTTCCAGCGCAAGGGTGGCTTCCGCCAGTACGTTTCGCCCGAGATGCAGTTCTTCCCCAAGGAGGCCAAGAGCCAGCCGGAAGGCTTCTGGACCTGGGGTTCGGTCATCATGGCCGGCATTGCCTACAACCCGAACAATGTCCCGGCGGCCGACGCGCCCAAGAAGTGGGAAGACCTGCTCGACCCGAAGTGGAAGGACGCGATCAACGTGAAGGTCTCCAACTCGGGCCTCCAGCACGGCGTCTGGTACATGCTGATGCCGATCCTCGGCATGGAGTACTTCAAGAAGTTCGGCGAGCAGAAGCCGCGCGCCTTCGATTCCTATGTCCAGCAGTACGGCCGGCTGGTCGACGGCCAGGACAAGATCATCATGGGCGCGCAGTATTCGGGCTACATCGAGTTCAAGGCCAAGGGCGCGCCGCTCGCCTTCGTCTTCCCCGATACCGGCGTGCCCGCCGTGCCGGAGACCTATGGCATCGTCGACCAGGCGCCGCATCCCAATGCCGCCGAGCTGTTCATGGACTGGTTCCTCTCGCCGGTCGGGCAGAAGGCGCTGGCCGACGCCCTGCTGCTCCACTCGCCGCGTCCGGACGTGCCGCCGCCCGGCGGCGCCGACACGGTGCCCCTGAGCAAGATGAAGCTGCTGTCGCCGGCCGACTGGAATGCCTTCGAGAAGGATCGCCCGGCCTTCGCCAAGGAGTGGAACCGCATCGTCGGCACCGGACGCTAGGCCTTGGCCGGCGGCCCCAGGGCTTTTGGCGTGGCGGGCGTTCTGCGTCCACGCATCAACGGGCAGGCCCTGACGACGCTCGCGGTCCTTGGGATCGTGGGCTTCCTGGTCCTGCTGCCGATGGTCTTCCTGGTCGAGGAATCGTTGAACGTCGGCGACCCGATGGCGTTTCCGCCGGTCGAGTTCGGCCTCGCCAACTACGTCGCGATCTTCGAGGAGGACCTCAAGACCGTGTGGAACACGCTGGTCATCGCGGTCATGGCGACCGTGATGGCCATCCTGATCGGCTTCGTCCTGGCGTGGATACTGACCCGCACCAACGTGCCGGGGCGGGAGAAGCTCGAGCGGCTGATGGAACTGCCCTACTACATGACGCCGCTGGTGGGAGCGCTCGCCTGGGCAGTGATCGCCGGACCCAAGAGCGGCTTCCTCAACCAGATGTGGAAGGCGGTCGGCGGCACCGGCGACATCGCCGACATCTACACCCATTTCGGCATCGCCTGGGTGATGGCGCTGTTCGAGGGCACGGTAGCCTTCGTCATGATTTCGGCCTCGATGAAGTCGATGGATCCGGCGCTCGAGGAATCGGCGCGCGTCATGGGCGCGTCCAAGCTCCGCACCATGCTCACCGTGACGCTGCCGCTGGTCATGCCGGGCGTGCTGGGCGCCATGCTGTTCGTCTTCGCCGAGATGCTGGGCTCGTTCGCCGCCGCCCTGGTGCTGGGGATTCCCGGCCGCATCTACGTCATCACCACCGCCATCTGGGATTCGACGCTCTCCTATCCGCCGGATTACGGCCGCGCCTCGGCGATGGGCCTGTCGCTGTTCGTCGTGATGTTCTTCATGCTGGCCTTCTATCGGCGCATGATCCGCCGCGGCACCTTCACCACCATCAGCGGCAAGGCGTTCCGGCCGCGACCGATGGACATGGGACGGCTCGCCTGGGTGCTGTTCAGCGTCTGCGCGCTCTACGTGGCGCTGGCCGTCGTCTTCCCGATCGCGGCGCTCCTGATGACCTCGCTGCAGCGCTTCGCCACCGTGATCCTGAGCCAGGCGCAATGGACCCTCGCCAACTATGAGACGGCGCTGTCGCTCGGCCCCGTGCGCACGGCGCTGTTCAACAGCATCATGCTGGGGCTGGGCGTCGCCACCGTAGGCGTGGTGATCATGTCGCTGCTGGTCTGGATCATCTACCGCTCGCAACTGCGGGGCCGCGGCGCGATCGAGTATCTCGTGATGTTCCCCCAGGCCGTGCCACGCCTGGTCTTCGGCCTGGCGCTGCTGTGGGCCTGGCTCAACATCCCGATCGGCATCTACGGCACCCTGTGGCTGCTGGCGCTGGCCTATTTCACGGTCATGCTGCCGCTCGGGGTGCGCACGCTGGCCGGCGTGGTGCTTCAGATCGACAAGAGCCTGGAGGAGTGCGCGCGGGTCTGCGGCGCCTCCTGGGCCTATCAGATGCGCACCGTGACGCTGCCGCTGCTCAAGCCCGGCATCCTGGCGGCGTGGCTGCTGATCTTCATGGCCTGTGTGCGCGAACTTGGCGCCTCGGCGTTCCTGATGGGCCCCAACGCCAAGGTGATCGCGCCGTCCATCGTCAGTGCCTTCGCCACCAGCGGCACGGAGCTCACGGCGGCGATGGCGTTGATCCAGACCTTCACTGTGGTGCTGGCGCTGGTCATCCTGTTCCGCGTGGCCCGCGGCATGACCAAGGAGTTGCAGTGAACGAGACGCGTATCGAGGTGAAGGATCTGGTCGTGCGGTACGGCGACCAGGTGGCGGTGAATGGCGTCAGCTTCAGCGTGGGCCGCGGCGAGCACCTGACCCTGCTCGGACCTTCGGGGTGCGGCAAGACGACGACTCTGCGCGCCATCGCCGGTCTCGAACAGCCGTCGGGCGGCAGCATCCGCGTCGACGGCCGCACGATGTATGACGCGGCGGGGCGCACGAACGTCCAGACCGAGCAGCGCGGCGTGTCGATGGTCTTCCAGTCCTACGCCATCTGGCCGCACATGAGCGTATTCGACAACGTCGCCTACGGCCTGCGGGTGCGGAAGCAGAGCCAGGACGACATCAAGGCCAACGTCGAGCGCGCGCTCGACCTCGTGCAGATGCGCCATCTCGCCGAGCGCGGCGCCTCGAAACTCTCGGGCGGCCAGCAGCAGCGCGTCGCGCTGGCCCGCGCCATCGCCTTCTCGCCCACCGTCGTGCTGTTCGACGAGCCGCTCTCCAACCTAGACGCCAAGCTGCGGGCCGAGATGCGGGTGGAACTGCGCGAGCTGCAGCGGCGGCTGGGCATCACCTCGGTCTACGTCACCCACGACCAGGAGGAGGCGCTCGCCATCTCCGACCGCGTGATCGTGATGAACGTGGGCGTGATCGAGCAGATCGGCACGCCGGAGGAGATCTACAACAGGCCGCGCAGCCGCTTCGTGGCGGACTTCGTGGGCTCGGCCAACCTGATCAAGGGCAGGCCCGCGGGCGACGGCACTTTCGTCACCGAAGGCGGCACATCGCTCAAGGTCATGGCGCCGCACACGCCGCACGGCAAGGAGACCGAGGTCGCCGTCCGCACTGCCTATATCGGCCTGGAGCCGCAGGCAGGCGAGAACCACGTGCCGGGCAAGGTCCGCCAGCGGCTGTTCCATGGCGATTTCGTGCAGTACGTCGTCGACAGTGGGGTGGGGGCCATGATCGTACGCCGCCCGCCGACCAACCTGCTGCCGGAAGGGGCGGACGTCACACTGTCCTTCTCACCGGAGCACTGCGTGCTGCTGGAAGTCTGAGAAGTCTCTGCCGCCTCTGTCATCCTGAGCGAAGCGAAGGATCTCGCGCCAGCCGGGGAGTCCGTTGGTCGTTCCGCTGGGTCCTTCGCTGCGCTCAGGACGACATCAGAACGGCTCCGTACCCGCCACGATCACCCGGTGCATCAGCCGCCGTTCGCCCTCGGGGTAGTCGGCGTTGGCCTTGTGCATCGTGCAGCGATTGTCCCAGATCACGATGTCGCCCTGCCGCCAGGCATGGCGGTACTCGTATTTCGGCTGTGTGGCATGGGCGATCAGCTCGTCGAGCAGCGCATCGCTCTCGGCGCGGCCGAGGCCCACGATCTGCTCCATCCGGTTGGGATTGAGATAGAGCGACTTGCGGCCGGTCTCAGGATGGGTGCGCACCAGCGGATGCGTCGCCTCGGGCATCGCAGCCATCTCGTCGGCCGGCCGGGTCGAGATCCGGCTGAGCTTGCGGCTCGAATGGTACTTGTGGATCACCTTCAGCGGATCGATGCGGGCCTTCGTGGCTGCTGGCAGGTCCGCATAGGCGTCGTACATGTTGGTGAACTGCGTGTCGCCGCCGCGCGACGGGACTTCCACGCCGTAGAGCATGGTGAGCGAGCAGGGCGCCCGCATGAAGCTGTCGTCGGTGTGCCAGTTGGCGCCGTTCACGATCTTCTTGCCGTCGCCCAGCACGTCGCGATCCTCGCTGGAGATGATGTTCACCTCGGCGCATTCCGCCGTGCGGGCAAGCTGCTTGCGCAGCATCGGCGTGCCGAACCTGGACATCGCCGCGAGGAACGCCGGCGGCGCCAGTGTCTGTCCCCGGATGCAGATCACGAGATTGTCGTGCAACACGCTCGTCAGCGTGGCCTGTGTCGCTTCGTCGGCGGGCGTGTTGAGGTCGATGCCGCTCACCGCCGCGGCCATGTGGGGGCCGAGTTTCTCGGTCTGGAAATTCATGGCATTGCTCCCGGAAGGCGGGATAACGTGCGCGCCGATCCGACGAATCTCAAGGGGGACCGCCATGAAGATCGCCTATTCCGCTGCAAGCCCGTATGTCCGCAAAGTGATGGCTTGCGCCATCGCGCGCGGGCTCAACGACAAGATCGAGCGCTGGAAGATCGGCACGACCGATCCGGCGCTGCTGCCGGTCAACCCGCTGTCGAAGGTGCCGACGCTGATCACCGACGATGGCATGTCGATCTACGACAGCCCGGTGATCTGCGAGTATCTCGACAGCCTCGGCTCCGCGCCCAAGCTGTTCCCGCCGGTCGGTCCGGCGCGCTGGAAGGCGCTGACGCAGGAAGCGCTGGGCGACGGCATCCTCGACGCCACCCAGCCGCGCCGCCGCGAGATCGCGCTGCCCCAGGACGAAGGCCGTCAGGGATACATCGCGCTGCAGCAGGGCAAGGTTGCCCGCGCGCTCGACGCGCTTGAGAAGGACGCCGATTCGCTCGGAGACCTGACCACGATCGGCGAGATCGCGATCGGCTGCGCGCTGGGATACCTTGATTTCCGCTACGCCAACGAGCCGTGGCGTCCGGGTCACCCGAAGCTCGACGCCTGGTACGCCAAGGTCGTGAAGCTGCCGCCCCTTGCCGAGACGATGCCGGTGGGGTGACAGTCCTCGTCCGGGGCGGAGGGATGCGATGCCGGCACGGACGGGTGAACAGTTCCTGAAGGGCCTTCGAGGCCGACGCGATGTCTGGGTCGACGGCGAGAAGATCGCCGACGTCGTCGATCATCCAAAGCTCCGCGGCGCGGCCCATGCGCTGGCCGAGGTCTACGATCTCCATCACGCAGAGGCCGCGACCTGCCTCGCGCCCGATCCGGAGACCGGCGAGCCGATCCCGGTCAGCCACCTGATCCCGCACTCGCGCGAGGACCTGACTCGACGGCACGCGGCGCTGCGGCAGGTGGCGGAATATTCGGTCGGCCTGATGGGCCGCACGCCCGACTACATGAACGTGACCTATGCGGGCTTTGCCGGTCGGCCCGATGAGTGGGGTGCGCACGGCAACGAGGCGGGCGTCGATCGGCTGGTCGCCTATCAGAAATTCCTGCGGCGCGGCGACGTGGCGCTGACGCATACGATCGTCCAGCCCACGGTCGACAAGGCGACGGGCGATGCGCCGTCGGCCGGCAACGCCCACGCGCTGCGCAAGGTCGGCGACACCGAGCACGGCATCGTCGTGCGCGGCGCGAGGGTGCTGGCGACGCTGGCGCCCTTCACTGACGAGATCGCGGTCTATCCTGGCGCGCCGCTGCCGCCGGGCTCCGAGGACTACGCGCTGTCGTTCTGCATTCCCGTCGGGACGCCGGGCCTGAAGTTCCTCTGTCGCGATTCGATGTCGGCGCCGGACAACCGCTTCGACTTCCCGCTGTCGGGTCGCTTCGACGAGCAGGATGCCTTCGTGATCTTCGACGATGTCGAGGTGCCGCGCGACCGGCTGTTCATCGACCGCAATCTCGCCGCCTACAATACGGTGATGACGTCTAGCTGGCAGCCCAACATCATGCAGCAGACGATGATCCGGGCCTGGACGAAGCTCGACTTCGCCTGGGGCCTGGCGCTGCGGATGGCCGCCTCGATCAACGCCGCCGATCCCGAGACGCAACGCCTGATCGGCGAGATCTGGACCTACGCCGAGTTCACGCGCGCGGCCATCGTGGCGGCCGAGTCGGAGGCTCGCGAATGGCCGTCGGGGCTTTGGACCTGCGGCGTCCGCCCTCTGCATGCGTTGCGCGCCACCCTGCCACTCTGGTTCCCGCGGGTGAACGAGATCCTGCGCCTGATCGGCTCGCACAACCTCCTGGCCGCGCCGACGGCAGCCCAGCTCGGCGACCCGGACCTGCGGCCGCTGATCGACCGCTACCTGCCGGGCGCCAAGGGCATGGCGGCGGAGGAGCGCATCCGCATCTTCCGGCTGGCCTGGGATTTCGCCGGCAGCGCGCTTGCCAGCCGCAACGAGCAGTACGAGCGGTTCTATCTCGCCTCGTCGGCCCGCAACCTGGCGCGGCATCTGCAGTTCACCGACCGCAGCCGGGCCGACCGGCTTGTGCAGCGCTTCCTGGACGAGGAGTATCGGTAGGCAGAGCGAGGAGGGGCCGATGAGCGATATCGACACCAAGCCGCAGGCGGTGGAGCGGACCAAGACCAAGCAGCCGCCGCTCTACAAGGTCATCCTGCTGAACGACGACTACACGCCGCGAGAGTTCGTGGTCGTTGTTCTCAAAGCCGTGTTCCGCATGACCGAGGAACAGTCCTACGCCGTGATGATGACGGCCCATCAGCGCGGCGCCTGCGTGGTCGCGACCTACACCCGCGACGTCGCCGAATCCAAGGCCAGCGAGGCCAACGACATGGCGCGCGGCGCGGGCCATCCGCTGGAGTTCAGCACCGAGCCGGAAGAGTAGCAGCCGCGGCCGGCCGCCCTGTTGCGCGGGCGGTTCCCGCCGAACCGGTGCTGCGGCGGTCCCGGGTCCGCTGGGCGGCAATGGGCGTGGCGCGAGGGCGTGCTCGATAAGCCCTTGCGATCATTGACAAATTCGTGGTTTCCAGCCAAAAGGCTCCGGGAAAGTTGGGTGGAAAATCAATGGGTTGACGGCCGGCCCTCCGGTCCGTATTTTCCGCCCGCTTTCGGAATTCACCCCGGCACGGCCGGGGCTTTTTGTTGAGTTAGGGCCATGAAGATCCGTCATTCTCTCAAGTCGGTGAAGCTCCGTCACAAGGACTGCCGCATCGTGCGCCGCAAGGGCCGCGTTTACGTGATCAACAAGACCAACCCGCGCTTCAAGGCCCGCCAGGGCTGAAGACGGCGTCAGCGTCTTGCTGAAAAAAGCGGCGGGAGCTTCGGCTTCCGCCGCTTTTTCATTTGGCGTATGAGCGAAGCATGCAGATGCCGCCGCTCGATCCCGCCATTCTTGCCCGCCGCTCGGACATCGTCGCCGCGCTGCGTGCCATCGTTCCGGGCGAGGGCGTGATCGACGACCTCGACGGCATGCGGCCTTACGAATGCGATGCGCTGTCGGCCTATCGGCAGATGCCGATGGTGGTCGTGCTGCCCGAGACGGTGGCCCAGGTCGCCGCCATCCTGCGCTACTGCCAGGACAACAAGGTGAAGGTCGTGCCGCGCGGCGGCGGGACGTCACTCTCCGGCGGCTCGATGCCGATCGGCGACGGCATCCTGCTGGCCATGGGCAAGTTCAACCGCGTGCTGGAGATCGATTACGCCAATCGCTGCGCGAGGGTGCAGCCCGGTGTCACCAATCTCGGTGTCACCAAGGCGGTCGAGCACGAGGGCTTCTACTACGCGCCAGATCCCAGCTCGCAGATCGCCTGCTCGATCGGCGGCAACGTCGCGGAGAATTCCGGGGGCGTGCATTGCCTGAAGTACGGCCTCACCACCAACAACCTGCTCGGCATCGAGATGGTGCTGATGAACGGCGAGATCGTGCGGCTGGGCGGCAAGCACCTCGACGCCGGCGGCTACGATCTGCTCGGCCTGATGACCGGTTCGGAAGGGCTTCTGGGCGTCGTCACGGAAGTCACCGTGCGACTGCTGCGCAAGCCATCGACGGCGCGCGCCGTGCTGCTGGGCTTCCCGACGGAAGCGGGCGCGGCCGATTGCGTCGCCGCCGTGATCGCGTCGGGCATCATCCCCGGCGGCATGGAGATGATGGACAAGGACGCGACCCGGTGTGCCGAGGCCTATGTCGGTGCGGGCTATCCGCTCGACGCCGAGGGATTGCTGATCGTCGAACTCGACGGGCCACCGGTCGAGGTCGATTACCTGGTCGAGCGCGTCGCCGAGATCGCCCGGGGGCGTGGCGCCACGACGATCCGCGTCAGCCACGACGAGCAGGAGCGGGTGCTGTTCTGGGCCGGCCGCAAGGCGGCGTTCCCCGCCGTCGGCCAGATCTCACCCGACTACATGTGCCTCGATGGGTCAGTGCCGCGCGGCAAGCTGGTCGAGGTGCTGGCCGAGATGCGCGTTCTGTCGAAGCAGTATGGCCTGCGGGTCGTTAACGTCTTTCACGCCGGCGACGGCAATCTCCACCCGCTGATCCTGTTCGACGCCAACGATCCCGATGAACTCAGGCGGTGCGAGGAACTGGGCGCCGACATCCTGCGGCTCTGCGTGAGGGTCGGTGGCGTGCTGACCGGCGAGCATGGCGTCGGCATCGAGAAGCGCGACCTGATGGGCGTGCAGTTCACCGAGATCGACCTCGACCAGCAGATGCGCGTGAAATGCGCCTTCGACCCCGACCATCTGCTCAACCCGGGCAAGGTGTTTCCCCAGCTGCGCCGCTGCGCCGAACTGGGACGCCTGGTCGTGACGCAGAACAGACTCCCGTTCCCCGATATTCCGCGGTTCTGATTCGATGACAGCTACGATCAAGCCGCGCGACGCGAAGGAACTGCGGCAGGCGGTGGAATGGGCGCTGAACGAGGGCGTCACGCTCGACGTGCGCGGCGAGGGCAGCAAGCTCGCACTCGGCAAGCCGATGCTGTGCGCCCAGGTGCTCGATCTTTCGGGCATTTCCGGCATCGTCGACTACGCGCCGGAGGAACTGGTTGTCACGCTGCGCGCCGGTACGCCGATGCGCGAGGTCGAGGCGCTGCTGGCGCAACGCAACCAGATGCTGGCCTTCGAGCCGCCCGATCTAGGTCCGCTGCTTGGTCGCGAACCGGGGCGGGGCACGCTGGTCGGCGCCGTCATGGGCAATCTCGCGGGCTCGCGGCGACTCTCGGCCGGCGCGGCGCGCGACCATCTGCTGGGCTTCAGCGGCGTCAACGGGCGCGGCGAGGCCTTCAAGTCGGGCGGCCGGGTGATGAAGAACGTCACCGGCTACGACCTTTCCAAGATGCTGGCCGGTTCCTGGGGCACGCTGGCGGTACTGGACGAGGTTTCGGTCAAGGTGCTGCCGGCGCCGGACCAGACCTCGACGCTGCTGCTGCTCGGCCTCGACGACGCGTCGGCGGTGCGCGCCATGTGCGCGGCAATGGGGAGCCCGCACGAAGTCTCGGGCGCCGCACACCTGCCGGGCCGCACGGCGCTCCGCCTCGAAGGCGTGGCGCCGTCGGTCGAGGCGCGGCTGAAGGGCCTGCGCGAGCTGATGGCCGACAGCGGCGCGAAGATGGAGGAACTCGGCACCCTGGAGAGCCGCGCCTTCTGGCGCGAGGTGCGGGACGTGACGCCGCTGGTCGCCGCACCCGATGCCGTGGTGTGGAAGATCTCCTGTCCCCCGACGGAAGGTCCTGCGATCCTGGCGCGCATCGAGGCGCAGCGTCCCGGAGCGCAGGCCTATTACGACTGGTCGGGCGGCCTGATCTGGCTGGCGCTGCCGCCCTCGAATGACGCGGACCATGCGATCGTGCGCGGTGCGCTCGGGACGACGGGCGGTCATGCGACCTTGATCCGGGCGCCCGATTCCATGCGTGCCGCGGTGCCAGTGTTCCAGCCGCAACCTGCGGCGCTCGCGGCCCTTGCCGTGCGGGTCAAGGAAAGCTTCGACCCCAAGGGTCTCTTCAATCCAGGCCGGATGGGCTGACGTGCAAACCAACTTCACCCTGGCCCAGCTTGCCGACCACGAGAACGCGCGCAGCGAGCACATCCTGCGCAAGTGCGTGCATTGCGGCTTCTGCACCGCCACCTGTCCGACCTTCGTGCTGCTGGGCGACGAGCGCGACAGTCCGCGCGGCCGCATCTATCTCATCAAGGCGATGCTGGAGGGCGACCGGGCGCCCACGCATCAGGAGGTGCGGCACGTCGATCGCTGCCTGTCGTGCCTGTCCTGCATGACGACCTGTCCCTCGGGCGTGAACTACATGCACCTGGTCGACCATGGCCGGCATCGCATCGAGGAGAGTTACACGCGGGCGCCGGCCGATCGCTTCATGCGCGGGCTGCTCGCCTGGCTGATGCCGCGGCCGGCGGCGTTCCGCTGGGCCATGGTCCTGGGCCGCCTCGCCAAACCGCTGGCGCCGCTGCTGCCGGCGACCAGCACTGATCCCGGCGGCGCCACCTTCCTGCGGCGCCTGCGCGCCATGCTGGAAGCGGTGCCCGACATCGTGCCGTCGCCCTCGTCGGTCGATCGTCCCCAGACCTTCCCGGCCAAGGGGCTGCGCCGCAAGCGCGTGGCGCTGATGCCGGGCTGCGGCCAGCAGGTGCTGGCGCCCGAGGTCAACGAAGCCACGGTGCGGCTGCTCACGCGCCATGACATCGAGGTGGTGAACGTCGCGGGTTCGGGCTGCTGCGGCTCGTCCGTGCTGCATGTCGGGCGCAACGAGCAGGCGATCGCGCTGGCCAAGGCGAACATCACTGCCTGGCTGCGCGAGATCGACGGCGCCGGCCTCGATGCCATCGTGATCAACGCCTCGGGCTGCGGTACGACGGTCAAGGATTACGGGAACATGCTGGCCGACGAGCCCGAGTGGCACGAGAAGGCGATGCAGGTCGCGAAGCTCGCGAGGGACGTAAGCGAGATCATGCTCGAGGTCGGCCTGGTGAACGTCGAGCCCAAGGGGCTGACGGTGGCCTACCATTCGGCCTGCTCGATGCAGCACGGCCAGAAGGTGATCGAACAGCCGAAGAAGCTGCTGCGCGATGCCGGCTTCGTCGTGAAGGACGTGCCGGAAGGCCATCTCTGCTGCGGCTGGGCCGGCACCTACCAGGTGTTGCAGCCCGAACTGTCGCGCCGCCTGCGCGACCGCAAGGTGGCGAACATCGAGAGCGTGAAGCCCGACGTGATCGCCGCCGGCAACTTCGGTTGCATCGGCAACATCGCCTCGGGCACCGGCATACCGATCGCCCATACGGTCGAGTTGCTGGACTGGGCAACTGGCGGACCGAGGCCTGCCGCGCTCGGCTGAGCGGTAATCGATGGGAGCGCCATGACGGTTCTTCGCGCTTGCCTTGCTGCCTTGCTCGGCGTGATCCTCGGGGCGAACGTGATGGCGCAGAACGCCGGGAGCGGCACCGTGCTCGATACACTCTTTGCAAAGCTGCAAGCCGCCACCGATCCGTCCGCGATCCAGTCCCTGGAAGCGGCGATCTGGGAACAGTGGGTGATGGTGCCCGACATGAGCCAGCGCGCGCTGATGATGCGCGGCATCGCCGAGATGCAGCAGCAGGAACTCAAGACCGCGATCGAGACCTTCACGCGCCTGATCGGCGTTGCCCCCGATCTGTCCGAAGCGTGGAACAAGCGGGCGACGGCATACTGGCTGATGGGCAACTTTCCCGCGTCGCTCGCGGACATCTGCGAGACGGTGAAGCGCGAGCCGCGCCACTTCGGAGCCTATTCCGGCCTAGGCATGATCCGCGCCGAAATGGGCGAGAATGCGCGCGCGGTCGCGGCTTTCGAACTTGCGCGAAAGTGGAATCCGCACATCGCCGGTATCGACGGCGAGATCGAGCGGCTGAAGTCGCTGGGCGGAGATGGCAGCGCCGGTGCCGATCCCCTGGGCTGCGGCCGGCCCTCCACCTGATTTCAATGCACCGGCCGCGTAAGGCCTGGGCAACGGTGCTTCTTGCCCATGCGCAAGCCGGGAGGCAAAGTCGTTCCACGTTTCAAATCGGGAGTAATTCATGGCCACGCTCTATGTCGGCGGCCGTCTGTTCGACGGCGAGAAGGTGCAGGACGGGCAGGCGGTGCTGGAGGAAGGCGGCCGTATCAAGCGCGTGGCCCCGGCGGGCGAGTTCAAGGGCTTTGGCGGCGAGCGGATCGACACGTCCGGCGCCACGCTGATTCCCGGTATCATCGACTGCCATGTCCATTCGCTGTCGGGCGCCGAAGGCAACCCCGGCGCCGTGCAGGATCGCCTGAGCGCGGCCCAGCTCACGGTGCGCGGCATGGAATTCATGCGCCAGACGCTGGAAGGCGGCGTCACGGCGGTGCGTGACTGCGGCGGCAAGGACTATATCGAGTTCGCGATCCGCGACGCCTATAACGCGGGCCGCTTCCTCGGTCCGACCATGCGTTGCGCCGGCCGCATGATCTGCATGACCGGCGGCCACGGCAATCGCACCGGCCGCGTCGCCGACGGCGTCGACGAGGTCGTGAAGGCCGTGCGCGAGCAGGTCCATGCCGGCTCCGACCTGGTGAAGATCATGGCCACGGGCGGCGTCATGACCGCGGGCGTCAATCCCGAGGACGCCCATTACAGCGCCGAGGAGATGAAGGCCGGCATCTCGGAGGCGCATCGCTTCCACAAATGCTGCGCCAGCCACGCTCAGGGCGCGCTGGGCATCCTGAACGCCGTGCGTGGCGGCATCGACTCCATCGAGCATGGCATCTTCATGGACGAGGAGTGCTGCCGCGAGATGAAGGAGCGTGGAGTCTGGCTGGTGCCGACCTTGGCGGCCGTGAAGAACATCCTCAAGGGCTACGACGAGGGTGACCGCTCGATCCCCGACTATGTGATCGAGAAGAGCCGCCGCGTGTTCGACCGGCACATCGCCGCGACCAAGATGTACTATTCGGCCGGCGGTCGCATCGCCATGGGCACGGACGCAGGCACCCCGCACAATCGACATGGCGAGAATGCGCGTGAGCTGGAATTCATGTGCGACATCGGCATTTCGAGCCGCGATTCGCTGTTCTTCGCGACCGCGAGTGCCGCCGACCTGATGCGCCTCGCCGATCACGGCCGCATCAAGGAAGGCAACGTCGCGGACCTGGTCGTGTGCGACGGCGACGCGCTGGCCGACATCAAGCGCGCCGCCCGCAAGGAGAACCACCGCCTGGTCGTGAAGCGCGGCATCGTCGCCCGCGACAATCGCGCGGCCTTCGCCTCGCAGTCTGCCCGCGTCGCGGCGGAGTAGGGATTAGGGCAGGGCGTTCCCGGAGGCATCGTGGAAGAAATCTTCCTCATCCTGGTCGGGATCGCTTGGGCGCTCGGCACGCCGCTGATCGCCATCATGGCGCTGGTCCGCACGTCGGGCCTGCGCGCGCAGAACGACAGGCTCGCGTCGGAACTGGCAGGCCTGCGACGCCAGATAGCGTCGATGGGGTCACAAACTTCTGCCCCGCCTGCCGAGGCTGCGCCCGTTGTGACGCCGACCGTGGAGGCGACGCTGGCCGAAAGCGTCATGCCGCCACCACCGGCGCCCCCGTTCGTGATCGAGCCCGAAGTCCCACCGAAGGCCGAACCCGAAGCCATCGTTATTGGATCCGGTTTGCCGGCGTCTCCTGCTGCGCCACCGGCGCCGCCGTTTCTTCAGGGGCCGGAACCGGTCAATGCCGGCTGGGAACAGCGTCTCGGGGCGCGTGCCTTTCTGTGGGTGGGCGCGATCACGCTGGCGCTCGCCGCGATCTTCCTCGTCCGCTACTCGATCGAAGAGGGCTACCTCTCGCCCGAGGTGCGCGTGATCCTCGCGGCCCTGTTCGGCTTCGCACTGATCGCGGGCGCGGAGCGGTTGCGGCCGCGCGACGATCGCGTGTCGCAGGCGCTGGCCGCTGCCGGTGTCGCCGCGCTTTACGGCTCCCTTCTGTCGGCAGTGGCGCTGTACGGGATGATCTCCAAGGTCGCGGCGGGCGGCGGGGCCGCGGCGCTCACGGCGTTCGCCATCACGCTCTCCCTGCGCTACGGCATCTTCGTCGCGGCCCTTGCCTTTGTCGGAGGCTTCCTCAGTCCCGCAATCATCGGCAGCGAGCAACCGAACACGCCCGTGCTGTTCGGCTATCTGCTCGCCATTGCCGCCGGCACGCTGACGGTCATTCGAGCACGCGGCTGGTGGGTGCTGGGCTGGGGCGTGCTCGCGGGCTCGGCGCTGTGGACCGTGATCTGGATGCTGGCCGATCCCGACCTGCCGGAACTGCACTGGGTGGGGCTATTCCTGGTGGCGCTCGCCGGGCTCTTCGTCTGGGCGTCGTGGCGACGCATCCAGGAACACGAGAATCCCCCGAAGGACGTGCTGGCTCTCGTCTGGGCCTCGCTGGCGGTTACGGGCGGCCTGCTCGTACTGGCGATTGCGCAGGATGCCGGCCAGCAGACGGCGGGCTGGCTTGCCCTGGCGGCGCACGGCATCGGGATTCTGGCCTTCGCGCGCTGGACGCCGCGCTTCCAGTTCGTGGCCGGCCTCGCCCCGGCGCTGTCGCTGGCGGCGCTGGCGCTGTGGTGGTGGACGGCAGGGGGCGTGCCGGCGGACTGGAACGACGGGCGCTTCGGCTGGCTCGTGACGGGCTTCGGGGGTCTCTACGCGGCGGCGGCTTTCGCGCTCCTGTGGAACGCCCCGCGGCCGGGCTTCTGGGCGGCGCTGTCAGTGTCGGCGGCGCTCTCGCATTTCCTGTTCGCCTGGTACGTTCTGCGCGGCACGCCGGGTGTGCCTTGGGGCCTGATCAGCGTCGGCCTCGCGGTGCCCTTCTTCGTGGGTGCCGAGCGTCTCACCCGCTGGCGCGAGACGATGCCGGGCGCCACCGAGGCGCTGGGTTTCCTCGCGGCCGGTGTCACCTTCTTCATCGGCGCCGCCATTCCGCTCGAACTCAATCGCGAATGGATCACCGTCGCCTATGCGGTCGAGCTGGCCGCCGTCGCGGCCATCGCAGCACAGCTCGGACTGGTGGCCTTGCGCCGGCTGTGCTGGCCGCTGCTCGCCATCGTGGTGGTGCGCTTCGTCGTCAATCCGGAGATCCTGAAGTATCCGATCGGGCTCACGCCCATCTTCAACTGGATGCTGTGGGGCTACGGCATCTCGATCGCCGCCCTGGTCGTGGCGCTGCGCTTCCTGCGACCGACCGGAGACGTGCGCCTCGTCCGTTCGGTGGAGGCCGCCGCCGCTTTGCTGGTCTTCGTGCTGCTGACGCTCGAGGTGCGCAGCCTCTTCCAGCCGACGAGCATGATGACGCTGGGCGCGAGCTTCATGGAGCGTGCCTTCTACGTGCTGGTGTGGGGCGCCTTTGCCCTGGCGGCGCTGTGGAAGACGCGGCTCGACGGCGACGTCGTGGCGCTGTGGGCGTGGCGCCTGAGCAGCGCGCCGGCCGCCGCCGTCGTGCTCTTCCTGCAGGTGCTGGTGGCCAGTCCCGTGGTCCAGCCGGCGGATGTCGGCCGGCTGCCGATCCTCAACGGACTCCTGCTCGCCTATGCGGCGCCGGCGGCCCTGGCGGCACTGGCGCGGCGCTGGGTGGCGGACGTGGAGCCGGACCGGCGGCTCGTCATGGTCGTGGGTGGCGTCGCCTCGATCCTGGCCTTCGCCTATGTCTCGTTCGAGGTGCGCCACTTCTTCGATCCGGGCTTCGAGCGGCTTGGCTTCGAGGCGCAGGGACTCGAACTCTATGCCTACTCGATCGTCTGGCTGCTGTTCGGCGTGGCGCTGCTGGCGCTGGGCTTCCTGCGGCAGGCGGCGGCGCTGCGTCATGCCGGCATGGCTCTGGTCTGCATTGTCGTCGCCAAGGTGTTCCTGATCGACATGGCTGGGCTGCAGGGCCTGTTGCGCGTCTTCTCGTTCCTGGGCCTCGGCGCGGCGCTGATCGGCCTTGGCTATGCCTATCGCCGCCTGGGTTTCGACAGCAAATGACTGAGCCACTGTTTCCCGAACTCGCGATGTCGCTGGATGCGTTGCGGAAACTGCAGCTCGACCGGCTGCGCGCCACGCTGTGCCACGCCTACGACAACCAGGTGCCGTACCGCGCCAAGTGCGACGCGGCGGGTGTCCATCCGGACCAGCTCAGGAGCCTCGACGATCTCTCGCGCTTTCCCTTCACGGAGAAGCGCGACCTGCGCGACGCCTATCCGTACGGGATGCTGGCGATCCCTCGCGAACGCTGCGTGCGGGTCCATGCCTCGAGCGGCACGACGGGACGTCCGACGGTGGTCGGCTACTCGGCGAAGGACATCGCCACCTGGGGCGAACTGATGGCGCGCTCTCTCTATGCTGGCGGCGCACGGCCGGGCGACATCATCCACAATGCCTATGGCTACGGCCTCTTCACCGGCGGGCTCGGCGCTCACTACGGCGCGGAGCGGCTCGGCTGCACGGTCGTGCCGATGTCGGGCGGCTTCGGCGAACGACAGGTCCAGCTCATCCGCGAGTTCGGCGCGCGCGTCGTGCTGATGACACCGTCCTACATGCTGGCGATCGCCGACGAATTCGAGCGCCAGGGGATCGACCCGCGCGACACGGCGATGCGCATCGGCATCTTCGGGGCCGAACCCTGGACCGAGGGGATGCGGGCGGAGATCGAACGCCGGCTGGGAATCGACGCCGTCGACATCTACGGCCTCAGCGAAGTGATGGGACCGGGCGTCGCCTGCGAGTTCGTCGAGACCAAGGACGGCCCCACGATATGGGAGGATCATTTCTATCCCGAGATCGTCGATCCCGCGACCGGCCGGCCGGTGGCCGATGGCGAGCCGGGCGAGCTGGTATTCACGACGCTGTCGAAGGAGGCGATGCCGGTGGTCCGCTACCGCACGCGCGACCTGACGCGGCTGATGCCGGGCTCGGCCACGGCGATGCGGCGCATGGCCAAGATCACAGGCCGCAGCGACGACATGCTGATCGTGCGCGGCGTCAACCTGTTCCCGAGCCAGGTGGAGGAGCAGATCCTGCGCGACCCGGCGCTGAGCGGCCACTATGTCATCGAACTCTCGCGCAGCGGCGCGCTCGACGACCTGCTGGTGCGCGTCGAGGCCCGTGAGGCTCAGGCGGAAGGTGAGAAGGCGCGATCCGTCGCCGGCCTGGTGCAACGCCTCAAGGGCATGTGCGGATTGACGGCCGAGGTGGAGATCGAGGCGCCGGGCGGGATCGAGCGGTCCCTGGGCAAGGCGCGCCGGGTTATCGACCGGCGCCCCAGGACGTAGTCGCGGAGCCTACAGGCCGGTGGCCAGGCGAATGCGCGCCTTGATCAGGTCCGTGTCGCCCGGAAGCTGACTGACTTCGGCCGTGATGAGGGACGGCGTCGACGTGGGCGCGGCTTTCGCCCGGCCGGTCGCTGCATCGACGACGACAGCGAGGGTGAGCAGCACGGCGACGACGACCAGCAGATCGACCCAGGAAAAACGCATCCGGCGATACTCTTGGGGAATGGCGATGGCCCGGGGCTTGTTCTGGCCGGTTTTCATGTTGGCCTCTTGGAGTTTCGTCTGGGCTGGCATTGCTGCTTATGATTCCTGTTTCGGTCGGAGCCGGGACCAGACTGCGGCGATACCAAGATCGATTGTGTCAGCCGTGTCCGATCGTGGCGCCGGCGACCGCCGCAAAGGTCAGGATGGACGCGGCGATGACCAGAAAGTCGATCCAGCCGAGCGAGAGGCGACGGCGCTTCACGAGCGGTCTCCGGACTTGGCGCCCGTGCTGCTCCCCGGGTTTCCGCCACGCTGAGGCGGCGAGGGACGGTACTTCTCCAGTACTGGCATGAGCTTGTCGGGCGACACGTTCATGGCCGCGGCGAGTGCCTGGAGGTGGCTCTTCATCTGCGCCTCGGTCGGCGGCTGCTGCTCGGCATGCGGCGGCGGGCCGACCTTGCGCAAGGCCTCGCGGACGCGATCGGCCGGAATGCCGAGGTCGGCCGCGATCTTCTCGACCGGGGGCCCGCCCCGGGGTGGCGCGCTTTGACCGGAAGCGCCGGTCTGCGCGAGCACACCGCCCGCGAAGATGACGACGCAGGTGAGTGCGAGGAGGGCGTCGACGGTGGCGAAATTACGGCGGGCCATGGAACCTCTCGTTGTGTCTTCACGAGAGCTTACGGGGACACGCCGAGGATCATCCCTCGCCCGAAATCGTGCGCGGGTCGTGCGTTGCGGCCGAGGTTGTCAGACGTAGGCGATGCGCAGGATGTTGGTGGCGCCGGGCGTGCCGAACGGGACGCCCGCGGTGACGACGAGGCGTTCGCCCTCCTTGGCGATACCCTGCTGGCGGGCGATGCGCACCGCGCGCTGGACCATGTCGGCGAAATTGTGAGCGTCTTCCGTCTGCACCGGCAGGACACCCCAGGTGAGAGTCATGCGCCGCGCCGTGTCGAGATTGGGCGTCAGGCACAGGATGCGCACGTCGGGCCGCTCGCGGGCGGCGCGCAGCGTCGTCGAGCCGGTGTTGGTGTAGGTGACGATTGCAGCGGCGGACAGCGTATGGGCGCACTGGCGTGCGGCGGCGCTGATCGCATCGGCTGTCGTCGCCTCGGGCTCGCGGCGGCTGGCATCCATCAGGCGGCGGTAGAGCGGGTCGCCTTCGACGCTCTTCAGGATGCGGTCCATGATCGTGACCGCCTCGATCGGATAGTCGCCCGACGCGGACTCGGCGGAAAGCATCACGGCATCAGTGCCGTCATAGACCGCGGTGGCCACGTCGGACACTTCGGCGCGCGTCGGCGTCGGTGAATGGATCATCGACTCCAGCATCTGCGTCGCGACGATGGTCGGACGGCCGGCGGCGCGGCAGGCGGCGAGGATGCGCTTCTGCAGCGGCGGCACGGCCTCGGGCGGCATCTCCACGCCGAGATCGCCGCGTGCGACCATGATGCCGTCGCTCTGCTCGATGATCTCGTCGAGATGCTCGATGGCCTGCGGCTTCTCGAGCTTGGCCATAACGGCGGCACGGCCGGCGACCAGCTTCTTGAGTTCGGCGATGTCGTTGGCGTGCTGGACGAAGGAGAGCGCCACCCAGTCGACGCCCAGCGACAGGCCGAACACCAGGTCCTTGTGATCCTTCGGCGTCATCGGAGACATCGGCAGGACCAGGTTGGGCAGGTTGACACCCTTGCGGTCGCTGATCGTGCCGGCGACCTCGACCACGGTGTCGATCGTCTCGGCGTCATGTCTGACGATGCGCAGCCGAACCTTGCCGTCGTCGACCAGCAACAGGCCGTCGGGCTTCGCGGCCTTGAAGATCTCCGGGTGCAGCAGCGGCACGCGCTTGGCGGTGCCGGGCGTCGGGTCCATGTCGAAGCGCAGCTTCTGGTCCTTTTTCAGGTCCATCGGGCCCTTGGCGAAGGTGCCGAGGCGCAGCTTGGGGCCCTGCAGGTCCATCAGGATCGCGATCGGGTGCTTGTATTCCTTTTCGAGCGCGCGGAGCTGATTGACCCGCTTGCGATGGTCTTCGTGCTGGCCGTGGCTGAAGTTTAGCCGGAAGACGTCGGCGCCTGCCTCGAACAGGGTTCGCAGGCGCTCGGTGTTGGAGGAAGAGGGGCCAAGTGTGGCGACGATCTTGGTAAATCGATTGCGGCGCATGTCCCCAGTCTACTTCAAAGGGGACGACACTTTGAAGTCACCTGCCGCTTCGTAAACCTTGACGACGGCGGCGTCATCCAGCTTGCCGTGACCGGCGCCGGCCGCGGCGATGAAGAGCTGGTGGGCGGCGGCGGCCAGCGGCAACGGCAGGCGCAGCTCGTGGCCGGTGTCGAGCACCAGGCCGAGATCCTTCACGAAGATCTCGACCGCGGAGAGCGGCGAATAGTCGTCGTCGAGCATGTGCGGCACCCGGTTGCCGAACATCCAGGAGTTGCCGGCGCTGGCCGAAATGACTTCATAGACCGCGCGCGTATCGGCGCCCGCCTTCGCGGCGAGCGCCATCGCCTCGGCGGCCGTGGCGATGTGAACGCCGGCCAGGAGCTGGTTCACCGTCTTCACCAGAGAGCCGATGCCGGCCTTGTCACCCAGCCGGAACACCTTTGCCGAGGTGGCCGACAGGATTGACTCCGCGGCGGCATAGGCGCCCGCGCTGCCCGAGGACATGAACGTGAGTTCACCTGATTCCGAGCGCGCCCGTCCGCCGGACATCGGCGCGTCGAGCAGCTCGTGCCCGGTCGCCGCCAGACGTTCGTCGAGCTTGCGGACGAAGGCGGCGGGGCAGGTGGCGCACTGCATGACCAGCCCGCCCTTGCGCAGGGAGGCAACGGCGCCACCCTCGCCATAGAGGACGGTCTCGACCTGCTGGGCGTTGACGACCGCGACGACCACGACGTCCGCCGTCTTCGCAGCCTCTGCCGCAGACGCCGCCGCGGTGCCGCCCGCCGCCACGAAGGCCTCGCGCGCGGCGGCGCTGGGATCGACGCCGATCACCTTGTGGCCGTGCTTCAGCAGGTTCTTCGCCATGCCGAGGCCCATCGAGCCCAGGCCCACGAACGCGACGACGGGTGTGTTCTTGTCGGTCATGGATCAGGCCTTGATGCCGTATTTCGCAGCCCAGCCGAGACCGGCACCGGTCGTCGTCCTGGGCTTGTATTCGAGCCCGACATAGCCGTCGTAGCCAAGGCGATCGAGCACATCGAGCAGGTAGAGATGATTGACCTCGCCGATGTCGGGCTCGTTGCGGTCGGGATTGCCGGCGATCTGCACGTGCGAAGTGATGGGGAACAGGCGTTCCATCCGCTTCTGCAGGTCACCCTCGGTCACCTGCAGGTGATAGAGGTCGAGCTGCAGGCGCAGGTGCGGCGCGCCGACCTCGTCGATGATCGCCTTCACCTGGTCGGTCGTGTTGGTGAAGTAGCCCGGAATGTCGCGATGGTTGATCGGCTCCAGCACGATGGTGATGCCGGTCTTGGCCGTGCGGTCGCAGATCTTCTTCAGGTTCGAAATGAAGGTGCGGTGCATCGCCTTCACGTCGGCACCGGGCGCGATCATGCCCGACATGACATGCAGCGTCCGGCACTCCAGCACCTGGGCGTACTCCAGCGCCTTGTCGATGGCGGCCTCGAACTCGGCCTCGCGGCCGGGCAGTGCAGCGAGGCCACGCTCGCCCTTGCTGGCGTCGCCCGGCGGCAGGTTGAACAGCGCCTGCGTCAGCTTGTGCTTCTTCAGCTCGGCGGCGATCTCGGCGGCGGGCGCCTCGTAGGGAAACAGGATCTCAACGGCCTTGAAGCCGTGCGCGGCGGCGGCGCCGAAGCGTTGCAGGAACGGCACTTCCTGGTAGATCCAGGACAGATTGGCGGCGAGCTTGGGCATGCTTCTTGTCCGATCAGGAAGGGTAGGCTTCTTCGACGTCGCGCACTTCAGCATCCGACAGGATGCGAGGCTTGAATCCCTGCAGCAGCAGGTGGAGCTTGGCCGTCTCCTCGAGTTCCTCGATCGAGGCGGAGGCGGCCGACAGCGACGTTCCCGCGACCACCGGGCCATGGTTGGCCAGCAGCACCGCGCGATGGCCCTTGGCATAATCGCGGATGGCATCGGCAAGCTTCGGGTCGCCCGGCTTGAAGTAGGGGACCAGCGGCAGCTTGCCGACCCTCATCACGAAGTAGGGCGTGATCGGCGGCAGCGTCGTCTCGGCATTGTGGTGGCACGACGGATCGAGGCAGGAGATCGCCACGGCGTGCGTGCAATGAAGGTGCACGATGGCTCCGTCCTTCGGCCGCACGTCGTAGACCGAGCGATGCAGCAGCGCTTCCTTGGTCGGCGGATCGCCCGCAACATGCTTGCCGGATAGATCGATCTTGGAGAGCTGGCCGGGCTCGAGTTCGCCCAGCGACGAGTTGGTCGGCGTCATCAGCCAGCCATCGGCCACGCGAGCGCTGATGTTGCCGGAGGTGCCGGGGCAGAGGCCGCGCGCGGCGAGCTTGGCGCCCAGCGCGCAGATCTGCTCGCGCATCTTGGTTTCTGCGGTACTCATAATTTGTCGAATGCCTTGGTGAAGAAATCGGGCGCGCCGAAATTGCCGGACTTCAGCGCAAGCAGGATCGGCTTGGCGCCGACCGAAGCTGTCCACGGCACGCCGGGATCGATCTCGGGGCCGATGCGGAGCGCCGTGACGTCGAGCGCACTCACGACGGCGCCCGAGGTTTCGCCGCCCGCGACGACGAGCCGGCCGACGCCGGCGGCGACGAGGCCGCGCGCAAGCGCCGCCATCGTCCTTTCGATGGCCTGGCTCGACTTCTCGACACCGTACTTGGCCTGCAGCGCCTTCACCACCTCGGGCTTGTCGCTGGCCGACAAAAGTATAGGGCCGTTGCCCAGCTTGCCTTTGGTCCAGTCCAGCGCCTTGCCGGCGACGTCCTCGCCGCGGCAGATCGCATCCGTGTCGAGGGCCATGTGCGCGCCCTTGAAGGCGGCGATCTGGCCGAGCGTGGCGGCGGAGCAGGAGCCGGCCAGTACAGCCGCCGCGCCCTCGATCTTCGGCAGCGTATCGGCGCCCGAGCGATGGGCCATCAGGCCGCGCCGGCGATAGGCGGCAGGCAGGCCGAGCGCCACGCCGGAGCCGCCCGTGACCAGCATGTCGTCGCCGATCGCCTCGCCGATGATGCCGAGGTCGGTGTCGGCCACGGCATCGACCACGACATGGCGCACACCGTCGGCGGCGAGCCTGTCGAGCGATTCGCGCAAGACGGCCGAACCGGACTGGACCTGCTTCAGCGCCACGAGCCCGACCTTGTGCGGCGTCTGCCGCGCCAGCACGCGCACCAGGCTGGCGTCCGTCATCGGGGTCAGCGGATGGTGCTTCATGTGCGAGTCGGACAGGAGCACGTCGCCGACGAAGAGATGGCCAAAGAAGATCGTGCGGCCGTTCACCGGGAAGGCCGGGCAGTAGATCGCCTGCTTCGCCTTCAGCGCATCGAGCAGCGCGTCGCCCACGGGGCCGATATTTCCGGCGTCGGTCGAGTCGAAGGTCGAGCAGTATTTGAAGAAGAAGCGCACGCAGCCTGCTGCCTGCAGCGCCTTCAGCGCGTCGAGCGACTGGGCGATCGCATCTGCAGCAGCGATCGAGCGGGTCTTGAGCGCGACGACGACGGCATCGACGTCGTCGGGGATGGTGCCCTTCGCCGGCACGCCGATTGTCTGGATCGTGCGCATGCCGCCTTTAACGAGCATGCCCGCGATGTCGGTTGCGCCGGTAAAATCGTCGGCGATCACTCCAAGAATGGCCATGGGACGACGTTAGGCGATGACGGTCGCTGGCATCCAGAACTTTCGGCGCCGGGAGCGCCGCCGCGTCACGTCTTCGCCGTCATAGTGGTGCAACGGCGGTGCAACATCGAAGGTGTTGCGGATGTCGAGGGAGTTGACGTTGACGATGCCGATGGCGCCGTTCTCCTCCGGCATCACCGCGCCGACATAGGTGCCGCAACGGGCGCAGAGCAGGTAGTCGGTGATGCCGAGGCCGAAGCGGTAGCGGGAGAGCGCGCCCGGTGCGGCTCGAAACTCGACGGCACCGCCGGGATCGCCCATCGTGCGCGCGCCGTGGCGGCGGCAGAAGCTGCAGGCGCAACGGCCGACCCGCATCTCCTCGGGCTTCTTTTCCGAAGTGAGGGTGAAGGTGACGCCGCCGCAGTGGCATGAACCGGGATAGGTCGTCATGGTGCGATCAAGGTGACCCTGAAATCGTTGACGTTGGTCCGCGTCGGCCCGGTGATCAGGCTGTCGCCCAGCATCTCGAAGAAGCCGTGCCCGTCATTGTCGTCGAGCATGGACTGCGGATCGCGACCCTTGGCGCGCGCGCGGACGAGCGTGTCGGGGGTGAAGACCGCGCCGGCAATGTCCTCCGCCCCGTCGACGCCGTCGGTGTCGGCCGACAGGCCCCAGATGCCGGAGGCGCCGTTCGCGGCAATCGCTTGGGCCAGCAGATATTCGACGTTGCGGCCGCCGCGGCCCTTGCCGCGCACCGTGACGGTGGTCTCGCCGCCGGACAGGATCGCCACCGGCTTGCCGCCGCGCTTCGCTCTTTCGATGGCCTGCCGCGCATGCTCCGCGCCCAGCTCGCGCGCCTCGCCTTCGAGATTGTCGCCCAGCATGACGACTTCCACGCCGCGTTCCCTGGCGACGGCGGCGGCAGCTTCGAGCGAGCGCCTGGGCGTCGCCACCATGATCGTCTCGACATTGGCGAGACGCGGATCGCCGGGCTTCGGCGTCTCCTCGATGCGGCCGGCGGCGCCTTCCTGCAGATGCCTGAGCACCGCGGCCGGCGGGTCGATCCTGTACTTCGCCAGCACGGCGAGTGCGTCGGCGAAAGTCGTCTTGTCGGCAACGGTCGGTCCGGAGCCGATCACGCCGGGATCGTCGTTCGGCACATCGGAAATCAGCCAGGAGAGAACGCGCGCCGGCTGGGCGGCGATGGCGAGCCGGCCGCCCTTGATCGCCGAGAGATGCTTCCGCACCGTGTTCATCTCGACGATGTTGGCGCCGGACTTCAGCAGGGCGCGATTGACCTCCTGCTTGTCGTTCAAGGTGAGGCCTTCCGCCGGCAGGGCGAGAAGGGCCGAGGCACCGCCGGAGATCAGGCAGAGCAGGAGATCGTCGGCGCTCAGCCCCTGCACGCGCTCGTAGATGCGGCCGGCCGTCTCGCGCCCCTTGTCGTCGGGCACGGGATGCGCGGCCTCGACGATTTCGATGCGCTTGCAGGTCTCGCCATAGCCGTAGCGCGTGACGACCAATCCTTCGAGCGGATGCGGCCACTGATCCTCGACCGCGCGCGCCATGGCGGCGCTGGCCTTGCCGGCGCCGATGACGATCGTGCGTCCCTTCGGCGGCTGCAGCTTTGCGATGTATGGGGCGAGACAGGTCGCGGGACGAGCGGCGGCGAGGGCGGCATCGAAGAGGGCGCGCAGCAGGGCGCGGGCGTCGGCGTCTTTCATTTGCCTGATCTTCGCACTATAGGGGCGCGATGCAACCGTTGCTCCGGCCGGGCGATCCGCCGCCGTTTTCCGTCTTCAACGAGCAGGGCAAGGCGCCGCTGTTGCTGCTTTGCGATCATGCCAGCAAGGCCGTGCCGCAGGCATTGGGCGATCTGGGGATTCCGGCGAGCGAGCTGGCGCGTCACATCGGCTGGGACATCGGCGGACTCGATGCGGCAATCGAACTGGCCAAGGCACTCGACGCACCACTGGTCTCATCCGGTTATTCCCGCTTGGTGATCGACTGCAATCGTTGGCCGGGCGGCGAGGGCTCGACGCCCGAGGTCAGCGACAGGACCGTCGTGCCCGCCAACAAGGGTCTGACGAAGGAGCAGGTCGATGCCCGCGCCGAGGCCTGCTTCTGGCCCTACCATCGCGAGGTCGACCGGCTGCTCGACGCGATGAGCGAGGGCGGCCGGCAGGTCTGCATGCTGGTGATGCACAGTTTCACGCCGTCGATGAACGATTTCGACCGTCCGTGGCATGTCGGCGTGCTGTGGAACGACGATCCGCGCCTGCCCGAGCCACTGCTCGCCGAATTGCGGCGCGACGAGTCCCTCGTGGTCGGGGACAACGAACCCTATTCGGCGCGCGACCCTTACGAATACACGCTGACCGCCCATGCACAGCCGCGCGCGCTGCCGCATTGCTCGCTGGAAGTCCGTCAGGACCTCATCGGTACGACGGAAGAGGCGCAGGCCTGGGGACGACGTCTGGCCCCGGCGATTTCCTCGGCTGTTCGAAAGGCGCTGTCATGAAATGTACCGAACTCTCCGAGGCGCCGCACGATCTGGTCCGCCGTCATCTTGCCGAGGCGGCCAATGGCTGGAGCGTGGGGACCTGGGGCGCGATCGGCGAGTTCCAGTATGACGAGGGCGAGCCCGGTCTCGTCGTCGATGCGGATGCGTTGTCGGTGTCGAGCCGGCGCGGCGCCCTGCGCGTCGGCGATCTCGCCGATGTCACGCCGTTCGCCCTGATCGACGACAATGGCCGCACCTGCGAGATCGCCTTCTGCTCGGCGCGCCCCGCGAGCGGCCGGACGGTGATCCACGCGGTCGACGCAGTGACGTTCGATCTCGGCATCGGCGTGCCGCACATCGACATGCTGGTAAGGGTGCGCGAGGACGATGCGGAGACGCGCCGCGCGCTCGCTGCCGGCGTCGGCAAGCCGCTGCTGACGATGGACAATCCGGCAGGTCCCGCGATCGGCAAGGCGAGCCCGACGCGGGTCTTCGCTTCAGCCTTCGCCACGCTTGAAGTCCATCAGCCGATCCCGCCGCCGGGCGGCCGTTCACCGGCCGGCCCGCACAGCCACCTGCTGCCGCATCATCTCAAGGAGGGCAGGGTTCATGCGCCGAACTCGCCGCTCCCGGCTGGTTTATACTGCGGCCTGAGCCTATATCCCCGGACACGACTTTAGCCCGTGGTTCAGGAGAGCATCATGGACGACAAGACCCGCACCGAACTCGAGGCCGCCGCCTTCCGACGGCTGGTGTCGCACCTGCAGGAACGCACCGACGTCCAGAACATCGACCTGATGAACCTGGCCGGTTTCTGCCGGAACTGCCTGTCGCGCTGGTATCGCGAGGAAGCGGGCAAGCAGGGCATCGAGATCGCCGATCCCAAGGCTCGCGAGATCGTCTACGGGATGCCTTACGAGGATTGGAAGGCCAGGCACCAGAAGGAAGCTTCGGGCGACCAGAAGAAGGCCTTCGACAAGGCGCACCCCAACCACGGGTAATGCCGGCACTGCCAGCATTGCAGCGATTTCGGCGGGCTTCCCGGGCGGTTTTCCGGCCGTCCCCGTTATCCCCATCATTCATTACATCGTCGTCATTGAGCCGACCGGTCCGCTCCCCCTATGGTCCGGCGGTCGAGAGCAAGGAGTACGGACATGCCGGACGGCAGCGACATTTCCAAGAAGGTTAAGGCCGGCCCGATCTCCGCAGACCGCCTGAAGAGCTTCGTTGAGCGCATCGAGAAGCTCGAGGAAGAGCGCAAGGCCATCGGCGGCGACATCAAGGACGTCTACAGCGAGGCCAAGGGCGTCGGCTACGACGTCAAGACCATGCGCAAGATCATCTCCCTGCGCTCTATGGATGCCGCCGACCGGGCCGAGCAGGAAACGCTGCTCGACGTCTACAAGCACGCGCTCGGGATGGTCTGATATCGCGCGGCCCGAATACGGAAAATTGATTTCGCACGCGCCGGGCAGGCGCTAGGGTCCTTCACGGCACGAAGCTCCACCAAGGAGCCGGCCCTGGAGGGAATCCCATGCGAAATACCATCATCGCCGGCGTTTGCGTTGCGTTGAGTCTCGGCGCCACGCAGGCGCAGGCACAGATCGCCGTGTCCTCGAACGATCACAAGATCGTCCAGGAGAACGGCGTCAATCGCAATCTCCCCAATCCGCCGCCCGACACGGTGACGATCCTCGATCTCGGCGCCCTGCCGGTGAAGGTCGTGGGCACCGTGTCCGACGTGCCGGGCAGCGTCGTCGGGCCGCCGCTGTCCGTCGCCATCACGCCGGACGAATCGATCGCGCTGATCGCTTCCTCCTCGAAGATCGATCCGGCCGACCCGACCAAGCTGGTGCCTGACGATCGTGTCACGGTGATCGATCTCAAGGACCGCAAGATCCTCGGGACGCTGAATACCGGTCCCGGCGCGGCCGGCATCTCCATCACCAAGGACGGCAAGCGTGCCTACGTGGCCAATCGCATGGCGGGCTCGATCTCGATCCTGTCGATCGACGGCAAGGACGTGAAGCTGGTGAAGACGGTGCCGCTCATGGATGCGAAGACGCTGCTCAGCCACATGGCCGTTTCGCCGGACGGTGCGACCGGTGTCGTGACGCGCAACGGGGACGCCAAGGTCGAGCTGATGAAGCTCGGGGGCGACAACATAACGTCGTCCTCGGTGCTCGACGTGGCGCCGCGGCCCTATGCCGTGTCGGTGACGCCGGACAGCAAGACCGCCGTCGTCGCGAGCCTCGGCGATCCCAAGGCCAACGGCATCCTCACCGTGATCGACCTCGCCACCGGCAAGATCGCCGGAACGGCCGACATCGGTCATGAGAATCTCGAGGGCATGATGATGTCGAGCGACGGACGCTGGATCGCGGCTGTCGCGCATGCCGGCTCGACACGGCCCAAGGACGCGCCGCAGTTCAAGCCCAACGGTATGGTCGTGCTCTACAAGCTCGACGGCGCGGGCCTCACCAAGACCGGCGAGGCACCGATCGGCGGCTGGTCGCAGGGCGCCTCGTTCTCGCGCGACGGTTCGGCCATCGTCGTCCAGAACATGAACCAGAAGAACCTGCAGGTATTCAAGAACGACAATGGCAAGATCATCGACACCGGGCAGAAGATCGATGTCGGCGGTGGCGCCGCAGCCGTTAGGAGCTCGACCGACCGATGATCCAGAGGCGTAGCGTACTCAGGCTGCCGCTCGCCGCCATTGCGGCGGGCGGTGTATCGGCGGCGCAGGCTCAGAGCTTCCCGTCGCAACCCGTCCATATCGTCGTGCCGTTTCCGCCCGGAGGCGGCACCGATTCGCTCGCGCGAGGGATCCAGGAGCCGCTGCAGAAGGCGCTGGGCGGCACGGTGATCGTCGACAACAAGGGCGGGGGCGGTGGCAGCATTGCGCACGAGTTCGTGGCCAAGCAGCCGGCCGACGGTCACTGGCTGGTGGTCGGCGCCAACAACCTGCCGCTCTATCCGCATATCGTCGCGAAGCTGGGCTTCGATGCGAAGACGGCTTTCGTGCCGATCGGCTTCATCGCCAAGCAGGAGTCTGTCCTTGTAGGCAGCCTCGACGCGCCGTGGCCAGATCTCAAGGCGATCATCGCTGCGGCCAAGGCGTCGCCGGGTTCGGTGCAGTACGGCACGGCCGGTCTCACCACGCCGATGCACCTGTCGACCGAGCAGTTCGCCATGCTGAACGGCATCAAGCTGACGCATGTGCCCTTCCGCGGCACCGGACCGCTGGTGACCGACCTGCTGGGCGGCCACATCAAGCTCGGCATGTCGAGCATCACCAGCGTGGCGCAGCAGATCGCGGCGGGGAAGCTGAAGCCCTATGCCATGGCCTCGCTGGAGCGCTCCTCGGTGGCGCCCACTATCCCGACGTTCAAGGAACTGGGCGCCGGCGATGTCGACGGCACCATCGTCTATACGCTGCTCGCGCCCGCCGGCACGCCGCCGTCTGTTGTTGCCAAGTTGAACGAGGCTCTGAACGCCGCTGTTGCGACACCGGAGCAGAAGCAGGACCTCTCCAAGCGCGGCTTCGTCGCCATGGGCGGCACGCCGCAGCAACTCGGCGACTGGCTGAAGGTCCAGGAAGCGATCTGGGTGCCGGTGCTGCGGGCGGCGGGGATCAAGCCGGAGTAGGCGGGCCCCGCTCCGGATGGCGCCAGCACGATCCGGAAGTGGCTTGATCGACGTCAAGGCGTGCTTCCCCGGCACCTCGATATTGCCGACACCAACCGCAGAGGGCTGCATGCGTTCAATCCTCGTCACCGTCGACGACACTCCGTCCGCCATCGCGGCCAGGGCTCTCGCCGTGGCGCTGGCTCGACAATGCGGGGCTCGCGTGAGGGGCGTGACGGCCCTTGACGTCAGCGATCTGGAGGGCGTCGAAGCGGTTCCCATGGGCGGCGCACAGTTCGGCTACGAGCGGTACCGGCGTCGACAGGAACTGGCGAAGGAGCGACGTGCGCGCGTCGCGCAACTGCCGGAATTGTTCGAACGGTCTATGGCCGAGTCGGGCATGCAGGCCGCTTGCACGACGATCAATGCCGACATTCGCGCCGGACTGCTTCGAATCGTCGAGACGTGCGACCTCGTCGTTACCGGGCGAGACACCGAGTTCCACCTTGAACCGCTCGAGGGCGTGACGCCTCTGGTCGACCACATCATCGCAAAGGGAAGTCGCCCCGTCGTGGTGTGCGGCCCCGAATGGAACGACCGCGGTCCGGTAGTGGTGGCCTACGACGGCAGCGCTCCGTCGGCGAAGGCGTTGCAGATCGCTGCCTTGATGGGAGTCTTCGGCACCGCTGACGTTCGTATTGTTTCCGTGTCCCGTGAGGCACAAGCGGCCGCGGCGGCTGTGGAGCGCGCGCGATCTTTCCTGGACGCTCACGGCGTCATGGCGGAAGTGGAGGTCATCGAATCGACCGAACACCCGGCCGATCTGCTGGCAAGGCGCGCTGCGGAGATGGGCGCAAGGTTGCTGGTCATGGGCGCCTTCGGTCATCGCGGCCTCGGCGACATTCTCTTCGGCTCCACGACCCGGCGCCTGTTCGACCGGGTTCCGGTTCCGCTGTTCATCTATCACTGAGGGGCCAACGACCGGACGTGGTCCGCCGGGGTTGATGCAGATCAAGGGCAGACGGGCCGTCTTTCTCCAGAATTGCACAGCTTGTGAGATTGGGCCTTCGGCCGCCCCTCACGCGCTCGGCTCACTCAACTGGAGAAGAGACATGAATACGACCCGCAGGGCCTATATGCCGTTGGCGACCTATCCAGAGACGGTCGAAGATGAGGCCGTCCTGGCGGCTGCCGGCTTCGCCATGTCGCTGGGAGGCGAGCTCGTGGTTACGACCTTCTCCGTCGACATTCCACGGGTGCAGTCGCCGTTGGCCGGCCTGCTGATCGACATCCCCGGTCTGGTTCAGGCGGCCGAAGACAAGAGCAAGTCCGAATGCGCCCGCCTCCAGAGCCTGATCGGCGGGCTCGCAGCTCCGCCCGCGGTGAACTGCACGAGCCGGAAGATCCTTCTGAGCGGGCTCCTCGATGCGGCTGCCGCCGAGGCTCGATACTACGATCTGGCGGTGCTTCCCTGGTCCAGGGAAGAGGCTTCCGCCCAGCATCTGATCGAGGCCGTCGTATTCGGATCCGGTCGGCCAGCCATTCTGGTGCCGAGTTCCGCCCAGCCGGCCGCCAAGCTGGACCATATCGCGATCGCGTGGGATGCAAGCCGGGTCGCCGCCCGCGCGCTCGGCGATGCCCTTCCCCTTCTGGCAGACGGTGGTCGCGTCACGGTGTTGACGGTCGGCGATGAGAAGCCTCTGGCTGGAGCAGCTCTCGCCAGCCTTCTTGCTTCCTCGCTGGAGAAGCGGGGGGTGAAGGCACATCCCATGGAGATCACTCTCGGCGAAAAGACGATCGCCCAGGCGTTGCAGGAGAAGGCCCTGGCGGAGGGCGCGCAGATGCTTGCGATGGGAGGCTTCGGCCATTCCCGCCTCCGCGACTTCGTTCTCGGCGGCGCAACCACGGGTGTGTTCGCGGATCTTCGCCTGCCCGTGTTGCTGTCGCACTAGAACCAGATGTTCATCGGGAGCCCGTAGCGGTCACGCTCGTGCTCCGCGCCCAGGCGCTTGGCCGTGCCCTCGGCGATCAGCAGGGCCGTTCGGCAGACGGCGATGGCGTCGAGCACGTCGTCGCGCGCGGCACCCGACACGGTGCTTGGCGTCCAGTCGAAGCCGTGCCGCGCGAGGAGGCCGAGGCGTTCCGCGAAACCCTCGGGTTTGCGCTTCTTGCTGAGTACGGGCTTGCCGCCGTTCATGCGGGCGAAGGCGAGTTCTGGATGCGCTTCGTGGACGATCGCGTGGAGGGCCTTGTTGCCGCGCATCAGCGCGTCGACCTCACGCATCTTGGGGAAGAGATGAAACGTCTGCCGGGGTAGCCCGATCCCCAGGCTCTTGCTGAGGGCATTGGCCTCGGCATGCGTGGTGCCGTCGAGGGCCGGCCGGCAAGGAGTGGGGAAGACCGAACTCGCCTTGCCGGGCAGGAGCTTCCGAGCCTCGACTTCGCAGGCGCGCGGCGGGCGCGGCACATCGACGAAGCCGATCGGCATGTCGACGGCCAGAATCAAAAGACCCTCGCAGGCTTCGGCGAGGGTCTTCACGACTCTTATATCGAGGACGCCGTCAGCGTCGCGCCGGCAGACGACCCAGCCGGTACGACAGCCGTCGGCGCCCGCGACGATCAACGAGCGCCTACCAGCTGGCCATCTTGGCCGTGAGGTCACGGTCCAGCACCGCCAGGAACTCCTCGGTCGTCATGTAGGGCTGGCCCTTGTCGATCAGGAGCGCGAGATCCTTGGTCATCCTGCCGCCCTCGACCGCCTCGACGCAGACCTTCTCCAGCGCCTCCGCGAACTTCACCACCTCGGGCGTGCCGTCGAACGTGCCGCGGTACTTGAGGCCCTGCGTCCAGGCGAAGATCGACGCAATCGGGTTGGTCGAGGTCGGCTTGCCTTTCTGGTGTTCGCGGTAGTGGCGCGTCACCGTGCCGTGCGCGGCCTCGGCCTCGACGGTCTTGCCGTCGGGAGTCAGCAGCACCGACGTCATGAGGCCCAGCGAGCCGAAGCCCTGGGCCACCGTGTCGGACTGCACGTCGCCGTCGTAGTTCTTGCACGCCCAGACGAATTCGCCGTGCCACTTCAGGGCGGAGGCGACCATGTCGTCGATCAGGCGGTGCTGGTAGCCGATGTTCTTCGCCTTGAACCTGTCGGCGAACTCCTTGTCGAAGACTTCCTGGAACAGGTCCTTGAAGCGGCCGTCGTAGCGCTTGAGGATGGTGTTCTTGGTCGAGAGATAGACCGGCCAGCCGCGCATCAGGCCATAATTGAACGAGCTGCGCGCGAAGCCGATGATCGATTCGTCGAGATTGTACATCGTCATGGCGACGCCGCCGGCCGGGAAGTCGAACACGTCGCGCTCGATCACCGTGCCGTCCTCACCCTCGAAGCGGACCGTGAGCTTGCCCTTGCCCGGCACCACGAAGTCGGTGGCGCGGTACTGGTCGCCGAAGGCGTGGCGGCCGATGACGATCGGATGCGTCCAGCCCGGCACGAGGCGGGGGACGTTCTTGCAGACGATCGGCTCGCGGAAGATCGTGCCGCCGATGATGTTGCGGATGGTGCCGTTGGGAGACCGCCACATCTCCTTGAGCTTGAACTCTTCCACGCGCTGCTCGTCCGGCGTGATCGTCGCGCACTTCACGGCGACGCCGTATTGCAGCGTGGCATTGGCCGAATCGACCGTCACCCGGTCGCCGGTCGCGTCGCGGTTCTCGATGCCGAGGTCGTAATACTTCAGGTCGATGTCGAGATAGGGAAGGATCAGCTTGTCCTTGATGAACGCCCAGATGATCCGGGTCATCTCGTCGCCGTCCATCTCGACGATCGGGTTCTTCACCTTGATCTTCGGCATCATGCTTCCTTTCGCGCCCCAAAACGCCGGGTGCTAGACGCGGTCGAGCCGCTTTTCGAAGCCTTCGGAGCGGGGCATGGCCGCGATGGCGGGCAGGACGTCCTTCAAATCGCTCACGAAGGCGACGTGGTCGAGATGGGCAGGTTCGGCAAAGCCGCCGCCCACCACGCCCTTGAGCAGAGCCGCCAGGGGCTGCCAGTAGCCGCCCTGGTCGATGATGACGATCGGCTTGCTGTGCAGGCCGAGCGTCCGCCAGGACAGGACTTCGAAGAATTCCTCCAGGGTGCCGATGCCGCCCGGCAGAACCGCGAAGGCGTCGGAGCGCTCGAACATCTGCAGCTTGCGCTCGTGCATGGTCTCGACGACCACGGTTTCCGTGAGCGCCGGATGGCCCGCCTCGCGCTGCAGCAGGAAGTTCGGGATGATGCCGACGGCCCGGCCTCCCGCATCGAGGGCGGCGTTGGCCACCAGGCCCATCAGCCCCACACCGCCGCCGCCATAGACCAGCGTGATGCCCTCCCGGGCCAGCAGGCGGCCGAGGCCGACCGCCGTCTCGCGGGTGGCGGGATCGGTGCCGAAACGGGCACCGCAGAAGACGCAGAGGGAAGAAGGGGTGAACTCGGGCACGAAAGCTGCTCTTCTGGGACGAACCAGCGCGTTTCAGCGCGGGTGTGGCATGGTATTGTTACGCAAAGGCTGGCTGCGACGCCAATGGGGATGGTGGTCGCACCGTTGGGAGGGCGATGTCACGAACTGTTTTCGGGCTGGTCGCTGTGGGCGCCGTGGTGATTGCGATCGCCCTGGGCGTTGCATGGCGCGGGAAGATGACCGAGCAGGCAGCGATCGACCGCCCCCCGCAGGTCGTCGGCGCGCCCGCGGCCGCGCCCACGCCTGACACCCTGACGACGGCGACCGCCCAGAAGGATCAGGCCGCTACGGGCTTCCAGATCATGGCCGGAAGCGCGCCTGCCGCGGCGCCGCCGCCCGTCATACGAGCGCCGACATTCGACGTTGCCCGCATCGGGACGGATGGCCGGGCCGTGATCGCCGGCCGCGCGGCGCCGGGGGCCAAGATCGTCCTTCTCGACGGCGGCCGCGAAATTGCCAAGGCCGAGTCCGATGCGCGGGGCGAATGGGTGATTATCGTCCAGGATCCGCCGCTTGCGGTGGGCCAGCATGAGCTTCGCGTGGTCCAGCACATCGAAGGCAAGGCGCCGCTCACCTCCGAGCAGTCGGTGGTCGCCGTGGTGCCGGAGCCGCCGGCGGCAAGCGCGCCCGCCCAGCCGCGCGCCGAGACGCTGGTGATGATCTCGCCGCCGTCCGGTGCTGCGACCGTCGTGCAGCCGCCGACGACGGCAGGCTTGCCGAAGGCCGCCGATCTCTCTCTGTCCACGGTCGACTACGACGATCGTGGCCATGTCACCGTATCCGGCCTTGCCGCTCCGGGCACCGTGGTCAGGGCCTATGTCAACGACAGGATGGTGGCCGAGGGCGTGGCCGCCTCGGACGGTCGCTGGCGGTTGAAGCCCGCCGAACCGATCGGGGAGGGCAAGCATCTGCTGAGGCTCGACCGGATCGCCCAGGACGGCAGGCCGGTCGCACGCCTCGAGCTGCCGTTCGAGCGCGTCGTCGTGGCGCCGGTGTCGAACAGCGACGCACGGCGCCTGCACATCGTGCGGGGCGACAATCTCTGGAACATCGCCCAGGCCCACTACGGCGCGGGCTGGCACCACACCGTCATTTTCGCCGCAAACAAAGATCAGGTTAAAAATCCCCATCTGATATATCCGGGGCAAATTCTCAGCCTGCCCAAGGTCAACTGACCTTCGCAAACGGAGTGCGTCCGACCCATGTTGGCCAATTTTCTGGTGCCGATCCTTGCCGACGGATGGCGCTTCATCGCTCTTTTCGCGGCCGCGACGTTCCTGGCGGCGTTGACCGGCGTGGCTTGGCTGTTCTGGCCTCTGATGGTCGTGACCCTGTGGTCGATCTACTTCTTCCGCGACCCGCCGCGTGGCGTGCCGCAGGATGACGGGCTGCTGATCGCGCCGGCTGACGGGCTGGTGCAGATGGTGGTCGATGCCGTGCCGCCCGCCGAACTGGGGTTGGGCGACAAGCCGCTGACGCGCGTGTCGATCTTCCTCAGCGTGTTCGATGTGCACATCAACCGCAGCCCCTGCGCGGGAACCATCGAGGTGGTCGCCTACCGGCCTGGCAAGTTCCTGAGCGCCAACGCCGACAAGGCGAGCGAGGACAACGAGCGCACGGCCCTGGCCCTGCGCCGTGCCGACGGAAGGCTCATCGGCTGCGTGCAGATTGCGGGTTACGTGGCCCGCCGTATCGTCTGCTACGTGAAGCCGGGGCAGGCGGTCGTGGCGGGGGAACGATTCGGCCACATCCGCTTTGGTAGTCGTACGGATCTCTACCTGCCGGAGGGTGCGCGGCTGCTGGTATCGCCGGGTCAGCGCATGATCGGTGGCGAGACCGTGATGGCCGAACTCGATCCCGCCGTTTCGGGGCCGCGAACCGCCATTGAATTCTAGCGTGCAGGGAGCACGGACATGGACAGCGACCCGCGTTTGCAGCGCAGCGGATTGCGCGGCTTCTCCATCAACCGCCTGATCCCCAATATCCTGACGCTGGCGGCCCTCTGTTCGGGCCTCACCGCCATCCGGTTCGGCCTGCAGGGAGAACTGCGCCTGGCGGTCATCGCCATCATCGTTGCCGCGATCTTCGATGCGCTCGACGGCCGCGTCGCCCGGCGGCTCGGTGTCACCAGCCGGTTCGGCGCGGAGCTCGATTCGCTGTCGGATTTCCTTTGCTTCGGCGTGGCGCCGGCCCTCGTCCTGTACCTCGCATCGCTCACCCATGCGGGCGCAGTGGGCTGGGTCGTGACCTTGATGTTCCCGATCTGCTCGGCGTTGCGTCTCGCGCGCTTCAACACGGCTCTGGAAGCGGATGTACCGCCGCCGGCCTGGACGGGCTCGTTCTTCACCGGGGTTCCTGCGCCGGCCGGGGCGCTGCTCGCGCTGATGCCGCTCATGGTGAGCTTCGAGATCGAGGCTGCCTGGCCGCGCCATGCCGTGGTCGTGGGCCTCGTACTGGTGGCCGTCGGTGGCCTCATGGTCAGCCGCCTTCCCACCTTTTCCTTCAAGAAGGGCAGGATACCCCGCCATCTGGTGCTGCCGGCCCTGCTTGCGGCGGCCCTGGTGATGGGTGTTCTGGCCAGTGCTCCCTGGATTGCGCTGTCACTGATCGGCCTCGGCTATTTGTGCCTGATCCCGTTCAGCATAATTTCCCATCGTCGCCAGACGCTGCAGGACCGCAAAGCTGCCGAGGCGTCGGCCATTGTGCCGCTGCGCTCCGTCGACAAAGGAATGCCGCCGCGCGAATAGGCTTCGGCGACGTCGATGCTCGATCCCGTCCTGCGCCGCTGGATCGACCCGCCACTCGATCGCGCCGGCGCGTGGATCGCGGCCCGCGGGGTTTCGGCCAATGCCGTGAGCCTTGCCGGCCTCGCCATCGGCCTGTGTACCGTGCCGCTTCTGGCATTCGGGCACTACGGACTCGCCATGGCGGCGATCTTCGTCAATCGCCTGCTCGACGGGCTGGATGGGGCCGTCGCGCGCCACGGCCGGCCGACCGCCCTGGGCGGCTATCTCGATATCGTCTGCGACATGGTTTTCTATGCCGCGGTCCCTCTGGGATTCGCCCTGGCGCGGCCTGAAAACTCGGTCTGGGCCGCAGTGTTGCTCGCTTCCTTTGTCTGCACGTGCGCTTCCTTCCTGGGACGGGCGGTCATGGCAGCCGGTCGGGGCGAGTCCGATACGGGCGCACGAGGGAGGAAATCCATCTTCCATTCGGCGGGCCTCATGGAAGGGACCGAGACGATCCTGGCCTTCGTCCTCTTCTGCCTCTTCCCGATCGCCTTCCCCTGGCTGGCCGGAATCGTGGCGTTGCTATGCTTCTGGACGGCGGCTGCCCGGGTTCTTGCGACCTTTGCAGCCGAGTCAAATTCCTGATTTTTGATCTTCTCGGGGACGGCGGCGATTCGCAGGGCGACAAACGCGACCCGCAAAATTCCCTATAAAAATCATATTGTTAGAAAAGATGACACAAATTGGTCTAGTTTCAATTGACCTACCAATTCACTTTAAGTACGGTTGCTAAGTGATTTCGAGCGGGCTGCTGGGCAGCCGTCAATATTGAGCTGGAGATAGAAATGCTTTCGATTTTCCGCCGCTTGATGAAAAACACCGACGGCGCCACCGCGGTCGAGTACACCCTCATCACCTCGCTGATCGCCGTCGCAGCCATTGCGTCGATGCGTTCCGTCAGCGGCAAGGTGAGCCACGTCCTCGGCGCGGCGACCAACGCCCTCAACTAACCGATCGTCGAAGGCCTTGCCGCAGCTGGGAATGCTCTTCCAGACCGGCTGCCTGGTCCTTCTGGCGGGCCTTTTGCTCGTGGCCGCTTGGCGGGATTTGCGGACCTTGCGGATCGGCAACGAGCTTTCGCTCGGCATCGCTGCTCTGTTCGGCGTGTGGGCTGTCGCAGGCTGGCTGGCTGGCGAACTTTCACCGCTTTTTCTTGGGGCTTCGGTCGCCTGTGCGGCCGGGTTGTTCGGCGTGGGGGCGGTGGCCTTTGCGAACGGAATGATCGGCGGCGGTGACGTGAAGTTTCTTGCCGCTGTCGGCCTGTTCGCCGGCCCCGCTCATGTCGTCGATTTTATGCTGGTCACGGCGCTGGTGGGCGGCGTGCTCGGCCTCGCCCTCTTGGCAGGGGCACCGATCGGCCCTGTCTCGAGCCGCGGAGATGCGACGCTGCGCAATCGCCTGCGGAGCCGGGTGCCCTACGGGCCGGCCATCGCCGCAGGGGGGCTTTGGGTTGCAATGAGACTGTCTCTCGGTTGAGACTGACGCCGACGGGAAGGGAGCCCAATTCCATGCTGATGCCGAAGACGATACTGGCCGCGTTTTTCGCAACGACGCTGGCTTCCGCGGCGGTTGCCCAGTCTCCGGCGACGTCGTCGTCCGCTCCGCGCAGCAGCATCGACATCCCGGCGACCCCTGGCGGGCCTGAGTTTCGCGATCCCAAGACCGGCCAGATCTGGACTCCCCAGAACGTCGGGCGGGGGCCGATCGGAAAGCCGACGCCGGCGGATCTGGCCTTCGATCCGCTCGCGCAGGCGGCCCGCATAGAGGGCCGGGTGGTACAGCGGCCGGCCTTCGTGCCGGTGGGCTGGTCCACCCCGACGGCTGGGCCTGCAACGCCGCTTGTGACCCTGGACAATGCCAGCCTGCGCGCCGTGCCGTCCCGGCGGTGGCAGGTGGTGCTTTACGTCAACAACAACAGCGCGGGCACGCTGGCGCCGATGATCGACTGCCGCTTCACCAATGCCGGCAAGCTGGTCGAGGATACGCGGGTGCTGATGCCGGGCATCGGCGCGGGCGTGCGCGGCGGCGTCGTGATCCATGGACCGAAGACGGACCTGTTCGTCGATCGTGCCACCTGCCGCATCGTCTCTCCCTGATCCCTATCCCTGGACCGAGTATCCGCCGTCGACGGTGATGGCGGCGCCCGTGACATAGTCCGAGGCTGGTGCGGCCAGGAAGACCGCGATGCCGGCGAAATCCTCCGGCGTGCCCCAGCGGCCGGCCGGCGTGCGGTTCAGCACGGAATCGTGCAGGGCCGGCACGTCGCGGCGTGCCCGCTGGGTGAGGGCGGTGTCGATCCAGCCGGGCAGGATCGAGTTCACCTGGATGTTGTCCCTGGCCCAGGCGGTGGCCATCGCCTTGGTCATCTGCACGATGCCACCCTTGCTGGCGGCGTAGGCGGTGGTGAACGAGGCGCCGAAGATCGACATCATCGAGCCGATGTTGATCATCTTGCCGCCGCCGCCCTTCTTCATCTCGGGATAGGCGGCGTGGCTGCACAGGAAGGCACTGGTCAGATTGCTGTCGAGCACCTGGTGCCATTCGGCGAGCGTGTATTCCTGCGGCTGCTTGCGGATATTGATGCCGGCATTGTTGACCAGGATGTCGAGGCGACCATGGGCCTTCACGGCGTTGGATACGAGCGCGCGGCACGAGTCCTCCTGTAGAACGTCGACCGCGATCGCGCTGGCCTTGGCGCCGATGGCCTTGAGCTCCGCGACTGCCGCGTCGTTCTTCTCGGCATTGCGACCGGCGACGACCACCGTGGCGCCCGCGAGTGCCATGCCCTTGGCCATGCCGAGACCGATCCCGCCGTTGCCGCCCGTGACGACGGCCACTCGGCCCGAAAGATCGAACAGTTTCATTGCTTTGCCTCCCGATTTCGTCCCGCCTGTATAGCCGAGGCGAGGAACCGCCGACAGGCCGCGCCCGTTAGCCCGCCACGGAGTAGGAGTTCGTGGAGCGTCGGCCGGGCTGACCGGCGATCCGCGGACAAGGGTGGCGGCGGTCGCGAGACCGCCGCCATTTCGTTTGGGGCGCGCGCAGAAAGAAAACCGCCCCGGATGCGGGGCGGTTAAATTGGCTGATCAGCGCAAAACGTAAAGCCTACTTCTTGGAAGGCTCGTCTGTAGAAGAACCTTTGTTGCCGATGCTGGCGGCGTCCTTGTCGATCAGGTTGACCAGATCGTCGGGAAGAGGCTCTTTTGCGATCTCGTCGTACATCGCATGAAGCTGCTTGTGCAGCCACATGTCGAAGGGGCGATCGTTACCCTTGGGCTTGGGGCGCGCTGACTTTTCAGCGCGCCCACCCTCGGGCATATCGTCATTGGTCGCCATAACACGCTCCCCGGAGGCGGAAGCCCACTCCGCGGGATCCTGTCCGACCCATTCAACTCTCCCCGTGGGACCACTCATGACTATGTCGCACTCAAACGCATGACTGAAAAGAGGCCTTAACGGGTCGCGGCAAGAGAGTCTTCGTCACGACGGTCGACGGAGGGACGGCGCGTGTCCGCCGGACGGCGGGTATCGCCCTCCAGCAACAGGCGCTCCAGCGTGTCGCGCGCGCGGGAGATGCGGCTCTTCACGGTACCGACCGACACGCCGGTATGCTCGGCGATCGTCTCGTAGGGAAGGCCCTCGAGGACGGCGAGGAGAAGAGCCTCGCGCTGGGCCGCCGCAAGCTTAGCGAACGCCGACATGAACTCGCGCATGACCAATCCGCTCTCCTGATGAGGGGGATGAGAGAGGGATTCAGCGATCGCCGTGTCGACGGGGACGGTCGGGCGGCGGCGGCGCAGGCCGGAAATGAATTCGTTGCGCTGGATACGGAACAGCCAGGCCGCCAGGTTGGTACCCGGCTGGAAGCTGTTGCGACCGGTGAGAGCCTTGATCACGGTGTCGTGGACCAGGTCATCCGCCTGATCGCGGTCGCGGGTCAACGACAGTGCATAGATGCGCAGGCGGGGCAGGATCGTCTTCAGCTGCTCGTGGAAGTCGCCGGAGTCCTGGGTCTGCGTCGTCATGTAGGTGTCTCCCGAATTGAGGCGTCGTGTACTGAACGAATGCCGGCGAGGCCGATTGGTTACACGGCGTCGACCATTTTTCTCAATTCTTTGAAAAACCTGCAGAAATCTGGCCGCCAGTCGCTACTGGAGCTTCTCCGACAGGAGCTTGCGGGCTCGCGAAACCCGCGCTTTGAGGGTGCCGACCGAGCAACCACACAGGCTCGCCGCTTCCTCGTAGGAGAAGCCGCCGGCGCCGATCAGGACCAACGCCTCCCGCGATTGCGGATTGAGCTTCCACAATTCCGACGAGAGTTCCTTAAGGGCGAGCGTGGCTTCCGGATTATCCACCGCGGGAAGCGGCGTGGCCGCCTCGTTGTCTATGGTGAGCGGGCGGCGACGCTGCGTGCGGAGATCGGAATAGAAACGATTCCGCATGATGGTGAACAGCCAGCCCTTCAGGTTCGTGCCGGGCATGAACTGTTCGCGCTTGTCGAGAGCAGCGAGAATAGTGTTCTGGACGAGATCGTCGGCCGCTTCGCGTTCGCGACACATGAAACGCGCAAACGCACGCAGATCCGGCAGAAGAGCGACGATCTCATCCTTCATCGCTTTCTCATCTGGGGATCATGAGGCGGGGCCGAAAGGGCAAATCGCATTGGCAACCACATCCAGGCGCTTTTGTTGTGAGAGGAATACTTGGAATCGCCTTGTTGGGAACCTTGGCCACGCCGGAGCGTTGCAACACGTAAATCTCGACCAGCCATCACGGATCAAAAGAGGATCTCATGGGCCGCGCAGCTCTCCTTTGGTTTCTGGGGGTTCCGATCCCCGTGCTCCTGCTGATGTGGGTGCTGGGTTGGCTTCACTGAAGATAATTTTATGCGGGGGACAATGATGAACAGACTTATCGCAGCGTCGGTGGTGGTGTCTCTGGCCCTTCTTACGGGAGCATGCGGCAACCGACCGGTCGATAGGGCCCTGACCGGTGGCGCGATCGGAGCTGGTACCGGTGCGGTCGTTGGCTCGACCGTCGGCAATCCGGTGGCCGGTGCCGTGATCGGCGGTGCCGCGGGCGCCACTATCGGCGCGGTGACGGCGCCGGAGCGATAACCTAAAAGGATGGAGACAGGGTGCTGCGGATGGGTGAAGTGAGCCCGTCCGCAAACATTTGTCTGGGCCGAGCGAGAGCCAGCGCGTTGCAGGGGCCGGCGGCAAGTTGTCTACGGGCGCACACCGCGTAGTGTAGGTGTTGCACGCAGCGCGGCGTGACGCGAGAAACGACTTTCGAGTGATGAGGGAGAACGACGTGGCTGAAGAGCAGGTGGCTTCCAAGAAAGTTTCGGAGGCGATCACCAGGACGCTTCCTTTCCTGCGTCGCTACGCCCGGGCCGTTACCGGCTCGCAGCAGCAGGGCGACGAATGGGTTCGTCTCTGCGCCGAGGTGGCCGTTCAGCAGCCGGAACTGATTGCCGAGGCGGAGGATACGAAGGTTGGCGTGTTCGCGCTGTTCCATCGACTCCGCCAGCCTTTCGGCGTGATCGAGGAAGGGGCGGCCGGCAGTGAAAGCGTTCGCGGGCGCCTGAAGGAATCGCTGACCGACATGGCGCCGATGCAGCGCCAGGTGCTCCTGCTCACCGTACTCGAGGGCTTCACCATTTCCGATGCCGCCCACATTCTCGGCGTGAGCGTCGACGAGGCGGAGCGCAGCCTCGAGGAAGCACGCCGTGAACTGCAGCGCGTCGCGTCGGTCCGCATTCTGGTCATCGAGGACGAGGCCGTCATCGCGCTCGACGTCGCCGACATCGTCCGCAACGCCGGCCACGAGGTCGTGGGTATCGCCGCGACCGAGAAGACGGCGATCGAGCTCGCCAGGAAGCATTCGCCGCATCTGGTGCTGGCCGATATCCAGCTGCGCGGTTCCGACAGCGGCATCTCCGCCGTGAACCAGATCATGAAGTCGATGTCGGTGCCGGTGATCTTCGTCACGGGCTTCCCCGAGCGGCTCCTCACAGGCAAACAGGTCGAGCCGGCGTTCGTGATCTCGAAGCCGTTCGACCCCGATCTGCTGCGTGCGGCGATCGCCCAGGCGCTCGATACCGTATCGATCTGAGACGAGATAGTTCGTGGCGGGATGGTCGCTTCGCTCCAAGCTCGTCACGCTCGTTGCACTGGCGTTGCTGCCTGTCCTCGCGCTGGCGGCCTGGCAGGCTGAGAAAGAAGAGGCGGCCGGCGCCTCACGCCTGAGCGCCGCGCTGGGGGCCGTCGCCGACCTGTCCGTCGCCCGCTACAGCGGCCTCTTCGAGGCCTCACAGAGAATGCTGTCGGCTGCATGTGCCGACGAGTCGGTCGAGAATGCCGCCCGCGGAGAGCCCTCGGCCGTCGGCCAATGCGAGAGCTATCTGTCTAAGCTGCTCGCCGCTTACCCCGATCAGTATTCGGCCGCGTTTGTGACGGACGAGCAGGGTATCGGGCGTTGCGCCACGGCACCCGCCGGCCTCGGGATGAGCTTCGCCGACCGGGACTTTTTCCAGAAAGCCCGGTCGGCGAAGGGGATCGTCGTCGGCGACACGATCGTCAGTCGCATCGCCCCCAAACCCATTGTCCCCATCGCGCTCCCGGTCACGCGCGATGGCGCCTTCGTGGGCATGTGTGCCGTCGGCATCACGCTCAAGGTGCTTGCCGAGACTGCTGCCCTGGTCGAGGGTCCTCCCGGGATCGCCGTGGCCGTGGTCGACCGGTCCGGTGCGGCAATCGGGGGAGACGCTCAGGCGATGCGCCGGTTGCCCGCGCCTGCGCGGCTCGCGGAAATCCTGACCGGCATCCGGGTGGCCTTCGTGGACGTGGGCCAGGACGCGGCTTTTTATGAGTTTCGCGTGAGACCTGTCGGCGGCAGTGCACTGTTTGTCGTGGTATCGGCGCCGAGCCCGGAAGGGGGGATGCCGCTGTCCGCCGCCTGGATCGGTTTCCTGCTGGTTGTTCTGTCGGCGATCGTCATCCTGCTGGTGATCTGGTTTGGCGCGGATCGCTGGTGCGTGCGGCCTCTGCTCTACATCCAGGATTTTGCCGACAAGGTCGCGCGCGGGGAAAGCATCATGCTGGCTCCACCGCACCGGTGGTCGCCCGAAATGGCGTCGGTTGGCGCCGGTGTGACGGCGATGGCGGAAGCAATCACCAGCCGCGAAGCGGCGCTGCGCGCCAACGTCGAGCAGCGCGACCACATGCTTCGTGAAATTCACCACAGGGTGAAGAACAATCTCCAGATGATATCGAGCCTGCTCAACCTCCAGGCAGGAGAGATCAGGTCGCCGCGCATCCGTCGCTTCTTCGGCGATGCGCAGAACCGCGTGCTCACTCTGTCGATCCTGCATCGCCATCTCTACGAGCGATCGAGCTGGTCGCTGGTTGATTTCCAGCAGTTCATCAGCGACCTCGTGCGCCAGATATCGGTCGGGCGCGTGCCGGCGGGCCGGCAGGCGCCGCGCTACCATATCCGCGCGCCGATCATGGCGGTGGGGCCCGATACCGCGATCCCGATTGGCCTCATCGTTACCGAAGCCGTCAGCATCGCCCTCAGCCATGATTTCAGCCGCTCGCCGACGCCGGAAATCCGCATCGAGACCAGCGAGCAAGGCGAGGAGGTGCAACTCGTCATCGAGGACAACGGCATGGCCCGCGATTCTGGCGTGCCGGCCCCCGACGGACGGGGCGGTTTCGCGCTCACGCTGATCCGGGGCCTTGCCATGCAGCTCGGCGGCGGAGTCGTCATCGAGCGCAAGCCGGATGGTGGCAATCGGGTGGTCGTGACCTTCCCGACGCCGGCGGCGGACGATCCGGCAAATGCCTAGCCTGCTGCGATCGGCGCGCTCGACCGGCGTGATCGCAGGCATCACACTCGCCGTGCTGATCGCGACAGGCCTGATGCTTGCCCTGACCCATTCCAAGTCCGCGGCCCGCCAGCAGCGGCTCGTCGTGGCAAACTACGAGACGATGGGGCTGATGCGCGAGATGGTGATCGCGGTGCAGGACGCCGAGATCGGCATGCGCGGCTTCCTGCTGACAGGCGACATTAGCAGCCTCGAACCCTACGAACGGGCGCGTCTGCGAATAGAGACGAACATGCGCCTGCTCGAGGCGATGGTCGCCGGCGATCCCGACACGACGCGCCAGTTCCAGGAATTCCGAAGCGTTACGGCACAGAAATTCGAACAGCTCAATGCAACGGTGGGCGTCCACCAACTGAACGGCCGCGAGGCGGCGCTCGCGCTCGACCGCACCGGTGCCGGCCGGGCGATGCTGGGACAGATCCGCCTGCTGGGCGATGCCCTGGTCGAGGGGCAGAGGCTGCTGCTCGCCCGGCGCGTGACGGCGCTGCGATCCGAGCAGGAGCAGGCCGACATTGCGGGACTGCTGGTCATGGCCGGCGCTTTCGTCTGCCTGATCGTCGGCATCTATATTGTCGTGCGCAGCGCGTCCCGTCTGGAGCGCAGCCAGCTCGAACTTGCCGGCCGGTCGCGGCTGTTGCAGGCCACGCTGGAAAGCCTGCGCGACCCCATCTTCGTGGTCGATGACCGGCGCACGGTGGTGGCCTGGAACGAGGCCTTCGCGAAGCTGGCGCAATGGGAACCGGGGAAGCAGGCGCCGCCGACGCTCGATCAGCTCCTGTCCGACCGCTCGCCCGCGACGCGGGCGCTGCTTCTGCCGCTCGATCTCGGCGCCATGTCCCCGAAGGGCTCCGCGGTCGTTCGCGTCGCCCATGACGGACGCGACTACGAGATCTATCGCGGCGAGATGTCGGGTGGCGGCGCGGTGGTGCGCTGCATCGACATCACGGAGAAGCTGCATGACGAGGCGGCGCTGCGCCAGGGCCAGAAGATGGAAGCGACCGGCCAGCTCACCGGCGGCATGGCGCACGACTTCAACAACATCCTGCAGGTCATTCGCGCCAATCTGGACCTGCTGAAAGGCGAGGTCGGCGACAATGCCGCGATGGCCTCTCGGGTGCAGAGCGCAACGGCGGCTGCCGATCGCGGCGCGCGCCTGACCCAGCAGCTCCTGGCCTTCGCGCGCCGCCAGCCGCTGACGCCGCAGCCGACGAACGTGGCGAGACTGGTCGGCGACCTCGCGGACCTGATGCGCCACTCGCTGGGCGAGCGCATCGCCATAGAGCTGAAAGTGACTGACGATCCCTGGAACGCAAAGGTCGATGCGGGCCAGCTCGAGAACGCCATCCTCAACCTGTCGATCAATGCGCGGGACGCCATGCCCGATGGCGGTACCGTCAGGGTCGAGGTTTCGAATGCCACCCTCGACCGTCGCTACGCCGCCCTCCATCCCGACGTGACGCCCGGGCCTTATGTGCTGGTGGATGTCGGAGACACCGGCACCGGCATGCCACCCGAGGTCGTGGCCCAGGCGTTCGATCCCTTCTTCACGACCAAGGGCGACGGAAGAGGCACGGGGCTGGGGCTCAGCATGGTCTACGGCTTCGTGCGCCAGTCGAACGGTCACATCCGCATCGACAGCGCGATCGGGCAGGGCACCAGTGTGAAGCTCTACCTGCCCAGGACCGAAGACCCGGTGCCGGAGGAGAGGTCCGATCCCGGGAGCTCGGTGAGCGGCACGGAGCGCATCCTCGTGGTCGAGGACAGCGAGGATGTCAGGCGTGCCGTCGTCGACATGCTGACGGGCTGGGGCTACCGCGTCGAGGCAGCCGAGGATCCCGACGTCGCGCTGGCTTTTCTGGAGAAGGACCCGGCGTTCGACCTGCTGTTCACGGACATCGTGATGCCCGGAACGATAACGGCCGTCGAACTCGCGCAACACGCGCAGAGGCTGCGGCCGGGCATCGCGGTGCTCCTCACCTCCGGTTTTGCCCGCGGTCTGATCCCCGATCATACCCGCTCCGGCTATCCGATGATCGCCAAGCCCTATGGTAGCGACGCGCTCTCCGCCAAGCTGCGTAGCGTCCTGTCCAATCGACGGCCGACGCCCGCGGTCTCGCCGGCCAAAGCGTCGCCCGATCGGGTCGAACAACCGATGGAGCACAGCCGGTCGCGGCGCGTCCTGTTCGTCGAGGACGAGGTGGTTCTGCGCATGTCCACGACCGACATGCTCGAAAGGCTGGGGTGCTCGGTGGCCGGTGTCGGGAGCGGGGAGGCGGCGCTGGACCTTCTGGGGCAGGAACAGGAATTCGATCTGCTTCTGACGGACGTCGGCTTGCCTGGCATGAGCGGCGAGGAGCTCGCGGCGAAAGTGCGGGAAAAGTACCCGTCTCTGCCGGTGGTGATCGCCAGCGGCTACGGTCGGTCGGGCACGCAGGCCGACAGGATGCATTTCATCTCGAAACCCTATTCCTCGATCGACCTCCAGCAGGCGCTGGATCACGCCGTGCGCAACGTCTCCTGAGGGGCGCGCCGCCTCCCCAACAATCACGCGCGACCGCTGCAACCGGGCACGATATTGCGGCGTTCATCTGGCGAGCGTGAGGCAATCGTGGAGGGGAACATGAAGTCCAAGGAAGTGCCCGAAGCGTCCACCATCGTGACCCAGGACCAGGCCAATCACAGCCCGCTGGCGGGTGAACTCATGGACCTGTACGCGGCGATGTTGATCGTCATCCCGATCGCCTTTCTGCTGAAATCCTTCTGGGTCTGAAGCCTTCCGGCGTGGCGGCGCTGCCTCAATTCGTAGGGGCAACCTCGATTTGCCCGGGGCGTTAACCCGTCTCATCCAGGAGGACATTCACATGCGTTCATTCGCCATGCTCGCGGCTTGCGCGGGCCTTGCCGTCGTATCGCTTCCGGTGGTCGCCGTCGCCCAGACGACCGGTCAGACCACGATCCAGAACGATGCGAAGACGATCTGGGAGAAATTCAAGGGCAGCTGGGGCCAGACCAAGGGCGCTGTGAAGGAGCAGTGGGGAAAGCTGACCGATGACGACCTGCTCGCCATCGAGGGCCAGCGCGACCAGCTCGTCGGCAAGATCCAGGTGCGCTACGGCATTTCCAAGGAGGAAGCCGAAGCACAGGTCGGCACCTGGGAAAAGCGTCGCTTCCGGGACATGTGAGGGGTGATCACCATGAAGCACTCCCTCACGCTGACCGCCATCGCCGGCATCCTCACCTTTGCAGCAGCTTCGGCTTTCGCCCAGGCGCCGGGAACCGTCGGCGCCGGTGTCTCTGCCAACGGCCTCACCCAGTTCAAGGACGAAAAGACCGGCAAGGTCTGGACGCCCGAGAATGTGAGCAAGGACAACCAGACGCCGCAGCAGCAGGCGGCCATGCCGCAGTCATCGACCGACAAGGCATTCGATCCGAACAGCCAGGTGGTCAGCACGCAGGTCGTCCTGCAGCGGCCTAAGGGTAATCTGATGGGCACGGTGCCGATCACCGCCGGTCCCAATGTGCCCGTCGTCGTGATCGACAGTCCATGGCTGCAGGCCGTGCCGCAGCAGAACTGGCTTTCGGTACTGTACGTGACGAACAACAGCGCCAACGTCGTCGATGCGGTGGTCGGCTGCACCTTCACCAATGGCGGCCGCCCGGTACAGGACACGCGAATCGTGTTGCAGCCATCGGGCCCGGGCGAGCGGTGGGGCTTCCCTGTCTACGGTCCGCCAGTGACGACGTTCGTCGACCGGGTGACCTGCCGGGTTTTGTCCCCGGCTTAAGCCGGAGATATTTCGACAGTCGCGGGCCGGCTTTCCGAAAGGAGGGCCGGCCCGTTTCGTTTGCAGTGAAAGACGGCTACGGTGGCGGTCCGGGGTTGAAGGGAATTTTGCATGCGTAGAACTGTATTGGGACGTCGGATGGCACTGGCAGGCGGTGTCGCTCTGGCGAGCGCTTCGTTGATTCGGCCGCGCGAAGCGCGCGCCGCCAAGGGCCTGACGGTCGTCCTCGAATCCGAGGTGACGATCCTCGATCCGCACGCGACCACGGCCGCCATCACGCGAACCTTCGGCACGCACGTCTTCGACACGCTCTTCGCGATGAACGACAAGGGCGAGATCAAGCCGCAGATGGTCGAGAGCTTCGACAGCAGCCCCGACAAGCTGACCTGGACCTTCGTGCTACGCGACGGCCTGAAGTGGCACGACGGCAACCCGGTAACGGCCGAGGACTGCGTCGCCTCGCTCAAGCGCTGGTCGGTGCGCGATCCGCTGGGCAAGATGCTGATGGCGGATACCGATACGCTGGAAGTGACGAACCCGAAGACCATCAGGTTCGTGCTGAAGCAGCCGTTCCCGCTGCTTCTCGACGTGCTGGGCAAGCCCAACGCGCCGCTCCCGGTGATGATGCCCGCCCGGCTGGCGGCGACGCCAGCCGACCAGCGCATCCCGGAGCCGATCGGCTCGGGGCCGTTCCGCTTCGTCAAGGACCAGTGGCGGCCGGGCAATGCCATGATCCTGGAGCGCAATGCCGCCTATGTGCCACGCAAGGAAGCGCCGGACTTCCTGACGGGCGGCAAGAACGTGAAGATCGACCAGCTCACCCTGCGCGTGATGCCCGATCAGTCGACCGGCGCCAATGCGCTGATCGCGGGTGAGATCGACTACATGCAGTACCTGCCGTTCGACATGCTCCCGGTCCTCGAGAAGGAGAAGAACGTCAAGCTGCTGGGGCTGGGCGGACTCCACCAGTTCCAGGGCAACTTTCGCCTCAACCATGCCTCCCCGCCGTTCGACAATCCGGCGGTGCGCAAGGTGATGTGGAAGCTGGTCGACCAGAACGCGACGCTCACCGCCATCGGTGTTCCGGACAAGTATCAGACCAAGAATTGCTCCTCCTTCTGGATGTGCGGCACGCCGCTGAGCACGGATGCCGGCGCCGGCGGGGCCAAGCTCGACCTGGCGGCGGCGCGCGCCGAACTCAAGGCCTCCGGCTACAAGAACGAGCCGGTCATCGTCCTCGAAGTTGCCGGCTCGATCAGCCAGACCGCGTCGCGCGTGCTGGTGCAGAACATGAAGGATGTCGGCTTCAACGTGGAGCAGCAGCCGCGCGACTGGCCGACCGTGCTTGCGCGCCGGGCCAAGAAGGACGGCTGGTCGATGTTTCCCGTTTACTCCAACGGGACGGACATGTACTCGCCGCTGACGCACTTCTACGTGGCCGCGACCTGCAACGACTTCCCCGGCTGGTCCTGCGACAACCGCATTCCGGACCTTCTGAAGTCCTACACGCGGGCGAGCACCCTCGAGGAGCGCAGGAAGATCGCCTCCGAGATCCAGGTCATCGCCTACGACCTCGTCCCTTCGCTCATGTGGGGGCAGTTCACCATTCCGGCCGGCTACAGGACGGATTTGAAGGGGCTGATCCAGTCCTCGTATCCGATGTTCTGGGAAGTCGACCGGTAGGCAACCTGTCATGCGATCCGGCATTGAACAGACATGCCGGATCGCGCGATCTCAGGCGGCGTGCCGACCGCATTGAGGGGCCTAAGAAATGACCGTCACGCATAACGCCGCCCAGAACCGCTATGAACTCCAGGTGGACCACGGGCTGGCAATCGCCGTCTACCGCCAGCAGGGTGACGCGCGCATATTCACCCATACCGAGGTCCCGCCGGAAGACGAGGGAAAGGGGATCGGAGCCAGGATCGTGAAAGCGGCCCTGGAAGATACCCGCAAGCAAGGCTTCAAGATCGTCCCGGCCTGCAGCTTCGTGGTGGCGTATGTCCGCCGCCACCCGGAGTTCGACGACAACCGATCCTGATCAGGGCCTTACCACCAGGACGGTGACGAGCGTCGTCACGGCGGTGGCCACGGTTCCCCAGGCGAGATCGACCGCGCTGACCGCCATGGGCCAGCCTCGCAAGGTCGCCAGATTGGTTATGTCGTAAGCGGCATATACGCAGAAGCCGAAGAGACCGCCGTAGAGCAGGGCGCTCGTCCATGTTCCCGCGCTCATGGCTGGAGGGACGGCGAACACGGCGATGCCGGCAGCGTGTATCAAGTAGAAGAGGATGGCCACGCTCCAGATCGGCTGATCGAGGAGCATGTGGCTCAGCCGCGCCTTGTAGAACTCCCGACTGACGACGCCCAGCCAGATGCCATCCACGATGGCGAGCACGACGAGTGCGACGAGGTAACTGAGCGCCAGTGTCTTCATCACGCCAGTCTAGCCTATCCGTGCGGAATCAGCAGGTACCAGACGAAGGCCAGCGCGGCGACGGCGCCGATCGAGGACAAAACAAGCACAAGGATTACCCGCCCGGTGATGATGCCGCTTCGGGCCTCGGTGGGCGTCACATCTGGCTGCATGGTGAACTCCGGAGTCGTCGTTGGAGAGGCCAGGCGCGATGACCTCGTTCACTCGACCAACGTGGACTCTGTGGCCGGGTTGCCTTCCGGAACCGCCGCTCTCCCAAAGGCGTTAACCGCACGACAAATGCCAACGCTTAAAGAGCGGACAAATGTTGTACTGGTCCCTGATGTTTCTCGTGATCGCCCTGGTGGCCGGCATCTTCGGCTTCGGTGGTATCGCTTCCACTGCCACGGGAATCGCGCAGATTCTGTTCGTGATCGCGCTGGTCCTGTTCGTCGTGAGCCTCTTCACGGGCTTCGTTCGCCGCAACTCCTAGGCGGCGAAGTGATGGTGGAGCAGGGAGCGTGCTTCGTTCCCGGCACCGAGATCCCAGCAATTGACGATGGCCACCCGGAAGCCGCCGGGTGGCATCGCATGACGCTCCGGCGCGACTTCCTCATGGAAGGTGATCTGGACGCTCGACACGCCTGGCATGCTCTCGATGCGGTCGAGCAGGGCGCGCGGCGGGTGGCGATAGCGGCGCCCATGCGGCATGAAGAGGACGACGCTGTATCCGGTTCGGCGCGTACCGTCCTCGAAACGCCATTCGCGGTCTCGGTAAAGTCCGACGAGAGCCTCGACCCAACCCTCGCCATAGAGATCGGGCCATTGGTCGGCAAACCTGAGATGCACCTCGATGATGCTTCCGCCGATCGTTTCGAGGTTGGCCATGCCGCAATAGCCACCGAGATGTCGACGGCACCAGCCGCCGGCCCCGGCTTCGATGGCGGCGTCGGCATGCGCAAAGACTTCCCAGTAGTCGAAGGTGCCGTCGCCCGCCGCGACGCCCTTTGCATGACGCCACCATCGTGGCACGCCATTCAGCAGCGCGACGTCGCTGCTCACATGCTCGCCGGCGAGCAGCGTCATCCACATGTGACCGGGCCGATACGCCGCCTCGTAGTCCGACTTCGAGTAAAGAGCCTGGCTTCCCACGCCCATCCCCTTGAGGTTGTAGATGGGCTTCGAAAAGACGGGATAGTCGGTCGGTGAAACACCGTGTGGGGCGCAATCCAGCCCCTGGCGCGAGGCCACTGCCAGCTTGTCGTAGACCCAGCGATGATCCGGATTCCAGAGCCAGGCGTCCGAGTCTTCAGTCGGTATGAATACGTCGTCGGGACAATTCACTCTCTCGAAATATTGTTTGCGCCACGGGTCGATCTCGCAAATCGGCACTTGCTTCCCTCATGTGGCCCGGCTGACGCTCATAGGGTGAACGCGAGGCGCCGCCCTTGCAACCGGTCCGGGCGGTACCACGTTAGGCGGTGCGGAGGTCCAGTGCCCAATCTCACGATGCCACCCGTGCAGGCGCGCGGCCTCGATCGCTTTCGCGCAGTTCGTTCGCGTACTGAGGAACTTGCCGCGCCCCTGTCGGCGGAAGACCAGACGGTCCAGTCGATGCCCGACGCCAGCCCGACGAAGTGGCATCTCGCGCACACGACATGGTTCTTCGAGACGTTCGTCCTGCGTCCGCACGCGAGCGGCTATCGGCCCTTCGACCCGGCTTTCGAGTATCTCTTCAACTCCTACTACGAGGCTGTCGGACCGCGGCATCCGCGGCCGCAACGCGGGATGATCACCCGGCCGGGCGCGGAGCAGGTGCTCAACTATCGGCGCTACGTCACCGGCGCCATGCTCGACTTTTTAACGCACGACCGTCGTTGCGACGAATTGGTCGAACTGGGGTTGAATCACGAGCAGCAGCACCAGGAACTGATCCTGATGGACATCAAGCACGCGCTGTCGGTGAACCCGCTGCGGCCGGCCTACCGTGCGGCGACACCGCGCGCGGTGCTTGTGCCGCAGGCCGTTGCGTGGCGCGAGTTCGAAGGCGGGCTGGTCGAGGTCGGCCACGGCGGACACGGGTTTGCCTTCGACAATGAGGGACCGAGGCATCGCACATGGCTGGACGCCTTTGCCATTGCGATGCGCCCCGTCACGTGCGGCGAGTATCTCGCGTTCATGGAAGATGGGGGGTACCGGCGCGCGGAGTTCTGGCTGTCGGCGGGATGGGAATGCGTGAACAGCCGAGGGTGGGAGGCGCCTCTTTACTGGGAGAACAAGGACGGTGCCTGGCACGTCTTCACCCTGTCGGGCCTTGAGCCCGTGGATCCCTCGCGCTCCGTGTGCCACGTGAGCGCCTTCGAGGCGGCAGCCTTTGCCAAGTGGGCGGGCAAGCGGTTGCCGCGCGAGGCCGAATGGGAGACGGCGGCGGGCGTCCTGCAGGGCAGCGGTGAAGTCTGGGAATGGACCGCGAGTCCCTACGTCGCCTACCCGGGCTACCGTGAGCCGCCCGGCGCGATCGGCGAATACAACGGCAAGTTCATGGCCAGCCAGATGGTGTTGCGCGGCGGCTGCAGCGCGACGCCCGAGGGCCATGTCCGGCCGACCTATCGCAATTTCTTTCCGCCCGACGCGCGTTGGATGTTCGGTGGAATCCGTTTGGCGGAGGATCTTCGATGAACGTGCCGCTTCTCGCGCTCGACGACGGCGCGCGCGCCGATCGGGCGGATTTCCGCCGCGCCGTGCTCGCCGGTCTCGGCGGCGTTCCGCGCGCCATCCCGGCCAAGTATCTGTACGACGCCCGGGGATCGGCCCTGTTCGATGAGATCTGCGAGCTGCCGGAGTATTATCCAACGCGGACGGAGACTTCGATCCTGCGCGCCTGCGCCGGTGAGGTCGCCCGGCTCGCGGGACCCGGCTGCGCGCTGATCGAGTTCGGCAGCGGATCGAGCGTGAAAACACGCATCCTGCTCGATGCGATGCACGATCTCCACGCCTACGTGCCGATCGACATTTCACGCGAGCATCTCGACGCGGCGGCGGCCCGCCTGCGCAACGACTATGAGGGGCTTCAGATCGATCCGGTGACCGGCGACTACATGCAGCTGGAGTGCCTGCCGCCGGCGATCGACAGAGCCCGGCGCATCGGCTTCTTTCCCGGCTCGACCATCGGCAACCTGACGCCGGAGGAGGCGGTGCTCTTTCTGCGCCGCGCGCGCCGCATGCTGCGCGCCGACGGGGCACTGGTGCTGGGCGTCGACCTCCGCAAGGATCCGAAGCGCCTGCACGATGCCTACAACGATTCGGCCGGAGTCACCGCGCAGTTCACCCTGAACCTGTTGCGGCGCATGAACCGCGAACTGGACGCCAATTTCGATCTTTCGACCTGTGCGCACGACGCGTTCTACAACGAGGCCGAGGGGCGGATCGAAATCTACTTCCGCAGTCTTCGTGACCAGATCGTCAGGGTGGCCGATCGCCGCTTCGTGTTCGCCGAGGGCGAACGGGTCCACACCGAATATTCCTACAAGTACGACGAGGCTGGCATTGCGGCTCTGGCGCAGAAGGGCGGCTTTTCGATCGAACGCTCCTGGATCGATCCCGCACGCCTGTTCGCCGTCGTCTTCCTGAAATAGCCCCCTGAAACAGGCAGCCCGCCCCTGAGCGGGTCAGGAGCGGGCTTGGAGTAGAGCCAGACGGGGAGAGAGGTGTTGCTGAGCGGGGGCAGAGGCAACACCAATTATCTGGCCATGAACGAGAAACGCCGGCCGCACCATGAAAGTTGCAAACCGTTCAAAAAAAAGATCGATTCTGCCCTAAGCTCTTGAATTCACGTCACTAATAGGATGCCACCAACGGCCAGCCAGCACGACCCCGACTGAAAGGAGTCGCCTGTCGCCGATCAGCGTCTCGCCGATCGAATCGGCGTAATCGAACCTGCCGCTGGCCTGGTCTATCACCGTCGCCTCGCCGACGCTGCCGACCTTCAGCGTGCCGATCTCGGGCCGATTGATCGCGGCGGCGGCATTCACGGTCGCGAGCCTGATCACGGTCGGCAGGTCGACGCCGAGGCACAGGAACTTCGACATGGTCGTCAGCAGGTCGAAGGCCGGGCCTTCGATCGAGATCGCATGGACGTCGGAGGAGATCACGTCGGGCAGGAAACCCGCCGCCAGCATCTTGCGCGTCGTGCCGAAGCCGAAGGAACCGCCGCCATGGCCGATGTCGAAGATCACGCCGCGCTCGCGCGCCGCCAGGATCTCGTCGCGCACGTTACCGCCGGGCGTGACCGGCGCGTTGGGGAAGGGGCGGAAGCAGTGGGTCAGGATGTCGCCGCGGCGCAGGCGGCTCACGACCTCGAGCCGCGACGGCGGCGGCGAGTCGAGATGCGCCATCAGCGGCAGGCCCGTCTCCTCGGCGACGTCGAGGGCGATGTCGAGCGGCATGATGCCGGAATCGCCGCTCGCCGACTTTCCGACACGCACCTTCACGCCGAGGATCAGGTCCTTGTGCTCGCGCGCCACGCGAACGGCCTCGCGCGCATCGAGCAGCCTCATGTCTGCGGCTTCGCCCACCATCACCGCCTTGGAGAAGGCGAAGATGCCGGGGAACGAGACGTTGAGGAACGGCAGGATGCGGACCGGCGAGGTCTCGATCACGTGCTTGCGGAAGCCGTGGAAGTTGCCGGGGCCTGCGCTGCCGGCATCGATGAAGGTCGTGACGCCGCCGGTGCGCGCGACCAGCTCGGCCTCGACACCCAGCGAGGTACCGCCCCAGTAGACGTGCGTGTGCAGGTCGATCAGACCCGGCGACACGATCTTGCCCGAGACGTCGCGTGTGTCCTTGCCCGCGAGGCCGTCGCCGATCGCGGCGACCTTGCCGCCGGCGAAGGCGATGTCGGTCACCTTGTCGATTCCCTGCGAGGGATCGATGACGCGGCCACCCTTGAGGACCAAATCGTTCATGCTCGTTTCTTCCTTCCAACACTTGTCACTTGGACATTCTACTCCACGCGCGTCCCAAGTCCCCCGCGCGGGGCAGCACAAGCTCATCGAGGCCGAGCCAGTCAGCCATCAGTCGAAGCTCCTCGCGCATCGGTACCGACACGTCGCGCGCCTCGACGCCGGCTTCGAGATGGGCGGCCGGCGCCAGCAGCTTCGAGTTGGCGCGGTCCGCCTTGAGGTCGACGCGGCCGACCAGCCGGTCGCCCAGCAGGAAGGGCAGCACGTAATAGCCGTGCTTGCGCTTGGCGACGGGCGTGTAGATTTCGATGCGATAGAAGAAGTCGAAGATCCGCTCCGTGCGGTCGCGTTCCCAGACCAGCGGATCGAACGGCGCCAGCAGGGCGCGCGCCTCGATACGGCGAGGCTGGCGCGCCGCGGGATCGAGATAGGCCGGCCGGTTCCAGCCCTCGACCTCGACCGGCAACAGTTCGCCCGCCTCGACGAGTTCGGCCAGCCGCGCCTTGGTGTCGGCGACGGGCAGCCTGTAGTAGTCGCGCAAGTCGAATTCGGTGGCGACGCCCAGCGCGCGGGCCGAAAGCCGCAGCAGCTCGCGCTGTGCCTCCTCGGGCGAGGGCGTGGGCAGCGCCTGGATACTGGCCGGCAGCACACGCTCGGTGAGATCGTAGACCCGCTCGAAAGCGCCGCGCCGCGTCGCCGTCGTCACGATGCCGGCGAAGAACAGCCATTCGAGCGCGAGCTTGCCATCGTTCCAGCCCCACCACGGCCCGCGCTTGGGTCCTGCCGTGCTAAGGTCCGAGGCGGCGAGCGGCCCGCGATCCTCGACCTCGCGGCGGACCTCTTCGATGTAGGCAGCCTTCTCGCGCGCGAATGTTTGCAGACCGCCCTTGCTGATGCCGGCGGCGGCGCGTTCCATGCGCCAGCGCAACAGCGGCTGCGAGGCGAGCGGCAGCAGCGACGCCTCGTGCGCCCAGAACTCGAACAGCCCGCGGCGGCTCTTGCGACCCCAGGCCAGTCGGTCGAGATGGGCGCTGTCGTAGTTTCCGAGTCGCGAGAACAGCGGCAGATAGTGGGCGCGCGTCAGCACGTTGACCGAATCGATCTGCAGGAGGCCCAGCCGGTCGACGGCGCGCTTCACATGGCCGAGATTTGCCGCACCGTCGGGCCGCTCGATACCGAAACCCTGGGCCGCCAGCGCAATGCGCCGAGCGGCGGCGGCTGAAACTCTCTGACGCTTCACCAACGATGCCCCGCTTTGCCGGAGCGCAGAGTTGCCGATGCCGACCGCAGGCGCAACCGCTCCGCACGGCAGCCGGCTACGCCACCTTTGCCCGCGTGGTGGATTCAGTTCGGCTTGACCATGGCCTTGAGCGCCTGCTCGTCGATGAACTTGGCCAGCAGCTCGGCGCCCAGTGCCGACCAGTGGGCACCGGTGGGTGAAAAGAGGTCCGCCTTGTTGCCCTTGTAGCTGTTGACCAGGTCCATGGAGTCGAGCACGGGCACGCCCATCTCGCGCGCCACGACGGCGCCTTCGCGCGAATAGCGCAGCAGCAGCCGGTTCTGCCCGATCTCGTGGATCCCGCCCATGATCACGTACAGTGGCTTGGCGTTGTTCCTGCGAATCAGTTCGATGAACTCGCGCAGGGTTCGGTCGAAGTTTTCGCGAATCTCCGGAACGATCGGATATTCCGGCACCGGCGCGGGGTTGGGGGGCGGCGCAAACAGGTTCAGGTATTCTAGATAGCGGACAATCATCGAGTTGCGCTTCAGCCAGCGCGATTGATCGAGGTTCGTCGCGAAAAGGCCATGCTTGCCGGAGTCGACGGCTTGTTTGAGGTCGATTCCTTCTCTGGCGAGGTGCCCGGCATTGGCCTCCTCGTTGAGACCCGAGTAGATGATCACAACGTCCGGCTTGAGCCGCGGCAAGTCGCGCTTTGCCCGTGCCAACTCCTGGCCGATCGACCAGACGATCGCTCCGGCGTTGAGGACCTGGGACTTTGGCCCGGCATACTTCCGCAGCTCTTCCTGCAGGCGGATCGGCCATGCCTGGTCGGTTTCGAGGTTGAAGCAGAAGGTGGTCGAGCCGCCGTAGGCGATCACGCGGATCGAGTTCGGCGGTTTCGGCTCGAAGACGTCCTCCTTGTTGCGGAAGCCGTGATTGTTCGTCTCGGAGTTGGAGTTGTAGGCATTGGTCGAATGGATGGCGCCCAGTTCGGCGTCGTAGCTCCAGAGGCCGTAGGTCTTGCCCGGCACGCCGTACTTGAAGTGCATGATCGCGTAGCCTGCACCCTCGATCGCCAGGATGGCGGCGAGGGGAAAGCCGATCATGAGGATCAGGCTGAAGAGTATCTTTTTCCAGAGCGGCAGGTTGGCTGTCGTCGTCTTCGCCGATTGCGTCATGCGTTTCGTCCCACGCCCCCACCCAATGCGTCGCGACTATCGGTTAGCGGGCGGCGGCATTCAACAAGGCATGCCCCTCTATTTGCCCTCGAGCCGCCGCAGAGCCTTTTCGACCGCCTCGGCCTGGCGGTTGGAGACGTGTCCATTGGCCTTGAATTCGAGGACGACCTTCCTGAGGAACGGGCTTCGCTCGGTGTGAAGTGCTGCGCGCTTCATCAGGCCTTCGTGGATATGGGCGGGCCCGCGATTGCGGGCGTCGCGCCGGGCACGAAAGATCTTCACCGCTATGGCGACGACAAGCGCCGTGACGACGACGATGAGGATTTCCGTCAACTGCATGATTTCCACGCGGCCATATTGGTAGTGAGATGATCGGCCCCGAACATGGAGCAGACGAGCGCCTCGCAGCGGCACGCGTCGCCGAGCGCGGGCAGCAGGGCGGCAAGGGTGGTCAGCGGCCTGTCCATCTCCTTCTGCCGGCGCATGAAGCCGAAGGGCGAATGGGCGACGAAGCGGACGCTGCGCCATTCCTGCGGCAGGGACAGCAGCGTGTCGCTTACGGGCACCTGAACGACCGCGTCGGCCAGCAGATCCTTGCCGGCCAGATGTTCCAGTCCCTGGAGCAGATCGCCCTCCACAGAGAAGCCGAAGCGGCGGATGGTGCCGGCACGCTGAAGCTCCCTGAACCATGTGCCGACTTCTTCAAGACCCGGCCGCTCGGGTGAGAAATTGTGCAGCAGCAGATCGTCGATGTAGGACGCGCCGAGTTCGTCGAGGCTCGTCTTCAGGCTGCCGGCCAGACTCTCGATCTCGTAGGTACGGACCGGCTGGAAGCTCTCGGAACTGGCAACGCGCTGCACCTGCGCCTTGAGACCCGGTGCGAAGGCGAGCAGGGATCTCGCAACGGACTTCGCGAGACCGAGCAGGGGTGTATTGCGCACCGGCAAGATGCCGCACTTGGTGACGATGCGAAGGTCTTCGCGGCGATGCTTGCGGAGAGCATTGCCGACGACGCGTTCGGCCTCGCCCCAGCCGTAGGATCGCGCGGTGTCGAAATGGCGGACACCCGCGGCGAGCGCGCGTTCGAGCGCAGCGGTGCCGGCGCGTCGGGAGACCCGTCCCATGATGGCGGCGGTGCCGAAACCGAGGGCCGGGATGGTCATTGGTAGCGCAACTGCAGCATCAGCCGGTCGCCGGCCTCGGGCGGCAGGGCCTTGTGATAGCAGGAAGCGTCTTCGAGGAAGCCGAAGCCGGCCGGTCCTTCGAGGGTGCGCTCCGCTTCGCGCCCGTAGGTTCGAAGCGCTTCGGCATCGCTGAGGCGCGCGCTGCCCAGCAGGTGCCCGAGGCGCTTGCGCCGGCTGCTTCCTGCAATCAGTGCGTGGGCGCCGTTCTTCGCGGTCGTGTCGAGCAGGTAGAAGTTGGCGTACATGAAATTGAAGCCGTCGACATCGTAGTGATAGTCGATGGTCTGGGAGGCCTTGCGCCGCTGCTCGGCGGAGAGCTGATTGGCCAGGCTCCAGAACAGCCAACTCGAGACCTGCCGCGGGCGGTAGCCCAGGAATAGCGACGCGGCTTCGTAGAGGTAGGCGTCGGCGGCGATCGCGCGGATTAACGGCAGTCTCGAAGAGTCCTGGACCGTGACGATCGCGAACTTGCCGCGCGCCTCCGAGAGCGTGGCGTAGGTGCCGGCCGGCTTGTCATCGACGTGAAGCGGCAGGCTGCGCGCCTGATCCTGCAAGGCGGCCACGGCTGCGTCATCGAGTTGCGGCCCGGGCGAGTAGGAGTGCCGCCGAATCTCCTCGACCTGCTCGGCGGCGTTCCGCGACGGAAGGACGTGATTCGAGCGCGCGACGTCGATCGTCGAATTGGCCGGCTTGTAGAGGTCGCCGACCTGGAGCGGCGTCGTCCGGACGACGACGTCCTTCAGGCGGTTGAGGGCGGAATAGGCATCGCGCACGGTCGCGAACCGGCCCAGCGCATAGTGGGGTTCGCGCAGGACTTTGCCCGCCAAACGCCCGAAGCGCTCGAAGTGTCGAGAGCCGAAGCCTGCCATGCCGGTCACTATGATCCTTGCGCCCGCCCTCAGGCGAGCGCCATCTCCGCGCGCTGCGCCATCGCCAGCAGCGGCCGGTCGTGCAGGCGAGGGGCGACGATCTGCAGGCCCACCGGCAGGCCGTCGCGGCCGGTGCCGCAGGGGATGGAGATGCCGGGCACAAGGGCTAAGTTGAACAGTGGCGTGAAGGCGGCGTGACCGCGCGGACCGACTTCCTTGTTCTCGATGACCCTCGGATAGACCTGCTCGACCGGCCAGGAGACGCAGGCCGTCGTCGGCGTCAGCAGATAGTCGTACTCGGTGAAGAACTGCGCGACGGAGCGCGCGCAGGCATCGGCGAAGCGGAAGGAAGCGATGACATCGGTGCCCGGGACGGACCGGCCGCGCTCGATCAGGCCCGAGACATTGTCGCCGAACAGGTCCTTGTCGTTGGCCTGATGCCCGCCATAAAGCAGGGCGGAGGCCGCACTGTTCACGGCAGCGAAGGCCGTTTCGGTCGTTTCGTCTGGCCAGGTCACGTCCGCTTCCTCTATCCGCCAGCCGGCCGCACGCAGCTTGGCGACAGCCGCCTCGAAGGCTGCCATCACATCGGGATCGACAGCCACGCCGAGGCCGAGACGCGGGCTCACGGCGATGCGTGGATTGCTGGGCGGGGGGACGTCGAGCAACGCCACCGAATGCGGATCGCGGCGGTCGGGACCGGCCATTACCTCGAAGGCCACCCTCGCGTCCGCGACCGTGCGGCCCATGGGCGCCGTGACGCCATAGAGCGGACCGTAGGCGCCGCCGAAACCGAAGGGCGAGGGAATGGCGCCCGCCGAGGTCTTGACGCCGACGACCCCGCAATGCGAGGCCGGCCGGCGGCCGGAGCCACCGCCGTCGGTGCCGAGCGCGATCGGGCTGAAGCCGGCGGCAAGGGCGGCCGCCGCGCCACCGGACGAACCGCCCGGTGTCAGCGCCGGATTCATCGGATGGCGCGAGGGGCCGTAGACCTTGTTCTCGGTGTGGCCCTTGGCGGCCATTTCCGGCGTGTTGGTCATCCCGAGGAAGATGCCGCCGGCGGCCTTCAGGCGCTCGACCGCGACGGCGTCGCGCGGCGGCTTGAAGTCCTTGTAGAGCAGCGAGCCGTTGGTGACGGTGCGGCCCTGCACCCAGGTCGTATCCTTTACCGTGTAGGGGACGCCCAGGATCGCACCGTCGAAGCCCTGCTTGCGGCGCACATCGACGGCATCGGCGGCGGCGCGCGCTTCGGCGGGATCGAAGTCGACGATGGCGGTGAGCTGGCCGTTCCGCGCTTCGACGCGCGCGATCGCCATCTCGGCCACGTCGCGGGCCTTCGCCTTGCCCGTCCGCACGGCCTTCGCGATGGCGCCAGCACCCTGATCCAGCAACTCGGTCATCTGTTTTCCCTCATTTGCCCACTTCTTAGCATGATAGCGTGCGCCGTCATGACGTTGGAAAGCGACCTCTATGCGCCGGTGAAGGTGCTGCTCGAAGGGCAGGGATATGTCGTCAAAGGCGAGGTGCGCGGCTGCGACGTGGTGGCGGTGCGCGGCAAGGAGCCGCCCGTCGTCGTCGAGTTGAAGCGGACCTTCGGCCTCGGTCTCGTCCTGCAGGGCGTCGACCGGCTGGCGCTCACCGATCTCGTCTATCTCGCGGTGGGCCAGTGGCCGAGGCAGATGAAGAATGTGAAGAAGCTCTGCCGCCGGCTGGGGTTGGGCTTCATCGTGGTGGCGAAAGACAAGGCCGACGTGGTGCTCGATCCCGCGCCCTACGTGCCGAGGCAAAACAAGCGCAAGTCCGGCCGCCTGCTGGGCGAACATGCCCGGCGTGTCGGCGATCCCAACGTCGGCGGGCAGGCGATGCGGATGCCGCTGATGACGGCTTACCGCCAGGAAGCGCTGCGTTGCGCCGAACTGCTGGCGGTGCAGGGGCCCATGAAGGTGTCAGCGCTGCGCGCTGCCTGCGACGCACCCAAAGCGGCCCAGATCCTGCAACAGGATGTCTATGGCTGGTTCGAGAGGGTGGAGCGCGGTGTCTATGCAATCACGCCGAAGGGGCGAGAGGGTCTCGAGCGGTTCGACCGCAAGCCGGCCTGAATGCTGATCGCGCATCTCTCCGATCCACACGTCCGCCCGGACGGCAGCCTCTATCAGGGCGTGGTCAATTCGAACGTGCAGTTCGCTGCTGCGATTGCGCACGTAAACGCGCTCGATCCGCGACCGGACCTCGTGCTGTTGAGCGGCGATCTGGTGGATCATGGCCATGCCGACGAATACGCGATGCTCGCCCGTCTGCTGGCGGCGCTCGAAGTGCCCGTACTGGCGATCCCCGGCAATCACGACGAACGCGAGGCCTTCAGGGCGGCCTTCACGAACCAAAGTTGGCTGCCGGCGAACGGGCCAATCAATTACGCGGTCGGCGATCGCGGACCGGTGCGCATCGTTGCCTTCGACGTGACCTTGCCCGGCCTGCACCATGGTATCGTGAGCGAGGAGGGCGCAGCCTGGCTCCATGGTGTACTGGCGGCGGAGCCCGCGCGGCCGACCATCGTGATGATGCATCAGCCGCCATTCGATACCGGCATTCCCTACATGGATCCCTATTGCTGCCGCGAAGGGCACCGGCTCGCCGATGTGGTGGCGCGTCATCCGCAGGTCGAACGCATCCTGTGCGGCCATGTCCATCGCGTGATGCAGATGCGATTCGGCGGCACGACCCTGTGCACGGCGCCGTCCACGACGACGGCCATCGCGTTGCAGCTTCGACCCGATGCCACGCCCGCCTCGCATATCGAGCCGCCGGCGATGCTGCTGCATCACTGGCGGGAGGGCACGGGCCTCATCACGCACGTCGTTCCGATCGGGACGTTCCCGGGACCTTATCCCTTTGCCTGAGCGGGTCGCCTGGCCTTCACCTTCAGGAGCTTCGCTGCATTGCTGCCTAGGATCGCCTGTTTGTCGGCGGCGGTGAGCTTCGCGCCCGACACGAACGCGATCGGTTCGTACATGCCCATGTCGAAGGGATAATCGGTGCCCATCAGGATGTGGTCGCTGCCGTAGGTCTTCACGAGATATTCGAGCTGGCTCTCCTCGAACACGATCGTGTCGAAGTACATCTTCTTGAGGTACCAGCTCGGCTTCTTCTTTATGCAGAGCCGGCAGTCGGAGCGCGCGCCATGGGCATGGTCCATGCGGCCGGCGTAGGCTGGCAGGAAGCCTCCGCCATGCGCGACGCAGATCTTCAGCTTCGGATAGGCGTCGAGGACGCCCCCGAAGATCAGATGGCTGACGGCCATGGTCGAATCGAGCGGATTGCCGATCACGTTGCTGAAGTAGTGCTCCGAGAACCGGCGGCCATCGGGGAAGCCGTTGGGGTGCAGGAAGACCAGGACGCCGAGTTCCTCGGCCTTGGCGAAGACCGGCCGAAACCTCTCCTCGGAAAGATCGGCGCCGGCGACGTTGGTGCAGAGTTCGACGCCGCGCAGCCCGAGCGTCTTCACCGCGCGCTCCAGCTCCGCCACCGCGAATTCGGGTGCCTGCATCGGCACCGTGCCGAGGCCGACGAGGCGGTCCGGGTGCTTCGCGACCGTCGCGGCGATGTTGTCGTTGATCAGGCGCGCCGCGTCGCGGCCGAGTTCGGGCGGTGTCCAGTAGAAATACTGCGGCGGAGCGGGGGAGATCGCCTGGATGTCGACGCCCATCCGGTCCATGTCGGCGATGCGGCGCTCGACCGAGGTGAGCATCGGCCGCACGGTTTCGGTTTGTGCCTTCTGAACCGCGCGCGTGGCCTCGTTGGAGAATCGGCCCATCGGCTCGTCGGGCGCGATGCCGGAGGCCGCGACCAGCGCGGCCGCCTCGGGTGAGACGATATGGCAATGAATGTCGATGACCGGACCCGACGTCTTTCGTGCGCCCCGCTTTGTTGCGGCGGCGTGACGGCGTGGCCTCGGTTCGCAGGTGTAAAGCATGACGGCGATCCTCCGGTGCTGATGCGGCGATAGTCCCACCGGGATCAATCTGCGTCATCCGGGCAAGAGTCGACCGCCGTGGATGCAACCCCGAGCCTCTTCGGGCATTATCCCGCCCTGATGCGCACCCTGGAGATCGTCCACCGTACTCGTTACGAATATTCCGAGCCGGTAAACCTCGGCGATCACCGGCTGATGTTCCGGCCGCGCGACAGCCACGACCTTCGATTGCTGCACACCGGGCTGGCAATCGAGCCTGCGGCGCATGTGCGCTGGATCCACGACCCGTTTGGCAATTCCATCGCCATCGCGTCGTTCGAAGGCCCGACGCAGGTCCTGGAACTGGTCAGCACGATCCAGCTCGAGCATTTCGGCGTGCCGCCCGAACTGCCGCCCATCGAGGAGTTCGCGCGGACCCTGCCGTTCAGCTACGCCTCGGAAGAGGCACCCGACCTCGCGCGATACGTCGAGCGCTCCTATCCCGATCCCAACTCGATCGTCGGTCCCTGGACCAAGCAGTTCATGGAAGGCGAGGGCGGCAACGACACGTTCGAACTGCTGAAGCGGCTCTGCACGGGCATTCAGCAGAAACTGAAATACGCGATGCGGTTCGAGATCGGTACGCAGGTACCGGCCGTGACGCTCGAGTCCGGTGGCGGCACCTGCCGCGATTACGCGCTTCTGATGATCGAGTGCTGCCGCTCGCTCGGCCTCGCGGCGCGGTTCATTACCGGCTACCTCTACGACCCGGCTCTGGATACCGCGCCAGGCGAGGCGACGACGCATGCCTATCCCCATGCGTGGATGGAAGTTTACCTCCCCGGAGCCGGTTGGGTGGAATTCGACCCGACCAACGGCATCGTCGGCAGCGAGCGCCTGATCCGGGTGGCGGTGGGACGCGATCCCGAGCAGGCGATGCCGATCAAGGGCACTTTCACCGGCTCGCCGGAAGTCACCGTCAATGCATCGGTCGACGTGCAGGTGCACACCCTGTCGCCTGCGCCGCTTGCCGATCCGGCAGTTCCCCTGGAACCTGGTCCAACCGCTCCCGCTGCGCCGACGCCGGAGGCGCCTGTGCCTGCCGCCGAGCCCGTCTCCGCCCAAGCCCTTTGACATCGCCCGGCGACGGCGGTTGAGTGGCGGAAACGGTGATATAAGCCGGTGGCACTCGGGGGCGGATTTCTGGCTACTTCAATTGACGGGTTGGTGCGGGGGCTCCTTGGTCTGGGCGGAGCCCTGCTTGTCTGGCTGGCCTGGCCGGTCGCGAAGAGCGCCTGGCAGGCCCAGCAGGCCGACAGGGCGGCGACGGCGCTTCGCCTCAACTACCAACTCTCGCTCGACAACCTGTTGAACGCCATCGATGCGGTGGATCGGGCGGTCGAGTCCGACCCGACCGCCGGTCGGTATCTGCAGCGGTCCGAGCTTCTCGTCGGCGCTGCCCTGTCGCCCAACTTCGCGCCATCCGCCCAGCAGCGCTCCGAGTGGCTGAAGCGTGCCCAGGACGATCTAGATGTCGGCCTTGGCCGGGATCCCGTGCGCGGTGTCCAGTGGGCACGCCTGGCTGCCGTGCGGTACGCACTCGAGGGGCCGTCGCAGCGGACGGTCGCGCCGCTTCTCATGTCCATCGATACGGCTCCGATGCTGCTGCCGCTGTGGCCCGCGCGACTGACGCTGATCCTGGATAACTGGCAGGTCCTGACCGTCGCCCAGCGCGAGAAGATCGCGCTCTACGTGGCGCGGACCTGGCAGCTCTCGTCACGGCGCGACTGGTTTGCGCATGCCATCCGCAGCCCGATCGACGAACTCTTCATCCGCTACTTCGTGCGCAACGAGCCGGGCGCACAGGAAGAGCTTTCCCGCCTGCTGGCGGAGCGCCGGAAGCAGAAGCCATGACCGAATGGACGGAGAAGGGCCACGAGCCCGGCGTCGTCGTCCTGCACGACTGGCGCTGGTTTGCCCGCCGCGCGATCGACCGCACGACTGTCTTCATTTTCTTTGCGATGGTGACCTTGGCGGCCCTGCCGATGGGCGCCAATCGCGACTGGGCCTGGGCACCGCTGTGCGTCATGTTCGGTCTCGTCGCGATCCCCATCGCGCTGGGCATCGGTCCCCGCGGCGGCCACTCCGTGGGTCCGGTCGAGCGGGCGCCGCTACTGGTCCTGATCGGCTGCTGGGTCTTCTTCGCGGCCTTCGCGGTTTGGCAGACGACGACCTGGACTCCGCTCACCGCCGACGCGTGGCTGTTCCAGCAGGCGGCCGAGATCCTGGGCGGCGCCCGCGCGCCCATTCCGGCGATCGCCGCCGATGCGGCACGAAACTCCCTCCTGAAGTGTATCGCCTGCGCGCTGATCTTCCTGATGGCGAGGGCGGTGTGTCGCGACCGCGACAACGCCCGATGGTTCCTGATGGCGTTGGTGATCAGCGGCGTGCTGGTGGTGGCCTACGGCATCGCCATGCAGATGGCGACGAATTCCTGCTACCTCGGCAGCTATCTGCGCAAGCAGTTCGAACTGACGTCGACCGATCGATGCCCTATGGGCGGCACTTTCGTGAACAGCAATTCGTTTGCCTGTTACATGGGGATGGCCGTCCTTGCCGCGGTCGCCCTGGTCTTCAGCAAACATCGCCCGCGCGACGCCGTGAACGTGTCCTCCGGCTACGATGACGAGGACGACGACGTCGGTTTCATCGACTGGTTCACCGGTCCGCGGGTGGTGCTCCTCGCCGTTTCACTGCTGATGCTGGGTGGCATGATGATGTCGGCCTCGCGCGCCGGGTTCGGTGCCACGGCGGCGGCGCTCATGGCGCTTGGTCTGTTGCTGATGCGGGGTCGCTGGCGGTCGCGTCCCGAACTCGGCCGGGTCTTCGTGGCCGGGGCGGTTCTGTTCGTCCTGGTCGGGATCGTCGCTGGCAGCGCCCTGCTGTCCAAATTCGCCGTATCGGCTGACGATTCGTCACGGCTGCGGATCTGGTCGGCGGCCTTCCAGGCGATCGGCCTGTCGCCCTGGATGGGCTGGGGCCTTGGCAGCTTCGGCGATGTCTTTGCGCTCCTCCAGCCCGCAAACAGCCTGCAGCCTAACGATATCGCGCATTCGACGCCGCTCGAAACGATCGTCGAACTGGGGGTGATCGCCTCGATCCCGGCCATGGCGATCGTTCTCCTGCCCTGGGCGGTCTGCTTCAGGGGTGCGCTCAGGCGTCGGCTGGCCAATCGCTATCTTCCCGCCGCGGCCTTTGCGATCGCGGCCGTCCCGATCCTGCATTCGCTGATCGACTTCAGCCTGCAGATGCCCGCCATCGGTTTCGTCACGTCCGCACTGCTGGGAATGGGATGGGCGCAGGCTTTCAGCCGAAGCGAGCGGTGAGGCAAAGCTTTACGCCTGTGCGGCGGGCATTATATGATCATCGCAAGTGCAACTATGCGTTTCGGTCCGCGGTCCGGATGACGGGCCCGGGTGTGCACCGGGGGACGTTGGGTGCGGAAAGCGATCGTCACTGGGGTAGACATGCCGTCCGATGAGCAGCGTTCGGCGAGGATGCCGCGCATGCGCTCGGCGCCGCAGCGGTTCATCGAGACCTGGGTCGATGCGGTTCTCGGTTTCCTGTTCTGCGTCGTGCTGCCGATCCCCCTTTATGCCAACGACGAGCCGTTCGTCGGCCCGTTCGATGCGTCGGAACTGTCCATCGTCACCACGGCAGTCGCCTACGCGATCGTCTGGTATTGCGGGCGCCGGCTGGATGCGTTTCCCGGCGCCGGTCTCAATGTCGCGCAGGTCGCGCCGGTGGCCATCATCACCTATGCGCTCATCGCCGCAGTTCTGCTGCTCCTGCGTCTCGACTATTCACGCGTGCAGCTGTTCGGCAGCGGCTTTCTCACCGTGCTCTGGATGGCCGTGATCGCCCAGATGCGCGGCCGCTACCTCGTACGCAACTACGCGGTGACGCCGCACGCCACGATCAGCACCTTGCCGAGGCTTCCGACCTGCCGCTGGCTCGATTTCGACGATGTCCGCCAGCGGCGCCTGCGCGTCGATGCCATCGTGGCCGATCTGAGCGACGACCTCGGCGAGGGGCAGCTCGCAGCCCTGGCGGATGCGGCCATCGCCGGCGTACCCGTGCTCGACCGCCGCTACGTCGTGGAGAACATGACCGGCCGGACGCCGCTCAGTGGCCTGTCGCCCAACGAGTTCGGCTCGCTGCTGCCGTCGCGCCAGTATCTCGTCGTTCGTCGCGCCATCGAATTGGCGCTGACGGTCGTCTTCCTGCCGCTGCTGTTGCCGATCCTGGCGGTCGTGGCGCTCGTCGTGCGGTTCGACAGCCCCGGCCCGGTGTTGTTCGTGCAGACCCGCATAGGCCGCCGCGGTCAGCCCTTCCGGATGGTCAAGTTCCGCACGATGTTCGTGGGCGTGCCCGGCCCGAGCTTCACGACTTCGGCCGACCCCCGCATCACGCGTACCGGCCATTTTCTCCGGCGCTGCCGCCTCGACGAGCTACCCCAGCTTTTCAATATCCTGAAGGGCGACATGAGCTGGGTCGGCCCGCGGCCCGAGGCGGCGTCTCTGGAGAAGGGCTATCTGCGGGACATTGAGCACTTCGCTCTGCGCGGCATCGTGCGGCCGGGGCTCACAGGCTGGGCGCAGATCAACCAGGGCTATGCCCATGAAGCCGACGCGATGCGCTCCAAGCTCGAATACGACCTCTACTATCTCAAGCACTGCTCGCTGTGGCTCGATCTGGTGATCGTGCTCAGGACCTTCGCCGTGGTGTTCCGCGGCACCGGCGCGCGCTAGACTCCGGCGCGACATCATGTGCGGCATAGCAGGCATCCACGCCTATCTCGACGTTGCGCCCCGGGTCGACCGTGGCGAGCTCGTTCGCATGAACGAGCGCATGGTCGCGCGCGGGCCCGACGGCAGCGGCCTGTGGCTCAGCGACGACGGCCGCACCGGCTTCGGACACCTGCGGCTCGCCATCATCGACCTGTCGGAGGGCGGTGCTCAGCCGATGCACGCCAGCGACGGCCGGCTCAGCATCACCTTCAACGGCGAAATCTACAACTATCGCGAATTGCGCGCCGAGCTGCAGGCGAGGCGGCGTACCTTCCGCAGCGGATCGGACACCGAGGTCCTGCTGCAGCTTTACGCCGAATACGGCGCGGCCATGGTGAGCCGGCTGCGCGGCATGTTCGCCTTCGGCATCTGGGATGCGGACAAGCGCACGCTGCTGCTGGCGCGCGATCCGCTGGGCATCAAGCCGCTCTACTGGGCGGACGACGGCTGGACGGTGCGCTTCGCGTCGCAGGCCAAGGCCCTGCTGGCAGGCGGTGCCGTCTCGCGCGATCCCGATCCGGCCGGCATCGTCGGTTTCCATCTGTTCGGCAGCGTGCCGGAGCCTTTCACCGTCTGGCGTGGCATCCAGTCCCTCCCGGCGGGAACGACGCTGACAGTGGATGCCACCGGGCCCGGACTGCCGCAGCGCTACTACGACGTGGCGACGGCGCTGGCCAATCGCGCATCCTCTGCTTCCACCTTCGATGCCAAGGCGCGTGTCGCCGAGGCCGTGCGGGAGTCGGTGCGCTATCACCTCGAAGCCGACGTGCCGGTCGCCGTGTTCCTGTCGGCGGGCATCGATTCGGGTGCGTTGCTGGGAACGATGGCGGGGCTGGGCGTCCGTGACATCACCGCGGTGACGCTGGGCTTCCAGGAATTCGAGGGGATGCCGCTCGACGAGGCGCCGCTCGCGGCCGAGGTCGCGGCGCGCTACGGCGCACGGCACATCGTTCGCACCGTCGACCGCGCCGAGTTCGAGCGCGACCTGCCGGCGCTGCTGGACGCAATGGATCTGCCGACGGTCGACGGCATCAACACCTGGTTCGTCGCCAAGGCCGCGCATGAGGCCGGCATCAAGGTGGCGCTGAGCGGGCTCGGCGCCGACGAATGTTTCGGCGGCTACCCGTCCTTCGTCGACGTGCCGCGCAGTGTCCACTGGCTGCGGCCGGTCGCCTGGATTCCCGGGATCGGCGCGCTGGCGCGCCGTGCCCTGTCAGGCGCCATGTCCGCCGGTCTCAAGCTTCATCCCAAGGCGGCGGGCGTGCTGCAGTATGGTGGCAGCTGGGCCGGCGCCTATCTTCTGCGCCGCAGCGTCTACATGCCCTGGGAACTCGACGAGGTGCTCGATCCGGCGCTGGTCGAGGAGGGGCTGCGCCGGCTGGCGCCGCTCAGCCGCATCGCCGACGCGATCCGGACGGGCCAATCGCTCGGCGACTTCGATCGGGTGGCCGCGCTGGAGACGTCGCTCTACATGCGCAACCAGCTTCTGCGAGACTCCGACTGGGCGGGCATGTCCCACGGCGTCGAGATCCGCGTACCGTTCGTCGATCCTTTCTTCCTCGCGGCCCTGCCGCCCGGGGCGGTGTTGGCCGGCATGAATGCCAAGGACGCCATCGCCGGAGTGCCGGAACCGCCTTTGCCCGACAGCGTCCGCCATCGCCGCAAGACCGGCTTCTCGACGCCGGTGGGGCGGTGGCTGCGCGAAGCGGCGGGTGCGCCTCGACAACAGGGTATCGATCTCTCCGCTGCTTCGCGCGCGTGGGCGCTCGATGTCTGGCGCGCCGGCTGGACCGGCCCGGCGGCGGTCTAAGCGGCGCGATGGCCTCCCGCATTCTCGCCCTCGTGGGCGATTGCTACGGCGCGCGCGGCGGCATCGCCCGCTACAATCAGGACCTGTTCGACGCGCTGGCCGATGGCGACGTCGAGATCCTGATCCTGCCGCGCCATGGCGATGCCAGCGGAATCGCCCTGCCGCCGGGCGTGCGCCAGAACCCGCCGATCTTCGGCCGGCTGAGATTCTCGTTCGCCGCGATCGTGGCAGCCTGGCGGTTCCGGCCCGTCGACACCGTTTTCTGCGGGCATGTTTTCATGGCGCCGCTGGGCTACCTGCTCGCGCGCCTGCTGGGCGCGCACTACTGGATCCAGGCGCACGGCACCGATGTGTGGAAGGATCGCCGCGGCCTCGTGCGGCGCCTGATCGGCCGCGCCGATCTGGTGAGCACCGTCAGCCGCGAGACACGGCGTATCCTGTTGAGCTGGGTCGACCTCGCGCCGGAGCGCGTGCGCGTCCTGCCGGATACGGTGCAGGATGTTTTCACGCCGGGGCCGCGGTCCGAAGCCCTGCGCGGGCGCCTCGCGCTCGGGGCAGGGCCGATCCTGCTCACCGTCGGGCGGCTCGCCGCCAGCGAGCGCTACAAGGGACACGAGCCGGTCTTCTCGGTCCTGGCGGGCCTGCGCCGGAAGTTCCCGAATCTCGTCCACGTCGTGGCGGGAGACGGCGATGACCGGGCGCGTCTGGAACGGGTCGCCGCCGAGGTCGCTCCCGGCATCGTGCGCTTCCTGGGCTTCGTGCCCGATGCGGACCTTCCCGATCTCTATCGCCTCGCGGACCTCTACGTGATGCCCAGCACGGAGGAGGGGTTCGGCATCGTCTATCTCGAAGCGGCCGCCTGCGGCCTGCGCGTGGTCGGCGGCAAGGGTGGCGGCACTGCCGACGCAATTCCCGACGAGCGAGTCGGCGTCATCGTCGATCCGGCCGATCGCCAGGCGCTCGCCGATGCCATCGAGCAACAACTTGCATTGGGAAGGGCCGATCCGGCAGCCGTCGAACCCTATCGCCGACCCTCTTTTGTCGCTGCGGCCCGTGCACTCTACGCTCGCCTTTCGGGCCAGCCACGTCGTATGACTGCCCGCCCATGATTTCCAGCGACCGCCCTTCGCAGCGGCTCATCCTCGAGGCCGGACGTGCCGATCGCCAGTATTGGCGCGACCTGTGGCGCTACCGGGAACTGTTTTTCATCCTTGCCTGGCGCGACGTGGCGGTGCGCTACAAGCAGACGGTGATCGGCCTGGCCTGGGCCTTCGTGCGGCCCTTCATCACCATGGTCGTTTTCACAATCGTGTTCGGCAAGCTCGCGAAGCTGCCGACGGAGGGTGCCGCCCCTTACGCCGTGTTGGTCTTCGCCGGACTGCTGCCCTGGACGCTCGCTTCCTCGATCCTGAGCGATGCGTCGGGCAGCGTGCTGACCAACTCGCAACTGGTCAGCAAGGTCTATTTCCCGCGCATCATCATACCGTTCGCGACGGTGATGGTCGGCCTCGTCGACTTCTGCGTGAGCCTCGTCATCCTGGCCGGGGTCATGCTTTGGTACGGCGTGGTGCCCGACTGGCACATCCTGATGCTACCGTTCTTTGTCGCCCTGGCGGTGGCCGTGGCCATCGGGCCGGCCCTGTGGGCGGCAGCCATCGTCGTCAAATACCGCGACTTCCGCTTCGTCATCCCCTTCGTCGTGCAGATCGGCCTCTACGTCTCGCCGGTCGGTTTCTCGGCCAAGGTCGTGCCGCAGGAGTGGCAGCTCCTCTACAGCATCAACCCGATGGTCGGCGTGATCGACGGCTTCCGCTGGGCCATCCTGGGCGGCGACAGCCCGCTCTACCTGCCGGGCTTCGCCGTCAGCCTGCTCGTTACCGCGTTCATGCTGTGGCTTGGTATCCGCACTTTCCGTCGCACCGAACGCGGCTTTGCGGACCTGATCTGACCATGTCCGACACCGTCATTCGCGCCGAGAAGCTCGGCAAGAAATTCATCATCGGCCACAAGGTTCAATACGGAGGCATTCTCGGCGAGGCGCTGGTGCGTAGCGCGCGCGGCATCGCACGGCGTGGCGCCGACATGCTGCGCGGCCGGGCGGTCATCGAGGGCGACGAGATCGAGGAATTCTGGGCGCTGCGCGACGTCGATTTCGAGATCAAGCGCGGCGAGGTCGTCAGTATCATCGGCCACAACGGCGCCGGCAAGACGACGCTGCTCAAGATTCTGTCGCGCATCCTCGAGCCGACCCTGGGCCGCGTCGAGTTGAACGGCCGTGTCGCCAGCCTGCTCGAGGTCGGCACCGGCTTCCACCAGGAGCTGACGGGCCGCGAGAACATCTTCCTGAACGGCGCCATCCTCGGCATGACTCGCAAGGAAGTGCTGGCGCGTTTCGACCAGATCGTCGATTTCTCCGGTGTCGAGAAGTTCATCGACACGCCGGTCAAGCGCTACTCGGTCGGCATGTATGCCCGCCTGGCCTTCTCTGTCGCGGCCCATCTCGAGACCGAGATCCTGTTCGTCGACGAGGTGCTCGCGGTCGGCGATTCGGAATTCCAGAAGCGCTGTCTCGATCGCATGTCGGCGGTCGCCAGCGAGGGCCGAACGGTTCTGTTCGTCAGCCACAATCTCGCGGCCGTCGCGGCGCTCACCAAGCGCGGGATCGTGCTGAAGGGCGGCCAGCTCCTGTTCGACGGCCCGATCGACGCCGCGATCGCTCGATATTCGGCCTCGCTCAGCAAGGGCAAGGCCGACCGGGATTGGGGCAAGGGGCATCACTCCGCGATCATCTCCGCCGATCTGCTCGATGCGCAGGGGGTGCCGACCGAGACCTACGAGCCGGGAACGCCGTTCAACGTGCGCGTCGAGGTCGAGACCACCAACATGCCGGGCCTCGGCCTCGAGCTTCAGCTGCGCGATGCCAACAACCTGCCGGTTGGATTCTATTCCTCCAGCATCTTCTCGCAGATCGCGCTGCCGAGCGAACCCGGCCGGCACGTCTTCACGCTGAGCCTGCAGCCGCTCTTCCTCGCGTCGGGCGATTACAGTTTCGACATCGCGACCAACTCACTGACCATCGTCGTCGACCATGGCGTCTCCAACGCCATCCCGTTCAACGTGGCGGCATCGAGCCCGGGCGGCATCGCCTACGACTTCAAGCAGAGCCTCGGCAACGGTGTGGTCGCCCTGCAGCTCGCCGCGCCGCTGCGCATCGAGCGCAAAGAGCCCGAGCCGGCCTGACCGCCGCCGCCATGCAACGCGCGGTCTGCATCGTCAGTCCCGGCAATCTCGCCTCCAACCCGCGGGTGCTCAAGGAAGCGGACGCCCTGCATGGCGCGGGCTACGACGTCACCGCCATCGTCTGCAATTACAACGCTGCGCTGCGTGAGGCCGACGACGAGATCGAAGCAGCGGCGCCCTGGAAGGTGATCCGCGTGCCGCGCTTGGCCGACGAGGGCGTGACCGCGCGTGCCGCCACGGCGCTGGCGAAGGGTCTTTTGGCCGTCGGATCGAGGGTGCCGGTCGGTATCGCCGCGCGCAGCGCCCGCACGCCCGTCTCGGCGCTCCTGCGCCGGACGCGCGAAGTGAAGGCCGATCTCTATATCGCGCACTATGTTGCAGCGCTGCCGGCCGCCGCCGAGGCCGCTCGCCGGCATGGCGCGCTGCTGGGATTCGATGCCGAGGATTTCCATTCCGGCGAGGGCACGGGCAGCGCCGACGATGCCTTTCGCATGCGCATGATCGGGATCGTCGAGGGCGCGATCCTGCCTTCTTGCACCCACCTCACGGCCGCGGCGCCGCTCATCGGCAAGGCCTATGCGTCGCGCTACGGGATCGCCGAGCCGGTTACGGTCCTGAACGTCTTTCCCCTGTCGATGGCGCCCGCCGTGCCGAAGATACGAGGGGAGGGGACGGCGCTGCGCGCCTACTGGTTCTCGCAGACGATCGGGCCGGATCGTGGCCTGCAGGCCTTCATCCAGGCGATGGCGCAGACCACCGCACCTGTGACGCTCGACATAAGGGGCAGCAATCGCTGGGGCCATGGCGATGCGCTGCTGGCGCTGGCGGCGTCGCTCGGCATCGGCGACCGCGTGAAACTGCTGCCAATGGCGCCGCCGGGCGAGATGGTGCGGCTGGCCGCCGACTACGATATCGGCCTGTCGCTGGAGACCGACGTCAGCGAGAACCGCCGGATCTGCCTCACCAACAAGATCTTCACCTACCTGCTGGCCGGGTTGCCGGTGATCATGAGTGACACGCCGGCGCAGAAGCTTCTCGCTGCCGATCTCTGGCGCGCGGCCCGGCTCTGCTCGCTGTCCGATCCGGCGGGACTGGCCCGGACGCTCGATACGCTTGCGTCGCCGCCGATCCTCGCCGAGTCTGCGGAGACGGCGTGGCGCCTGGGGCGCGAGCGCTACAACTGGGACAGGGAGCAGGACGTGCTGCTGCAATCGGTGGCCGCCGCCTTCGCGCGGCGGGAGACGGCACGCTGATGCGCCTACTGCTCACCGCCGATCCCGAGATCGAGGTCCCGCCGCGCCTCTATGGCGGCATCGAACGCATCGTCGACGTGCTGGTCCGCCGGCTTCGCGCGGCCGGGCACACGGTCGGGCTGGTGGCGCGGCCGGGATCGGAATGCCCCAGCGACGCATTTTTTCCCTGGCCGGGGCTGAGTTCGCTCTCTCGATCGGACACCGTGCGCAACACGCTCGCCCTGTCGCGGGCGGTGCGGAGTTTCAGGCCCGACGTGGTGCACAGCTTCTCGCGCATCGCCTACCTGCTGCCGCACCTGCGCGGCCGCATTCCACTCATCATGTCGTTCCAGCGCGAGCCGACGCATCGCACCGTCGGCATGGCCGTCCGGCTGGCCGCGCCGGGACGCATCACCTTCACCGGCTGCAGCGAGTACATCGCGCGTCGCGGCCGGCCGGCGGGCGGCGAATGGCATGGCATCCCGAACTTTGCCGACACCGAGGGGCTGACGCTCGGTGCGGCGTCCGTGCCCGACGACGCGCCGCTGGTGTTCCTCAGCCGGGTCGAGGAGATCAAGGGCGCCCACTGGGCGATTGAGATCGCGCGCCGCACTGGCCGCAAGCTCATCATCGCCGGCAATCATTCCGACCGGGACGATCCTGAGGGCCGGTTCTGGCGCGAGAAGATCGCGCCGGAGATCGGCAAGGGCGGAGTCGAATATGTCGGCCCGGTCGATGACGTTCAGAAGAACGCACTGCTGGGGCAGGCACGGGCCATGCTGGTGCCGATCCAGTGGGACGAGCCGTTCGGCATCGTGTTCGCAGAGTCGCTGGCCTGCGGCGCCCCCGTGATTTCCTGCCCGCGTGGCGCGCTGCCCGAGATCGTGCGCCCCGGCGTCGATGGCTTCCTGATCAAGTCGATCGAGGAGGGCTGCGAGGCGGTGGAGCGCGTGGGGCCGCTGGATCGTGCCGAATGCCGCCGCCGTGCGGTCGAACATTTTTCCGCGGACGCCGTGGTCGCGCGTTACATCGAGCTCTACACCAAGGTGCGGGCGCGTCTGGCGCAGTCATGACACGAAGGGTTGCCCTGGTCAGCGGACACTTTCCGCCGAGCAATCTCGTGGGCGCGCAGCGGGCCCGCCTTTGGTCACGCTATCTTCCGGAGTTCGGTTGGGAGCCCGTCGTCGTTACGGGCGATCCGGCCGAATACGAAGAGCGGCCCGATCCCGATCTCGAGCGCCTCGTCGCACCGGGGCTCAAGGTCGTCCATGCGAGAACCCTGTCGACGCGGCCGGTGCGCCTGGTCGGCGACATCGGCATCAGGTCGTTCTGGGGATGCTACCGCGCGCTTGCGAAGATGGCGAAGACGCGCGAGATCGACTTCGTGATGGTGACGATCCCGTCGAACTTCCTGGCGCCGGTCGGCAGGCTCGTACATCTGCGTCACGGCCTGCCGTTCGGCATCGACTACCAGGATCCCTGGGTCAATCGCTGGACCGGCAACGAGAAGCCCCTCAGTCGCGCCTGGGCCTCGAACAAGCTCGCCGAGATGCTGGAACCCTGGTCGGTCCGCGATGCCGCGCTGATCACCGGCATGGCACCGGGCTACGTGGCCGGCATGCTGGAGCGCAATCCCGAGGTCGCGGCGAAGTCGGTGCTGGCCTACATGCCGATGGGCACGGCGCCGGAGGACTACGCATTGGTGCGCGGTCTTGGCCGTGCGCCGTTCCTGTTCGATCCGAAGGATGGCAACTTCCACATGATCTACGCGGGTGCTTTGCTGCCGGCGGGCTTCGTGGTGCTCGATGCCTTCCTCGCCGGCTTGCACACGCTGCGAGAGCGCGCGCCGCAGGTGGCGTCACGGCTGCGCGTCCATTTCGTCGGTACCGGCAGTTCGCCCGACGATCCGAACGGCCATCGCGTACTGCCGCGGGCCCAGGCTGCGGGCGTCGCGGATATGGTCGACGAGCATCCGCATCGCATCGGCTACGTCGATACGCTCAATCACCTGATGCACGGCAGCGCGGTGCTGGTGCTGGGCTCGACCGAGCCCCACTACACACCGTCGAAGGTCTTCCAGGCGATGCTGTCGCAACGGCCGGTCTTTGCGCTGCTCCATCGCGACAGCACGGCGGTCGGGATGATCCGCTCGGCGCATGTCGGCGAGGTCCTCACCCTGGTGGAAGGCGATCTGCCGTCAGCCGGGACGGTGGCTGCGTCGCTGCAGGCGTTCATCGAGCATCCGGCCTACGATGCGGCATCGGTGGATCGCAGCGTTTTCGAGAGCTATTCGGCGCGGGAGTCGACGCGCCTGTTCGCCGAGGCGCTGGATCGCGCCTGCGCGGCAGGTCCGCACGCATGAAGGGGCGCATCGGCTTCCTGGTCAGCCACCCGATCCAGTATTACGCGCCGATCTTCCGCGAACTCGCGCGGCGCTGCGATCTCACCGTCTTCTTCGCGCACAGGCAGGACGCGGCCGGGCAGGGAAAGGCAGGCTACGGCGTCGCCTTCGACTGGGACGTCGATCTCCTGTCGGGCTACGAGAGTCGGTTCCTCAAGAACGTGGCGCGCGTGCCTTCGACGCAGACCTTCGCCGGCTGCAACACGCCGGAGATCGCCGAGGAGATTTCGGCAGGCCGCTTCGACGCCTTTGTGGTGCCGGGCTGGTCGCTGCGCTCCTATTGGCAGGCGGTGCGGGCCTGCCGGCGCGCTCACGTACCGGTCATGGTCCGCGGAGATTCCCAACTCGCCGGCCAGCGCGGCGGTGCGGTCGGCAGGGTCAAAGGCGTGGTCTTTCCCCACATGCTGAAGCAGTTCGACGCCTGCCTTTATGTTGGCCAGCGTAATCGCGAATACCTCGAACACTACGGCGTAGCGGCAAAGCGACTGTTCTTCTCGCCGCACTGCGTGGATAACGACGCCTTCGGCCGAGCGAGCGCCGCGGCGCGGGGCGAGGGCGGACGGGGGCCGAGCGGGAGCCGGCGACGCGTGCTGTTCGTCGGGCGGCTGGTCGACAGCAAACGTCCGATGGACGTGGTGCAGGCGGTTGTTCGGCTGGTTTCCGAAGGTCAACCCGTCGACCTCGTGATCGCGGGCGCAGGCGAGCTCCAGGGCCGGATGGAAGAGGCGGCCCGGACCGCCGGTGTCGATGCGAAGTTTCTGGGCTTCGTGAACCAGAGTCAGCTGCCGGGCGTCTATGCCTCGTCCGACGTGATCGTCCTGCCGTCGATCGCCACCGAGACGTGGGGTCTGGTGGTCAACGAGGCGATGGCTTGCGGCGTGCCCGCCGTGGTGTCCGATGCCGTCGGCTGCGGCCCCGACCTGATCCTGCCCGGCGCGACCGGCGCGGTGGCGCCGCTCGGCGACGTGCCGGCACTGGCCACGTCCATCGCCTCGGTTCTCGCCCTCGATCCCAGCCTGACGCGGCGGGCATTGGCCGAGCGCATGGAGATCTATTCGCCCGCGCGCGCGGCGGACGGAGTGCTCGAAGCCGCCGATGCCCTTGCCGCCGGGAGTCGGCTAAGGTGAGGGCGTGAGCGACATCTCCGTCGTAATTCCGACCTTCAACCGGCTGTGGGCCCTCCCACAGGCCGTGGAGTCGTGCCGGTCGGCCGGCGGCAACGTCGAGATCGTGGTCATCGACGATGGCAGCACCGACGGCACTTGGGACTGGCTGCAGGCCCAGCAGGACATCGTGGCGATCCGGACCGACAACTGGGGCAAGGACTGGGCGGTCGAGACCGCACTCGCCGCCGCAAGGGGCGAGTATGTGCGCTTCCTCGATTCCGACGACTGGCTCTGCGAGGACGCCAACGCCGACCAGCTCGCACTCGCGCGGGAGACGGGGGCGGATCTCGTCGTCGCGGGCTACGAGGATTACGACGAGGAGAGCGGTGAACGGCACGTCAACGCCTGGAGCGATTGCGATGACTTCATCGCCCAGCAACTCGGCGAGGGTTGGGCGTCGCACTATTCCGCCTTCCTGTTCCGCCGCGAGTTGATCCGCGGCATCCCGCACCGGCAGGACTTCGCGCTGCGCGACGACCGGCTGTTCATCCTCGAGGTCGCGATGCGCCAGCCGCGGCTCGCGGTCTATCGCCAGCCGGCCTTCGTGCACCGCCGCCATGGCGGCGAGCGGCTGCAGTACACCGCGGGCTTCAAGCGCGATCTCGGCTACTGGACGCACATCGCGATCTACCGGAAGGTGCTGGGCCTGCTCGAACAGCGCGGTGAGTTGACCCCGCGCCGCAAGCAGGCGGCCATCCGCACGCTGTGGCCCAACGTGCGATCCTTTGCCAAGGCCTATCCGCGCGAAGCGGCGGAGGTCGTGGACTGGATCTACCGGCTCGATCCGCAGTTCGTGCCGCCCGTGCGACCCGCGCTGGCCCTGGCCTACAGGCTGCTGGGCTTTGCCATGACCGAACGTCTGTTACGCCTCCGGTCCCTGCCGCAATGACGCTGCCGGCTGCCTCTGCGGGAGGAAGACCGGGCAGGCGCCTGCGCGTCGTGCATTGCGTCGGCTTCTACTTTCCCGATTCGACCGGCGGCACCGAGGTCTATGTACGCGACCTGGTGACGGCCCTGTCGGCCCACGCCATCGACAACACCATCATCGCTGCAACGGACGGTGCCTACGACCGCTACACGTGGAACGGCGTCGAGGTGGTGCGCTATCCCATCGATGCGCCGGAAATCCAGAAGGTTCGCGACAGGAGCGTGCGCAAGCGCCGGACAATGTTCCAGGAGCTGGTGGAGTCGGCGAGGCCCGACCTGTTCCACCTCCATTCGTGGACCAGCGGCGCGGGGCTGCGGCACCTCCGGCAGGTTGCGCGCATGGACATTCCCAGCGTCGTGACGATGCATGTGCCGTCGCCGATCTGCATGCGCGGCACGATGCTGCTCAACGACGAGAAGCCCTGCGACGGACTGATCGACGACCGGCGGTGCGCGGAGTGCTGGGCCCTCGACCGCGGCTTGCCCGCGCCGGCCGCCTATCTCCTGTCGCGGCTGCCGCGCTGGGATGTCAGCGACAGCGTGATTTCGCGCGTTTCGCAGAGAGCCGCGACGTTGCTGTCGGCAAGGGCGGCGGCGGCCACCAAGGCTCGGCAGCTTCGTTCGATGGCGACGCTCAGCGAGCGCATCGTGGCGCCCAGCGAATGGGTGCGGGCCGCGCTCGCCGAGAATGCCATTCCGCCGGAAAAAATCGTGGTGTCGGGACAGTCCGCCAGCGCCGAGTTCTCCGACCGCAAGCAGCGACCGCTGGAAGGCGCCGGTCGCCGCGAGATCGTGATCGGCTTCCTCGGGCGGCTCGAACGCTACAAGGGCGCGGACATGCTGGTGCGCGCCCTCGAGTTGCTGCCGGCCGACCTGCCGGTGCAGCTGCGGATCGCCGGCATCGGCCAGGATGCACGCTTCGCCAAGCGCATGGAGAGAGCCGCACAGAAGGATACGCGCATCCAGTTGATGGGCCTGGTCAAGCACGAGAAGGTGCCCGAGTTCCTGGCGGACATCGACGTGCTCGCCGTGCCGTCACGCTACATGGAGACCGGTCCGATCGTCGTGCAGGAGGCGAGGGCGCTCGGCATCCCGGTGATGGGCGCCGATCTCGGCGGCATTTCCGAGCGCGTCCATCATGGCGTGGACGGCTGGCTGCTGCCGTTCGACGATCCCCGGCCGTGGGCCGAAGCGATCCGGGTCGCCGCCACCGACCGCGCCGAGGTCGCGCGCCTGTCGGGCAACATGCGGCGCACGCGATCGATCGACGACGTGGCCGACGACATGGCGACTCTCTATCGCGACATCATGGCCAACCGGCCGGCGCTGGCGGAGCTCGGGCGCTAGTGCCGCTGCGCTCGCCCCTGAACCTCTTTTATGAGGAGCCGGATACGGACCGTTGGGCGCCGTTCGACCGATATCCGCGCCGCCTCGCGCGCTGGGCCCTGCGCGGGCCGAAGCAGCCCGGCGGCACGATGCGCGTCTATCTCAACCTGTGTGCAGGCCTCGACCGGCTGAACGTGCCGTACCGCATCAACGACTATCGCCACATCCGGGAGAACCCGCAGGAGTTGGCCTGCGTCATCGGCCAGCCGCATGTCCTCGCGAAGCTGCCGCAGGAGACGCCGATCCTGTTCGGCACCTCCATCTACAATCATCCCAGTGACGATCCGGAGCTTCTGTGCCGGCGCAGGATCCGCCGCGTGCTGGTGCCAAGCCCGTGGGTGGAGAGGATGTTCTCGACGGTCTGGCCGGGCAGTATCACCGTCTGGCCCTCCGGCATCGATACCGACCGCTGGTCGCCGTCCCGGCGTGCCAACAAGGATGTGGACGTTCTGATCTACGACAAGATCGTCCGGCATCGCAGCCGCTACATGCGCACCATCGTCGAGCCCATGCTCGCCGAACTGCGGCGCCGGCGGCTCAGCGTGGAGATGATTCGCTATGGTTTCTACCGCGAGGAGCGGCTGCACGACTTCAGCCGGCGCACGCGGGCGATGATCTATCTCAGCCATCACGAGACGCAGGGATTGGCGGCGCAGCAGATGCTGGCCTCCGACGTGCCGTTGCTCGCGTGGGATCATGGCGGGCTGTGGAAGGACCCGAAGTACTCGCCCCACCTCGTGCGTTTCGGGCCGGTGACCTCGGTGCCCTACTGGGACGAGCGGTGCGGCATGAAGTTCAAGGGCAGCGGCGACCTGCTGCCGGCGTTCGACCGATTCTGGTTCGACGTCGAGGCGGGCCTCTACGCGCCGCGCGAGATGATCGCCGAGAAGTTCACGCTGGAGAGCCAGGCCATGGCCTACCTGGCGTTGGTCGATACCTACGGCGCGAGCTGACCTTCTCTCAGGATCGTCCGCGGCCAGTACGGCGCAGCAGGGCGCGCGGCAGGCCGAGTTCGACGAGGAAGCGGCGGGTCACGTCGGACAGACCGTAGGCAAGGGCCCGGACGCTCGAATTGCCGTGGATGACGATGCGGAAATTCACGTCGATCGTGTCCGTGTACCAGCTCTTGTAGCGGCCGAGCGTGCGCATGAAGTCGAACCAGGTGCGCGACAGCGCATGGTGCTCGACGAGCGCGAACAGCAGCGCGGCACCGACCCGTTCGTTCCGGAACGAACGATCGCGCGCGGGCATGTAGTAATAGGCCTTGCGGTCGTCGACGAAGCCAAAGTGCCCGGCCGCGATTCGCCCGTCGAGCAGGACCAGCGAGAGGTCCAGATGGGCGCGCATCCCCTCGCTGGCGATCAGCGCGTCGAAGAATTTCCCTTCCCTGTCCCGGCCGAGCGGGCTGCCAGGCCAGGTGCTGACATGAAGGGCGCGGAACGTGGGCCAGTGCGCGTCGAAGTCTTCGCATCCGATCCGGACGTCGAAGCCGCGGACCCGTAGCGCCGCGAGGCGGCTGCGTATCCGACGAAGGCGGCCGGCATCTTCCGTGGCGTGGCCGGGACGCAGGTCGCGCACCGCCACGGGCGTGAGGATGTGGGTACGAACGGTCCAGTCGTGATGCGCCTGAGCGGCGTTCACGAGTTGGAACGTGGTGGGATCGCGACTGCAGAATTGCTGCAGGTCCAGTACGTCCCAGCGCTCGGCATGCGCGGCCAGGAAGTCCAGGATCTCGCCGACCGCGCGCCCCCTGTGGATGCCCCCCCGCACCAGGATGTTTTGGTAGTCGGCGAGGCCCGCGACGATGGTTTCCGCGACCTTCACCGCGACCCCGAACGACCGCGCGCGCCGGATGCACAGCGGGGCGATGGCCGCGATCGGACCATCGGGCGCCTCGCGGGCCACGACGATGAAGAGCTCGTCGCCCGGTCGGCAATGGCGGAAGAACAGGAAGCTCCATTCCCAGCGGTAGAAGATCTCGGGGAACGCCATGCGATCCACCAGTTCGTTCCACGCCGGCCGCAGCCGCTCGAAGGCATCGACCGTGGTCACGAGTTCGAGGGCGAGCGCCATCGTCAGGCGCGCTCCGGCTTGCGCGACACGTAGTAGATCCAGGGATTGGGATCGTGTGCGAGGCGGGGATCGTCGCCGGGAACGAATTCGCGGCTCTCGTTGCCGGCACAGACGATGTCGACCATGCCGAGGCGGTGCAGCTCGGCCACACCGACATCGGGCCGGACATAGTAGAGCGCCGAGGACCGGAAGGAGTGCGTGCCGTCGTGGACCCGGCCGGCGGCCAGCGGCATGCGGTATTGCAGCAGGCCGTTCTTCGCCCAGAACACGCCCGACCATTTGAACGAGCGCAATGTCTCGCGCAGGCTTGCGTGCACGCGGAAGCGGAAGCGGTCGACGATGGCAGGAAGGTAGTTAGCGTTATGGCTCGAGAAGACCATCAGCCCGCCGGGCCGCAGGACGCGCCGCATCTCGGCAAGCGCCGTCCTGCGCCCGCGCGCGTCGAGATGGTCGATGCCGTTGTAACTGAAAAGCACGAAGTCGCAGCTCTCGTCCGCGACAAGCTCGAGCCGGCGCGCATCGGCAACGGCGAAGCGGAAGGCCGGGAACTCCGCCTTGCATCGCGCGATCATCGCGGCGGAATAGTCGACGCCGAGATAGGAGTGTGCGAGGCGCGCGAAATGCCGCGTGGTCCGGCCACCGCCGACGCCGATGTCGAGCATGTCCATCGACCCGAGCGACGGGCGCAGTTGTGCCAGCAAGGTCTCTTCCGGCTTCTGCAGCCCGTCGGGACGTGCATAGAGCGCCACGATGTCGGGCGACTCGTAGGTCGCGTGCGTGAGGTCCGAGGCGAAGCCGCTCATGTCCGACCCCACTCGGAATCCCAATCGGTGATCGTGCCCATGCGGCCGATCGTGCCGAGTTGTACCGGCAGCAGCCTGTCGACGAGGCGGGCCGGCAGCCATCGGCGCAGCGCCAGCACGAAGCGGAGATAGGAACGATCGAAGTCGAAGGGTCGGCTACGCCGCTGGCGGCCGGTTCGCGCGATCAGCCGGTCCGGATAGCTGCGGGTTGCCATGAGCGACGGCGCGTTCTGGCTCACGAAGGCCCCCAGCATGCGCTTCTTGTCGGCCAGTTCCGCCGGCATCATCCGCAGCTTCAGGATCGGCCGGCCGTCGATGCCGTCGGGCGGGCCATTATAGGCGACCAGACCGAACAGCCAGCGGGCACAGAGCGCAAGGATGCGGTGCGGCGTGTTGAGCAAGGAGACGTAGGGGCTGTATTCCGGCGCCTCGAACACCGCGAACCGGTCGGCCGGTACGATCAGCAGATCGATCAGCGCGGCGATCATGTCGTGATGGACATGACCGCCCTCGAAGGCCGGCATGATGATCACGGTCGGCTGGAACTCGTCGATGATGCCGCGCAGGGCCGTCGCGGCCGCGCGCAGCCTCGCGGGATCGCGGCTCTCCAGCGGTGGCATCAGATCGAGGAACCGGAGGTCGGCCACGCCGAGGCCGGCGATACTCCAGGCCGCACGCGCTTCGGCTTCGCGTCTTTCCGGCAAGGCCGGCGTTTCATCGCGGGCGAGATAGATCACGCGGGTGACGCCGCCCAGACCGCTGTTGCGAAGTCCAAGACCGCCGGCCGAGATCACACAGTCATCCTCGTGCGGCGCAAATATCAGCAGGCGGCCGGGCGTATCCCAGACCATCCAGCGCTCGATCGCCCGGAGGCGCACCAGGGCGAAAAGCGCGAACGCCAGAAGCAGCGTGTAGAAGAGCCCGAAGGGCAGAGCGATCCAGAACAGGCCCGGCAGGCATGTGGCCAGCCAGAACAACAGGGCGGCGGCAGCCAGCAGCGCCACGACGATCGACGGCCGGAAGTCGATGCGGAGCTTCATTCTATCGCGGAGCCCATTCCTGCAATACCTATGCTATCAATCGACCCGATACATCAAGCCCTTGCCGAATCACTGGACACGCCTTGCGCCTTCTTCACGTCGTTCCGACCTATCTGCCGGCCACCAGATACGGCGGCCCGATCCGGTCGGTCCACGCGCTCTGCCGCGAACTGGCCGCCGCCGGACATGACGTGCAGGTCTTCACCACCAGCGTCGACGGTCCCGGCAACAGCGACGTGCCTCACGGGGTGCCGGTCGATGTGGAAGGCGTGAAGGTCACCTATTTCCCGAGCCGCGTGCTGCGCCGCCTGTACTGGTCGCCGCCGATGGGGCGCGCGCTGTCGCAAGTGACGGCGGGCTATGACGCCGTGCATCTCCATTCGGTCTTCCTGTGGCCGATCCTCGCCGGTGCCCGCGCCGCGCGAGGTGCGGGCGTACCCTACGTGATCTCGCCGCGTGGGATGCTCGTGCCCGAGTTGATCCGCCGCAAGAGCCGCTGGGTGAAGGAAGCGTGGATCCGTCTGATCGACCGGCCCAACCTCGAGCACTCGGCGGCCGTGCATGCGACGTCGGCGATCGAGGCGCAGCATATCGCGAGCTTCGGCTGGCGCCTGCCGCCGATCGCCATGATCCCGCACGGAGTCGACGATCCGCCACCGCCTTCGTCGAGGCCTTTGTCGCCCGACATCGTTGCGGCCCTCGCTGGCGGTCCGATGGTCCTCTCGTTCGGTCGCCTGAGTTGGGAGAAGGGCCTCGACCGCGTGATCGCCGCCCTCGTCGAGGCGCCGGCGGTGCGCGCGGTCATGGCTGGCGACGATGCCGACGGTCACGCCGCCTATCTCGCGTCGGAGGCCGCGCGCCACGGTGTCGCCGATCGCGTGACGATCATCGCGCGTCATGTCTCCGGCGCCGACAAGGAGGCTCTATTCGCGGGAGCGCGTCTCTTTGCAATGACCTCGCTGTCGGAGAATTTCGGCATCGCCGCTTTCGAGGCGATGCGCAGGGCCGTGCCGGTTCTCGCGACGCCGGACGTCGGCATGTCGGAGATCGTGCGCGCGACGCAGGCCGGCATGGTTGTCGAGGCGACGCCAGCCGCCATCGCGGCCGGCCTGCGGACGATGTTTGGGGATGCCGACCTGTGCCATCGTCAGGGCGCGGCAGGGCAGCGCCACGTCATCGATCACTATGGGTGGCCGGCCGTTGCGCACCGCATGGTGGAGCTCTACCGGTCGATTGCGGACGCTGCCCGGCGGGGAGCGGCGGCGTGATGCAACTGCTGGAACAGAGTCCCTTCGATCCGGCGAAGGAGCAGCGAATCGTCATCATCGCCGACTGGCTGCCGCCCGATTTCGGTGCGGTCGGTCAGTACATGTTGATGCGGGCGCAGGCGTTGGCGGAGCAGGGGCACGACGTGACACTCGTCGGTCTCTCGAGCGCGCGGGGCTCGACGATCCGGCAACTTCGGGGCAAGGGACAACTGACGGAGATCCGCCTGAATGCGCGTCCGGTCCCGCGTGGCTCGCTCGTCGGACGCATGCTGTGGACGATCGCGACCAACCTCCGCCTCATCCTGGCGGCGTTCGGACCGCTGCGCGCGGCCGACGGAATCCTGTTCACGGGGTCGCCGCCCTTCCTGATTCATCTTCTGGCACCGCTGAAACCGCTCTGGCGCGGGAAGCTCGTCTACAGGATCACGGATTTCCATCCCGAGTGCCTCATCGCCGCGCGCGACAGGCCCTCCCGAGCCCTGGGCTTTCTCCTTGGACTGACGAATTTCTGGCGCCGGAAGGTCGACGGGTTCGAGGTGCTCGGGGAGGACCAACGCCGTCGCCTCACCCAGACCGGTATTCCGGCCGACCGCATCGCACTGGTCCGGGATGGGTCGCCCGTCTCGTTCGCGGGCGACACGCAAGTCGAGCCGCTGCCAGCAGAACTGGCCGGCAAGTGCGTGCTGCTCTACTCGGGCAACTATGGCGTCGCTCATGAGGTCGAGACAGTGGCGCGGGGCTACGAGCTTCATCACAAGTCCGGAAGCGGCCGGGTCCACCTGTGGCTTAGTGCCACAGGGGCAGGGGCGGAAGATCTCGCCGCCCGGTTCGCTGCCGCCGGCCTTCCGTTCCATCGATCCTCGCCGGTCCCCCTAGAGCGATTGTCGGGCCTGCTCCGCGCACCGGTCGCTCACCTCGTCACCCTGCGGGATGCTTTCGTGGGCTATGTGATGCCGTCCAAAATTTACGCATGCATCGAATCGGGCAAACCAGTTCTTTTCGTGGGGAGTGCCGCGTCAGACGTCGATTTGCTCGCGGCGCCTGCGCCCGCAGGTTACTGGCGGGTGCCGTGCGGCGACGCCGACGGATTTGCGGCGGCGCTGGAGGAAATGGCCGATAGATGCCGGGCCGGCACGTCCTGACCTTGCCGATATAGTGCAATTTATGCCCTCAAATCGCCTCAAGCGTCGGCGAACAATTGCATCGGGAAGGGCGGTTGATGCCCGTGTCCTGCGCTTCTGGGCCTTCACGTGTCGGTGTAGCGGAGGAGCGGGACTTGGCTTTCTGCACGCGATTCGCTATTTTGTTTACCGACTTGGATGGGACCGAACCGTGTTTCTCGGGGAGGGCCAAGTGGGTGGTGCTTCCAAAAATTGATCGTGTTGCCGTCTCGGGCTCATGATCGGGTTGGGTCAAATGTTCAAAATTGCACTTCGGACGCAGGGTTTAGCGGCAGTGTCGGTCCTACTGTGGACCGCGGGCGCCGTTGCGCAGGTGGGTCCTGAAGTGGCCCAGGCGCCGCCGGGACCCTCCCAGTCGAGTGGTGGTCCGAGCCAGGGTACGGGCCCTGTGCAGGGTGCCGGTCCAATGCAGGGCGCGGGTCCAGCTGGCCCTAACGGCGGCGTGCCGGGCGGCCCCGCAAGCGATCCACAGCAGGCTCAACAAGGCCCACAGCAGGGTGGCGGTCCCCTCCAGAATGCCGGTCCGCTGCAGGGCGCGGGCCCACTCCAGAGTGCTGGCCCGCTCCAGAGCGCCGGTCCGCTGCAGAGCGCCGGGCCACTCCAGAGCGCGGGGCCGTTGCAGACCAATGGCCCGCTTCAGAACGCAGGGCCTTTGCAGCCGGCCGCTCCGCTTCAGAGCACCGCGCCGGACAGTGGTCCGCCGGGCGGGCTGGAAAGCCTGACCAATACGGGTTCGCCCCTCATTCCGCCGCCGGACAACAATCCGGTGAATTTCGGAGGGTTGCCTTACGGTCCGACGGGGGGGCCGACGATGCAGCAGCTCATCGCGCAGATGCTGGCGGGGCCTGACGGAACGTCGGCGCCGACGCTCGTCTCCCTGATCAATAGCCTTTCCCCGCCCGGCTCGCCTCCGGGATCGCCGCCAGGACAGCCTCCGGGACAGCCCCCGGGGTCGCCGCCGATCTTCACGCCGATCAACAATCCGCAGCCGCCCGGCCCACCGATCGTGGTGCCATCTGGGTCTCTTCCTCCGATCTATGACACGCCGCCGTCGCAGCAGCAGAGCCCGAGTTAGTGCGCCAAAGCGTCTGCGTGGAAGCTTCTTCCAGCCGACACTAGGACCACTGCCGGGATGGCCGTCGGAACCCATGTCTATTAGTGCGAATCGATCGCAGCTGACCTGGTCGCCTGTTCTTGGCTGGGTGTTGCTCGCCTGTGCGACGTCGGCGGCGCAGGCCCAGACCGAGACGTCGTCTCCGGCTGCCCAGATTCTGCTCGAGCAGGTTCCGGTAATCGATATCCCCGACGTTCCGGTTTCCGTTACGGGCGCCGTGAATGCCCCTGGCGAGGTCGGGATCGCGGTGGGCGCCTTCACGCTCTATCCGTCCATCGAGGTGCAGGCCGGGTTCGACAGCAATGTCTTCGCGACGTCGGCGCCAACGGTCGGCTCTCCCTACACCCTGATCCGGCCGGTGGTGGAGTTGAAGTCCGACTGGCTCAATCATTCGATCCGGGTCGTGGCCGGAGCGGGTTTCGGCATTTATACCAATGCCAGCACGCAGAATTACTGGAACGGCAACCTCCAGATCGACGGCCGCCTCGATATCCAGCAGGATTTCTACGCCACCGGCATGGTCGCTGTGCGGCGCCAGACCGAGGCGCTCGGCACGCCGAATGCGCTGGTGGCGAGTTCGCCCACCGTGGTCGATTCGATTCCAGTCGAGGTTGGCCTGTATCAGCGTTTCAACCGCTTTTTCTATGATTTCAGGGCTTCGGCGACCCGATACAACTACATCGACAACAGCATCGTGAGCGCCGGAGGACTGCCTGCGGCCAGCCGCAACCGCTTCGAGTATGACGAGCGTGTGCGCCTGGGTTACGAGGTCATGGACGGGATCGACGTCTGGGTGGCTCCCGGCCTCAACCAGCGTATCTACGACCAGTACGTCAATGCCTTCGGCCAGCAGCGCGATTCGACCGGCTGGAACGTCAATCTGGGGGCCACCGTCAAGTTGACGACGAAGAGCATCCTCGAAGGCTTCATTGGCTACTCCACGCAGACCTACATAGCCGACGGCACGACCACTCCGGCCTTCACATTCGGCCTTTCGGGAAGCTGGAACGGCTACGAGCCCCTGACGATCCGCCCGGCCTTGATCCGGACGATCAACGAATCGGCCTACAGCAACTATACGAACTACGTTTCGACCGCCATCGGCGTCGATTTCACCTACGATATCCACGACGCTTGGCAGATGGTCGGCGGCACTGGCATCAATATTGCTGATTTCACACCGGCGCCCGGGTCGGGTGCGGGACCCCGCACGGATTACTACTGGCGCGCGTCACTGGGTTTGCTGTATGCACTGCGACCGCAGATACAACTCGGCCCGCTTTACGAACATACGACCGGCTGGTCGACCGACGTGGCATCCGGCGGCCCGTCGTACACCCGGGAAGTGCTCTCTCTTAGGCTTGTTGCAAAACGGTGATCTGGTGAACTTGCGTCCTTTCCTCTCCCGTTGCCTCGGGCCGCTTCTGGTGGCGATCGCGCTGACCGTCGGTGCCTGCGATCCGCAGCCGCCCGCTTCGACGATGACTATCCAGCAGCCGTCCCAGGGCACCCAGAACCTGAGGCTTGGCGAGTATCGCGTCGCGCCGGGCGACCGGCTGCGGGTCGTGGTCCTGTCCGACACCGAATTGTCGGGCGAGTACGAAGTCGACTCGACGGGCATGATCTCGCCGCGCATGGCTGGCCGGGTCGTCGTGCTGGGCATGTCGATGCCGGAGATCGAGGCGATGCTGGCCGACCGTTATCGTTCGGGGGGCTATCTGCGCAATCCGCGCATCAGCGTCGATCTCGTTTCGCGCCGCCCGTTCTACATCGTGGGCGAGATTGGCCGGCCGGGTTCGTTCCCCTACGTTTCGGGGATCAACGTCCTGCAGGCGATTGCGATTGCCGGCGGATACACGCGTCGCGCGTCCAAGACGCGTATCACTATTCAGCGCTTCAATGCGCAGCAGGGGCAGGAAGAGACGGTAACGGAGGATTCACCGGTGGGGCCGGGCGACATCATCCGCGTGCCGGAGCGTTGGTTCTAGCTCTAAGGTCTGAGTAAGGCGTTCTGACGTAAGAGTTCTTGGGGATGGGCGATGTGGGATCGCCCATCGGGTGGGGTGACGTGCCGCGGCAGGTCCGGTAGCGGGCTGGCTTGGTGCGAAACTCGAATGGGTGTCGTCGCGAGTTATCTTTTTCGCGGAGTGTTGTGGGATGGGATCGTTACCGAGGGCGGACCACATGGTGGATGAGCCCAACCAGAATCGTGTCGTGCCTGCGCCTGATGCCGCAGTGCTCGCGCCCGTTCGTCCGATGGAATCGCCGAACGAACTGTGGGAGTGGCTGCGCCTGCTCAATCGCCGCAAGGCCTTGATCCTGGGGTGCGGCCTCATCGCGACGGCGCTGATGGCGCTGATGATCGCGCAGGCCACGCCGCTGTACAAAGCCTCGTCGCGCATCATGCTCGATACGCGGACGTTCAAGGTGGTCAGCACCGAGGCGGCACTGTCGGGTGTCGACACGCTCAACATGGGTGCCATCCAGAGCGAACTGGAGGTCATCCAGTCCGAGTTCCTGATCGGCCGTGTCGTCGACAAGCTCGGCCTGGCCAACAATCCCGAATTCAACGGCACCAAGCCGCCGGGCTTCATCGACAACGCGCTGCAGCCGCTGCGTGACCTGTGGAGCACCGGCATCTCGACGTTGCTGGCGCCGCCGCCGAAGCCACAACAGGCGAATGCCGCACCGGCTCCGGCACGCACCGGCCGCCCCGCCGAAGACAGCGACCCGCGCCGTCGTGCCGCGATCGGCGCGGTTGCCGGCCGTCTCAGCGTCACGCTGCTCGGCCGTACCTTCGTCATCCTCATCACGGTCGAGAGCCCCGACGGTACGATGTCGGCGCGCATCGCCAATGCGCTCGCCGAAGCCTATCTCGCAGACCAGATCGAGACCAAGAACGAGGCCAACCGCCGCGCCACCGAGTGGCTGGAGCAGCGTCTCGCCGAACTGCGCCGCAACCTGCAGGTCGCGGAAGAGGCGGTCGCCGCCTATCGCCGCGACAAGGGCCTGGCGGGCAGCCCCGAGGGGGCCGTCTCGACCCAGACGCTGTCGGATCTGAACGGCCGCTACACGGCCGCCAAGGGGCGCCGGATCGAGCGTGAAGGTCGCCTGATCGCGCTCAGCAAGGCGAGCCTCAATCCGGGCGAACTTGCCAACATTCCGGAGGTCTCGGGTAACACGACGCTGTCCGCGCTTCGCATCCAGGACGTCGAACTGACCCGCAAGAGCGCCGAACTCTCCTCCCAGCTCGGCGAGAATCACCCGAAGATCCAGCAGGTCCGCAACGAGTTGGCCTCGATCCGGGCTCGCTTCATCACCGAGACGCAGCGCATCACGCTGGCGGTTCGCGCTGAACTCGACGCGGCGAAATCCGAGGAAGACGAGCTCAAGGAACTGGTCGACAAGGCGTCGGTCGTTTCGGGTACCGCCAGCCAGTACGAGGCGGAACTGAAGCAGCTGGAGCGGGAGGCGCAGTCCAACCGCACCCTGTACGAAGGGTTCCTGACCCGCTTCAAGGAACTGCGCGAGCAACAGGACATCCAGCGCGCGGATGCCCGCATCCTCGCCTATGCCCATCCGTCGGGTGGGCCGTCCTCGCCCAACTACAAGACCGGCCTGATGGCGGCTTTCATCATCGGCTCGCTGCTCGGCATGGCCGGCGCGGTGGCCGCCGAAAAGCTCGACCGTGTGTTCCGCTCGGCCTCCCAGGTCGAGGAGGCCACCGGCGTGGGCGTGCTCGGCATGGTTCCGGAGGTCAAGGGACCGGCGACCACGCGTTCCAACGTGGTCGCCCACGTGCTGGAGAACACGACGTCGCCCGCGGCGGAGTCGATTCGAGCCGTGTTCACGGCGATCAGTCTCGGCAGCCTCGACCGGCCGCCGCGAATTATCGCCATCACCTCGTCGACACCGAGCGAAGGCAAGACCACCTTCGTGGCCGCTCTCGGCGGGTTGCTCACGAAGATGAACGCCTCGCGTCGCGTGCTGATCGTCGATCTCGACCTGCGTCAGGCGCGCCTGTCGGCGGCGCTCGGCCTCAAGGATCGCGGCGGCACGATCGACGAGTACCTGATGGGCATCAAGACGCTGGAGGATTGCACCCGCCGTCACGACCTCTCGGGCGTCGACTATATCTGCGCCCGTCCGAACACGCCCAACGCGCCGGAAATCCTCGAGTCGCATGCCATGAAGGCCGCTCTCGGCGTCTTCGCGGAGCGCTACGACCTGGTGATCCTCGACGGCCCGCCCGTCATGGCCGTCTCCGACGCGCGCATCATCTCGCGCCTGGCCGACTACACGGTGTTCATCGTGCAGTGGGCGAAGACCCCGCGTGAAGTCGTCAAGACGGCGATCTCCGCGCTGTTGAACGTCACCAATCATGTCGGTGTCGTCATCAACCGGGTGAACCTGGCCAAGCATGCCCGCTACGGCTACGGCGACCACGGCGACTACTACTCGCGCTACCGCGGCTACTACGGCTCGGGCGCGGACATGGCGGCGGCCAGCGCCGCCAATCGTCCGGCGCTCAAGCTGGCCTCGAAGAAGTCCTGACGGCGCACATCGCGCGCCGGTGCAGTCGCCCCTCCCGCAAGGGAGGGGCGTTTCTTTTGGATCAGGGCGATTTGCAGCGCTTCGCGGCCGACGGAAAAGCGATCAGAGACGCCAGAGCGTAACGCCTGCGGGCGTGGCCGAGCGGTCGAGCAGTCCCGTGACGTCAGCGACGAAGCCGCCCGGTCCCGATTTCAGCAGAGGCTTCACGAGAGACCAGCCGCCCGCCCGATACGGTTTGTGAGCGACGGCCAGCACCACGGCATCGGCGGGCTGGAGCTTGTCGAGCGGCGTCAGCGCGAGATCGTACTCCTCGCGCAACAGGTCGCCGTCGGCCATCGGGTCGTGCAGCTGCACGGTGATCCCGAAATCCTGCAGCTCGCGCACGATGTCGACGACGCGCGTGTTGCGAATATCGGGCACGTTCTCCTTGAAGGTAACGCCCAGCACCGTGACGACGGGACGGCCGTTTCCGGCGTGCCGCATGACGCTCCGAACCACCCGGTTCGCGACATGCAGGCCCATGCTGTCGTTGACCCGCCGGCCCGAGTGGATGACGTGCGGGTGATAGCCCACTTCCTCGGCCTTGTGGGCGATGTAGAACGGATCGACGCCGATGCAATGCCCGCCCACGAGGCCGGGCTTGAAGGGCAGGAAGTTCCATTTGGTGCCGGCGGCATCGAGAACGTCGCGCGTGTCGATTCCCAGCCGGTCCGAGATGAGCGCGACTTCGTTGATCAGCGCGATGTTGATGTCGCGCTGGGTATTCTCCAGCACCTTGGCGAACTCCGCGACCTTGATCGATTCGGCGCGGTGCGTACCGGCCTTCACCACGGCGCGATAGGTGGCGTCGACGATATCGAGTGTCTCCGGCGTGTCGGCGGACACGATCTTCAGAATGCTGTCGAACCGGCGCTCCTTGTCGCCGGGATTGATTCGCTCCGGCGAATAGCCGACGTTGAAGTCCACCTTCCACCTGAGCCCCGACGCCTTCTCGAGAACCGGGATGCAGATGTCTTCCGTTACGCCGGGATAGACGGTCGATTCATAGACCACGATGTCGCCGCGCTTGAGCGTCCGGCCGATGGTCTCGGACGCGCGCTTCAGGGGGCCGAGGTCGGGCTGCTTGCTGGCGTCGATCGGGGTCGGAACCGTCACGATATAGAAGTCGGCGGCCGCAAGATCCTTCGGATCGGACGAGAAGCGAAGGCCCGGCGCCTTCAACAATTCCGGCTCGACCTCTCCCGTGCGGTCGTGGCCATTGGAGAGTTCGGAGATACGGCGCGGATCGATGTCGAAGCCGAGCACCTGATAGCCGATGCGGCCAAAGCCGGCGGCGACGGGCAGGCCGACATAGCCGAGGCCGATGACGGAGATCTGACGTTTCATCTCGGCGATTTTTGACAGGTCACGGGCCCGCTGGCATCCCTTTTCAACCGTCTTCTCCGGCCGGCCAATTCGAACGGGACCGGGGGCTTCACCCGGAATGCGACGTTCAGTGCGAGGAACAGGCAGCTGACCTCGGTCAGGCCGAAGCCTTCGGCATCACCGGCGCAGGTCAGCGGCCGACGATGGCGCCTACGATGGAGGCGTTTCTGCGGATATCTGGCAGCTCTTCGGCCACGGTGTCGATCACCTGGTCGATCTGATCCTGGCTGTGTTCCGACGTGATGAAGAAGCGGAGCCGCGCCTGATTCTCCGCCACGCCGGGGAAAACGGCCGGGACGACGTTGAAGCCTCGCTGCATCAGCCGTTCGGACAGCATGACGGTCTGGCCGGAATTGCCGACAATGACCGGCACGACGGATGAGCCGATGCTGAGACCGGTGTCGAGACCGCGCGCCTTGGCCCTTGCCAGCAGCGCCCGTCCGTTACGGCGCAGTGCCGTCGCGCGCTCCGGCTCGCGCTCCATTACCTCGATCGCTGCCGTGGCCGCTGCAGCGACCGGAGGCGCCAGACCGACGCTGAAGACGAAGCCCGGCGACGTGTAGCGGAGCAGGTCGATGAGCGCCCGGCTGCCGGCGATGTATCCGCCGGCCGCGGCCAGCGTCTTGCTGAGCGTGCCCATCCAGATATCGACTTCCGTCGGGTCGATTCCCTGCTCTTCGGCGATGCCGCGGCCCGTCGCACCGAGCGCGCCCGTGGCGTGCGCCTCGTCGACCATCAGCCAGGCATTGTAGCGCCGCTTCAGCTTGATCAGGCCGGCGAGGTCGGGAATGTCGCCATCCATACCGTACAGGCCTTCCACCACGATCAGCGCGCGCCGATATCGCGCGCGATTGAGGCGCAGCGCCCGCTCGAATGCATCGAGGTCGCCGTGCGGGCAAAGGATGCGCTTCGCGCCGGAAAGCTTGGCGCCCTCGGCGATGCTGTTGTGGATGACCGCGTCGGCGACGATGAGGTCTTCGGGGCCCAGCAGCCCGCCGATTACCGACACGTTCGTGGCATGTCCGCTCACGAAGGCGATTGCATCGTCGGTGCCGCTTAGGCGTGCCAGCGCGGCCTCGAGGTCGCGGTGCACCTGCCGTTCGCCCGACGACAGGCGGCTGGCGGATACGGACGTCCCGTAACGGTCGATCGCGGCTTTTGCCGCGGCCGCGACGGCAGGATGGCCGTTCAGCCCGAGGTAATCGTATGACGAGAAGTTGACGATCGTGCGCCCTCCGATCGACGTCGTGCTCGACGCGCGGCCATCGTGCAGGCGGTAGAACGGGTTGCCGATGTTGGTGAGGTCGCCGACCGCCCTCCAGATCTTCAGAATCTCGTATTCGGGCAGGCTCGAGAAATCGAACTCCTTCCGGTCGCCATCGGCCTTGGCGTGAGGGCGAGCGGGGGTGGCTGCGGACTGGCCCAATGCATGCCGTACGCGATCGACGGTTTCCTGTGCGGCGTTCGATCGCGGCAGGTTCATGAGGAGGCGTCTATCTGCTTGACCCTCTGCAGAACGGCGCTGACGGCCGCCTGCTGCTCGGAGGGGGACGCGGCCTCGGCTTCCTCGGCAAGATGGCTGGCGGACAACGCCGCAATCGTACCGGGCACGGCATCGCGCACTGTTTCGCCCGTCACCAGCGGTGTGACGCGGCGCGCGACGTCGGCCGGCGTGATACCGCTCGCGAGCGACATCATCGGCAACTCGATCTGCAGCGACGCTTCGACGGTCGTGCGCAGTTCCAGCATCATCAGCGAGTCCATGCCGATATCGGCAAGTGGCCGGTGACGATCGATCTCCTTGGGCGGGAGGCGAAGCACGCGGGCGATCTCGTCGACGACGATGTCGAGCAGTGCGGCGGTCGCCTCCTCCGCCGGCATTGCGCGCAGGCGTTCGAGGGTTACGGCGGCCTGGCCGGACTGCCGGGAGGCGCTTCCGGTGTCGATTGCGTTGAATGTGGGGGCACGGACGGCCGCCAGTTCACGCTTGGCCATGGCCCAGTCGACGCGAGCGATCGCGCAAGCATCGGCGATCTGTCGTCCCTGCGCGTCAAACGCCCAATCCAGCCCGTTGAGCGCCATGCGGGCTGGCATGAGGGTGGAGGCGAAGCGCCGCTTCAGGCTTGCGTTGGCTTCGATATGCCGGGCGAGATAGCCGGCATCCTCGATCGCGCCCCAGGCAACGGCGAGCGCGGGCAGCCCGCGGACGCGAAGGCGGCGCGCAACGCCCTCCACATAGGCATTGCCGGCGACGTAGTTGAACTGTCCCGGGTTGCCGAACAGCGTGGTGGCGGAGGAAAAAAGCAGCATGTAGTCGAGCTTGAGACCACCGGCCAAACGCTCCAGGTTCAGCGCGCCGCTCGCCTTCGGGCGCAGCACGGTTTCGATCGACTCCCGGTCGGTACCCTGGATCAGGCGGTCGTCGAGCACCATGGCGGCATGGACGATACCCTTGATGGGGCGCCCGCGACCGAGTTGATCGATGAAGCGCTTCAGGGCTACGGCGTCGGTGACGTCGACCGCCGCGACCTCAACCGTCACGCCCTTGCCGCGCAGCGCCTTGACCTGTTCGGCAACGGCCTCGGAGAGATGTCCGGAGCGGCTGATCAGTGCGAGGTGACGGGCATTGCGATCAGCCAGCCATTCCGCGGTCGCCAGACCGAAGCCGCTGGTGCCGCCGACGACGACATGCCAGCCCTCCGCATCCACCGGGAAGGTATTGACTGGCACGTCGGCGCTACTGGCCTGGCGTGAAGGCGACACGATGATCTTCCCGATATGGCCGGCACGCTGCATCAACCGGAACGCGTCGGCGATATGCGCTCCGTCGAAGATGCGATGCGGTAGCGGAGAGAAGTCGCCCTGCTCGAACAGCGCGACGACGTCCGCGAACAGCTGCTGCGAGAGGTCTTTGTGAGTGCCGATGAGCTGGTCGACGTCGACACCGAAGTAGCTCAGGTTGCGGCGGAGTGGCCGCAGGCCGAGATGGGTATTGGCGTAGAAGTCGCGCTTGCCCAGCTCGATGAAGCGGCCGAACGGCTTCAGGCAGTCCATCGAACGGATCATCGCCTCGCCTGCCAGCGAGTTCAGCACGACATCGACACCCTTTCCGCCGGTGAAGCTCATCACTTCTTCAGCGAAGGCCAGGGTTCGCGAGTTGCAGACGAAGTCCGCGCCGAGATTGCGGAGAAGCGCGCGCTTCTCGCCGCTGCCGGCCGTCGCAATGATGATCGCGCCACGACGCTTGGCGACCTGCAGGGCGGCCAAGCCGACCGCACCGGCGCCGCCATGGATCAGCACGGTCTCGCCGGCTTCCAGCCGGGCGAGATGCACGAGCGAATAGTAGGCCGTCAGGAACGCGACGGGCAGGGTCGTGGCGTCCTCGAGGGAGAGCTGGCCCGGCAGCTTGCTCACCGCGAAGGTGCGCGCGATGACGTGGCTGGCAAAGGCGCCCGGCACGAAAGCCAGCACCCGGTCGCCCACCGCGAGGTCCTTCACGTCGGGTCCGACGGTCACCACCGTGCCGGCACACTCCATGCCGAGGCCGGGACCGGCGTAGCCGTCTTCCAGCGCTTCTTCCGGAAGCAGACGCAGATTCCACATCACGTCGCGGAAGTTGAGGCCCGTCGTCGCGACCTCGATTTCGACCTCGCCGGCCCCGGGCGCCTTGCGCGGCTCGGGCACCCAGCCCAGCACGCCACGGCCTGCGCCCTGGCGGGTCGCGAGGCGCAGGGCGACATTGTCGGGAAGCGGCTCGGGCGGGCGGGAAGGCGTGGCGCCGCGCTCGACCCGGAAGACGATCCTGCGCTCGCCGGCAAAGAACACCTCACGTTCTTCGCCGGGGGCGAGCATTTCGTCCGCTGCCTGTTCGACGACGCGCCGCCGCGGCTGGCCCGAGAGTCCGAGGCAACGGATATGCAGACCCGGATACTCGTTGCGGGCGACGCGGGTCGCGGCAATGAGGGCGCACCAGAGCGGCTGTTCGAGGGGGACGGACTCTTCCGTGCCGAAATCGACGACGATCCAGAGCCGGGCAGGGGCATCCGCCAGGCGCCGGCACAGTTCTGCGATATCGTCGAGATGACCGCCAAGGGCCGCGACCGGATCATCGCTGCCGTCGGAAGCCGGGATCGCCAGGACGAAGTCGGTGGGAGCCGGCTGATCCGGCCTCGGGGTATTGCCCGGGCCGGTCGCAACACGGAGGTCGTCTGCGGCCTCGCCCTGCCAGCCGAATACGACCGGTTCGGAGGATGATGTGGGATTGCGGCCCGCGCTGCCACCCGAGCGGCCGCGAACGATCACGCCGATGCTTGCCTCGCCCTGAACGGGTGACACCGAGACTCCGTTGAATCCGGCGGTCTCGAGTTCGTCGATCCATTCCTGGTCGGTCAAAAGGGCACCGACCGGAAACTCGGTGTTGGCCGAGCGGGTCCACCAGCGGCGGCGGCTTCCGCGAACGATGTCCCAGAAGATGCCGGGCGCGAGTTCGCCGGCGATGAGCGGCGCCTGCGGTCGCAACAGCCGCGTGACGACCGTCAGGCCGTCGTCGCGCGTGGCGGCGATCTCGCTCAGTACGTCGATCGCGAAGGCGAGATCCAGTGAGGCCGGCGCGAGTGTCTCGAGCTGCGACCACGTCATGCAGCGCACGAGCGGTGCTTCGTCGCCGATGCTGGCCTTTGCCTGCTCGAGGCGATCGTCGTCGAGGTCGGTGAGGATGATCTCGACGTTCGGAAGTCTTGCGCTGAGATCGACCGCTGTGGAGGAATGGTCGGCACCCACCATCAACATCCGCAGCAGCCGGCTGCCGTCATGGCCCGACACGGCAGCGAACACGTTCGCCGTCACGGCATCGCGGAGCCAGCCAATCTGGTTCGACGCGACACCCAGATTGCGCCAATGGGGCGAGGCGAGTTCGCTGACCGCGCTCGGATCGCCCTTGCTGAGGCGACCGATGATGCTCTCGAGCCGCGAGACACTGGCGGCTTCGGCCGCCATGGTCGGATGACGCAACAGGAGCGTGCTCGCAATGGAGGCGATCTCGGGAAGGTCGCAGATAGGCGAGAGCGTGCGTACGCCGTCGCGTTCGACAGCGAGGTTCTTGGCTTCGAGATGCCAGAGCAGGGCCGACCGCAGGTAGCTCGACCAGGGAGAGCCATCGTCGGAAGCCGGCTCATTCCCGTGGTCGGACGGATTGTCGCCCACGAGAGCGGACCAGCTTGCCCGCAAGGTTCCGGCTTCCAGCAGAAGAAGGGCTTCCGAGAGGGCGGCGGCCGTGCCGGCGGGGCGCTCGAGATCCACGTTGCCGGGGGAAAGTGTCGACGGCAGACCCGGACGGTCGAGTTTCCAGGCCGCGGTGCGGTAGCTGAGAGACTTCGGGTCGACGGCCAGTTCCGCCGGCGCTTCGACCAGCCGGACGTTCTGCGCCGACACGACGATCTTGCCGTGCTCGTCCCAGAGATCGATGTCGACCACCATGGAGCTGAGGGACTGCCGCAGCGTCCGGGCGGTCACGCGCGTGGCGATGATGCCGGTCTCGAACACGCGGACGCTGCCGAAGCGGACGGGCAGCATGCGCTTCATCGGCATGTCCGCAACGCCGGCCTCCTCGGAGGCGAACAGCGCGTGGAACGCGGCATCGAGGGCCGTTATGTCGATGATCTTCGTGCCGCTCACCAGTTCTTCGGGGCGGTCGAGCGTGGCAATTGCCAATTTCGGTTCCGGAAAGACCACCTGACGGGTCCGCTGGAACGTGGGGCCGTAGTCGAAGCCGAGATCGTGCGCCCAGGCATAGACGCTGTTCCTGGGGACGACGATCGCGTGATCCGGCGCTTCCGGAACGACCGTTGCCTTGCCGGCGATCGGGGATCGCCCGACGATGCCACGTGCGTTGAGCGTCCAGCCTGCGCCGCCACCGCGTTGCCGCGAGAGCAACTCGACGATCCCCGTCTCATGCGCGAAGCGCAAAGACGTCTCGAAGGAGGTCTTGCCGTCGAAAACGAGCGGGCGGAGAATGTCGAGATCGCGGAGTTCGAGGGCTCCCTCAGGATGGATCTGCCGCGCCGCGGCCAGCATCGTCTCGACGTAGGCCGTCGCAGGAAGCACGGGAACATTCCCGACCTTGTGATCGGATATCCAGGGGAAGAGGTCAGGATCGACCGTCGAGAACCACTCCGAGCTGTCCAGTCGCGGACGCGCTCCCAGGAGGCGATGGGTATGCGCCTCCGCAAGCAGCGGGGTGGCGGATTCTTCGGTCGGATGAAGCTTGAAGTGCGTGTGTTGCCAGGGATAGAGCGGCAGGGCCACGGCCGTGGCGGGCGCAGGACCGAAGAAGCGCTGCATTTCGACCTTGCCGCCGGCCAGCGCAATCCTGGACGCCGCGCGCTCGATCGGATCGGAGGCCTTCTGACCGTCGACCTCGCTCATCGTCTCGACGACGACCCCGCGTGTGCCGGACTCGCGCAGCACATCGCGCACGAAGCTGGTCAGGATGGGACGCGGTCCAACCTCCACGAATACGCGCATTCCGTCGTTGAGGAGGACGTTCAGGGCGGGCTCGAACTGCACCGGCTCTCGGACGTTGCGCCACCAGTGCTCGGCACCGAGCATCTCGGGGGTCGCGACGGCGCCGGTCACCGAAGAAATGAAGCGCTTGTGAACCGGCAGCGGCCGCAGCCCCTGCAGCTCGCGCAGCAGCGGCGCTCGCACGGGATCGATCAAGGCGCTGTGGAATGGATAGTCGAGATCGAGGCGCCGGGCGCTGATCCGCATGTCGGCCGCCGCCTGCAGCACGCGATCGATGTCGGCGATGCTTCCCGACACGGTGACGCTTCGCCAGCTGTTGACCGCAGCGATCTCGACGCCGGGCGCGCCCGCGGTCTTGAGGAAGCGGCGGGCCTCGCGGTCGCTCAACATCAGTGCCGCCATGCCGCCGCTGCCGCGCACGACTTCCTGATGACGGCTGCGGGCGATGACGACATCGATGGCCTGGTCGAGGCTCAGGGCACCGGCGCACCAGGCCGCGGCGATCTCGCCGACGCTGTGCCCAAGAGTGGCTGCGGCGACGACGCCGCGCTCTTCGAGGGCGCGAACGGTGGCGACCTGCAGGGCGAGCAGCAGGGGCTGCGAATAGGTTGCCCGGCGCAACCGGGGAGCCAGGTCGTCGGCGAACAGGACATCGACGATCGACCAGTCCTGAACCTTGGAGAAGCGCCCGTCGATATCCCGGAGAGCGTTCTGGAAAACCGGATTCGTTTCCCAGGCGTCCCGTCCCATGCCGGCCCACTGCGAGCCGTTTCCGGAGAACAGGAAGGTGAGAGGCTGGTCGCTGGCCAGGGCCTGGCCGGTCAGCACCGAGTCCGTGGTCTCGCCCTTGGCGAAAGAGGCGAGGTGGTGACGGATTTCGTCGGTCGTCCTGCCGCGAGCGACGAGACGGTGCGGGAGCGCATCGCGAAGGTAGGCGCTGGCCGAGATGAAGGAGGTGGCGTCGCGCGCGGCAGTGGGCCACTTCTCGACATAGTCGGCGGCGAGGGCCGTCAGGGCCTCGCCGCTGTGGGCCGTCAGCAGCAGGGGCGGCGGCGTGGCGGTGTTGTTGACCTGTACGAGATGGGCGATCGTCCGGTCGCTGCGCAGGATGACGTGCGAGTTTGTGCCGCCGAATCCGAAGGAATTGACGCCGACCAGTTCGGGCCCGCGCTGATCGGGCAGGCGACGGTTCTGGCCGATGACCTCCAGGTTGAGCTCGTCGAACGGGATATCGGGATTCGGTGCTCGCTGGTGCAGCGTTGCCGGAACCATGCCGCGGTCGAGCGCGATGACGGACTTCAGCAGGCCGGCCAGACCCGAAACCGGTTCGAGATGTCCGACATTGGATTTGACCGAACCGATGGGGAGAGGTTGCGTCCGCTTCTGGCCAAGGCCCTTGCCCAGGGCATCGGCCTCGATCGGATCGCCGACCCGTGTGCCGGTGCCGTGTGCCTCGACGAAGCTGAGATCGGCGGGATCGACGCCGAAGTCGCCGTAGACCTGGTCGAGCAGCCGTCGCTGCGAGTCGGCGGACGGCAGGGACATGCCGGTGGTGCGGCCATCCTGGTTCACGCCTGAACCCACGATCACGGCATGGACCCGGCTACGGGCCTTCAGTGCCGAGGACATCGAGCGGAGCACGACGACGATAGCGCCCTCGGCGCGAACGTACCCATCGGCCGAGGCGTCGAACGGACGGCAAAGCCCGGTCGGCGACAGCATCGAGGCCCGCGAGAAGCCGACATAGGAAAACGGAGAGAGCAGCAGATTGACGCCGCCCACGATGGCGGTGTCGATCGATCCGTTGCGGATCGCCTCTGCGGCCATGTCGAGAGCGACCATCGACGAGGAGCAGGCCGTATCGATTGCCAGGCTCGGTCCGCGCAGATCGAAAGTATAGGAGATGCGGTTGGCCATGATGCTAAGCGAGTTGCCCGTCATCATGTGCATGCCGGCGGCCGACGGATCGGCGAAGAAGTGCGCGGCGTGATCGACCGAAGAGGCGCCGACATAGACGCCGATGGGACGGCCGGCCAGCGTCGAGTGGCGAATGCCGGCATGGGCGATGGCGTCGTGCGCGACTTCGAGCAGGTGACGATGCTGCGGATCGACCTGCTCCGCTTCGCGCGGACTCATGCCAAAGGCTGTTGCGTCGAAACCCCAGACATCGTCAATGACGCCAGCGGCAAAAGAGTAGCTGCGGCCTATCTGGTCGGGGGAGGGATGATAGTAGGCCTGCGCGGGAAAGCGATCGGGCGTGATTTGGCTGACGCTGCAGCGGTTAGTGCGCAGCAGTTTCCAGAACTCGTCGCTGTTGCGCGCGCCGGGCAAACGGCAGGCATAGCCGACGATGGCAACTTCATCCCGGCGTGTCATTTTGCGGCCTGCTTGCCGGCGTATCCCGCCGTTGTCTTCGACCGTCCGCAAATCATTCCAAAATCCCCAGTCCCCACGGTGATGCCTTAGCCATTTTCATGTGCAACATCAAACCACCAAGCCGCGATTAAGCAGTGATTGTGTTGTTCTTGCGTCGACCGTGCCGTTCAGGATCGGCATCCATTCGGACGTTCGTTAAGCTTGGTATAATGAATACGAAGGGCGTTACTGAATGGCCGCATTTGGGGGGCGACACAAAGGTGAGAAACGCGTCAGCTTCGAAAGCGGTTCCGGCAGGCAATGGTGATTGAGCGGCGAGCCACTCTCAGAGCAGACGATGCTCTCATAGATAAAATTGCAGATAAAGTGCAATTAATGGTGCAAATGCCGGATGATATGCCGGCAGGTTGCTGGCTGCGTCTTCGTTATCGAATGGCGCTGTGCCGGTCGGCCGCGCGGCCGGTCATTCACTTCGACATCGGCAGCGAGGAAATGCAAACAGCCATGGGGGCTGCGCTGTTCGGAACCGGTGAATGGGTGGGACCGGTCCCTGGTCAGCCCCGTCATGTCCGGATCGTGTTGCCGCCCGGATTGCCGATCACCGGATTCTCGCTGACCTCCTGTGAAGCCTTGTCGTTTCGCGAAGTTCTTACCCTCGCCGGCAGGCGGAGCTTCTGGAGGGCCGTTGCTGCGGGGGGATTGAAGCTGCTGGGCCGGACGTCGGATGCGATCGGCCTGGTGGAGGAAGTTCTGAATGCAACGCCACTGTCGCGGTACCACGAGTGGCGCACCGGCAGCGAGCGAGAGCTCGACCCCGGCGGAGTGGATGCCGGTGATGCGAACGAGGAGGAGGCCCCGCATATCCGCGCCGTCGTCCATGTGCCCGGTGGAGACAGTCGAAATCTGCTGTCGGCGACGCTGGCGTCACTCCGGCGCCAATCGTACCGAAACTGGTCGCTCGTCCTCGTCGGCGAGGCGATGGCGCCGGCCGGCGAGCGTCCATGGGTGTGCATCGGGGCAGCCGAGGATGCTGAACGACTCTGGGATGGTCTCGAAGCGACTGACATCGTCTTGCCGATCCTTGCCGGCGACATCGTTCCCGAGCACGCGATGGCCGCCCTTGCCAGTTTCGCCGTGTCGTGCCCCGACGCGTCCCTTTTCTATGCGGACGAGGATTCGATCGGCGCCGGAGAGCGGTACTTCGCTCCGGAACTGAAGCCGGACTGGAGCCCGATCCTCCACAGCGCCCGGGCCTATGTCGGGCGGGCCGTCTACTTCCGGCGCCGCATCCTCGACGGGCAGGGCGTCATCTCGTCGGCGGATTTCATGCGACCCTCGACATGGGATGGGCTTTTCTTGCGGGCACGAGGCCCCGTAGGCCACCTCCGGCGGGTCTTGCTGACGAAGGCCGGTGAGGCACAAGGGGGCACGAACAGAGTTGCGGTCTCGTCCCGGGTCCCGGAGGAAGGTCTGCACGCGACCGCCACGCTGATCGTCCCGACGCGCGATCGTGCCGACCTTCTGGCGGTATGTCTTGCCAGTCTGGAGAAAACCTCGCCCCGCGACTTCGAGCTGGTGATCGTCGACAATGGCAGCGAGCAGCCTGCCGCGCTCGAGTTGCTCGACCGAGCCCGGGAAAGACCCGGTGTCCGCGTCCTTGGTGCGCCGGGGCCCTTCAACTTCGCGTCTCTGTGCAATCAGGGAGCCGCGCTTGCGCAAGGGCGCGTCCTCGTCTTTCTCAACAACGATACCGAAACGATCCGGTCGGACTGGCTCTCCCGCCTCGTCGGATGGGCGGTTCAGCCTGACGTCGGCGCGGTGGGACCGAAACTGACGTACGGCTCCGGGCGCGTTCAACATGCCGGGCTCGTCCTCGGTTTGGGCGGATATGCGGCGCATATCGACGTCGGTGCTGGCGCCACCGACGAAGGCTATCTCGGACGCCTCTCGGTTCCCCACGAAGTCTCCGCGGTCACCGGTGCATGCCTCGTTGTCGAGAAATGCAAATTCGATGCAGTGGGCGGCTTCGATGAAAGCAAGTATCCGATCGAGCTGGGAGACGTGGACCTCTGCCTTCGTCTGGCACAGCGCGGATGGAAGAGCGTGTTCACTCCCGATTCCGTGCTGATACATCGCGAATCCGCAACGCGCGGCAAGGCGGGAAATGCGAGACGCTACGCGTGGGAGAGGCAGAATTTCATGTCCGACTGGAAGGATCTCGTGGCCGACGATCCCTATTTCCATCCGGCGCTGTCGCTCGCGGCGCCGCGGACCAGTCTCGATCGCTAGAACGGTGCGCATCCGCTCACCCTCGCGATATGCACCTCGGGCCGGGCAACCCCACCGGCTACGACGCCAGCTGAGAGAATTTCTTGCAGTGGCCGTCGCGCGGGTTGGCGCGGTGCTCATCGAAGGGATGGTGCTCGGGAAGATGCTCGGCGGGGTGCTGTGGCCCGCAATGGTGCATGTTCTTGCGCCTCGTCTTGCGGTTCTGGAACGCGGCTTCGACCGCGAGTTCTACCTTCGCCAGTTCAGCGACCCCCGCCAACGCCAGCGCGTCGCCCGGGCGCCCCTGCTGCACTACGCTTTGCTTGGCTGGCGGACGCAGCGTGCCCCGGCGCCTGCCTTCGACCCGGCCTTCTACCAGCGGCGGAACCTCGATCGACCGTCCGGCATGGACCCGCTTTTCCATCATCTCGGGAATATAGATCCGGGGAAATCGCCGAGGAACGAAGTCGAGGCGCGGGCCGATCGCGTGCCGTGGCGCGAAGGCGCTGGGGCGGTCCTTGTGTTTCATCACGGGCGCGGCGGCGGCAGCAGCCATTTCCTCGATCTTTACGAGCGGACTCTCGAGGCGGATGGATACAATGTCCTGCGCGCGAGAACGGTACTGCGCGCGCCGACCCTGACCGTGGTGAACGACAGGACATTCGATCTGGCGACCGGTCTTGCCCAACTGGTCCAGTTTGGCCGACGGGAGAAGGTCGCGAAGCTCGTGGTGAATCACATCATCGATCGACCGGCGGACATGATGGGATGGGTGCTTGATCTCGCGAAGGGCCTCGGCGTTCCCTATGAGGTCATCCTCCACGATTACTTCATGGTGTGTCCGCGGGTCGATCTCATCACCGGACACGGCGCGTTCTGCGACGTCGCGCCTCCCGAAACCTGTCTTTCGTGCGTGACCGGGTACGGGGCGGAGGCGCAGGAGTTCGATCCGCTGTCATGGCGCAACGAGCATCTGGCCTTTCTGGCGGGAGCAAGCCGCGTCATCGCACCGAGCGACGACCTCGCGTCGCGGATGCAGCGCTTTCTGGCAAAGCCGATCACCGTGTGGGCGCCCGGAAGCGATGCGGAATTCCCGCCGGAACGGATACCCCGCCTCGCGCCGGAAGAGCGTCTTCGTATCGTGACCCTGGGGGCGTTGAACGTCGCGAAGGGCGTCCGCGTCGTCGCCGGGCTGGCGGAGACAGCGAACAAGGCGGCCGCACCGTTGGACATATCGGTCCTGGGCCCCGTCTCGGAGGCCCTTCCGGGAAGTGTTGCGGTGAGCGGTCCCTACCGCTCGGAAGACCTGGAGAGACTCCTCTTCCAGGCATCACCTCATGTCGTTCTGCTGCCGGCGATCTGGCCGGAAACCTGGTCGTTCGTTCTGACATCCGCTTTGGAGCTGGGGTTGCCGGTCGTCGTGTTCGACATCGGCGCCCCCGCGGCGCGGCTGCGCCGGCTTGGCCGCGGCCATATCCTGCCGACCGAACTGTCGACGCAACCGGAGCAGCTGCTGGCCGCGCTGCTACAACTGCGCGAGGCGTGGATCGTCCGATGAGAGACAGGCGCTCGCCCGGGAGAATGAGCGAAATCCTGCTGGAGGCGCTGGCGCATGCCGGTCTCGCATCCGCCACGGCGGCGATTCTGCCGGGATGGACCGAACGCTTCTGCGAACGGCATGGTCTTCCCCGCGGGGCGGTCGATCCCGATCATTATCGGCGCGCCTCGGCAAAGACATTCTCATCGCCGCTGGCCGCGACGATACATTACCTGACGATCGGCTCTTCGCAGGACTTTTCACCCCGAGATGGCTTCTCGCCCGCTCGGTATCGACGCCTCAATCCGGATGTCGAACTCGCTGGTTACGAGCCTTTCGCTCACTGGCTAAGGTTCGGCCTGGCAGAAGGGCGGGAGGCCGAGGTCCCTCGGGATCCCGCGCCCGTGGAGCTCGCGCGTCTCCTGTCGCACCGTCCGCCGGACGGCAGGCGGGCAAAGGTCGATGTTGTCATGCCGGTCTATGGCAGCCGCGCGCTCGCCTTGCAGGCGATCGACAGCGTGCTCGCGGCCGAGACGAGGGAGGCCTACGAACTGGTGATCGTGGACGATGCATCGCCCGATCCGGTTCTGCGCCGCGAACTGGAGGCGCTGGCCCGAGCGGGCCTGATCACCCTGCTCGTGAACGGGCGGAATGTCGGGTTCGTGGAATCCGTCAATCGCGGCTTTGCCGCCCATGCCGACCGCGATGTCGTCCTGCTCAATTCCGATACGAAGGTCTTTTCTGGCTGGCTCGACAGGTTGATGGCGGCACTGCGGACGGAGAGGACCGCGACGGCGACACCGCTCTCCAATGCCGCCACCATTCTCAGCTACCCGGCCACGCTGTGCGACAACCGCCTCTTGCCGGATGCGCAGGTGGAGCAATGGGATGAACTCTGCGCGGGGTTCCACGAGCCGCCCGTCGAGATTCCCACGGGCGTCGGCTTCTGCATGGCGGTCAGGAGGGCGTGCCTCGATCAGATCGGTGCTTTCGACGGCGAGCGCTTCGGCCGTGGGTATGGCGAGGAGAACGATTTCTGCCTGCGGGCGACGGCCGCGGGGTGGCGCCATGTTGCGGCGACTGGCCTTTTCGTCTGGCACCGCGGCGGGGCGTCATTCGGGAGCGAGCGCGAGGCGCTCCTCGCCACGGCCCAGGCCACCATCGAGAGGCTTCACCCGGGCTACGCCGAAACCGTGGGACAGTTCATCCGGCGGGATCCTCTTGCCGGCGCCAGGAGGGCGCTCGACGTGGCAAGGATAGGCCGCGATCCGCGCCCGAAGCGCCTCCGTCTGGGGATAAGAGCATTTCCGGTCCCGACGGACATCCTGGAAATCGTCCTGACGCCGGATCTTCCCCCCCATGGGGGCCAGTATCGCCTCGTCCCGGTCGGCGCTGGCGGTTATCCCAACCTGCCACGCCTCCGTCCAGCGTCCTCTACGTCGGAAATGTCCATCATTTTGCAGGATCTGGGTGTCCGGGAGTGTTACGTCGGGGAGGGCGCGCAGGGTAATCTCGAATGGTTGGCGCACCTCGAACAGGCCTGCCGGAGCAGTGGCGTCGAATGGATATCACGGCCATGAGTGCAAAGTGTTGCCTCGGGGCAACAGTCCCGGACTTTGCGGTTGCCCGGGGCCAACTGCCTCCGGGCACGGCGCCCGGCTTGTGGTAAGGTTATTGTAATACCCTCTCGTTTTACCATTAGTTCTGGGGAGAAATATGAAGAAAGCTGGTTTGGCTCTGCTCGGTCTGGGCATGCTGCTGCCGAATGTTGCCGGTGCGCAGGCGATCAACGCTCAGGAAGGCTTCTATATCGGTGCTGGCGGTGGTGCCGCCTGGTTCATCGGTTCGAATCCGAACACGACGACCTCGACCGGTTGGTCGGCCGGCGGCAAGGTCGGTTACGACTTTGTCGGCCCGCGCCTCGAGCTGGAAGCCGGCTACGGTGAGATCCCGACCTCGGCGAACATTCCGGGCACGGCCATCAATGGCAAGGTGGGCCAGCTCACCGTGATGGCAAACCTGCTGTATGACTTCATGCCGACGTCGATCATCACGCCGTATATCGGCGCCGGTGCCGGTATCGCGTTCGTCGACAGCAACTCGTCGCTGGGCAGCACGCAGTTCGCCTACCAGGCGATGCTGGGCGTCGCCTACAACGTGAGCGAACAGCTCCGCTTCATGATCGAAGGCCGTTACGTCGGCACGACGAACCCCAGCGTCAACACGCCGATCGGCAATGTGACGTTCCAGAACCAGAACATCCTGGCGCTGGCGGGCGTGACCTACAAGTTCAACGCGCCGCCGCCGCCGCCGCCGCCGCAGGCTGCTCCGGTCGCGCCGCCGTCGTTCATGGTGTTCTTCGACTGGGATCGCTCGAACCTGTCGGCCCAGGCCCTGACCACGATCAAGCAGGCTGCCGGCGCGTACAAGACCAAGGGTAACGCCCGCATCACGGCGACCGGTCACACCGACACGTCGGGTGCGCCGGCCTACAACATGGCGCTGTCGCTGCGTCGTGCGAACGCCGTCAAGGACGCCCTGGTTCGCGAAGGCGTGCCGGCGACCGCGATCGCGGTGGTTGGCCGTGGCGAGCAGGGTCTGCTGGTTCAGACCGGCCCGAACGTCCGCGAGCCGCAGAACCGTCGCGTCGAGATCGTCATCCAGTAAGCTGGATAATCCGAGACAAGGAAGAGGCGGCCCTCACGGGCCGCCTTTTTTTGTGGAAGACAAGGATGGCGGTCTCATTGCTGCCCTCCCGCGTCTCTATAGTTCCGCTGAAAAAGGGGGAGGTCGGACGCATCGTGGACGTTGTCAGATTCGATATCGACGGGCCGATACTCTTCACGCCGACGCGGCACGGGGACGACAGGGGATTCGTCTCGGAGACGTTCAGCGCCCGCCGCCTCGAAGAGCATACCGGCCCACTTCGCGTCGTTCAGGACAATCACACCCTGTCGCGTTCGGCGGGCACGTTGCGTGGACTTCATTTTCAGGTACCGCCGATGGCGCAGGCCAAGCTCGTGCGCGTGGTACGGGGCGCGGCCTATGACGTGGCTGTGGATATCAGGGTCGGTTCCCCGACCTACGGCCGTCACATCGGTGTCGAACTGAGCGCTTCGAACTGGCGGCAGTTCTGGATACCCGAGGGCTTCGCCCATGGTTTCTGTACCTTGGAACCTGACACGGAACTCGAATACAAGCTCACAAGCTATTATAGCCCCGAGCATGATCGCGGGATTGCCTGGAACGATCCCCATCTCGCAATCGCATGGCCGCTACTCGCGGGCGGGCCCCTGCTGTCGCCGAAGGACAGCGCCCAGCCGGCGTTATCCACACTGCCGGCCTATTTTCAGTGGTCCCCAAGCCAGAAGTGATATGCTCGACGACAGGGGGCGTCTCCGGTTCTTCGGAACACGGGGCGGAGACGTCGGCCCAATCGCTTCATCTGTCGTGAGTGCGTGACCGCATGTCGTTGTCAAAGCTCGTCGTCCTGATCCTTGGCGCTTTCGCCTTGGCCGGATGTGCTCTTCCTTCAGCCGGTCCGACGAAGAGCCAGGTCGAGCGATCGAGCGATCCGACCCTCGATATGTACCTCGTCAAAGTCACGCCGACGGTCGTGCGATCGCTTTCGCAATTCAAGACAGACGGCTTCCCGGGCTCCTTCCGCCTCCAGAACCATCGTCCGACCGTGGCGCTCCAACCGGGCGACGTTGTCGGCGTCAGCATCTACGAAGCCGGCGGCTCGCCGTTGTTCGGAAATTCGACGGGCGGCGCGACGACGCAGCTTCCCTCGACGGCGGCCCAGGGCACCAGTCTGCCCGGACAGTTGATCGAGCCCGATGGCCAGATCCTGATTCCCTTCGTCGGCCGTGTCCGGGTCGCCGGCCGCACGCCGACGCAGGCCGCCGACGAGATCGCCCGACTGCTGGCGCCCGAGACCGTCAAGCCGCAGGTCCTCGTCTCGGTCCTCAACAACAATTCCAACACCGTCTCGGTGGGGGGCGAGGTCAACAAGGCTGGTCTGGTTCCGCTGACCCTGCGCGGCGAGAGGCTGCTCGACGTCATCGCTCAGGCCGGTGGGCCGCGCTATCCGGCTTTCGAGATGGATGTGCGCGTCATGCGGGGCAACACGGTGGCATCGATCCCCCTGCAGCAGGTCCTGACCAGCCCGCCCGACAACATCGTCGCGAGGCCCAACGACACGGTCGTGCTCACCCGCAATCCCAAGACCTTCGTCGTTCTGGGAGCCGTTACCAAGGTGGCACAGTACGGCATGGAGTCCGAACGGGTGACCCTGGCGGAAGGCATCGCCCGCGCCGGCGGCACCATGGACGCCTACGGCGATCTCTCGGGCATCTACCTCCTGCGCAACGAACCGTCGGCGCTGGCCCGCTCGATCATCGCCTCGGACACGGCGGCGGTCGATACCGCCTATGTGCAGACGGACGAGACCCGCAATCTGTCGGGGCCGCAGACCCGCGTGATCTATCGCGTCGATCTCACACAGACCAACGGTTACTTCTTCGCGCAGAACATCGTGCTGCGCGACAAGGACATCGTGCTGGTGGCCAATGCCGAGACCGCCCAGATCCAGAAGGCCCTGACGCTGCTGCGCGGCTTCACCGGCGCCTACTTCGACATCAGCCGCGGGGCGACCTATTACCTGCCGACGTCGCCGTAACGGGTCCAAACTTCGGACAGGGCGTCCTGCCAGCGCGCCAGTGCGACCCCATGCACATCAGACAGGCGGTCGTTGCAGAGGCGTGAATTCATCGGGCGGCGGGCGAGTTCGACGAAGCTGTCGGAGGTGACGGGCCGCACCGTGCAGCCCTTGTTCCGCAGAATCTCCGACGCGAAGCCTGCCCAACTCGTCTCGCCGGCGCAGGTCATGTGGAACATGCCCCGGCCGCGGCGGCTGTGCCGCCATGCCAGGAGATTGCGGGCGACCTGCTCGATGCCGCGCGCAAGTTCAAAGACGGTAGTGGGCGATCCGAGACGGTCGGCGACCACCGGTATTTCCGCGCTGCCGCGACTTTTCTCCAGCACCTTGGTGAAGAAGTTGCGGCTGTAGGGTGAGTAGAGCCAGCTCGTTCGCAGGATCGCATGGTCGGCCGTGATTTCGGCGACAGCGGCCTCGCCCGACAGCTTCGAGCGGCCATACACGTTGAGCGGAGCGGTCGGGTCGGTTTCCCGATAGGGGCGATCACTTCCGCCGTCGAAGACATACTCGGTGGACAGGTGGACCAGTGGCACGCCCAGCGTCGCCGCGGCCTCGGCGACCCGGCGGGCGCCGTCGCAATTCACCCGAAAGGCCGCCTCGGGTGTCCGCTCGGCGCCGTCCACATCGGTGAAGGCCGCGGTGTTCACGATGATGTCGGGGTGGAGCGAGGAGAGGCGATCGGAGATATCGCGAACCGTCTCGAGATCGAGATCGAGGTCGGGACGTCCCAGCCGGACGACGTCAAGGTCGCCACTCGCCCGTTCCGCGAGGGCACGCGCAAGCTGACCGCTTCGGCCGATCACGATCACGCGCACGGGTCGGGTCCCGTCGCGAGGATCGGCGCGGCTGGAGCGGGGACGACGTTGCTCAGATCACGTCCCAGGTCAGCCACGCATCGGCCTTGATGTCCTGGCGTGCCGTGCGGCCCACGATGTGCTCGCGAAGATGCGGCGGAATGCCGTGACCCGGGCGCTTGTTGACCAGCATCTCGCGGCGGATCACCTCGCCGGCCTTGATGTCGGTGGCGGCGTGGATGCTGCGACGGGCCTTGTCGGCCATTTCCTGTTCTTCCGGGCGCGGGCCGTTCTTCACGCCGTCGCCAAGTCCCGCCTCGATCTCGCGGATCTTGCGCACCATCTCGCGAAGCTCTTCCGGCTGGCAGGCGAAGGAGTGGTCCGGCCCCGGCAGATTGCGATCCAGCGTGAAGTGCTTCTCGATCATGCAGGCGCCCATTGCGACCGCGGCACATGCCATGTTGTCGCCGAGCGTATGATCGGAATAGCCCGTGATGACGTTGAACGCGTCGCGCATTGTCGCCATCGCGCGCAGGTTCGAAAGGTGCGGCGGCGCCGGATAGATCGACGTGCATTGCAGCAGGACGATATCCTCGTTCCCGGCGGCCCTGCAGGTGTCGACGGCACGCTGGATCTCCATCCAGTCGGCGAGACCGGTCGACAGGATCGTCGGCTTGCCCGTTTCCGCGACGACGCGGACAAGGTCCAGGTCGGGCATGTCGAAAGAGGCGACCTTGTTGGCCGCCATGCCCAGCGCCGCCAGTTCGGCGACCGCCTCATGGTCGCAGGGTGAACTCAGGAAGGTGACCCCGCGCTCCTCGCTGTGCTTCTTCAGGGCGCCGTGCCAGGAGCGGTCCAGTTCGAGCGAATGGATCAGCTCGTGGAGGTCCTTCTTGTCGAGATAGGCGGGCGATTCGGCGTAGCGGGAAATATGCGTCGAGGCCTTGAAGGTCTGGAACTTGACCGCATCGACCCCCGCAGCCGCGGCGGCGTCGATGTGCTTCAGGGCGAGGGCGAAATCCTGATTATGGTTCGAACCGATCTCGGCGATCACGTAACACGGAGCGCCGTCGCCCACGGGCGTATTGTCGATCTTGAAGGTGCTTTTCATGTCTCGCTCCACGCGACCGGCGGCCTGTCGGGCCGGTGGCGCCATCGATTGGTGGGCAGGAAATGTAGCGGCGAGATTAGTGGATCGGCTGACGTTGAACAATTGTCGGCTAGCGCCGATAGTCTCGCCGCTGGGCCAATTCCGGAGCGATGCCTCATGTTGTTCCTCAGGAAAATCCTGCTCGCCCTGTGCATCTCGTGGGCCGTTCCGTTCCTCGCCGCAGGAAAAGGCTGGGCCCAGAAGCAGGACTATGGCCACGCCGTCCAGGCGGGCGAGATCAAGGTCGCGGAAGGCGATTACTCCCATTTCCCGCGCCTTGCCCGCGGGCAGGGCGGCCGGCTCGGCGTGCTCTACTATCGCGGCTACAATCACGGGTCCGGCGACAATCAGGGAATAGCGAAGTCACAGAAGCCTCACGGTGCAGGGCCGGCTCAGCTCAGCATCAACGGGACTTACGCCAGGGGCGGATCGGCGGAACTGCCCGTGGCGGGCCAGCTCACGATCAGCGTCGAGAAAGATGAGACGGCCCGCAGGTTCACGATCGTCGGCGAGGATCGGGACGGCCGGCGCATCGAGGAGACCGTCGCCGGCGCTGGCGCCAAGCGTGCCTACACGCGGCAGCGTTACAAGCGCGTCAGCAGTATCGCCGTCGACGGCGCGACGGCGGGCCGTATCAGCGTCGGTCCACGCGTCGTGCCGTCGAACATGGAGTTTCGCTACTCCGACGATGGCGGCGGAAACTGGTCGGGCGCGATCGTCCTCGCCGACGGCATCGGAAGCGACGACACGTTCTACTATGTCGGGGCTTTGGCCGGCCTGCCCAATGGCACGTTCATGGCCGTCTATGTCCGGGTCAATCCGGACAATGGCCGGACGGACTCGCTGCGGCGGATCTCGACCGACAACGGCGTCACATGGAGCAAGGCCGAGCCGATCCAGTTCACCGGCGCCAATCCCCGGACCACGTTTCGCCTGTGGGGCCAGATCCAGGCGACGCCGTCCGGAAAGCTGGTCGCGATGGCCTATGCCGGCGAGGACAACTGGGCGCTGGTCTCTTCGGATCTCGGCAGGACCTGGATGGCCAATCTCATCGTCCGGACGCCGCCCGAGACCGACTACAACGAGATGGCGGTCGCGATCGTGTCGGACATGGACTGGATCGCCATCGCGCGCGGGGCCACGCGCGGGCAGGGCGGGTCCTCGATGCGCCAGTTCGTGACGCGCGATGGCGGAAAGACCTGGGCCGATCTGGGCGGCACGAACGCCGACTGGAGCGGTGGCTATGTCAGTCCGGCGATGCAGACGATGCGCTGCGGCTCGCAGGCGACGGTGGTGTGGGTCTACATGGCACGCGCGTCACGATCCTCGCCGCCGCCGACGCCGAACAGCCTTATCGTGCGGTATGCTCCGGCGGCGGCCGCGCTGGAAAGCGCGAAGGCGTGGAGCGGCCAGAACATCATCGGAAATGTCGGCAGCTTCACCCATCGCTCCGGCTATCCCAGCATCGCGATGAACGAGGCCTGCAGCAGTGGCGTGATCGTGGCGGGGCGCGAGACGAGCGAAACGACGGCCGGCATCGTGGCCATGAAGTGGAGTATCCCGGCGGACCTCCTCTCGAAGATGAAGGGGCCGTAGGACGCGCTAGGGGATCTCGAGAAAGTCGAGGTTTGTCAGACCCCAGCGGATCGCGTGTTCCACCATGTTGCCTTCGTTGGGATCGCGCCGGCATCCCCAGTCCAGCGAGTAGTAGACCTGAACCGCCCGCATCGCGAAGAGCGCGTCGGCGACATTGGCCTGGCCGCCGAGGGATTGAACGGTCTTCGCGTACAGCGCGGCCAGTTCGGGGTGGATTTCCGCATGGACCATGGCGAGCTTGCGCAAAGTGCTCGCCGGCGGGCCGAGGCAGGCCGATTCCCAGTCGATGACGATCGGCGGTCCCGTTTCGGGGAACACGACGTTGCCGTTGCCGAAATCCATGTGACAGAGGGTGGTGTTGCCGATGTCGCGCAGCCGCGCCAGTACGCTTTCTTCGTGCGCGGCAAAGCGGTCCGCCTGTGGTCTCAAGGACGAGGTGTCCACGCCGCGCGTTTCGAGGATGCCCAGGGTCGTCTCGACCGCGGCCGCCAGGGGCTTTGCAAAGCGCACGCGATCGCGAAGCCTCGGAACGCGCACCTTGGCGTTCTCGGTGGCCGTGCCGATCCCGGCCGCCGCCTTGACCAGCCTGTGGAGTATCTCGCGGCTCGCCTGCTGGACGGCATAGGTTTCGCCGGCGATGAACTCCCAGACTCCGACGCGTCCTTCTCGCTGGCCATCGGCGAGATCGGCGATGCCGTAGAAATGCGGTGCGCGAAACTCCTCGATCCTGACGTCGTTGAAGATGGATTCGATCTGAAGGAGATAGTTGGGAGCACCGACGCCGCTCTTGGAGAAGACGGTCAATTGCCTCGGCTTCGCCTCGACCGTTTCGAGCCTGTGCCGAAAGTACCGCCTCTTGCCCTGCGAGACCTTGGGCCGGATGTGTTCCTTCTTGTCGAGCTGGCGGACTGCACAGCCGATGTGATCGCCGACGAGCTTCTCCACGCCCGCGTCCAGGATCAGTGCGAGACCAGCCACGGTGATCGGTGGCTTGGCTTCCTTGGCGGGTTTTGCTTCCTTGGCCGGCCTCGGTTTGGCGGCAGGCGCGGCTTTCTTGACTGGCGCGGCCGGCTTGATCTCGATGGTTGCGTCCTTCGCCCGGCCGTCGGCAGAACGCTTCAGCTTGTAGAGCGTCCTCGGGCCGTCCTTGCCGATTTCCTGGACGTCCGACAAGCCTGCCCTGTCGGCGATGAATCGCACGAACTCTTCGGGCGACATGTCCGGCCGGCCCTCGACAGGAGGAAGCGCCGATGGATCGTGCGACTCGAAAATCATCATGTGGCAGTCGAGCCGCGGCAGGAACTCCTCGAGCTGTGCGAAGGAATTCGGCCGCCTCAGTGACTGGTAGAACACGTTGAGGGCGAGCACGACGTCGAATTTGGTCTGGACGAGATCGTGGAAGGAGCCTTCCTGGATCTCGAATGTCTTGCCCGAGAGATCGCGCAGCTGACGCGCGACGGCGACGCACTGGCGATTGCGTTCGACGGCCGTGACGCGATAGCCGAGGTCTTCGAGCCAGTGCGAGAACGCTCCGAGATAGGTGCCGATATCCAGCGCCGTACCCCCGCGGTACTCTAGATGCGGCTCGATGAGCTTCTGACGCTTGGCGGCCTTACGCTTGGAGGGCCAGGCAGCAAAATCCGGATGCGGGATTTCCGCATAAGCCTTTCCGTCGCCGCCGATGATCTCGCGAACGGCCTGCTTCAGGCTTTCCGAGGCCGGCTTCGGATAAGTCATTGAATTCATTGGGAACTGCGAGGGTGACCAGGCGCGTGTGTAGGACTATATCCCCGGCATATCAAGTGATATTGCCGTAGCATGCGCCCGGAGCAGAAGAGAAACGTCGCCGACTGCGTCCCGGCGGTGTCGCCATGAAAACGGCAAGAGGGGCGTTGCAGTTCTCCTTGATCCGGTTGAAGAGCCGCGTGCGCGTGGCGACAGAGCGCTTTGCGCCCAGGGTCGCGCGCTTTCTGATCGACAGTCTGGGGATCATGGCGCTACCCGGCTATCGGGCACTTGCGAGACTAGTGCTGCATCGCTGGGTGTGCGCGATCGACGCGGCGATCGAGAGGGACTTCTATCTCGAGCAGGTCGAGCCCGGGGCGCGCCGCGGCGCCGCGCGGGATCCGGCGCTGCATTATTGCCTGACGGGATGGATGCAGGGGTTCAGTCCGGCCTTGCGCTTCGACCCCGCCGCCTACCGGCACGCTGCGACCGGACTCCATTGGGCCGCCGATCCTTTCCTTCACCATGTCGAGCATCAGGCATGGCGCGACAGGCTTGGGCAGTCGGTTTCGGCGGTGGTGCCGCCGCCGCTTGCCGTCGTTCCGGTGCCATCGGGACGGGAGCGGGCGACAGGACGATGCGTCATCTATACGGCGGTCGCCGGTGGTTACGACGTTGTGCGTGCCCCGGAGTTCGTACCCGACAATTGTGATTTCGTGCTTCTCAGCGATCAGCCTCTCGACGCGAAAGGCTGGAAGGTGCGGCCGCTGATCTACGATCATCCGGATCCCCGGCGAGCCGCGCGACACGCGAAGCTGCATCCCCATCTCTACTTTCCCGAGTACCGGCACAGCCTCTGGATCGACGCCAATATCGGCGTGCGCGGCGATGCGGGCCGGTTCGTCGACGCCCTCACGGATGACTCCGCGGTAGGGGTCTTCAGTCACCCGACGCGCGACTGCGTGTTCGACGAGGGCGATGAGTGGATCGGGCGCAAGGACCCGGAGGCTGAGGCCATCGCCCGGCAACTGGGGCACTATCGGATGGAGGGACATCCGGCTGGTTCCGGCCTGTGGGAAACGTCGGTCATGGTGCGGCGGCATCACGATCCCTCATGTATCGCCCTCATGACCGATTGGTGGCGCGAGATCGAGCGGGGCAGCGCACGCGATCAGGTGAGTTTTCCGATCGCCGCCCGCCGCCAGTCCCGAATCGTCGCCACCCTCGCACCGCCGGGTGTGCACGCGCGTAATCATCCGCACCTTACTTCGGCGCCGCACCTGCAGTTCAGGCTCCAACCCGATCCCACGTTGCCACCCTTGTCCGCCGAGAGGCGTGAGGTCCGCTTGGGGGCCCTTTCGTTGACACTCGTGATTCTCGGCGAAGATGAAACTTCGGATGCGTCCCGCCTGCTGGCGGGGTTCGATCGGCGTGGCAGCCGGGTCGTGTTTGCCGGGCGAGAGGCCGATGTGGTTTCGGTGAATGCGATCCTCGAGGCAGCAGACGGCGATTGGATCGTCCTTCTGAAAGGCGGCACGACGCTCGCGACCGATGCGCTGTGCAAGCTTGTGGCGACCGGCGAGCAGGCGCCGCGGCTGGGGGTAATCGGTCCTCTTTCGACCGCCCTGCTTGCGGAGGGGGGAGAAGTCGCTGCCGTCGAGACTCTGGAGAGGTTGCCGGTCGACGAAGTATCAGCCCTCTGCGCCGCTGCGTCGGACGGTCGCTACCTCCTGATTCCCTGGGTCGACGGACCGTGCGTCGCGATCAGACGGTCCATGCTGGGAGCGGTCGGTGCTCTGGAAGAAGTCGCCTTCGGCAGTGTGTGGGATGCCGTGCTGGACCTGTGCCTGCGGGCGGAGGATCGGGGCTTTGTAAATTGCATTTCCGGTGAGACGTTTGCTCGCGGGCAAACAATTACGGCGGATTTTTTCCCTCTTCAGAGTGAGGCCCTGCGCACAAGGCATGGGCGGGAGCGCCTGGAGATGGCTACGGATAGAATCCGCATCCATCCCGGCCTCGTTGCGTTGCGTCGACGAATTGTGGAGCTCGCAAGTCGATACGGGAAAGGGGCCGATTGAGACTAAGATGCAACCCGCCCGAATTTCGGCGCATGTCCTTGCTAATCCATCGTTCGCGGTCTAATTCCAGCGCTCATCGCAGAAAAGGCTAGATATCAATGGCGGCACCTCAGTATCCGAAACCGGCATCCGAGAGTCTCAAGCAGGTCGTCCGGGACATCATGAGCACCAAGGGCAGGCTCTATGCCCAGATCCCGCATCCGGATTTCGCAGATTGGCCGTCGAAGCATCTGCCCAAGAAGCGGCAGGCGATCATCGGTCCGCATCTTGAGTACAAGGGCGGCACCGCGCTCGACATCGGCGCTTACTTCGGCGCCTTCTCGCTGTGGCTGGACGATCTCGGCTATACGGTAACCGCCGTTGAGCGCAACAAGCAGTGCGTCCAGGTCATTCGCGAGCTCCGCGAACTCTGGGGCAAGAAGTTCGACCTCTTCGAGGGTTCGTACTACGACACGCCCAATACGAAGCACGACGTCATCTTCGCGCTCAACGTTCTCCATCATTCGCTCAAGCGCAAGGAAACGACCGAGCAACTCGAGGCTTTCCTGCCGAAGCTCGATTGCAAGATGATGATCTTCGAGTCCCACGACGACGGCGAACTTCCGATGAAGTCGGCCTACCGGCCGCTGTCGCCCGACGATTTCGTGAAGCTGATTTCCGAGAAGACCGGGCTGGGCAAGGTCGAGGAAATCGGCATCGATGGAAAGCGAAGGATCTTCAAGCTCAAGCGTGCGTAGCGACGGTATCTCCGGCCCCGTGTTGGTCACGGGAGCTGGAGGCTATCTCGGAGGCCGGGTCATCGGCCAACTGCGGGCGAAGGGCGTCGAGAGCCTTGGCCTGGCACGCGGCGGTGGATCGGATATTGCCTGCGATCTTCTGGATGCGGGCAGTGTGCGCAATGTCGTGGATCGGACAGTTCCCCGCGTCGTCGTCCATTGTGCGGCGGCGGTTCCCAGGAACGCCGGCGGATACGATGATGCGGAGGCGGGTGCTGACAGCGTGAGAATGGTCCGAAATCTGGTCGATGCCGGTGTCGCCAACATCGTCTTCGCATCGTCGATGACGGTCTACGGGCCCGGAGAGATGGAACCGCTGCGCGAGGATCGCGTTGATCCGCGATCGGCCTACGGCCGCGCCAAGCTCGAAGCGGAAGCCCTGTTGGCTTCCGCCGCCGGCTGCAGTGCTGTTGCGTTGCGGCTTCCGGGGCTCTTCGGCCCGCCGCGACGGAACGGCCTCGTCTACGCACTGTGCGAGGCGATCAGGAAGGGGAGGACGCCGACGTTGCCAGCACAGCCGCTGATGTGGTCGGCGATGCATGTCGACGATGCGGCCTCCACGATGGTCCGGGCCGCGTTGCGTCAGCCTGGACCGGGGTTCGTGACAAACGTCGGTTATGCAGGGCCGCTCTCCGTTTCCCTGCTCGTGCAGCGCCTGCGGGAGATTGCCGGCGTACAGATCGAGTACGACGTGCCGCATCCGTCCTTCGAGATGGACCTCGGCACGCTTCAGTCCACGCTGGGTCTGCCGCAGGGCGACCTGGGAAGCCGCCTCAGCGAAATGCTCGAATACGCCGCGGTTGACGTAGTATAATAAAGGCCGGGGGCGCAGAGCCCGTCCTTCCAATAGACAAGGGGTTTTGGGTGCGGGTCATTAACGACAAGGCGTATTCGTTCTTCGATGACAAGTCCGTGCTGATCACGGGCGGGACCGGTTCTTTCGGCAACCTGTTCATCAAGAACGTACTGGAGCGGTCCAAGCCGCGACGCGTGATCGTGTACTCGCGCGACGAGTTCAAGCAGTACGAAATGCAACAGCGCTTCGACCTGCATGACTATCCGGCGATCCGCTACTTCATCGGCGACGTTCGCGACGCGAACCGCCTCGAGATGGCGATGCGCGAAGTCGACTGCGTCGTGCACGCGGCCGCGATGAAGCATGTGCCCGCCGCCGAATACAACCCGTTCGAGTGCCTGCACACCAACGTCAACGGCGCCGAGAACGTGGTTCATGCCGCGCTGCGCAACGGCGTGAAGAACGTGCTCGCCCTTTCCACGGACAAGGCCTGCAACCCGATCAATCTCTACGGCGCGAGCAAGCTCGCTTCCGACAAGATCTTCGTGTCGGCCAACAACCTGTCGGGCTCGATCGGCACGCGCTTCACCGTGCTGCGCTACGGCAACGTGGTCGGCTCGCGTGGCAGCGTCATTCCGTTCTTCCGCCGGCTGGTCGAGCAGAAGGCCGATCATCTGCCGATCACCGACGAGCGCATGACGCGCTTCTGGATCACGCTGCAGCAGGGCGTCGATTTCGCGGCCTCCGTGATCAACGCCGCGCATGGCGGCGAGATTTTCGTCCCGAAGATCCCCAGCATGCGGATCACCGACTTGGCGCGTGTCATGGCGCCGACGATCCCGATGAAGAACATCGGCATCCGCCCCGGCGAGAAGCTGCATGAGGTCATGGTCGGCGAGGACGATTCGCGGCAGACCTGCGAACTCGAGGATTGCTACGTCATCGAGCCGGCGTTCAACTGGTGGAAGCGCGACAGCTATGTCGGTAACGGTGCCGAACGGGTCGCCGACGGCTTCCGCTACTCCAGCGACAACAACAATCGTTGGGTCTCGGACGAAGAACTGAAGGCGTTCCTGCGGGACATCAAGTGACCGACGGGGGCTCCGGCCCGTTCCTGTCGTACGGGCGACAGTCGATCAGCGACGAGGACATCGAGGCCGTCGTCGCGGTACTGCGCGGCGACTGGCTGACGCAGGGGCCGACGGTCGATGCGTTCGAGAAGGAACTCGCGACGCTTACCGGCGCCACGCACGCGGTTGCCTGCTCCAACGGCACGACCGGCCTGCACATCGCCGCGGCGGCGCTGGACCTCCAGCCGAAGGATGCCGTGATCGTTCCGTCGATCACGTTCCTGGCGACGGCTAACGCGGTCCGCTATGTCGGCGCCGAGGTCGTTTTCGCGGATGTGAATCCCGATACCGCGCTCATGGAGCCGCAGCATCTCGAGGATGCCCTCGCACGGGCGAAGGCCCTGGGGCTGCGTCCGCGGGCGGTGTTCCCTGTGCATCTCGCAGGACATCCGGCGGATGTGCGCGATGCAGCGCGGGCTGCCGGCCTCATGGTGGTCGAAGATGCCTGTCATGCGCTCGGCACGAGGATGCGGCGCGGCGACGGCGAGGTGACGGTGGGCTCGGGATCGGGCGTCGACATGACGGTCTTCTCCTTCCACCCGGTCAAGACGATCGCCACGGGCGAGGGCGGGGCCGTCACGACCAGCGACGACGAACTGGGTGACCGGCTGCGCCGCTTCCGCAGCCACGGAATGGTGCGCGAACCGCAGCTCTTCCGGAACAGGGACGAGGCCTTCTCGCCGGATGGCAAGCCGAACCCCTGGTACTATGAAATGCCGGACATCGGCTTCAACTACCGGCTCACGGATCTGCAGAGCGCGCTCGGCCTGTCGCAACTCAAGCGTATCGACCGGTTCATCGAGCGGCGCGAGGAGATCGTCGATCTCTACGATCGCAGCCTCGTGCCCCTGTCGCCCTACATCAAGCCGCTCTCGCGTTCGAAAGCGTCGGGGTCGCGGGTTGGCTGGCACCTCTATGTCGGTCTTTTCGATTTCGAGCGCCTGGGCCTCGGCCGCGCCGACGTGATGGCGGCGCTTCGCGAAAAGAACATCGGCAGCCAGGTGCACTATGTGCCGGTTCACTGGCAGCCCTACTATGTCGAACGCTACGGCAAGCTCGATCTGCCGGGCGCTGCCGCCTACTATCGTCGCTGCCTCTCGCTGCCGCTGTATCCGGGTCTGCAGGACACCGACGTACAGCGTGTGGTCGATGCACTGGCCGGACTCGTGAAGCGCGCGGCCTGATCCGCAACGGGGACATCTACCGTGAAAGCACCATTGCTCGTCTATGAAACGGCCAACGTGCATGGCGGAGACCCGGATAGCCTGATCGCGTTGGTCGATGCGCTGGGCAAGCAGACCTACGCGAGACAGGCGATCAAGTTTCATCCCATTTCGGCGGAAACGCTCTCGCTGCCCGACTTCTCCTACTTCGGGACCTATCAGAAGCTCGAGATTCCGGCGGCGCGCTGGGCGGATATCATTGACCGCGCCAAGGCCGCGATCGGAGCGGTGTGGCTCGAGGGCGCCGACCTGAGCTGTATCCGCGTCCTGTCGGAGAACCTGGACAAAGTCGACGGCATCAAGCTGCAGTCGTCGATTCTCGAGAATCACGAGGTTCTTACCGCGCTGGCGGCCCTCGATCTTTCGGACAAGACGCTCACCCTGAACATTGCTGGTTACGAAGTCGGCCGGATTTCGGAAGCGGTCCGTCGCTTCCGCGTGCTACGGCCGGGGCGGATTGCCCTGCAGGTCGGCTTCCAGGCCTATCCCACCGCAGTCGAGGATGCGCTCCTGAACAAGATTCCGGTCCTGCGCGCGGCCTTCCCCGATCTCGACATCGCGCTCGCCGACCATGTCGATGCGAACGACCCGTTTGCCCGCCGCCTGCCGCTCATTGCGGCGGCCCTGGGCTGTACGATCATCGAGAAGCATGTCTGCATCGACCGGGCCACGGCGCCGCTCGACGGATCCGCCGCGCTGGAGCCCGCGGAGGTGGCCGAGCTTGGCCGCGACCTCACGCTGATGGCGCGCAGCTTCGACGATCGCTTCATCGCGGCAGCGGAGGCCGCCTATCTCGAAAAGACCGTCCAGCGACCGATCGTGCGGAGCGGCCTGGCAAAGGGCCAACTCGTGGCGCACGAGGACCTGCTGTACAGGCGCACCGACCGCCCGGGTCTCACGATGGCCGAGATCGAAGGCCTGCAGCGGTCGTTCCATATCCTGGCGCGACCGCTTGCTGCGAAGGCGCCGGTCGTTCGGGAGGACTTTCGCGGCGCGCACATCGCGGCGGTCGTGGCCGGCCGCATGAAGTCGACGCGCCTGCCCAAGAAGGCGACACTGGCGGTCCATGGCGTGCCGAGCGTCGAGCGCACGCTGGAGAATTGCCTGCGTTTTCCGTATGTCCGCACCGTCGTGCTCGCCACGTCGACGACCGATGAGGACAGCGTGCTGGAAAAGCATACGCTGGGTGGCCGGGTGAAGTTCTGGAAGGGCGAGCCCGAGGACGTGATCAAGCGCTACCTCGGCGCCTGCGATGCCTACGATATCGACGTGGTGATCCGGGCGACGGCCGATTGCCTCACCATGTCGCCGGAGATCACGAAGATTCTGCTCGAAGAGCATTTTGCGTCGGGCGCCGACTTCACCCGCGTGCGGGCCGAGGCGCCTGGCTCCGCGCCGCAGATCTTCAATGTCGAGGCGCTGCGTCGTATCGACCGGCTGAGCGGCGGCGCGGTCTATTCCGAGTACATGAACCAGTATGTCGAGAACAATCCCGAGCACTTCAAGATCCATTGGGTCGATCTGCCGGCCGATCTCGTGCGGACGAACTACCGGCTGACGCTCGACTATCCAGAAGACCTGAAGATGTACGAGGCGCTCTATGCCGAACTGGAGCGCCGCAATCAGGTGGCCGACCTGCGCAACGTGATCGGCGTGCTGGATTCCAGGCCGGAGATCGCTGCCCTCAACGGCGGCATCAGCCAGATCTACCTGCAGGACCCGGATCTGATCGCCAAGCTGAAGATCGCGACCCGCTTTCCGCAGGCCTGAAGGCGTGGCGGCGGGGTTCGTCCTGGGGACGGCGCAGCTTGGGCTGGCCTATGGCCGCACCAATGCGGTCGGCAATCTGTCGGACGAAGCCGCGCTCGGCCTGCTGGAGGCTGCGTACGCGAGCGGGGTCCGCGAGATCGATACGGCGCGCGCCTATGGCCTCAGCGAGCAGCGCATCGGCGAGTTCGTGCGGGCACATGGCGTGCGAGACCTGCGGATCCTGACCAAGCTCTCGCCCTTGCAGGATCTCACGCCGGAAGCGGGAGAAGCGGACGTCGCCTCGACGGTACGGCAATCGCTCGAGACATCCCTGGCCAATCTCCATCTCGATCGGCTGCCGGTGCTCATGCTTCATAGGCCCGATCATGCCGACGCCTTCGGAGGAGCGGTCTTGCGCGAGTTGCGGCGTTGGCGCGAGAAGGGGGCAATCGGAGCCCTGGGCGCGTCGGTCAACGTGCCGAAAGAGCTGGCGCAGGTGATGACCCACCGCGATTTCGAGCACATCCAGCTTCCCTACAATCTCCTCGACCGGCGGTGGCCCGCCGCCTTGGAGAAGGATGCCGCCGGGCGGGCTTTCCATGTTCGCAGCGTTTTCCTGCAGGGGCTGCTGGCCAATCCTCAAACGGCGGCCTGGCCCGATGTGCCCGGCTACGAGCCGGCAGCACTGGCACGATCCCTGGAGATCGCGGCGGAGCGCCTGAAGCGCCGCGGCGTGCGCGACCTGGCCGTGGCTTATGTGCGAGGGCAGGCCTGGATCGGAGGATGCGTCGTCGGCGTGGAGCGGCCGGAACAGCTTGCCGAGAATCTTCGGTTGTTCGAGCAGCCGCCGCTGACCGCCGACGAGATCGCGCTGGTACGCGAAGCCTTGCCGCCGGTGCCGTCGGCCCTGGTCGAGCCGTGGACGTGGCCGCCGGTCAAAGCGGCGTGATCTCGTTCGACCAGGATCGCTGCAGCGAATAGTGCCGGTCGGGCACGAAGACATCACCCTTGGCGCCGTCGAGGAAGGCGGCGATCGGATCGAAGCCCGTGGAAACGGCCAGGCAGAAGGTCGTCGAAACGCGCGGATTGACCTCGAAGGGATAGATCTTCCGGTCGTCGGTCAGCATGAGCTGGATGTTGTAGACGCCGGACGCCCGGAAATGGCCCTGGAACCGCTCGACATAGTCGAGGATCTCCGGCGTGGCGTCGGTCTCCGCGCGGATGGTGATGCCGCGCTTGATCAGCACCTTCACGGGCACGACGGCGGCGAGCTTGCCGGTGCGATCGGCCGCGACGAACACCGTGTACTCCTGGCCCTCGACATAATCCTGGGCCACGAGGTCGTCGCTGGCCGGCACGCCGCTCAGCGCGAAATAGGGCGCGAGCTGCGACGGATCGGTGAGCTGCCGCACGCCACGCGAGCCGCGTCCCGACCGGGGCTTGGCGATGATGGGGAAGGTGAGTTCTTCCGCCCGGTCGAACAGGACTGTGCGCGGCGCGCTCAGGCCCGCTTCGGCGATCAACTGCTCGGCGCGGTACTTGTCGAGCATCGACTCCACGAAGCCTGCCGACGGCAGCAGGAACGGTACCGGGCTGTCGCCGGCCGCGCGCGCGAGCGGGAGTAATTCCTCATCGACGCCGGGCACCACGAGGTCCAGCGCGTGTTCGCGCGCCAGGCGAAGGATTTCGGGAACGAACGCCGGATCGCGGGCGAAGGGCAACCGCACGCGACGGTCGGCGGGAATCGAGGTGGCGATCGCCGTCGGGTCGGCGTCGCCGAAATACATTTCGTAGCGGCCGTGCCAATGACGGTTGATGGCTTCGTTGCCGGCGCCGCCGCCGCCCGTGAAGAGAATCTTGCGCACGATCACCTGGCTGAAAACAAGGTCGAGAACTGCTGCTGCCGGGCGGACTTCCACTTGTCGGCAAACAACGCATAAAGACGGACATCGAGCATCTCGTCGCCGCGCCGCAGGTGACGAAGCCGCACGCCCTCGAGCTCGAAGCCGAGGTTTTCGTGAAGCCGGGCGCTGCGCGGATTGGAAGAGATCGCATCGCCGCAAAGCTTCGAGAGCCCGAGACCGTCGAAGAAATGGTCGGCGGCCATGAACAGCATGGCGCCGCCGGAGCCGCGAACGGCGTCGGGTTCGCCGATATAGAACGTCCACTCCCCACGGCCGTGCCTGCGCTCGATCGCGTAGAAGCCCACCGATCCGATGGGACGTCCACGATACTCGCAGATGTGATAGCTGCAGGTGTCGTTCGAAGTGGCGCGGCCGATCCAGGCCGTGTGTTCATCGAGCCTGATTTCGTGGTCCGTGTACATCGACGCGCGGATCGAGGGCTGGTTGCGCCATGCCATCGTCATCGCCGCATCGGCCACGGTCAGCGGCCGCAGCCGGAAGTCGCCGTATCTCAGGTCGAAGCCCACTTATCCGCCCATTTCCTCGATGACGCGTACCATGCGCGCGATGCCGCCGCCGTCCACCAGCGCCTGGCCCGCGCGCGACGAGGCAAGCTGCCAAGCCTGATCCCCCATCGCAGATTGAACGGCCGCCCGCAAATCCTCGACCGTCAGCCGGTTGCCGTCGCCGAGCGATCGCACGACGCCCATGCGATCCAGTCTTTCGGCGATCTCCCGCTGGTTGTCCGCCAGGACGACGATGAGGCTGGGAAGACCGAGGTAGCATCGTTCCCAACTCGTCGTGCCGCCTGCACCGAGGCAGAGATCGGCGGCGTCCATCAGGATCGACGGCTGAGGATGCTGGACGTGGAGTGTCGCCTGCGGCATGGCCTGGGCCTGCCGGCGGACCTCTTCGAGGCGCGGATTGGACGTGCCGACGGTGACGTCGAGCGCAATCGCTGAGAAATCGGGATGGTCGAGCGCCCGAAGCGCCCGACCCGTCATGTCGAGCGGATCGTTGCCGCCAAACGTCATCAGGATCCGGCGGACGGGCCGGGGTCCGCGCAGCACCTGGGGCCTGCCGAAGAATTCCCGCCTCAGCGGGATGTAACGCGGTCCCAGCAAGAGCTTGGTTCGCGCCGGCACGAGCCCGTCGTAACGGGTGTTGGCATCCTCGCCGTGACTGGCGTCGAGGAGCACGTCGCTGTCGTGCGGCCGGTCGGCCAGGTCGTCGACGACGAACAGCCTCCGCGTGGCCCGTCCCACGATCTTCTCCCAACCCGCGTCGAGGCTGTAATGGTCCACGACCACCCAGTCGACGGGCGCGCCCTTCACCTCGATAACGGCCACCGTACGGCGGGCATCTTCCTCCGGACCGATCCCCGCGGGCAGGACGACGCAGTCGAATCCCCGATCGCGAATCAGGTCGACCAGGTGGCCCGGCTCGCTGCGGCAGACGAACGTAATGCCGTGACCGCGTGCCTTCAGCTCGTCCGCGACGCCGAGACAGCGATGGACGTGTCCGGTGCCGATGGCGGCGGACGCATCAGCCCGGAAAACGGCTTCGAGACGGCGGGAGGGCGGCCCGGGAAAGCCCGCCGCGTCCATCACCATGCCGTCCAGCCGCCGTCGACGGAAATGTTGGCACCGTTCACGTAGCGCGAGGCGTCGCTCAGCAGAAAGGCAACGACGCCCGCGGCCTCTTCGGGTTGCCCGATGCGGCCCAGCGGCACGCGGTTGGCCAGGCGGGCGACGAAAGCTGGATTGCTTTGCTGTGCTTCGGCCGAGGGAAAGGGGCCGGGACTGATGGCATTCGTGCGGATGCCGAGCGGGCCGAATTCACAGGCAGAGTAGCGGGTAAGCTGAAGCAGGGCCGCCTTGGCTGCGCCATAGAAGGGCGGATTGCGGCCGGCCTCGGTGTCGTAGACCCGCGGATCGGGGCTGACGATGCCGTACATCGAGGAGACGTTCACGATCGAGGCGCTTCCGCTGTTCGCCACGGCCTTCTGGAGGGCCGGAAGGAGCAGTCGGATGCTCGCGGCGACCGAGGCCACGGAGACGTCGTAGATTTCCATGTAGGTGGCCTTGTCGGCCAATCGCAGCGATCCGGTCTTGCCGATGGCCGCGTTGTTGATCAGGCCGTCCAGCTGCGGCACATCGAGTGCCTCGAAGGCCTTGATCATGCCGGCCTCGTCGGCAATGTCGAGCACGAGGGGACGAAACCGGCCCGGACCTGCGGCAAGCTCCTCTGCGAGGCGCTGCAGCCGGTCGCCGTTGCGGCCCACCCCGATGACGTGTGCGCCCCCGGCGACGAGAAGACGAGCCATGGCCGAGCCCAGGTACCCGCCGGCACCGGTCAGAAGGAGATGTTTTCCCTCGACGGAGAAAGCCGCGTCATAGGCAATGCTCATCGTCTCACGGTCCTGATCATTGGAATTGCACGCCGTGTGTATTTATCCTGCGGCGATTCCGTGGCATGAAACATACCGCTGTCTCGGAAGCGCGAATATCGAGGCCCGCCCTGTCGGAAATTGTCGCCGCATCCCGTGCAGTACTATATCCATCCTGTCCGGGTACAACATCATTCGAACAACAAAGAATACGAGTCTCTGCGCTTGATGAACCTCGTCCAGCACCTGGCCAGCAGGATCGACAGCAGACGTGTGGCGGCGCTGCGGACACGCGCGCTCGACAGGTCGCAGGCACGTCATTGGGAGGAGGCGGAAAGGGCCTGGCGCCAGGTCATGTCCGCGACCCCCAACAGCATCGAGAACGCCGTCGAGTTGGTGGACGTGCTGCGAAGGCTGAAGCGCTATGACGAAGCCGACCGGCTGGTCGAAAATTTCCTGCGCTCGTCGCCACGCGACCTTCGCCTGCTCGTCGTCTATGCCCGCAACGCAACGGCCGCGGTCGACCGCGAAGCGACGTGCGAGCGTTGGCTGGCCGTCCTCGACGTGGATGCGGACTCGTTCGAAGCCCACCTGCGGCTTGCCCTCGCGTTCGAAGCGATGGCCGTCGAAAGCAAGGCATCGCTTCATTTCGATCGCGCGAGGCAGCTCTCTCCCGATCATCCCGAACTGATCAAGTCGCTGGCAGGCCATCTCGCGCAGAAGGGCGATGCGCGCGAGGCGGCCAAGGTCTATGCGCGAGTCGTGGAGCGCTTCCCCAAGGATTCGGAACAACTCCTTTCCTATGCAAGGGTCCTCATCGATCTCGGGGACGTGAAGGCTGCCGATGGCGTGCTCGGACGCAGCGCGGCGGGCCGCAAGCTCGACCGAAGGCTGCTGGAAGCGCGTATTCGCTGCGACATCGCGCTCGGTGCCTGGCCCGAAGTCGTGCAGAATCTTCGGCACCTGCTGGCGAAGAGCAAGCAGTCTCGGGAAACCGCGCTCAAGATCTGGGAACTGCTGCGAGGCGTCGGCAGCCTGTCGAACATCCAGCCGGACGTTGCCTCGGATCTCGCGACGATCATAGCGCCACACCAGCTCCCGCTGATCGCTGCGGCGCGTGACGACCATGCCTTCGGCGTCGCGCTGGATCTGCTCACGTTGTCCGGCGAATCCAGCCGGAGCATGCTTCTGCGCGCCGAACTGCTCGCGGATATGCGCCGCTATGCCGAGGCCGAAGCGATCTGCCGCAAGCTGCTGTCGTCGCGATCGAAGCCGCGGCATCTGCAGACCCTGCAGTTGCTCGACCGGATCGTCGCGTCGCAGTTCGACTGGCCCGAGGCGCTGTCGGTCCGTCAGCAGCTGGCTGCACTGTCGCCGAACGACGGAGCTGTGCATCGTGCGATCGCCGATGCCCTGGTGAACATGGGGGATCTGGCTGGCGCCGAGAATTCGCTTCTGCGCGCGATTCAGCTCAACGTGCAGGACGGGGAGGCGATGTATCGTCTCGGACTGCTTGCCTTTACGCGGAACGAGCCGCGACTGGCGCAGTCCTACTTCGGTCATGCGACTGGATCGATTGCGGCCCGCACCGACGCGTTCTATCGGCTTGGCATCGTTCAGCAGGCGCTGGACGATCGCAAGGCTAGTATCGAAGCTTACGCGGCGTGCCTGAAGGCCCAACCGACGCACAAGCAGGCCTTCAATGCTCTCGTGGAGATCGAGGGGCGGGACAACGAGGACTCGCTGTGGCATCGCCACCTCGCGGCAATCGAGGAGCGAACGCGGAAGATCGACGAGGAATGGGTATTCATCGCCAGTGCGGAGATATTCCTCCACGACTTCGAACGCGCCCTGCAGACGCTCGAGCGCGCTCTCTCGGCGACGGGCTACCATGCCGAGCTCGCGCTGCTCCAGGCACATGCGTTACGTCTCGACGGGAGGCTCGACCAGGCGGAAAGCGCCGTCCGGCGCCTGCTGGCGAAGGCTCCATTCTACTATCGTGCCTATGATGAATTCGTGCAGATCCTGTGCGCCGGCGGAAAGTTCGTCGAGGCGAGGGATTTCGTCGAGTCCAAGCCCCTGTATTTCGGTTCGCCCGAACTGAAAGCGCGGGCGATTGGTCTGCTGACCCATGTCTATTTCGGCATTGGCGATCCGCGATCTGCACTGCTGACCTATCGCGATTCATCTCTTTCGACGGCCGTTCGGCAGAATGTCGGCGCCGACAGTTTCGTGCAGTCGACCTCGGCCATTCGGCCCCGCGACAAGGTTCTGGCGCTCGCGGCATGGGGTCTCGGCGACGAGACGCTCTGGAGCACGTTCTATCCAGCACTGAACGCGCGGATCGCGAATCTCTCGATTACCTGCGACCCGAGGATGACGAAGCTGCTTCAGCGTTCCTTCCCCGGGGTGGATTTTCGCCCCACCGCGCGCTGGATGGGCCTCGATGCGCTGCACGGCACAGGCGTGGCCAAGAAGTACGCCGGGCTTCCAAACCTGTCCCTGACTCGGGTGGTCGACAATGTCGGTTGGGACATGATCGGCCGGGCCGCAAAGGTCGCGGTCGTGACCGACCTGCTGCCTGACGTCTGCGACTCGCTGGATTCGATACCGCGAACCTTGGGCTACCTGAAACCCGACCCGTACAGAGTTGACTACTGGCGCGGAAGACTGGCGCAGCGTGCGGACGGCCCGAAGGTCGGGATTGCCTGGAGTAGCCTCCGGTTGACCCATCACCGTCGCGGTCACCTCACGAACCTCGCCGACTGGACGCCCGTACTGAAAATTCCGGGGCTCAGCCTGATTTGCCTGGATCCTGCGGCCGACGATGCCGAGATTGCGGCCGTTCGCGAGCGCTTCGGCGTCGATATCCACAGGCCGGAAGGGCTCAATCTGCGTCGCGACATCGACGACAAGGCCGCTCTCATGAAGGCGCTCGACCTGGTCATCTGCGTTGCCAACGGCGTCAGCGAACTGTCGGGGGCAATCGGCGTGGAAACCTGGATGCTCAACCGATCGCATACGCTGGACTGGCGAATTGTCGACGGGGAAGGGACGGACGTCTTTCATCCCAACAAGACGCACGTGTTCGTCGAAGACCGTCACAATGTCGATGCGTTGATGGAGGCGACGGGAGCGCGGTTGCAGAAGTGGCTCGAGGCCGGGCGCAGATGACGAATTCCGATCACTCCATCGAGCAGTGGCAACGGCGGATTTCGGCCGAGCCGCTCTCCGTCCCGGCCTGGCTTGGCTTCGCGATCGCCTCTCTGCGGGAAGGGAAGCTGCGGGACGGGCTGATCGGCTTCAGGGTGGCCGCCCAGTACGGGCGGCTCGACCCGGGGCTTGCGCGCGAGGTGGCTGCCGAGGCTGCCAGGTTGGGCCTCTGGTCGATCGTGACCGAGGCGCTCGAACAAGCCGATCCTGCCGACGTGTCGCTCGGCCTTCTTGCGGGCGAGGCTCAATACCGTGCGGGCAGCGCCGGTCGCGCGAAGCAGATCGCCGAGAGGCTGCTCGAACAGGCTCCCGCGTCTGCCGCGCTGCTGCTGGCCCAGTCCGAGCGGCGTGCCGGACGGGCTGCCGCGGCGGAATCTCTGCTGCTGGACCTGCTGCAGAAACACCCGATGGAAGGCCCCATTCGCGCCGCCCTCGTCGAGTGTCTCGTGGAGCGCGGAAATACCGACCAGGCCCAGCGGCTGCTCGACCAGGCGCATGAACTTGGCCTTCGGGACGCCGCCTTCCTGGCTCTGCGCGGGCGCATTGCCGAGCACCTCAAGGGCCATGCGACGGCCGCCGAGATGTTCCGCGAAGCGCTGGCACTTGATCCCTACCATGTGGACGCGTTGCTTTGGCTGGCGCGCCTCAATCTGCGCAACCTGGCCAATCCGGGGGAGGCGGCGACACTCATTCGTCGGCTGCTCCTCGTGGCGCCCACCCACAGCGTCGCGATGGTCTTGTTCGCCGACATTGGCGAGGCGACGGGCGCGCTCGGTGAAGCCGTCGATCGGTTGACGGAGTTCTACACCGCCTTTCCGGCCGACCATCGCATCGGTCTTCGCCTGGTCAAGCTTCTTGTCACGGTGGGTGAGGGCGCTCGGGCCACGGAGGTGGCGGCCGGGCTCCTGGCACAGAATGCGCGTGGGCGGGCGTTCGTCGTCGATCTCGCGGTGGCACGCGCCAGCACCGGGGATTGGGCAAGGGCGATCGACGACCTGCACCAGGAATTCCGGGGCGCCGGCACGGTCGACCTGGTCCGTATCCTGACCCGCGTCTTCCAGGTGCTGCCCGACACTGCGGCCGAAACCGTCTTCGCGAACGCCGTCGTGGCACGCTGGCAGACCCCCGATGTAGCGCTTCAGATGCTGACGCGCGCGCGCAACGCCGGCCAGCCGGAACGGGCGCTTGTCTGGGCCGAGGCGCTGGTCCGCTCAAATCCCGAGGGGCTTCCGGCAACCGTGATGGAAGCGATTGCGCCGGTCGCCCAGGCGAATGGCCGCCTGCAGCTGGTCGACGACTGGATTGCCAAGGCGCAGCGCGAGCATCCGCTTGCGGCGCTGAAGCACGAGATCGGGCAGGCCTTCGAACGCCGCGACTTCTCCAGGGCGCGGGATCTTCTGTCGAGGGTGGTCAAGGAGTTGCCCTCCGACATCGACGCCCGCATCCGGCTCGTGCGGGCATTGTTCCAGTCCGGCCATCTGGCCGAGGCGGAGAAGGCGGCGGAGAACGCCAGGCGGCAGGTGCCGGATGCTCCGGACATCGGTCGCATGAAGTTCGAGCTGGCGCTTCTGCGCGGGGATCCGGACCAGGCGATCGCAATGGCCGCGCAGTTCGGTCCCCTGTCGACCGCGCGCTTCGCGAGCGAAGCGGATCTCCTCACGCTGGCGATCGGCGAGATGTTGAGGCGCGGCGATCTGGCGGCGGCGAGCGGTCTGGTCGCGACGCTGGCAAGCGCGACGGAAAGACTTATTCTGTTGCCCCGGCGCCAGCCCATCGTGTTCGAATATCTGCGCATGATCGGTCGTCTGGGATCGACGGCGGACATGGAGGCGCTTGCCCGCCGCGCCATCGGAGAAGGCTACAATCAGGCAAGGATACTCGATGCCCTGGCGGAGCATCTGCAATCCTCGGGCGACCTGAAGTCCGCTCTTGCCGTGACGGCGGAAGCTCTGGAGCACGGCGCGGACGCGTTCGAGCGCCGCCGGCGCTATGCGCAGCTTCTGGTACGCTTCAGCCGCTGGGACGAGGCGCTGGATCTGACGCACCAGCTTCTGCTCGAGCGGCCGAATGTCGTCGCCCTGATGCAGTTGAGGAGCCAGGTTCTGGCAGGCGTGGACCGGGTCGACGAGGCCGAGGCGCTGCTTCGCCTCGCCGTCTTCCAGTCGCGTGGCCGCATCGACATCCTCCACGAACTCGCCGCCTTCCTGCGCGGTCGCCGACGGCTCGAAATGGAAATCTCGTCGCTGCGGATGCACGTTCAGCGGTTCCCCAACGACCTTCCGGCCAAGCTGCAGCTGGCGATCTGCCAGTATCACAACGGCGAACTGGCGGAGGCTGATCGAACGCTCGCCGCGATGATGTCGGGCAGCCGATACGACATCACCGTGCTCGAGTTCCATGTCACGGTCCGGTACCTGCGGATGGACTATGGCGGGGCGCTCGACCTCGTGGCCGTCCTCGACGCGCCACGCGTGTCAGTGCCGGCGACGACGCGGCGCATCAGCGCGCTCTACCGGCAGATATTCGACTATAGCGGCAGTGCTCGCCCGTTGCGCCGCGCCTTCCATGCCGGGGTGACCGACGTCTCCGTGCTGGTCGGCCTGCTCGAATACGCAACCGAATGGGAAGATCCCGCCGAGGCGCTAGCCTCCAGCATGCGTGTGATCGACCACCACCCGCATGAGCCCCGGGGGTACTTCTACAGGGGGCTCGTCCTGCACCAGGCCGGCGAGATCGAGGCGGCGCGCGTCGCCCTGAAGACGGCGCTGTTCGTGCGGCACTCCGATCCCACCGCCCTCATGCAGCTGGGACACATCGAGGAGGAACTCGGCAATTTCGAGGGCGCGCTCGCCTGGTACGACCGGAGCGTCAAGGCGTCGACCGATGCAGGGCGCAGTCCCAGCGCCCGCACGCTTTGGCATCGCTTCCTCGTGCTGATGATCATGGGCCGGCCCGCAGAAGCGGCCGAAGCCCATCGTCTCCAGTGCGAGCTGTACGAGGACGTCTTTCCGCGCCATCTCAAGGTGTGGCACGGCGAGGCACTCGATGGAAAATCGCTGGCCATCGCCGTGCGCGGCGGTCCGGGCGACGAATTGCGGCTGGCGGCGATGTGCCTGCAAAGGCTGCTGGATGCGGGAATTCGCGATTGCACCTTCGCCTGCGACCCGAGGCTCTACACGCTGCTCAGACGCTCCTATCCGGAGATCGATTTCGTCCCAACCTTCTCCGGGCACCGTCAGCTTCGCCGCGACGACGGCGGAAAATCGCCCACCCTCGATCGCGTCTGGCCAGGAGTCGCACCGCGTGTCGTGGAAATGGCCATGCCCTTCGAACGGATGGCCGGGCAGGACTTCGTTTGCCACAGCGACCGTCTCTTCCACGAAACCTACGTGGAAGCCGTGCTGCGCCAGGGGCAGCCGCTGCGCCACCGGTTTGCCGTGCCTGATCCCGCAAGGGTGCAGGAGATGCGTGCGCATCTCGCGAAGCTCGGACCCAAGCCCAAGGTCGGCCTCTGCTGGCGCGGGTCGTTCATCAATCGCTATCGCAAGAGGGGCTATTTCTCGATCGACGAGATCGCCTCCATCCTGGCGGTGAAGGATGTGACCTTCGTCGATCTTCAGGTCAACCAGAGCGTCGAAGAGGCGGCGGCGCTGCAGGCGGCCGGCGTGCATGCGATCCCGGGCCTCAACCTCTACGACGATTTCGAGGGTGTTGCGGCGCTGGTGTCCGAACTCGACCTCGTGCTTACGCCTGGCGTCACGATCCGGGACATCGCGAGCGCGGTGAACGTGCCCGTCTGGTCGTTTACCGTCATCCCCGGCGCGTCGGACGTGTGGCGCAAGAGTGCGCAACGGCGGGACAGCTGGTTCCCGTCGATCGTCCACTACGACCTGCTGTCTCTCGGCACGCGCGAGAACGTGATCGCCAGCGTGGCTGCCGATCTGCGCGACCTGGCAGGCAAGGGGGCCTCCGCAGGCTCCGCTCCGCAGGCCGCTGAATGACCTCGAAGCCTCTCCTGGAGGAAGCCGTTCAGGCCGCTGTCATCGACGCGGTGGTCGAACTCGGTGCGAAGCTTTCGGTCTGGCGCACGGACGAGAAAATGCGCGCCTACATCAACAGGGAGCAGCACAAGCTCGCGGCCGACTATGCCGCCGACGCTTTCCTGCGCGAGACACTCGGGAAGCTCACGCCTGACATCCCGATCGTGAGCGAGGAGGACGCGGACCATTTCTCGGCGCGGGCGCCCCTCTACTGGCTGCTCGATCCGATCGACGGGACAGCCAGTTGGCGCGGCGGATTTCCCGGCTTCGTCACCCAACTCGCCCTGATCGCCGACGGCGAGCCCCGCTTCGGAGTCGTACGAGCACCCGTCCTCGACAAGACCTTCGTCGCCGATACCGAGGGCAGGGCCTTCCTCAACGGCGCCAGGCTGCCGGTGCGGAAGCCGGCCGAACGCATCGTCGTGACCGACAATACGCCCGAGCCCCATGGCATCTGTGTGCCGGTCATGCGCACCCTGGGTACCGATGGCTATCATGAGTCGGGCAGCCTTGGCCTCAAGATGTGCCTCGTGGCCGATGGCACCGCCGATCTGTTCGTAAAGGACGTGGTCGTCCGGGACTGGGACGTTGCACCGGCGCTGGCCGTCCTGCGTTCGGTCGGAGCCCTTCTCACCCAGGCGAACGGCTCGGCCTTCCTGCTTGCGGGCGCCTACGACAAGCCGGGCGGTCTGCTGGTCGCCCGTGATCGCGCGCTTTGGGAGCGTGCCGGCCACGCCGTGGCGGCAGCGAAGGGCTGGAGGTTCCAGGCATGAGCACCCGCCGTGTTCTGGTGATCGCCGCCCATGCCGATGACGAGGCGCTCGGCTGCGGTGGGACGCTTGCCCTGCATGCCAGTCGCGGAGACGAGGTCCGGGCTTTGTTCATGACCGACGGGGTCGGGTCTCGAGGGGCCGGAGAGGATGCCGCCGCCCGGCAGCGGCGCGAGGCAGCGAATGCCGCGCTGGCCTGCGTGGGCGTGCGAGACGCGACGTTCCTCGCGCTTCCCGACAACCAGATGGACGGCCTGCCTCTTCTCGAGATCGTCCGCCAGGTCGAGCCCGTCATTTCGGCGTACCGGCCCGATATCGTCTACACGCACCATTTCGCGGACCTGAATGTCGATCACCGCCTGGTGCACCAGGCCACGATGACCGCCCTTCGTCCGCAGCCCGGTGCTCTTGCCCCGACGATCCTGTGCTTCGAGGTGCCGTCCAGCACCGAGTGGCAGACCCCCTCGGCGCAGACGGCCTTCATTCCCAACTGGTTCCAGGACATCAGCGGCACGTTCGAGCGAAAGATCGCGGCACTGGAATTCTACGCGGAGGAAATGCGGGCCTGGCCGCACAGCCGGTCGATCGAGGCGGTAACACATCTCGCGCGCTGGCGGGGAGCCTCGATCGGCGTAGAGGCCGCGGAAGCCTTCATGCTGGCTCGCCATATCGCCCGTTGAGCGAGGGCGCTCGCTTAGAGTCTTTCCGTCTCGAATTGACCCACGGACCTCATCCTGAGGAGCGCGCCGAAGGCGTGCGTCTCGAAGGATGGGCAGCAAACGAGGTGCGCGTGCCCACCCTTCGAGACGCGGTCCTACGGACCGCTCCTCAGGGTGAGGTCATTGTTGAAGAGCGAGATTATTCTATCTTGTCCCAAAAGACCCTGAACTTCAGACGTGCCGTTCCGCGACGTGAAGGCCTTCCTGCAGGACGAGGCCCGTCTCAGCACCATCGATCGTTCGCTCGGCGAGATTGTCGTGGAGCCCGATCCGGTGGCGCTTGCCGTCCAGGAAACGACTCGGAAGGTCGACTGCGAATCGCTCGCCAGGCTTGCCGAGGAGCAGGGCAGTCTCGGCTCCGTTGAAGGCGGAGTCGCCAAGAGGTACGACGGGCTCACCGTCGATCTCGATCATGCCGCTGACCTTGGCCGGACCGGGATGCACCCAGCCCAGGAGGCGTCCGTCGAGCAGTGCAACGATTCCGGCCTGTTCGATCGGCGTGGCACCGACATGGGGCTTCACCTTCAGACGAACGGCAGGTGCTGGCTGGGACGCAGGGTCTCCGGCAACGGGCGAAGCCTCGAGCCGCTCCTCCTCCAATCGGCAGAAATCGATTTCGATCATGCCGGGCTGGGAAAACTGCAGGGCCAGGTACAGCGTCTCGTCCTGGGGCGATGGAGCCCGGCCGAACAGCGCCTTGAGGCGTGACAGGAATGACTGCGCACCGCTCCGGGCCGGCAGGGGGCGGTCGAACTGGACCGAGGCGCTCAGCTCGACCCATTCCTCATGCAGCGGCGTTTCGCGGAAGACCTGCGAGTCGAAGAGCCAACCACCGGTGGGAGCGACTCGCGCGAGATAGGCGGCGTCGAGCTGAGGAAAGACATTCTCCTCAGGAATACCCCGTAATCTTGCCGCGGCGCGCCAGGTGCCGCGGCGCGTGGCGGCTTCGGGGCGGATCCGGCTGGCGATCCTCACCGTTTGATTGGCTTCGAGCTGAAGCCGCAATCCAGCGCCGGTCTCGGAGTTGAGGGGGGCGACACTGAAGCCCGCCGCTCCGCCGTCGGCCTGCAGCGACAGCAACCAGCCATCGCAAATGCGATGCACGCGCCCCGGCGTAACAGCGCGGGGGGCCTTCCAGTTCGCAAACTGCGGATTGCGGTTGATGACCTTGGCTTTGAGTTCCATCGCGCTTCTTCAGACCCGTCCAAGGACAGGTGTCAGCCGAATTCCTCTTCTTCTTCTTCCGCTTCCGCGTGGACTGCGCCCGTCGACAAATCCTCGAAGGAGGGCGGCAAGCGCGCGAAGGTTTCTATAGCCTCCGCGACCGTGGGAAACAAACTCAACTTGCCGGAATGGAGAATGGCGCCGGCAGCCTGGAATTGGCCGGCGACACGGGGGGAAGATGTCGTGAAGATCATTCCGCTATGCTTCAGCCGCTGTTCCAGAGCCTTCCAGCAGGCGTCGCGAAATCCGATCGGAGACGTCGGGCCCAGCCTCTCGTCGAACAGATAGAAGTCGAACGGAATGCCCAGGATCAGGGCCGTGTCGAGGCGCTGGCGGAACGGTGCGGGAAGACTGACGACCGTCTCGTCGAGCATATCCTGCAGAATGGCGAACTCGGTGACGAAGGTCAGAAGCTGCCTGGGATCCACCGAGTAGATTTCGGCCAACCGCAACACGAAAACGCGTACAGACCAGTGGGGCTTCGTGAAGCGTGCCAGGCCGGTCGGGGGCGAAACGGTGCCGCGGCGTTCGACCTGCCCTTCGCTGGCAAGCTGCGTGCCGGCGATGACGCGCAGAAGGGTGGATTTGCCGGAACCATGATGCCCCAGCACGACGAGACGGGCCCGCCTCGGAACCGCGAGGTCGATTCCATCCAGCACCCTTGCCTGCATCATTCCCCGATTGTGATGCTTGGAGACTCCGCGGAGCGTGATCATTGGCCGGCAGGGCCTTCGGACCGGATCATCGCGCGCTCGAAGACGATGCCGATGAAGAGGACGATCAGCGCGAAGTAGGCGAGGTAGGAGCGATCGAGGAGAAAAGTCGGATACTGTCCGTAGAGACCGAGGCGGAACCACTCGATTCCGTGCATCAGCGGGTTCCAGACGACGATGTTGCGGATGAAGGGCGTCAGCAGGTCGGGCATCACGAAGACGCCGGAAAGGAACATCGAACCGCGAGTCAGGATTCCATAGATCCGGCCCCAGACCGGGAAGAACCTGGAGATCGCCTGGTTGATCAGTCCGACGCCGAGGCCGCAGACGATCATCAGCGCGACGGCTGCGAGGCATATGTCGAAGTAGCGGGGAATGGCCTGCTCGATGCCATCCAGCCAGAGGACCGCGAAGAACAGGATCATCATCGAGCCGATGATCAGGATCTCGACCAGGGCCACCGCGATGAAATAGTCGAGCTGCATGCGGCCGGGCAGGCGCGCTCGCTGATTGATCCGGGCGGCGCCCGCGCGCACCGAGACGAAGAGGAACAGGTAGTAGGGAAAGATGCCGCTGGCATAGAACAGCACCATCGACGAACCGTAGTAGTTCAGGCTCTGCTTCAGCAGCATCCTCAGCGCGACGAGGGCGAGGACGAGAATCACCGGCTCCGCAAGCGCGATGACCGCCGCGAACTTGCTGCCCCTGAACTTCGTGGACAGATAGTCGTTCATCGCAGCCGCGATCGTGCGCCGCCAGTTGCCGAACGCCACCGTGAAGTCCCGGGTCGCGGAGGTCGTGGTTGCCATCAATACTTCCCGTTCCCTGGTCCGCACGCCATTATGCTCGACTTCCGAGGGGTATCGAATGTCGAATCAGGGCGGAAGACGGCGGGCAGCCGCACCATGCGAGGGCTGAAATGAGCATCTGGGCGTTCCTTGCCGCCGGATTCGGACTCGCCGTCGCTGGCATCGTGCTGGCACCCATCGTCGCAGGCTGGATCACCATGAACAGAAGGTCCGCCGCGCAGCCCGGTGACGACGAGCTTCACTAGTGGACTGACATCGTCCGGAAACCTTGGCGGCGTATGTATTGGCCGACAAGGAAAGGACCGAGCATGCATATGTCGACTGACAATACCCCGCGTGACGCCGCCGCTACCGAGCTTCAAGCCGGGCCGAACCACGAGACACCCTGCGGAATCCTGCTCAACAGCCAAGCCGACCGGGCCAGCGACGACTGGATTCTGGCGTGGGGCGGCCCGATGAAGCGAGGCGTTCCGATCCATCCGCTCTGGGATTGATCGGACAGCGGCAATACAGTTCCCGTCAGGCGATGTGCTCGCGGATCGCCCGGACGACGAGAAGACCGATCGTCCACAGCATGAAGCAGATCACGCCGACCACGAAGATCGAGAGGATGCGCCGCGGGAAGACCGAACTCTCCGGCAGGCTCGGGTGCACGAACGGATTGACGTAGATGTGCTGGGCCAAGGCATTGGCCCGGGCCTGCTCGAGCAGCTGCATCGTGCTCAGCACCATGTTCTGGGCGAACTGGCGCTCCATATCGAGCTGCTCGAACTTTCCGACGACCGTCGAGAGGGGCTTGCCCTGCTTGTCGGTATTGACCTGCGACTCGACCATTGCGAGCTGGTCCTTGGTCGCGCTGATGCGGGACTGCAAAGCCACGATCGCCGGCGCATTGGGGCCGAGCTGGCGCTTGCTCAAGGTCGCCAGCTCTGTCTGGAGCTGCAGCAGTGTCGTCTTGAGGCTGCCCGCGAGCGCCGTGTTGGTGGAGACGACGCTGGAGTTGGGCTCGATGATCTGCTCGGTATTGCGGAAGTGGGTGAGTTCGCCCCGGATCGTCTTGAGACGCTCCTCGGCGCGACGGACGTCGTTCTCCGCGAACTTGACGGCATCCCAGATCGGTCGGTTGGCCGTCTTGTTGATGACGTTCTCGGAATTCTCCAGGAGCGCCTTGGCGATGGTGAGGGCATCCTCGGGATTGAAGGCGCGGACGCGTGCCGTGGCGATGCCGGTGACCTGGTCGTAGCTGGCCGTCACCATGCGCTGCCAATAGGTGACCAGGCGCTCGACCGGCAGTGACGGATCGAAGCTAGCCCACCAATCCGTTCCTTCACGCGAATACATCGCCCGGAGATCGACCTTGGCCAGCAGATCATCGACCGCCTGCCGGCTCAGCATGTAGTCGGTGACGATGTAGTTCTCGGGCGTGTTCGGCGACGTGCTGACACCGAGCAGGCTGGAGATGCCACCTGCTGAATCGGATGACGAGACGCTGGTCCGCGAATCGCGTACTGCGAACCGGAATTCGGCGACGTATTGGCTCGATGCGTAGAAGCCGAAATAGAGCGTCGCGAGGGCGACCGGCAGAGCCACGAACAGAAGGAACGAAATCAGCGCGCCGTAGGAACGACCCTGCTTGCGCTCGGGCAGCGTCGGCAGCTCGAATACCGGCTCCGCGCGTTCCGGCGCGGCGGGAGTGTCCGACCATTGCGGCTGCTCCTGCGGAGCGAGGCGGGCGTCAGGGGCCTGGAAGCGGGGATCGGTCGTCTCGGGCTGAGGCGGCCTCAGGAAGGCGATCCGGTTCGGAGGGCTGGACTCGGACATTTCTTGGCGCTCGGTCCTTTTGGGGTCTCGGATCATACTTCAAAGGCGACGGATAACCAACTCCGCCAAAAGGTTATGTCGGGGCAACCGGGGCACAATGCCGCCGTTATGTTGCCTTGGCCTTCGCATGGAGGGCGGCGGACAGCCGCTCGCGGATGGTGCGCAGTCCCGGATTTCCCCGCATGACGGCGGTGGCCGCCTCCAGTCGGTCCCGGGAGTGCTTGCGATGCAAGGCCGTGGCGCCGTCCGCCGCGTGCTTTGCCCGCCGCTCCGACCCGAAAGATGCAGATTTCACGTGAAATACATAGGCGTCGGTCGTGATCCCGCAGACGAAGCCTGCGTCGGCTACCCTCAGGCAGAGATCGTCCTCCTCGCCGTAACCGACCGGGAAGTTCTCCTCGTCGAACAGCCCGACCCGGTCGAGGACGGAACGACGGATGGCCAGGCAGAAACCGTTGACGAGCGGAGCGAACTGGACGACGGGCAAGGCTGCCAGCCCGCACATCCGGTCCATGTCGCGGGGCGTTCGGCCCGCGGGCAAGTCGTTGACCATGAAGCCGCCATCCGCCCCGGTGAGGGTTGGCACGGTCTGCCAGCTCGCGGCGTTGGAAAGGGGCCCCACGATGGCCAGGCGGTCGTATTGCGCGCCAGCAGCCAGGAGCTTCTTCAGGGCATCCGGCGGCAGGACCGTGTCGCTGTTCAGCAGCAGGATCCAGTCGGTGGTGGCGGTCCGGAAGATCGTGTTGGCGGATTTGGTGTAGCCGAGATTTTCCGGGTTGCGGACGAGGACGACGCGCGGATGGTTCGCGGCGAAATCCGCGAGAAAGTGCGCCGTCTCTTCGCCTGACGCGTCGTCGACGATGAGGATGAGGTCATCGCTTCCCCGCGCTTCGAGGACGGAGGCGAGGCACGTCCTGACTTCGGCCAGGCTGTTGTGGACGCAGACGCCGATCGTGACAGGTGACGAGGGCGGGGCCGTCTCGACCGGTCGTTCCGGCGGGGGCCACGCCGCGGACGTCCGCGCTCTCTGCGAGCGATGGTCCGCATAGGTCAGCAAAGGATGATTGCGGGCGCTGGCCCCCGCCACGTCGAGCGGCGAGATCGGAATGCCGAGGCGGCGCTGGACGACCGGCAGGCTGAGCTGGTCCCGCCGGCTCCCGTTCTCGATCTCGCGCCACCATGCAGCCATGAGCTCGATGCATCTTGCGTCGTTGTGCCGGCGCACGACGACATTCGTTTCCCAGAGGCCAAGCGAGTCCGGGATGCCCTGCTCGCGATAGAAGTCCAATTGCCGGCAGACGATGGCTTCGTCGTCCTTGAGGAACTCGAGGCATTCCATGCCTTCGTCATAGATGCAGTCTCGTAACGGATGCACGAAGGTGCTCATGACCCCGTCCGATGGCAGTGCATCGACGAAGACACCCACGTCACCGGTCATACGGACGTTGCCATCGATCCAGAGGCTGACCTCATGGTCGGGAAAGTACAGGTGGGGATGGAGCTTCACGAACCGCGCCGACTTTGCCGGGTCGGGATGCTGGTAGTTGAGAGGCAGTACCTTCCAGCCATCGACCTGGATCGGTCGGTCGCTGAAGGCGACGAAGTCGCAGTTGGGCGGGAAGAAGCCCGGCGGCGGCAGGTCGTCGTAGCCGCCGGTGACGGCCGTGAAGATGACGAAGCGAGGACGGGCGGGTGCCGGTTCCGGCAACGGGTCTTCGTACCGCGATCGTTTCGCGGGCGCCGGCAGGTCCGGTCGCCGCGCCTTTCCCTCGTAGAAGAACGGCGCAGGCAGGGACGGCCGGTTGGCGTGCAGCCCGTGCCGCAGAAAGTGCACGAGAGGATTGAGAGTGCCGGCGTCCGGCGTGGTCTTCACGTAGAAGTTGGTGTCGAACTTCCGGGAGGGGCGCCGAAGCTCCGCGGCGCCGTGATCGACATAGTGCAGAAGCGGGTCCATGCCGCTTTGCGCCACATCGGCATAACGGTCGAGGTAGTAGCGCGCGTCGAAGTAGTCCGATGACGCGAGGAGAGCGAGATCGCGTGCATCGCGGCGCTGCCGGACGAGGGCGTAGTGGAGAAAGAACCGAATGCGTCGCGTTGCGGCGCGCAGGGCCTTCAAGGATCGTTCTCGTAGCCCGGTTGGGCCGGGGTGAGGATCAGGCCGTCGGCGGGGTAGGGAATGCCCGGCAGCCCGTCGGGAGGCCGGATCGCCTGGCCGTAGGACGGCACGTCGCTGCCCGGCAGGCCGGTGGCATAGGGGGAAAGCGGTACGCCCTGCGCGCCGCCCATCGTCGAGCCGGTCGGTGACCCTCCCACAGGCTGGCCGACCGTCGAGCCGATGGTGCCGCCGACCGTTCCTCCGATGGTGCCGCCCTGGCCGCCCTGGGCGATTTGCTGCGCCGACGCCGGCGCGGCGAAGACGAGTCCCGGGAGCACGAACAGCAACGCCTTCATGGAAGCCCTAATGTGCCCGCAGGCAGGTGAATGGTGAAAGCGAGTGTGGCTCGCTCCGCCGCCCGGAACAATCCTGCTCGATCCGGACCTCATTTGCCCATGGCCGTCAGGGTCTTGTCGAAGATCGCGCAGTGCCGGAGCCGGGGGGCGAGGCGAATCACTTCTCACGGTGCGTTCCAAGTCACAGAGATAATTGGATATTTCAACCTTATCCAGCAGGGCCGTCGTTCGTCGGCCGAGGCGCAACAGTTCTGTCATGGCTTGGCGTCAGACTAGCCTTCGGGACGGAGAATTCGCCGTACCCATGCATCGCAGGAGGAGCTCATGCAACGACTGCTGGATACCCGCTTTCCCGAGGGCTGGGAGGAGAGAGTCCGGATACTGACCAGCCCGGCGAAGACCTGGCGGGAGCGAAACGGACGTTTCCGGGAAATGATGGTCACACGCGAGATCTACGAACGGGAGCGCAAACGCCCCGCCAACAACGAGAACTGGTCCTTCGTCCGCTGATCGAAATCGGCCATTCCGCCCCCTTTCTGCAGGGGGGCGGATCGCGGCATGATCGGTTTCCAAACGTGGATGTGAACAGTCATCGGGGATCCCAACATGCAGCGGCTCAAATTCGGCGCCTTCCTCGCCCCGCACCATCCGATCGGCGAGAATCCGATGCTGCAGTTCCGGCGTGATCTCGACCTCGTCGAGCAACTCGACGGGCTGGGCTACGACGAGTTCTGGTGCGGCGAGCATCATTCCAGCGGCTGGGAGATGATCGCTTCGCCCGAGATGTTCCTCGCGGCCGCCGGCGAGCGCAGCAAGCGCATCAAGCTCGGCACCGGCGTGATCTCGCTGCCCTACCATCATCCCTACAACGTCGCGCAGCGCATGGTGCAGCTCGACCACATGACCGGTGGTCGCGCGATCTTCGGCTCGGGCCCCGGTGCCCTTGCCTCGGACGCGCACACGCTCGGCATCGATCCGATGCTTCAGCGCGACCGGCAGGACCACGCGATCGGCGTCATCCGCCGCCTCTTCAAGGGCGAGCGCGTCACCGACAAGACCGACTGGTACACGATGCAGGATGCCGCCCTGCAGCTTCTCCCTCTGCAGGAGGACATGCCGTTCGTCGTCGCCTCGCAGGTCAGCCCGTCGGGCATGACGCTGGCCGGCAAGCACGGCATCGGCATCATCTCGATCGGCTCGATGTCGAACGAGGGCCTGCTGGCGCTGCCGACGCAGTGGAAGTTCGCCGAGGACGCGGCGAAGAAGCATGGCCAGACGGTCGACCGCAGGAACTGGCGCGTGCTGCTTTCCTGGCACGTCGCGGAGACGCGCGAGAAGGCCCGCGAGGAAGCGCGGGTCGGGCTCCACCGCTGGCACAACGAGTACATCGTCGGCACGCTGCAGCGCCCCGGCGCGGAGCCCTTCGCCGATCCGGACGAGGCGGTGGACAAGACGGCCTTCACGCCGGGATCGGCCGCTACGATCGGCACGCCGGACGACCTGGTGAAGGTGATCAAGGACGTCTACGCCAAGAGCGGCGGTTTCGGCACGGTGGTGGGCTTCGTCCATGACTGGGCCAACCCGGAAAACACGCGCCGGAGCTGGGACATGGTCGCGCGCTACGTCGTTCCCGAGATCAACGGCTACGTGACGAAGCTGCGTGAATCGCAGAAGTACCTGATTGAGAACCGCGGCGTCTTCGAGCGGGCGCAGCAGGCGATCATGGCGAAGATCATGCAGACCGACGGCGGCGCCGAAGCCCTCAAGGTCACCAAGTCGCCGCGCTTCGCAGCCGCGTCGGCGGCTGTGCCGGACTTCGAGAAAGAGAACGCGCGCTAGCGCAACCCAGGAACCGAGGCGGCGCTCGCGTGCGCCGCCTTAGTTCTGCTGCTGCCGCCAGACGAAGATCGAGCTCATCGTGTAGTTGAAGGTGGCGCCGACGACGACGCCGGCGATGCCCGCAATCCACCAGCTCTCGTTCGACACGAACATCCACGACGCCACGCCGATGTTGGCGAGCGCGCCCACGCCGCACACGACATAGAACTTCAGCAGCCCGCCCAGCGCGGACAGGCCCTTCAGCTTCATGTCGCTGTAGGTCAGCAGGTTGTTGATCAGGAAGTTGGAGGTCATGGCGATGACCGTCGCCAGCGACTGCGCCACTTCGAAGCCGAGCCCGCCGAGCATGCCGAGCCGCAGCACGATGAGGTGCAGGGCAAGGCCGATGGCGCCCACGATCATGAAGAACAGGAAGCGGACCGAGATGGCGCCGCCGGTCAGGCGATGCACCAGCAGGCCGAGGAAGTCCATCATGGCCCGGCTGTCGAATTTCGACAGGCCCTCCTGCCGGGAGCGGAAATGGTAGGCGACCTCGGCGACCCGCACCTGGCCACGCGTGCTGGCCAGGATGTCGAGCAGGATCTTGAAGCCGGAAGAGATCAGGTTGGGCGCGACGGTCTCGAACACCTCGCGCTTCAAGGCGAAGAAGCCGCTCATCGGATCGGAGACCTGGCGGCCGATGACGATGGAGGAGAGGCGGGTCGCGACCTTGCTGGCGAAGGCGCGGCGGGCGGAGAAGCCTTCCTCGGCGCTGCCGTCGCCCACGAAGCGGCTCCCGATCACGATGTCGGCCTCGTCGTTCTGCAGTTTGGCGATCATCGCCGGCAGGATGGTCTCGTCATGCTGCAGGTCGGCATCCATCACGGCCACGTAGGGCGCGGCGGAACTCAGCGCGCCCTCGATGCAGGCGCCCGCCAGGCCGCGACGGCCGACGCGACGCAGACAGCGCACGCGCGGATCGTCCCGGGAAAGCTGCTTGGCCACCTTCCAGGTGCCGTCGGGGCTATTGTCGTCGACGAAGACGACTTCCCAGGGAATGTCGCCCATCGTCTTGTCGAGCAGGGCGACAAGGCGAGGCAGGTTCTGCGACTCGTTGAACGTCGGCGCGACGACGGTAACCGTCGGGGAAATCGATTGCATTCGAGCGCACTATATTGCGGCCGCTGGCACGGTCCTACTGCGATTTCCGCTGCGGATGGTCTAGACTTCAGCCAGGTATTTCAGCGGCCGGTGGCATTGGATGGTTCGATCGTTTGGGGGAGCGGGCAGGGGCTCCGACCGTCTCATGGCCTGGGTGCCGACGCTGTGCCTGGGGCTCGTCGTCGTCCTGACGCTGGCCTACACGATCGCCGGCGCGATCGTGCGGCCGAACATGTATTCCGACAGCGGCTGGGGCTTCGTCGGCTGGTACACGCAGGCCCGCGCCTCGGCCTTCAACTATTCGCTGGGACCGGACCTTTCCGACATCTCGCATGAAGTCGAGGCCTTCATGAGCACCTGGACGCCGGGCCAGCATGTGCTGCCCGGGCTGGTCGAGAAGCTTGGCATGAGCCTTGGCCTCGCGATCATCGTGGTGGTCGCGGCCTTCTCCGTGCTGGGCCTGTTCGGCTGGCACGCGCTCTACCAGGCGTTCGGCTTCCCGCCGCTGACGATCTGGGTCACGCTGGCCGTCATCGCCTGCAACAGGTTCTTCAACCTGTCCTTCACCAACTACTCCGGCGGCGAATCGCTGCTGTTCGGCGTCGCGCCCTGGTTCATCCTCATGGTCTGGCGCCTGCGCGACTTCCGGTGGTTTTCCTTGATCCCCTTCGTGTTGGGGACGGCGGTTCTGGTCTTCGCCAAGCTGAGCGGCATGATCTTCGGCGCGGCGGTCGTGGGCGGCGCGGCGATCTGCGGTGACAGGGCCTGGGCAAAGTGGGACACGTTGCGCAAGCTGGTGGTGGCCGGCATCGCCATCGCGCTGATGGGCGCGATCTTCTATTTCACCTGGTACACGCGCGGCGTCACAGCGGCCTCGATCCCGACGACCCTCCATCCCGACGGGCTGGTCTTCTACGTGTCGCTCGGCGTCACCTGCCTGTGGAGCGCGAGCCTCTCGCTGCTCGACCTCGGCCACTACCTGTTCCTCAATCCCGGGCGGCAGGTCCTGAACTCGATCGACGCCGTGGTCTACGCCTTCTTTCCGCTGGCGGTCGCGACCTTCACCGTCACCTGGGTCCGGCTGCGTCACGATTACGGTGAATACCTGCGCTTCGTGTTTGCGACATGCGGCGCGATCCTCGTCGTGTTCCTCGCGACGTGGATGGCGGCCAAGTCGGTGAGCTTCGACGAGCGCCACTTCCGCATCCCCGCGCTGCTGCTGTTCATCGGCGTGGTCCACGCCTTCATCACCAGCCGGTCGTGGATCCTTCGGCTTGCCTTCGCGGCGGTCGTGGGGCTGGCCTGCCTGTACGGCGTCACCTCGTTCGTGACACGCACCATCGCCAATACGCATTACCCGATGGGCGATCGCGGCTTCCGGCAGATGAACGCCACGGCGGAAGCGATCGCCTATATCCGCACCATCGACCTGGCGGGGCCGGACGCGAAGAAGACCCTGATCTTCCTGCCGTCTCCGGAGATCGCGCTGGAGGTCCGCAACGCGCGGAACTGGTCCAACCTGGCCGACTTCGATTCACTGGAGGATCTCAAGGCGCAGGCCTATCGCGGCCGCGTCGACCGCCTCTACGTGTTTGTCCAGAAGAAGCTGCTGGGCAACGGCAAGGCCGACGCCATCCTGCGCTCCTTCGTCGACTATCCGATCGACGCCTGGACCATGGTGCCGCTCGGCGACATGGTCTGCTTCTACCAGATCCGCAACTAACGGGCGTTGCTGTACTTGTAGAAGCGCACGACCTCGACCGGCATCAGGTTGCCTTCGGAGTATCGGTTGCTCACCCCGCCGAACAGGCTGTTGACCGGGCAGGCGAAGGAAATCAGGAAGCCCAGGATGGCGATGCCGCGCAGGTCCTTGAGGTCGAGCCTGGCCCACGCCGCGACCGCCATCGACGCGTAAATGAGCGGCAGGGTGTAGGCGAGGCTGCGGTCGACATCGAGCACCATGAACGAGGCGGCGACGATGGCGCCGGTGACGCCCACGATCGCCAGTAGCGAGAACCACCAGCGGTTTCGCACCAGCAGGATGCAGGCGACGAGTGGCCACAGCCACAGTCCCGCCAGCACATGCGGCAGCTCGTATTGCAGGTTCGGCAGGTTGATCGGCAGGACGCTGAGGCCGACATCGTTGCCGGCGCCGATCGGGATGTGCAGCCCGTAGCCGAACATCAGCACGAGGCGGATGATCCCGGCGACCAGGATGGACGCGGCCACGGTGATGGTCTGCAGGTTGAACCAGTCGGGCTTGTGTCCGTCGCTGTCGCGCATCGCCCAGTAGACGACGAGCAACGGCGAGACGATGACGGCGCGTTCGTCGGTGAAGCAGGCGGCGATGACGGCGGCGAAGATCACCGCCGGATTGCGGAACGCCACCGCCACGGTGAGGAAGGCGAAGGCGAAAGCGTCGCCCATTCCGCCCAGCTGGAGGAAAGCCGCCTTGCCGGCATAGATCGAGGCCACGCCGAACACGCTGGCGAGTGCCACGATGCGGTCGCGGAACAGGTCCATCGCGATCTTGCCCACCAGGAAGAGCATCAGGACGCCCAGGCCGTACTGGATCGCCAGCAGGCCGCGCCAGTCGATGTGGAGGACCTTCATGGTGAGCGGCAGGGTCAGCCGGAACGCCAGCTTGGCGTCGTGCAGCGCATGGTCCTTGAACTGGTCGCCCACGGTTGCCAGCGGATTGGCGGCCTGGCGCTCGAGCACGGGCCAGAAATTGACGATCTGGCCGTCGGTGCCGAGAAAGAAGCTGATTCGCGGAAAGGAGATGAACAGCGACACGATGAGCGCCACGGCCACGCCCCAGACCAGCCACAGGCGGCGGCTGGCGAGCAGGCCGAAGGCCCGCTCGAAGGTCGAGATGATCGCGTCGTAGATCTCTTTCAGCATCAGATGTTGAGCCTGTTGAAAATGAAGTTCGGCAGGTTGCGCACGACGAACATGATGAGCTGCCACTTGCGCGGCAGATAGGCGACCGGCGTGCCGCGCTCGATCGCGTTCACGGTGCCTTCGGCCACGGACTCGACCGAGGCCAGCTTCCGGCCCTGCGCCTTGTACTGCGCCGTCATCGGCGTGTCGGTGGGGCCGGGCTTGATCAGCACGACCTTTACGCCCGTGGCGGCAAAGCGGTGCTGCAGGCCCTGGGCGTAGCGATCCATCAGGGCCTTCGAGGCGCCGTAGACGTAGTTGGCACGACGGCCACGATCGCCGGCGACCGACCCGATCAGGGCAATCGTGCCGTTGCCGGCGCGCTCCATCGCGCCCGCGAAGGCCTCGGCGAACAGGACCGGCGAGACCCCGTTGACCTCGAGCGCCTCGTGCGCACGCGCGAGATCTTCCTGACAGGGAAGCTGCGGCGACAGAACGCCATGGGCAATCAGCGCGATGTCGACCGGCGCCTGCGTGGTCCAGCGCGCCACCGCCTCGGCGATGGCCGGTACCGACAGGAAGTCCATCGTCTCGACCGACACGTCGACGGCTCCGCCGCGCGCCCGCAGGTCGGTGGCGATGCGCTCGGCCAGGGCCACGTTGCGCGCGACCAGGATCAGCTCGACCGGTCCCTTCTGCACCCACAGCCGGCAGCAATGCTCGGCGATGGAAGAGGTCGCGCCGACCACGACGATGCGCTTCTTCTGGTCCAACTCAATGCCCCATCAAACGGCGGGACATGCCGGAGCTCATCCCAGGATCGCGGAATCTCGCAAGCTCCGGCGCTTTTGGATAGCCCGCGTCGAACAGGTCGCGCGGCATGCGCGCGTCCTTGGCGAGGTAGAGGCGTCCCCCGGCGGCACGAACGACGGCATCGAGTTCGACGAACAGCCGCTCGGTGCGAGCGCCCCGGTTGGGGAAGTCGAGCGAGAGGGTGATGCCGGGCATCGGAAAGCTCAGCAGGCCGGGCGAGGCGCGCTCGCCGAAGGTCTTGATGACCGCGAGGAAGGAGCCTTGGCCCGACTTCGCGATGATGTCGAGGATGTCGCGCAGGGCGGCCGGACCAGCGTCGCGCGGTACCACCAGCTGGTACTGGTAGAAGCCGCGCGGTCCGTAGAGCCGGTTCCAGTCCTGCACGTCGTCGAGCGGGAACAGGAAGGTGTCGAACGGCCGGCGCTTTGTCCCGCCGCGATGGGCGTTGAGGTGGTAGTAGAGCGTGTTGAAGACCGGCAGCGTCAGCCGGTTGAACAGCGACAGGGGCGGCGTCACCGGCACCGCGCGACGGCTCGGCACCGGCGGCTTGCCCGCCTGGTCGACCGCCGGATTGGCCCGCAGGAAGATGCCGCGGGTGCGGCGGCCGGCGGTGCAGTCGAGCCAGGACACGGTGTGCTCCCAGAGCGACTCCGAATCGTCGGCCAGGGTCAGGAACTCGTCGAGGCTGCGATAGGGCAGGATCTCGGTATCGAGCCACGGTCCCGCGACCGGTTGAAGCTGCAGCTCGGCCGTGGCGATCAACCCGGTGAGGCCGATGCCACCCACGGTCGCGGCGAACAGGTCGGGGTTCACGCCCGGCCCGCAATCGATTGCCTGGCCGTCGGTGCGCACCAGCTTGAGGTTCCGGACGTGGTGGCCGAACGAGCCGACGCGATGATGGTTCTTGCCGTGTACGTCGTTGGCGATGGCGCCGCCCACGCTCACGATCTGCGTCCCGGGGATCACCGGCAGGCTCCAGCCGCGCGGCAGCATGAAACGCTGAATGTCGCGAAGCTGTACGCCGGCCTCGCAGACCAGCCGCCCCGTCTCGGGGTCAAAGGAATGGAAGCGGTCGAGCCGTGCCGTATTCAGCAGCGAACCTCCGGGGTTCAGGCAGGCGTCGCCGTAGCTGCGGCCCATACCGAGCGGGATCGCGGGTCCCATGCCCCGCGTCTGGTCGACCAGAGCGGCGATATCGGACAGATCTACGACTTGATGAGGTTCCGCGCTCAGGCGTCCCCAGGAGGAAACAGGTCTCATCCGTCCTGTGCCCAAGAAGCGAATATTTCTCAACAATGGTACTTCGTTCACGCGGCAAAGGCCACGTCAATCACGCTGGGCCGGCAGGAGGCGGTGGGACCGGAGGGATTGCCAGAGTCCGGCAGAGTGCGCATAGATGCCCGCAATGCGGGGGTGGCTTGGGGCAATGAGTTCGTCTTCGTCGGGCGGCATGATCGTGGGGCTGATCCAACTGGTGCGGCCCCGCCAGTGGGTGAAGAACGGCTTCGTCTTCGCCCCCCTGGTGTTCGCCCGCGAGTTCACGAATCCGGCCTCCATCAAGCTTTCGCTGCTGGCCTTTGCGCTGTTCTGCGCGGCCTCGTCGGCGTGCTACATCGTTAACGACCTGCACGACATCGAGCGCGACCGGCGCCATCCCACCAAGCGCTTCTCCCGGCCGCTGGCCGCCGGGCGCGTCTCGCGCGGCGGCGCGCTCGGGCTGCTGGGCCTGATCCTGGCGGGGCTTGCCGTGGCCGCGGTCTTCCAGCCGTACGTCATGGCGGTAATCGCGGGCTACCTTATCCTCAACGTCGCCTACACCTTCGTGCTGAAGCAGCAGCCGGTGCTCGACATCTTCAGCATCGCCATCGGCTTCGTGCTGCGCATCTGTGCCGGTGCCGTCGTGCTCGACCTGCCGCTCTCGGGCTGGATGCTGATCACGACCCTCTGCCTGGCGCTCTATCTCGCCGCCGTGAAGCGGCGGCAGGAACTGCTGGGCAGCGGCTCGGATGGGCGCGAGGTGCTGGAAAAGTATTCTCCGGCGCTGATCGAGCGCTATGCCGAGATGTCGGCGACCGGCGCGCTGGTCTTCTACAGCCTGTTCGTCATGTCGGCGAACCAGAAGCTGACGGCGACCATCCCCTTGGTGATCTTCGGCCTGTTCCGCTACTGGTACGTGGTCGAGCGGCTGGGGGCCGGCGAATCGCCGACCGATGCGCTGCTGTCGGACCTGCCGCTGCTGGCCACGGTCGTGGCCTGGGTCGGCGTCTGCGCGATCGTCCTCTACACCTAGGGGTCGCTTCGGCTACTTCCGGGCGAAGGTATAGAAGCGGTGGCCGACATAGCTGGTCACCGCGGGCGCCAGCACGCCGATCAGGTGGGCGATGTCGTCGGCATGCCAGGTCATGCCGATGGCCGGAAACACGACCCGGGCGAGGCCGACGCTGATCACCCAGACGAAACCCAGCGCCACGAGGTTGACCAGCACGAAGCGGCGCACCTCCGAGGCCATCGAGCGGCCCGAGGCATCGAACACGAAGCGGCGCGCCAGCAGGTAGGCGGTGGCCATGCCGAGCAGGTAGGCCGCGACCACGGCGGCCTCGAACGACATGACGTGGTTCAGCGCGTAGCGGCTCAGCAGATTGACGAGCGCGGCGATGCCGCCGGTGACCAGGAACTTCAGGAACTGGAGGTTCATCGGCCCCAGTTTACCGATTCTCGGCGCGCCAGACGCCGGGATCGTCGATCGCCTGCGCCATCAGCCTGCCGTAGCGCACACTCTCGGAAATGCCGCGATCCTCGGGATAGTAGAAGCAGGTGTCGGCGATCTGCAGGCCCTCGATCGCCGTCTGCACCTTCGGGATCTTGGCCAGGAAGCCCGGCTCGCAAACGGGCTGGGCATAGTTGAGGCGGCCGACCTGGCTTGCGAGGAGATCGCCGGCCTGCAGGGCGGGGTTGAGCTTCTGCAGGTAGCCGAAGGCCTCGGCGACGAATGCCTCGGAGCTGCGGCCGAACTTGGGATGCGTCTGCGGCATGTAGTAGGGCACGTAGACGACGGTCTCGGACAGGTGTCGCAGGTTCGAGAATTCGACGATGCCGGGGATGTCGATGCCGGCGTCGCTGATGTTCAGCCAGAAGTGCTTCGTGACCGGCTTGCCGAGTTTGAAGAGCACGCAGACGACACCGATGTTGCGGATCGCGTCGTACCTGGCCTTGGCCTCGGCCGACAGGCCCGGCACCAGCTTCGATACAAAGGGCGTCGGCACGGTCGAGATGACGGCGTCGAACGGCTGGGCGGCACCGTCGACGACCAGCCCGGTGACGCGGCCGTTTTCGCTGGTGATCTCGCTGACCCGCGCGCCGAGCTTCAGCATGCCGCCGTGCTGCTCGACGGCGTCGACCAGCGTGTCGATCAGCGTCTGCGAGCCGCCGTCGATGTAGCCCAGCTCTTCCTGCAGGAGCGAGGCACGCGAGGTGCCGACGCGCTTGATGCGGGTCCAGATCCAGGCGGCCGAGATGTTGTCGGCATACTCGAAGAACTTGAGATCGAAGAGGCGGCGCCACAGCACGTCGTAGGCGCGCTGCCCGCTCCATCGGACGATCCAGTCCCGCGCATTGACCTTCTCCAGCGACGACCAGTCGTTGCGCCGGGTCGACAGGAACATCTGCAAGCCGTAGCGGATCTTCGAGATCAGCCCGAGCTTGGGGAAGGTGAGAAGGGCGAGCGGATCGCCCCAGCGATGGTGCCTGCCGTCGACGAAGTAGCCCATCGACGTCTTGCGCCAGACCATGCGGTCGCCGATGCCGAGTTCCTGCATCAGCTCGAAAGTCGGCCGGTCGGACTTGCAGACGAAATGGTAGAAGCGCTCGATCGACAGGCCGGCGAAGTCGAAATGGGCGGCCATGCCGCCGGCGATGCGGTCGGCCTCGAAGACCGTGACCTCGTGCCCGGCCTTGAGCGCATGGTAGGCGGCCGCCAGTCCCATGGCGCCCGCCCCGATGATGGCGACGCGGGCCATGCTCAGAACTCCAGGACCACGCTGGAATAGACCGGGTCGCGGAACGTCTCGCGCAGCCCCTCGAGGATCGGCGTCGACTTGACGCCGAACAGGCGCGGCCAGTCGATCACCTCGAAGGTCTCGGGCACCACCAGCGCGGCGAGCTGGCTCACGGTGAAAGGCGGATTGGAATCCACCATCGCGTAGAGCTGCAGCAGCGTGCGGAACAGGCCGTAGGGAATGCGGACGATGGCAGCCTTGGCGCCGCTCGCTTCCTTCAGGGCACGGATCAGGTCGATGTAGGCGATCTGCTCCTGGCCGGAGATGTTGAACACCTGGCCCGGCCGCGGCTCGGCGATGCAGGCGGCGATGATGTTGCAGAAGTCGCCGACATAGAGCGGCTGGCGCAGGTACCGGCCATGCCCCGGGATCGGAAAGACCGGCGTGCGCGCCATGAATCGGGCCAGCCAGCCCAGATGCTTGCGGTCGAACCAGCCGTACATCAGCGTCGGTCGCAGCACGCAGGTCGGGATGCCGCTGTCGAGGACGAGTTTCTCCTGCGCCTTCTTGGACTCGGTGTAGAAATCGTGCGCCAGCGAGTTCACCACCGATGAGCTGATGTGGACGATCTGCCCGACGCCGTGCCGCCGCGCGGCCTCAAGCACCCGTTCCGTCGCCACCACGTTGTTGGCGGTGAACGGCGCCTCGGTGAGCGCGGCGATCTGGGCGTGACAGAGGACGAGGGTACCGGCACCGGCCAGAGCCTCCTGCCAGCCGTCATCCGTGGCAAGATCGGCCTCGACCAGGCGGACGTCGGGATGGAGTTTCTTGAAGATCGCGTTGTTGGCGGGATGCTTGTCGATCCCGATCAGCGGCCCCATCCCGCGCGCCTTCAGGCGGGGGATAAGATTCTGCCCGGCGAGGCCAGCCACGCCGGTGATCACGATGGGGCGGGTGTCCGGCATCTAGATTTCTCCGGCAGCAAGCGACCGCCCGCGGCAGATCATCGAGTGTGCAATTTGGGGCGATGTACGGCGAGGGGCCGGAGAAGAACGCACCGGTGGATCGATTTCACGCCGATTGGAAGGGCGGGTTGGCTGGGGGACCTGGATTCGAACCAAGACTAACCGGGTCAGAGCCAGTTGTTCTACCGTTAAACTATCCCCCAAGGACCCTTCGGACCTCGCGCGCCGGACGATTTAGCGATGACGGACCGGATTGGCAAGCGGGGCCTCGCCGTGCGCGAAATCCTCGGTTAGCATCCTCCGAAGAAAAGAGTTGTGAATGACCGGGGAAACCACACTCAGGGGAGGCTGGCACAGCGGTCGATTTGCGCACACTTTTGCTGCCATTGATCTCGGCACAAACAATTGCCGGCTCCTGGTGGCGAAGGCATCGGTCGAGGGTTTTGAGGTGATCGATGCCTATTCTCGCCCCGTCAGGCTGGGCGAGGGGGTGGCGCTGAGCGGCTCGCTCTGCGGTGAAGCCATCGAACGCACGCTGCATGCGCTGGGCGTCTGCGCGTCCAAGATCGAGCGCAATCGCGTCACCCGCGCCCGTCACATTGCCACCGAGGCCTGTCGCCGCGCCTGCAACGGCGAGGACTTCCTCGGCATGGTGAAGGCCCGCACCGGTCTCAGCTTCGACCTGATCCCGCCGGCCGAGGAGGCGAGGCTGGCGCTCGCGAGCTGCGAGAACCTGCTCGATCCCGAGATTCCCTACGGCCTGCTGATCGACATCGGCGGCGGTTCGACCGAAGTGAGCTGGATCCGCGTGATTCCGCGCGACGGGCGGCAGGGCGGGGTGAAGACCGAGCTGATCGGCATGACCTCGGTGCCGTGGGGTGTCGTGACGCTCACGGAATCCTGCACCAGCGGCCAGCCCCGCGAGCGGCCGCTGACCCGCGCCTGCTACGACGACATGGTCGAGCGCATCCGCGCCGACCTGCGGCCGTTCTGTGCCCTGCACCAGATCGGGCCGGCGATCGCGCGCGGCGAGGTCCAGCTGATCGGCGCTTCAGGCACCGTGACGACTGTTAGTGCCCACCATCTCGGCCTGAAGCGCTATAACCGTACCATGGTCGACGGTTCGCGGATCGGCCGAGAGGAAGTTTTGCGTATCTGTGACGAGCTTTCGGTAATGTCGGTCGACCAGCTTACCCATCTGCCCTGCATCGGCGACGACCGGGCCGACCTCGCTTTGGCCGGCGGGGCGATCCTCGAGGCGGTATGCCGCCAGTGGGCGGCGCCGGTCATTCGGGTGGCTGATCGCGGCCTGCGCGAGGGCGTGCTGATGGACCTGATGCGCCAGGCCGACCGCGACGCCGACCAGCTCTGCCGCCGGGGCAACTGACCATGGCCAAGGACAAGAAGGGCAGCCTGCCCACGGGTCGGCGCGCCACGGTGCGTGTGAAGACGGCGCGCGGCCGCACGGTGTCGTCGCAGCGCTGGCTGCAGCGCCAGCTCAACGATCCCTATGTCGAGGAAGCCAAGAAGCGCGGCTATCGCTCGCGCGCGGCCTTCAAGCTGCTGCAGATCGACGACCAGTTCAAGATCCTGAAGCCCGGGGCGCGCATCATCGATCTGGGCGCCGCGCCGGGCGGATGGACGCAGGTTTCCGTCGAGCGCGTCAGCTCCGGCAAGAACCAGGGCGTGGTGATAGGCATCGACCTGACACCGGTCGAGCCGATCGCCGGCGCCACGGTGCTGGCCAAGGATTTCTACGACGACGATGCGCCGGCGCTGCTCACGGAGCTGCTGGGCGGGCCGGCGGACGTCGTCATGAGCGACATGGCGGCCGCGGCGACCGGGGAAACCCAGGTCGACCATATGCGCATCATGGGGCTGGCCGAGGCCGCGCACGACTTCGCACGCGAGATCCTGAAGCCCGGCGGCGCCTTCGTGGCCAAGGTGCTGCGCGGCGGCACCGAGCGGACGCTGCTAGACCGGCTGAAGCGGGATTTCGAGAAGGTGCGCCATTTCAAGCCAGAGGCCAGCCGGGCCGATTCGGCGGAGATGTATGTCGTGGGGACGGGCTTTCGCGGCTAGGTTTTCCGACTGTGCACGCGGCGGGGGCTTTCTGACGATCGCGGGCAATCCTCCCAATTACGGGGCGAGCATTATCTGCTGCACTTGGCGCTGCCGAACTTCTATTTCCACTGCAGTGCCGCCTACGCAATCTTGGGCCAGTGGGGCGTCGAAATCGCGAAACACGATTTCCTGGGCGCCGCTTAGGGCTTCTTGTGCATAACCGCCCCGCGTCTGCGCACTTGGCTTGTGCGCGGCGGTGTGTATAAAGGCTCGCCAACCCGGCGGCCCTCTCCGAGGGCCGCCGTTTTCATTTCTCCTTCCAGGAGGTTGGTATGCAGATTCAGGAAGCGCTCACCTTCGATGACGTCCTCCTGAAGCCTGCTGCCTCGTCGGTGCTGCCCGGACAGACCGACACCCGCACACGCCTCACGCGCACCATCGAACTCAACATCCCGCTGATGTCGGCGGCGATGGACACGGTCACGGAAGCCGGCATGGCGATCGCCATGGCCCAGGCCGGCGGCATCGGCGTCATCCACAAGAACCTCGATGCCGAGGCGCAGGCCAACGAGGTCCGCCGGGTCAAGAAGTTCGAAAGCGGCATGGTGGTGAACCCCGTCACCATCCATCCCGACCAGACGCTGGCCGATGCGCTGGCCCTGATGGAAGCCAACCAGATCTCCGGCATTCCCGTGGTCGAGCGCAGCGGCAAGCTGGCGGGCATCCTGACCAACCGCGACGTGCGCTTCGCGACCGAGAGCGGCACGCCCGTCAGCGCGCTGATGACCAAGGAAAGACTGGTCACCGTGCGCGAGGGCGCGACCCGGGAGGAGGCCAAGCGCCTCCTGCACCAGTATCGCATCGAGAAGCTGCTGGTCGTCGACGATGCCTATCGCTGCATCGGCCTGATCACCGTCAAGGACATCGAGAAGGCCAACAAGTTCCCCGGCGCCAGCAAGGACGAGAAGGGCCGCCTGCGCACCGCCGCGGCGACCGGTGTGGGCGAGGACGGGCTGCGCCGTGCGCAGCTGCTGATCGACGCCGATGTCGACGTGATCGTGGTCGATACCGCGCACGGCCATTCGCGCGGCGTGCTCGAGGCCGTGACGCAGGTGAAGAAGCTCAGCAACTACACCCAGGTCATGGCGGGCAACGTCGCCACGCGCGAAGGCGCCCAGGCGCTGATCGACGCCGGCGCCGACGCGGTGAAGATCGGCATCGGCCCGGGCTCTATCTGCACGACCCGCATGGTGGCGGGCGTCGGCGTGCCGCAGCTCACCGCGATCATGGAGGCCGCTGAAGCCTGCCGCGCCGCGGGCGTGCCCGCGATCGGCGACGGCGGCATCAAGTATTCCGGCGATCTCGCCAAGGCGATCGCCGCCGGCGCCGACTGCGCCATGATCGGCTCGCTGCTGGCCGGCACCGACGAGGCGCCGGGCGAGGTGATCCTCTACCAGGGCCGGTCCTACAAGTCGTACCGCGGCATGGGCTCGATCGGTGCCATGGCGCGTGGCTCGGCCGACCGCTACTTCCAGCAGGAAGTGCAGAGCACGCTGAAGCTGGTGCCCGAGGGCATCGAGGGCCGCGTGCCCTACAAGGGCGCGGTCGGCAGCATCCTGCACCAGCTGGTCGGCGGCCTGCGCGCCGCCATGGGCTACACCGGCAACGGCACGATCCGCGACATGCAGAGCAATTGCCAGTTCCTGCGCATCACCGGCTCGGGCCTGCGCGAGAGCCACGTGCACGACGTCGAGATCATGCGCGAGGCGCCGAACTATCGCGGCGGCATGTAGGGCCGTAAAGCCTCGGCGATCCGCTCCGCCGCGATCCGGTGGCCGAGCGGGCCGGGATGCGATGACCTGAACATCGCGGCATAACCGTCGCGCTCCACGGTCGCGTTGATGGCGTCGAACAGGTCGAGCGCGCCGAAGCCCGCCGCGCGGGCGCAGTCGAGCACGACGGCGGAGAGGCGGCGCTGCTCGCGCGCATGGTCGGCGTTCTTCCACGCATAGGGATCGTATTCGGCGACCACGAGCGTCGGCACCTTCAGCGCGGCCAGCCGCTTCAGCAGCGGACAGGCCATCGCCTCGCCCGCGCCGCGCGGCAGCACGCGGACATGGTCGATCGACCATTCGTACTGCCAGCCCTTGTGGCGCAGGATCGTGTCGACCAGCACCGACCAGCCGTACAGGCGCTGCCAGAGGTCGAGCGTCGTGGCGGGTGGCGGCGAGGGCGGCACGGGGACGTTGCGCAACGCGAGTTCGCCTGCGACCGGCTCGAAGTATGGCTTCTCCGCCCCCCAGACGCGCTTCATCTCGGCTCGCCGCAGATCGTCGGCGATGAAGACGAGGACCAGCGCGGCGGGCTTGATCTCCGGCACAAGCTTCTCGGCGCGCAGCACAGTCTGGTCGAGCCCGTAGCCGCTCACGCCGGCATTGACCGTGCGGCGGCCGATCAGCGGCTGCAGCAGCGCCGCCCAGGTCTCGCCGTCGCTCACCTCGTCGCCATGGGCGTAGGAATCGCCGACGGCCAGCACAGGCGGTTCGGCCAGCACCGCGCCGGGCGGGGCGGGCGTGAGGCGATGGCCGTGGAGATCGTAGGTGACGCCCTCGGCGCTGAAGCCCGGCCGCAGCACGAAGCCCAGCTCGCTGTCGCGCTTCAGCCGTCCAGCGCCGGCGCTCAACGTCGCCTGTCGTTCCTTGAGGATGATGTTCGACCAGTCGAGCAGCGCGGCCGGTCCGCGCCACAGCCGGCAGCCCAGTTCGAGCAGGAGCAGCCCGACCAGCAGCGAGCAGAGGACCAGCGCCGCCCGGCCCAGCATATCAGTAGCCCTTGAGCCCGAGCGCATCGGCGATCAGCCGTGCGATCAGCGCATTGCCGGCGGCGTTCATGTGCCACAGCACGTAGAGGTCGCGCGGCCGTGGCGTTGCGGCGAGCGCCTCGTAGCTGTCGAGTGTCGCCAGGCCGTTCTTCTTGCCGCAGGCCAGCAGGTCCCGCGTCATGCGGCGCTGCTCGGCCGCGAAGCTCGGATCGTCCCACACGACGGGATCGTACTCGGCGACCAGCAGGATCTTTGCGCCGCCGCTCTTCTGCAGTTCGGCGAGCCGCGCCGTGAGGAGACAGGACAGGCGCTCGCCGGTGCCGCGCGGATGGACGCGGATGTGATCGCCGTACCAGTCGTGCAGTTGGTCAAGGCGCCGCAGGATGAAGTCGAAGGCGAAGGAATAGCCCAGCGTCTTCTGCCAGAAGGTGAGCGTGTCGAGTGCCGGCGCGCGCGGCGGGACAGGCACGTTGCGCAGGCTGAGCCCGTCGCCCTCGGGCTCGAAGTAGGGCTTGTCGGCGCTCCACAGGCGCCGCATCTCGGTGCGGCGGATGTCGTCGGCGATGAAGGCGACGACGATCGCCTCGGGCCGGTAGAGCGGCGCCAGCGCCTCGGTGCGCAGCACGATCTGGTCGAAGCCGTAGCCGCTCACGCCCCCGTTCAGCACGCGCCGGCCGGTCAGGCGCTGCAGGTCGGCCGGCCAGGTCTCGCCGTCGCCAACCTCCTCGCCGAAGGTGAAGGAATCGCCCACCGCGAGGATCGGCGCGCGGCCATCGGCTGGCGCCGGGCCGGTGCGGCGCAGGCCATTCTCCTCGATGGGGATGCCGGCGGTCGCGTAGCCCGCACGCGGCACGTAGCCCAGCCGCTCGTCATGGACCGTGCGGCCGCTGTCGCGATCGGCCAGCACCTTGCGCGCATCGAGCACGAAGTTCGGCCAGGCGAACAGCCAGCTCCAGGTCGAGGCGCGCAGCCCGAGCTCGAGCAGGCCCAGTCCCACGACGAGGGAGACGAGGACGAGGGCGATGCGGCGGAAGAGCTCGGAGCGGGGACGTTGCGCGTCGGGCGTATTCATCGTAGCGGCATGCTTTGCAAGGGAGACAGACGTGACACCGGGCGCGCGGGTGGCCGCCACCATAGAACTCCTCGACGAAATCGTCAGCCATACCGAGCGGCCGGCCGATCTCGTCGCCAATGCCTATTTCCGTTCGCGCCGCTATATCGGCAGCGGCGATCGCCGGTCCGTGTCCGAGCGCGTCTGGAGCATCCTGCGCCGCTACGGCCAGCTTGCCTGGTGGCTGGAGCGCACGCGCCATCCCCACCGCGGCACGCGCGCCATCGTGGCCGCCGACCTGATGCTGGTCGAAGGGCTCGACATGGCGGGGATGCAGAGCCTGTTCGACGGCGGCAGCTACCGGCCGATGCCGCTGGACGAGGCCGAGTATCGCGCCCTGCGCCAGATGGAAGGCCATTCGCTGCCCCATCCCGAGCAGCCCGACTGGGTCCGCCTCAACGTCCAGGAATGGGTCGCGCCGCATTTCCGCGAAGCCTATGGCGAGAGCTGGGGCCGCGAGATCGCCGCGCTGGACACGCCGCCGCCGGTCGACCTGAGGGTCAACCGCCTGAAGGCGGATGTCGGGCAGGCCCGCGAGATGCTGGCCCGCGAGGGCATCGACACCGAGCCGATGCGCTACGCCACCGACGGGCTGCGCCTGCGCCGGCGCCTGTCGGTCGTGAAGGGGCAGGCGTTCCAGAACGGCCTGGTCGAAATCCAGGACGAAGGCTCGCAGCTCGTGGCCGCTCTGGTCGACGCCCAGCCCGGCATGCAGATCGCCGACTATTGCGCCGGCGCCGGCGGCAAGACGCTGGCGATGGCCGCGCGCATGAACAACAAGGGCCGCGTCGTGGCCATGGACGTCTACGAATCGCGCCTCGACCGCTCGGCCCAGCGGCTGCGCCGCGCCGGCGCGCACAATGTCGAGCGCCGCGCCATTGACGCTGACAACCGCAAATGGCTGAAGCGCCAGGCCGGCGCCTTCGACCGCGTGCTGGTCGACGCGCCCTGCACCGGCACGGGCACCTGGCGGCGCAATCCCGACGGCCGCTGGACGCTGCGGCCCGAGGATCTCGCGGAGCTGGTGCCGAAGCAGGCGGCCATCCTCGACGCCGCCGCGAAGCTGGTGAAGCCGGGCGGCGGCCTGATCTACGCCACCTGCTCGGTGCTGCCGGCGGAGAACGAGAAGCAGATCGCCGCCTTCCTCGAGCGCAACGACGCGTTCGAGGTCGTGCCGGTGGGCTCCCTGTGGCGCGACGTGCTGACGAGCGAGCCGCCGCCCGAGCTGGAGAGCGGCCCGTACCTGCGCCTGTCGCCGCTGAAACACGGCACCGACGGCTTCTTCGCCGCCGCCCTGGTGCGCAAGGCCGCGGCCAAGCCGGTGCAGGCGACCGGGCCCGCGCCCGAAGCCGGCGCCGAAGGGGCGACGGAGGAAGCAGCACAGAACGAAGCTTCGGAGGCCACACCGGACGTGGCTGCGGAGGCCGTACCGGACTCGGTCTCGGAGGCAGTACCGACCTCTGACTCGGAGGCCGCAGCGAATGCGGCTCCGCAGGCCGCACCGGTCTCAGCCTCTGAGACTGCGCCGGCCTCGGCCTCGGAGGACGTACAGGACTCGTCCCCGGAGGCCGCTCCCGACGCTCCCGAGAAGCCCGAGGGGCCGCGCGAGCCGTCTGCATGATCCGCATCCGTCGCGCCGCCCGCCAGGACGCCGCGGCGATCGGCCGGGTCCATGTCGAGACCTGGCAGGCGACCTACGCCGGCCTGCTGCCCGACGCGATGCTTATAGCCATGTCCGACGTGCGCCAGTCGGCCTGGTGGTCGCAGCTCCTGCAGGACCCCGCCGAGGCGCGCGGCGTCTTCGTGGCCGACGACGCGGAGATGGGCGTCGTGGGCTTCGGCAGCTGCGGCCCGCTGCGCGACCCGCCGGACGGGCTGCCCGAGGGGCTCGATGGCCGCGAGATCCGGGTGGGCGAGGTCTACACGCTCTACGTCGAGCCCGATTTCCAGAACCAGGGGCTGGGGCGCCGCCTGCTCGACGCGCTGTTCCGCCAGCTCAAGGCCGACCGCTGCGACACGGCGGTCCTGTGGATGCTGGCCCGCAACCCGACCCGCTTCTTCTACGAGGGGCTGGGCGGGGAGCGGGTGGGCGAGCGCACCGACACGATGGGCGGCACCGACGTCGACGAGATCGCCTACGCCTGGCGCGACCTCGGGGCCCCGCTGATCCGGCGGAAACTGGCGGGGGATGGCTGAGCCAAGTTAGCCGTCGTCCCGACCGGAGCGAAGCGACCTCTTTTCCGCTGTTTGACGGCTTCAAGTGGAAAAAAGGTCTCTCCACTCCGCGCTACGCGCTCCGGTCGAGACGACGGAATATTTCACATGCGATAGCCCTGCCCGTAAGGCGGGGGAGGAAAGGCACGATCCCAGTTGCCGCCCCGGCCGGGCACGCTTATATCGCCCCATGACCGACCGTTTGCTGATCGTCGATTTCGGTTCCCAGGTTACCCAGCTGATCGCCCGCCGCGTGCGCGAAGCCGGGGTTTACTGTGAAATCCTGCCCTTCCAGTCCGTCGACGACGCGAAGATCAAGGCGTTCGATCCACGGGGGATCATCCTCTCCGGCGGCCCGGCCTCGGTGACCGAGGGCCAGTCGCCCGCCGCCCATCCCGCCATCTTCAAGGCCGACGTGCCGGTGCTGGGCATCTGCTACGGCGAGCAGACCATGGCCAAGGAGCTGGGCGGCTCGGTCGAGAGCGGCCATCACCGCGAGTTCGGCCGCGCCGAGGTCGAGATCAAGGCCTCGACCCGCCTGTTCGAGGGCGTCTGGCAGCCCGGCGACCGCAAGCAGGTCTGGATGAGCCACGGCGACAGGGTGACGAAGCTGCCGGCCGGCTTCTCGGTCGTCGCCACCAGCGAGAACGCGCCCTTCGCCGCCATCGCCGACGAGAGCCGCGGCTATTACGGCGTGCAGTTCCACCCCGAGGTGATGCACACGCCCGACGGCGCCAAGCTCCTGCGCAACTTCGCCCTGAACATCGCCGGCGCCAAAGGCGACTGGACCATGGCCGCGTTCCGCGAGCGCGCCATCGCCCAGGTCCGCGCCCAGGTCGGCAAGGGCCGCGTGATCTGCGGCCTCTCCGGCGGTGTCGATTCCTCGGTCGTGGCCGTGCTGCTGCACGAGGCGATCGGCGACCAGCTCCAGTGCGTGTTCGTCGACCACGGCCTCTTGCGCAAGGACGAGGGCGAGCAGGTCGTCCGCCTGTTCCGCGACCACTACAACATCCCGCTGGTCCACGCCGACGCCTCGGAGACCTTCCTGAAGGCGCTGGCGGGCGTCAGCGACCCGGAGAAGAAGCGCAAGACGATCGGCGCGCTGTTCATCGACGTGTTCGAGGCCGAGGCGAAGAAGATCGGCGGCGCAAACTTCCTGGCGCAGGGCACGCTCTATCCCGACGTGATCGAATCGGTCTCCTTCACCGGCGGACCGTCGGTGACGATCAAGAGCCACCACAATGTCGGCGGCCTCCCGGCGCGCATGAACATGAAGCTGGTCGAGCCGTTGCGCGAGCTCTTCAAGGACGAGGTGAGGGCGCTCGGCCGCGAGCTGGGCCTGCCGGCCGACCTGGTGAACCGCCATCCGTTCCCCGGCCCCGGCCTCGCCATCCGCATCCCCGGCGACATCACGAAGGAGAAGCTCGACCTGCTGCGCGAGGTCGACGCCGTCTATCTCGACGAGATCCGCAAGGCCGGCCTCTACGACGAGATCTGGCAGGCCTTTGCAGTCCTCTTGCCGGTCCGCACCGTCGGCGTGATGGGCGACGGCCGCACCTACGACCAGGCCTGTGCGCTGCGCGCCGTCACCTCGACCGACGGCATGACCGCCGACTACTACCCCTTCGACCACGCCTTCCTGGGCCGCGTCGCCAACCGCATCATCAACGAATGCCGCGGCGTGAATCGGGTGACGTACGACATCACGTCAAAGCCACCGGGGACGATTGAGTGGGAGTGACGGCTAGACTACTAAGAGTCCTGCCCGCGACTGCTCACAATCAGACGGCGTTAGCTTGAACCCTAGTTATAGGCGTACCCTGATACGCTGGCGTAGACGCTCGTAAAGCGCGATCTCTGCTTCGTGCGAGATTTCGATGGTTACCGCGAACCCTTGTTGGCCAGTGTCTCCAGCCCATCCACCTGCGCATCTGACGACGAGGAAATAGCTGTCGCCATATGCACTAATGTCGCGCGAGAACGTGACGCTCGCTGTTTGCAGGCTCGACTTCTCTCGAAGTGTGGGGCCAGGGGTCAGCTTGCAATTGAATCGGTTCTCCATGTCGGGAACCGGGCCTTCGGCTTGGGTGCGCTGGCGATAATGCTCGAATACTAGATCGGAGTTACAGCCGCGGATAAGTCGGAAGTCCATTGAGAGGCCACTGTAGTCGAGCCGGCTGTGACGGACCGGGGGATCATAAGCGAGGCTCACCCGGATCGTGCGCCGTCCACGCACCGTCTGAAAGGCCTCAGGAATCGGGATCTGGTAAATGGCGAAATGGTCGATAGCCAATTCGTCCTCGGCGTAGAGGACTACCCGTGCATCATCGGAGAATGAGGCTCGTTCGGAATCCACCTGCCCGTGACCGCACAGTGCAAACTCTGCAGTCGCTCCCAACGGCGCCAGCCGATGGCTAGCCTCTTCGGGTATGGTGGCGCTCCCAGCGAGGAGTGCACGGACAAGATTGGCCGACGCATCGGGGAACTGTGCCAGGATCTGGCTTGCTTTGAAGGCTACCAAGGGCGCTGCATGCGACGTGCCAGATCGCGCAGCGAATAGCCGGTCGATCGGCCTGTAGTGAAGTGATATCACCCCCGCCTCTCGGTGTACTTCACCGCCTTGGAGTGCCGCGTTCGGCCCATCATAGATGAGCGTGCCGCCGATATCCGTGAAGTCGGGTTTGATGGCGCCCTGTGCACCGGGGCCTGCGCGGGAAAAGGGAGAAGGCTCGAAGGCTTCGGTAATCGCGCGAACGCCGACATTGTCCTGGGCTCGCGCGTTCAGACCGGTGCCATGCGCTATTGCGCCGACGGTAATGATGTTCAAGCCCCCGGCAGGTTCGCATAGCCGGTTGGCGCTCTCCATTAGATAGGCAGGGTATTCGGTCACTGCTTTTTCGACGTGTAGCCCATGCCGTGGCTGCCGATTGCCCGCAGCGACGATGATGACCACATCCAGTTCGCGCACTAGTTCGTCAAGCGTCTGTGCCCAAGGGCCAACTTTTCCGTTCTCCACCACCTTGGTGCGGTCGCCCAATGCGATGACGAAGATGCGGCAGCCAAACTCGGCGTTCAGTCGGGTGACCGCCTCCCGCATGAGACGCGGCGTCAGTCTATTGGTTGGGAAATTGCCAGTACTGTCGATGATCTTAGCGGAGCATAGCCGAGCATGTCGGTTGAGCGTGCGGGCAGCCAACTGCGCGCGGAGGTCACCAAAAGTAGCGATACCTCCGACAAAAGTGCCGTGGCCATGGTCGTCGGCTGTCCCAAGTGTGTCGGGAATGGCGATCGAGCCGACAATGATGTCCTCAATCAGTGGATGATCGTTGATTCCGCTGTCGATAATGCCGATGAGCGGGGCCTCGTCGTCCAACGGCTCCAGATCGGGCAGGTCATCTAATGTCAGATCGATACGCTCCGCGCTGGTGACATCAGGCTCGGCGGGAAAATCGAGATCAGCGACCTCTTCAATTGTCAAAAGGGTTCGTGCGACGGCGCCATCGCAACGCAATCTGACTAAGGTAAGATTCGGTCCGACATGGCGGTCGAGCTCCTGGGCCCCTCGCGCCTCTGCATACCGGACTATATCGTCCACCTTGCGCTCGCGCAGCTCTCGCCGTCCGATGTCCCACAGCTCAATATCAATGACATAGGCGGTGCCGGGTTGGAAATCCTCGACGTCCACCAATCCGGCCTCGCGAGCTCGCACGCCGATCCGGTCGCGTGGCGCCACTTCCCCTATCGATTCGATGTTCGCGATGAAGCCGGCAAAGGAGGGATTGATTTGACCCGGAGGCGCACCGTCACCGAAGGCAGTAAGCTTACGGCGAAATTCTGCCAACTCATCGGAAGAGGAGAACAACACGAGCGTGCGATCCTCATCACTCGACAAGAGCGTAAGACCGACTTTATTCCATTCCTCTTCGAGCAGCGGCCCACTCATCTGAACTCGCAGGATTAGCGCCGGGTCGACGGTATCGGCGCGTCGTCGGCGCTGTTGGATCGCCACTGCCTGATCCAGCTCCTGGCTTAGGCGCTGACTGTGTCTGTCGGGAATACGATTTGGCGGTGGCCCACCGCCACCTGTCTTTCGACGAGGCAGACGCTCTGGTAAGCGGACAAGCTGTAAGTGGTCGTATCGTGGCATAGTCAGTAGGGAACTAAATGGTGTCTATGCGCGATGTCCGCCGTTTGCGGCGGCGTTCATCTGCAATTGCCGCCACAAAGTCCCTCTCCGTGACCGACTTTCTCTTGTCGATGATCGATGTCTTGATTGCTTGCAAACATAGCCGTTCCAGCTCTGCATAGGCATAACCATCCAACGCAGAGAGATGCGTATGCGGATCGAATTCCAGCAACACATTCTTGAAGCGCATCCGTAGGAAGCGTGTGATCATGGGCCGATCAGGTCGGTCGAACCACACAACCTCGTCGAAGCGCCGCCAGATAGCTGGATCAAGCGCCTGATCGAGGTTTGTGGCGGCAACGACGAAGCCCTTAGGATGAACGCGATCGATAAAGATCAGCAAGCTGTTCACCACACGGCGCAGTTCGTTGTGCTCACCGTCTTCACCGCGGGCTCGTGCCAGAGCATCGAACTCGTCGAAAAAGAGCACACAGGGTTGGGTGCGAGCGAATTCGAACAGCTTGCGGATATTGGTTGCTGTCTCGCCCAGATACGAGGAGATGATCCGATCAAGCTTCACGATGAAGAGCGGCAAACCGAGTTCGCTCGCGAAGAGTTCCGCGCACAACGTCTTTCCACAGCCCGGAGGACCGCAGAACAGGAGCTTCGATCGGACTGGCAGGCCGCGTCGGCGGATACTGTCGCCGCTTTGAAACTCGCGGAGAAGGCCCAGAAAGATGCGGACATTCTCGCGAGAGAGAATGATGTCTTGTCGGTTACGCGTGGGCTCAATGCGCTCAATGAAATCGGCGGCTGCTTCAGGAAATGGAATGAGCGGCGCCAACGCTTTCGGCCGCGCTGGCTGAGAGGGGCCCTCGTCGAGCGAACGGCGAAGCGATCGAGCCAATACTCGATTGTTCTTCCTCTCTTCCTCATTGATGATCTGCTCAGCCACCGTGCGGAACTCTTCGTCCCGCCCTCGGCTTGCGAACAGCTTCTTCATTAACTCGGCGCGCGCCATCGATCCTGCTGCCCTAAAACCCTTTGCCAAGCTTAGCCAAATCCACAGTTTTCGCCATATGTTCTGGGAAGTTTGCCATGTTTGTATGTTCTTCGACGTGCCGAAGCCTGCGGACGCTTCTAACCTTCCTGCTCAGTTCCTGGACCTACGTCGAAATGCTCGGACCGAGACGGTGTCTCCCACCGTCCATGTAACGGGTGCGGTGATCAATCGGTCGCGGAAGGCACTAAGCCGCCGGCGCGATCGAGTAGGAGTAGAGGGGACAGTCGGCCGCAATACTGTAACACGGCCTTGGCTTGCTTTGCCGCCTCTTTCCCACCAGCAACGCCCCATGATTCGTCTCGATAACATCAGCAGGCAGAATAGCCATCAGATCCTGTTCATCGACGCGTCGATGGGGCTCCAGAGGGGGAGAAGGCGGGGCTGGTCGGGGTCCAATGGCGCCGGCAAGACGACGCTGTTCCGCATGATTTCGGGCTAGGAACGCCGACGACGGCCAAGTAACGATCGATCCCGGCATGACCATTGGCTATTTCAGCCGGGACGTCGGCGAGATATCGGGCATGAGCGCGGTCGCTGCGGTGATGGACGGCGGCGGGCCGGTGAGCGCGCTGGCCGTCGTGTGGCTGAGGGCGGAGGCCGAGCACATGGACGCCTCGTCGAGCGCTAACGGCTACTCATCACACGGAAGGGATTGTCCGACACGCGGAAGAGTCCAAGCCCGACGATCTCGCGTTCGGACGCATAACCCAGGTCGATGGCGCCTTTCCGGTGTGAACCGGGTAGGGCCTTCCGCCGTATCAGCCCGCAGCACCCGCTTGTCTCCATCCGCAACCTCATCCTCGTCCTCGGCGACCAGCTCAGCACCTGGGAAGGATTTTGCCTCGACGGGAATCGCTTGCCGCCGTCAGGCCCGGCCTCGCGACAGGACCCGACGGCCCAGCGGTTTGACCCGGCGCCAGAGCGGCGACAGCACGCGGCTGGTCAAGGGGATCGCCAGCAGCCCGATGACGAGTCCGGCCACGCCGAAGCCGGCGGCTTCCACCGCCCAGGCGACGACCGGCTTGGCCACGGGAACGGCGCGCGCGACGGCGGTGCCGGCGTCGTGCAGCAGATGCGTCGGTCCGCCCAGGCCATAGGCGTCGAGGCCGTGCAGGATGATGCCGCCGCCGACCCAGATCATCGCCGCCGTGCCGATCGCCGCGAGCGCCTTCAGGAGATGCGGCATGGCCCGCACGATCGCGCGGCCGGTGACGCGCAACGGCGCGGCAAGCGCCGAGGCCGGCGACAGCCGGGCCAGCGCCAGGCCGAAATCGTCCGCTTTGACGATCAGGGCCACGGCGCCGTAGACCGCCGCCGTGATGCCGACGGCCACGACGGCGAGGATCATCGCCTGTTTGAGCCAGCTGTCCGCCGGCAGGGCGGCCAGCGTGATCGCCATGATCTCGGCCGAGAGGATGAAGTCGGTCTTGATGGCGCTCGCGATCTTCTGATCCTCGACGGTCCGCGCATCGAGGGCGACCGGCTCGATCGTCGCCTCGTGAGCCTGCGCCTCGTGCGGGAAAACGACTTCGTAGAGCTTCTCCGCGCCTTCGTAGCAGAGGTACGCCCCGCCGATCATCAGAAGCGGCGTGATCGCCCCGGGCAGCAGGAGGCTCAGGGCCAGGGCCGCGGGGAGGAGGATCAGGAGCTTGTTGCGCAGCGAGCCGAGCGCGATCCGGCCGATGATCGGCAGTTCGCGCGCCGGGCTGAAATCGGTGACGTAGCGTGGGGTGACGGCCGTGTCGTCGATGACCACGCCGGCCGCCTTGACGCCGGCCTTTGCCGACTGTCCGGCGATGTCGTCGATCGAGGCGGCGGCCATCTTCGCCAGGGACGCGATGTCGTCGAGCAGCGCCACGAGACCGCCGCTCATGGCCGCACCGCACGTCGAAGCGACCGGGGAGAACAGCCCAGCGGGCCCGTCACTGCCATTTTCGAGATTTCCTCTTTGCCAATGCGCCGGCGGGCCGTCCGGGTGACCTGTTAGTTGGGCGATGTCGAAGGCCTGTTCAAGGCAGGGCTGACGACGCCTTGAGGCCTCACGACGACCCATCAGTGAACCGGGCAGGGCCAACGGCCGTATCTGCCTAAAGTTCCTCAATGCCCGCCATCCGCAGCCTCATCCTCGTCCTCGGCGACCAGCTCACGCCGACCCTCACCAGCCTCGCTGGGGCCGATCCGGCGCGCGACCGCGTGCTCATGGCGGAACTGTGGGACGAGGCGGGCTATGTGCGGCATCACAGGAAGAAGATCGCCTTCCTGTTCTCGGCCATGCGCCATTTCGCGGCGGAGCTGCGCGGGCTGGGCTGGACGGTCGATTATGTGACCCTGGACGATCCGGACAATCGCGGGTCGTTCACCGGGCAACTCGACGCGGCGATCGCGCAGCACCGGCCGGAGCGGGTTGTGGTCACGGAAGCGGGCGAGTGGCGGGTGCGGCGGATGCAGGAGTCCTGGGCGGCGCGCTTTTCGCTGCCGGTGGACATCCTGCCGGACGAGCGTTTCCTGTGTTCGCCCGCGTCGTTCGCCGCCTGGGGCGCAGGCCGCAAGCAGCTGCGCATGGAGTATTTCTATCGCGACATGCGCCGCCGCACCGGGCTGCTGATGGAGGGCGATCAGCCGGCCGGCGGGCGCTGGAACTTCGATGCGGAGAACCGCAAGCCCGCCAGGGCCGACCTGTTCATGCCGCGGCCGCGCGGGGTGGCGCCCGATGCGATCACGCGCGAGGTGCTGGCGCTGGTCGAGGCGCGCTTCGGTGACCATTTCGGCGATCTGGAGCCGTTCTGGTTCGCCGTCACGCGGGCCGACGCGGAGGCGGCGTTCGCGGCCTTCGTGGAGACGGCGCTGCCGAAGTTCGGCGACTACCAGGACGCCATGCTGGCGGGCGAGCCGTTCCTCTATCACGCCGTCATCGCGCCCTACCTGAACTGCGGCCTGCTCGATCCGTTGCTGGTCTGCCGGCAGGTCGAGGCGGCGTGGCGCGCCGGCCGGGTGCCGCTGAACGCGGCCGAAGGGTTCATCCGCCAGATCATCGGCTGGCGCGAATATGTCCGCGGGATCTACTGGCTGAAGATGCCGGGCTACGAGCGCAGCAACTTCCTCGGCCATACGCGGAAGCTGCCCGGCTTCTACTGGACGGGCGAGACGGATATGGCCTGCGTGCGGGCGGCGGTGACGCAGACGCGCGAGCAGGCCTACGCGCACCATATCCAGCGGCTGATGATCACCGGCAACTTCGCGCTGCTGGCGGGGATCGATCCGCACGAGCTGCACGAATGGTATCTCGCGGTCTATGCCGACGCCTACGAATGGGTCGAGCTGCCCAACACGGTGGGCATGAGCCAGTTCGCCGATGGCGGCCTGCTCGCGTCCAAGCCCTATGCCGCGAGCGGCGCCTATATCGATCGCATGTCGGACTATTGCGGGGGCTGCGCCTACGAGGTGAAGCAGCGGACGGGACCGCGCGCCTGTCCCTTCAACGCCCTCTATTGGGATTTCATCGCGCGGCACCGCGAGCGGATCGGGCGCAATCCCCGCATGGCGCAGATGGTCCGCACCTACGACAAGTTCGCCGATGCGGAGCGGGCGCGGATCGCGGACAGCGCGGCTTCGTTCCTGGCGGGGCTGTGATGGCGAAGCGCTACACCAAGTCGACCCTTCCCGAGAAGATCTGCGCCGCCTGCGGCCGTCCCTTCGCCTGGCGCAAGAAGTGGGCGCGGGACTGGGACCAGGTGAAGACCTGCTCGGAACGCTGCAAGGGCGATCTGCGGCGCAAGGGTCGGACCCAAACCACCCGGGAATGAATTACAACGATTCAAGCATTTACCTCATCCTGAGGAGCGCCACGGAGCGGCGCGTCTCGAAGGATGGGCAACAGGCAAGGTGCGCGCCCCGTTACTTGCCACCTCGTTTTGCATGTGCCCGAAGGGCCCCGAAGTCGCCTCTGATCAGGGCTTCCTTCTTGGCGCGCGACCAGCCCTTGATTTGCCGTTCGACCGCGATTGCATCCGTGATGTTCAGAAAATGCTCCGACCAAACGATGACCACGGGAAGACGTTTGGCGGTATAGCCTTCGTAAGTGCCGTTGTTGTGCTCCGAAAGACGCCGCTCCAGGCCACGACGCGCCGAGCCGACATAGTAGCTGCCGTCTGAACAGCGAAGTATGTAGACGTGCGCTCCGTCTTCGTTGTCCATGGTTTCAGCCAGCTCGACCTTTGCCCATCCTTCGAGACGCGCCGCTCCGCGGCGCTCCTCAGGATGAGGTAAGTATTTGAATCAATTCAGTTGATTTCCGGTCGGCCTCCTCGTCATGAGGTCATTGTTGTTTCTCGCTGCTCGGCCACGAAAAAGCCGCCCCGGTTGCCCGGGGCGGCTTCTTTGTCGTCAGTCGTTGCGTCGCCTAGAGCGAGGCGAGTGCGTCGTTCAGGGTCTTGCTCGGGCGCATGCCGGCCGAGGTCTTCTTCTGGTCGGGCAGGTAGTAGCCGCCGGTGTCCACCGGCTTGCCCTGCGCCGCGATCAGCTCGGCGTCGATCTTGGCCTCGTTCTCCTCCAGCAGCTTCGCCAGCGGCTTGAAGCGGGCGGAGAGGGACGTGCTGTTGTCGCGGCGGGCCAGCGCCTCGGCCCAGTACTTGGCCAGGTAGAAATGGCTGCCGCGATTGTCCAGCTCGCCGACCTTGCGGGCAGGCGAGCGGTTGTCCTCGAGGATCTTGGCGTTGGCCTCGTCGAGCGTCTCGGCCAGCACCTTCACGTCCTCGTTGCCGGTGGTCTGCGCCAGATGCTCCAGCGACGCGCCCAGCGCCAGGAACTCGCCCAGCGAATCCCAGCGCAGGTAGCCTTCCTGCTGGAACTGCTCGACATGCTTGGGCGCCGAGCCGCCGGCGCCGGTCTCGAACAGGCCGCCGCCCTGCAGCAGCGGGACGATCGACAGCATCTTGGCCGAGGTGCCCAGCTCCATGATCGGGAACAGGTCGGTCAGGTAGTCGCGCAGCACGTTGCCGGTGACCGAGATCGTGTCCTGGCCCTTGCGGATGCGCTCGAGCGAGAATTTGATGGCCTCGACCGGCGCCATGATGCGGATGTCGAGACCCTTGGTGTCCTCGTTCTTGAGGTACTTTTCGACCTTGGCGATCAGCTGCGCGTCGTGGGCGCGTTTGGCGTCGAGCCAGAACACCGCCGGGGTGTTGGTGAGCCGCGCGCGGCGCACGCCGAGCTTGACCCAGTCCTGGATCGGCTCGTCCTTGACCTGGCACATGCGGAAGACGTCGCCGGCCTCCACCTTCTGCTCCATCAGGACCTTGCCGTCCTCGGCCACGACGCGGACGGTGCCGGCCGCGGCGAGTTCGAAGGTCTTGTCGTGGCTGCCGTATTCCTCGGCCTGCTGGGCCATCAGGCCGACGTTCGGCACCGAGCCCATGGTCTTGGGATCGAAGGCGCCGTGCGCCTTGCAGTCCTCGATCGTGGCCTGGAAGAGCGTCGAGTAGCAGCGGTCGGGAATGGCGGCGATGACGTCGTGCAGCTTGCCGTCGGCGCCCCACATCTTGCCCGATTCGCGGATCATCGCCGGCATCGAGGCGTCGATGATCACGTCGCTGGGCACGTGGAGATTGGTGATGCCCTTGTCGGAATTCACCATCGCGAGGCCGGGGCGCTTCGCGTACTCGGCCTGGATGTCGGCCTTGATCGCGGCCTTCTCGGCCTCCGGCAGGCTCTCGATGCGGGCGAGCAGGTCGCCCAGGCCGTTGTCGGGATCGATGCCGAGCTTCTTGAACGTCGCGCCGTGCTTGGCGAAGACGTCGGCGAAGAACACCGACACGCAGTGGCCGAACAGGATGGGATCGGAGATCTTCATCATGGTCGTCTTGAGGTGCAGCGAGAACAGGACGCCGTCCTTCTTCGCCATCTCGATCGCCGAGGCGTAGAAGGCGTTCAGCGCCTTGGCGCTCATCACCGAGCAGTCGATGATCTCGCCGGCCTTCAGCGGAATCTTCGGCTTCAGCACTGTGACCGCGCCGTCGGCGGCGGCCAGCTCGATGCGGGCATTGGTCGGCGCCGCGACGGTGGTCGCGACCTCCGAGCCGTAGAAGTCGCCGCCCGACATGGTCGCTACGCGGGTCTTCGAATCCTTGCTCCAGGCGCCCATCTTGTGCGGATGCTTGCGCGCATACTGCTTCACGGCGCCGGCGGCGCGGCGGTCGGAATTGCCCTCGCGCAGGACCGGGTTCACGGCGCTGCCCAGCACCTTGCCGTAGCGGGCGCGGATTTCCTTGTCGGCCGGCGTGGCGTCGCTGTCGGGATAGTTGGGGATGTCGTAGCCCTTGGACTGCAGCTCCTTGATCGCGGCCTTGAGCTGCGGGATCGAGGCGGAGATGTTGGGCAGCTTGATGATGTTGGCTTCCGGCTTCATCGCCAGCTTGCCGAGTTCGGCCAGCTCGTCGCCGATCTTCTGCTCGGGCTTCAGCTTGTCGGGGAAGTTGGCGATGATGCGGCCGGTCAGCGAAATGTCCTTCAGCTTCATCTTCACGCCGGCGGTCGCGACGAACGCCTCGACGATCGGGAGCAGGGAATAGGTCGCGAGACCGGGGGCCTCATCGACCTTCGTCCAGACGATTTCGAGATCCGACATAGTTGCACCTCCGTGCGCCGCTTTAGGGTTCGGCTGGGTTGATCTGATGCTGAAATTGGCCCGTCTTGTTGCACCACCGGAGCGGTAAAGGCAATGATCGGCGTGGGGGCATCGAAACAGCGCCCGGTTGGGCGTTTTCCTGCCTTTTCCAGGCCTCCGGAGGACAATCGGCCGCAAGAGCGCGATCGGCCTGCGGCTTGCATTGCGGCTGCTTTCCCGCCAGCACGTGCCCCATGATTCGTCTCGACAACATCAGCAAGCAGAACGGCCACCAGATCCTGTTCATCGATGCGTCGATGGGCCTCCAGAAGGGGGAGAAGGCAGGGCTGGTCGGACCCAACGGCGCCGGCAAGACCACGCTGTTCCGGATGATCTCCGGCCAGGAACAGCCCGATGACGGCCAGGTGACGATCGATGCCGGCATGACCATCGGCTATTTCAGTCAGGATGTCGGCGAGATGTCGGGCATGAGCGCCGTCGCGGCGGTCATGGACGGCGTCGGGCCGGTGAGTGCGCTGGCGGTCGAGATCGCCCAGCTCGAGGCAGCGATGGCCGATCCCGAGCAGGCCGACAACATGGATGCGCTGGTCGAGCGCTATGGCGAGGTGCAGGGCCGCTTCGAGGAGCTGGACGGCTACGCGCTCGACGCCCGCGCGCGCGAGGTGCTGGCGGGGCTTTCGTTCAGCCAGGAGCGCATGGACGGCGATGTCGGTCTGCTGTCCGGCGGCTGGAAGATGAGGGTGGCGCTGGCCCGCATCCTGCTGATGCGACCCGACGGCATGTTGCTCGACGAGCCCTCCAACCATCTCGATCTCGAAAGCCTGATCTGGCTGGAGGACTTCCTCAAGAAATACGATGGCGCGCTGCTGATGACGAGCCACGACCGCGAGTTCATGAACCGCATCGTCGGCAAGATCATCGAGATCGACGGCGGCACGCTCATCACCTATTCGGGCAACTTCGACTTCTACGAGGTTCAGCGCGCACTGGGCGAGAAGCAGCGGCAGGCGCAGTTCGAGCGCCAGCAGGCGATGCTGGCCAAGGAGATGAAGTTCATCGAGCGCTTCAAGGCGCGCGCGTCGCACGCCGCCCAGGTGCAGAGCCGGGTGAAGAAGCTCGACAAGATCGAGAAGGTCGAGCCGCCGCGGCGCCGCCAGTCGGTGAGGTTCGAGTTCCGCGCGCCACCGCGCTCGGGCGAGGACGTGGTGAGCTTCCGCGGCGTCCACAAGGGCTACGGCACGCAGCCGATCTACCAGGGGCTCGACCTCAGGCTGCGCCGCCAGGAGCGCTGGTGCGTGCTGGGCGCCAATGGTGCCGGCAAGTCGACCTTGCTGAAGCTGGTGGCCGGCGCGACCGAGCCCGACGACGGCAGCGTGACCGTCGGCGCCAGCGTCAAGATGGGCTACTTCGCCCAGCACTCGATGGACCTGCTGGACGGCGACGACACGGTCTTCGAATCGCTGGACCATTCGTTCCCGCAGGCGGGCACCGGTGCGCTGAAATCGCTGGCCGGCTGCTTCGGCTTCTCCGGCGACGATGTCGAGAAGCCCTGCCGCGTCCTGTCCGGCGGCGAGAAGGCGCGCCTGGTCATGGCCAAGATGCTGTTCGATCCGCCGAACTTCCTGGTGCTCGACGAGCCCACCAACCATCTCGACATGGCGACCAAGGAGATGCTGGTCGCAGCGCTCGCGCAGTTCGAGGGCACGATGCTGTTCGTCTCCCACGACCGCCACTTCCTCGCCGCGCTCTCCAACCGCGTCCTCGAACTGACGCCGGAAGGCGTGCATCAGTATGGCGGCGGCTACACGGAGTACGTCGCCAGCACCGGCCAGGAAGCGCCGGGCCTGCATCCGGGCTGATGCCGGGCTGGCGGGAGGCGCTGACCGCCAGCGGCGTGCTGGATCTCCTGGCCGGCTTCGATCCAAGAATCGCCGGCACCCTGCCGCTCGGGGTTTCGATTGCCGGCAGCGACATCGACATCCTCTGTCACGCGCCGGAGCCCGATGACGTGGCAGAGCACCTGTGGCGAAGGCGCGAGCGACTTTGCGCCCTCAACCTATGGCGATGGACAGCGGCAGGCCGGCCGCTCGTCGCGACTTTCGCCATCGACGGCTGACCGGTGGAAGTATTTGCCAGCCCTGTAGAGGTCGATCGGCAGGAAGGCTGGCGGCACTTCCTTGTCGAAGGGCGGCTGCTGGCACTGGGCGGCGATGCGCTTCGCGAGCGGGTCGTGGTCTTGCGGTAGGGTGGCGCCAAGACCGAGCCGGCTTTCGCGGCGGCGCTGGGGTTGCGTGGCAATCCCTACGCCGAGCTTTACGGGCTTTCGCACGCACCGGACGCGGAACTCCGCGAAGTGCTGCTCCTGGCGGGCTTCGGGGAGGCATAAAAATTCCGGGGACGTGTCGGCTCCGGCGAGTCTCGTTCGTCGTTCCATCACAAGGCCGATGAAGTCGGCTCCAACAAGGAGACAGACATGCGTGTGATGGTGATCGTGAAGGCGACCGCGGACAGCGAGAAGGGATTCGTCCGTTCTCCGGATACCATGGCGCTGATGGAGGCCATGGGGAAGTTCAACGAGGAGCTTCAGAAGGCCGGCATCCTGCGCGACGGCGATGGGCTGAAGCCTACGTCCGAGGGCCGGCGGGTGGCCTTCGAGGGCGCCGGCCGCACGGTGAGGCAGGGGCCGTTCGCGCCGGCTGGGGAGCAGATCGCGGGCTTCTGGCTGTGGGACGTCAAGGACATGGACGAGGCGGTGGCCTGGGTGAAGCGCTGCCCCAACCCGATGCCCGGACCCAGCGAGATCGAGATCCGGCCGCTCTATGAGCTGGCGGACCTCATGGGCGAGTCCGACTGAGGAAGTCGGGCTGCGGGCGGGTCGCACGAGAATTCGTGCGGCCGCCGATGAGGAATCCGTCGCCGATTCCTCCAGCCGGGGCGAGCGGGAACCGCGCGGGCCGGATAGTATGCCTCATCGATGAAGCCCCATCAGAGGATAGAAGAAGCATGAGCAACGCATCCGACTACACGCCGCCCAAGGTCTGGACCTGGAACAAGGCGAGCGGCGGCCGGTTCGCCAACATCAACCGGCCGATCGCCGGGCCGACCAGCGAGAAGGAGCTTCCCGTCGGCAAGCATCCGCTGCAGCTCTATTCGCTGGGCACGCCGAACGGCCAGAAGGTCACCATCATGCTCGAGGAGCTGTTGGCGCTCGGCCACAAGGGCGCCGAGTACGACGCCTGGCTGATCAAGATCGGCGAGGGCGACCAGTTCGGCAGCGGCTTCGTCGCCGCCAACCCGAACTCGAAGATTCCCGCCCTGGTCGATCGCAGCGGCCCCAAGCCGGTGCGGGTGTTCGAGTCGGGTGCGATCCTGCTCTATCTCGCCGAGAAGTTCGGCGCCCTGGTGCCGACCGACAGCGCCAAGCGGGCGGAGTGCCTGTCGTGGCTGTTCTGGCAGATGGGCAGCGCGCCCTATCTGGGCGGCGGCTTCGGTCACTTCTATGCCTATGCGCCGACCAAGATCGAATATGCGATCGACCGCTTCGCCATGGAGACCAAGCGCCAGCTCGATGTGCTCGACCGGCGCCTGGCCGAAGCCAAGTTCCTCGGCGGCGACGACTACACGATCGCCGACATCGCGGTGTGGCCGTGGTACGGCGGGCTGGCCAAGGGCCTGCTCTACGGCGCGGGCGAGTTCCTGTCGGTGCACGAATATAAGAACGTCCAGCGCTGGGCCGACGAAATCGGCGCGCGTCCGGCGGTTCGCCGCGGCCGCATCGTCAATCGCCTGCAGGGCGATCCCGCGGCCCAGCTCCATGAGCGCCACGATGCCAGCGACTTCGACCTGAAGACCCAGGACAAGGTCGCGGCCAAGGGCTAGGCGCTTCGCCTCGTTCGCTGCGCGCGATGTCGCCGCCCGGCGACATCGCGGCGGCATCGATCTTGCGTCCTCCGCCGAGTCCACGAACAGCGCAGGAGCATCGCGTGAGCAGCAGCAACCGGCCCAAGGTGGCCTTCATCGGCACGGGCGGCACCATCTCCTCGCTGGGCGTCCATCCGCTCGAGCTGCAGGACTACGGCATCCACGACAAGCGGATGCATGCCAGCCAGATCGTCGAGCGCTTCCCGGTCGTGAACGAGATCGCCGAGGTGATCCCGGTCGATTTCCGCAACGTGCCGAGCCCCGAAATCTACTTCGCCGAATGGAAGGAGCTCGCGGCGCTGTGTCATCGCACCGTCGCCGAGCATCCCGATCTCGCCGGCATCGTGATCGGCCACGGCACGGCGACGCTCGAGGAGACGGCCTGGGTCCTGAACCTGGTGCTCAAGATCGACGTGCCGGTGGTGCTGATCGGTTCGCAGCGGCCGGCCTCGGGCCTGTCGACCGATGCCGCGATCAATCTCGTGAACGGCGTGCGCACGGCGGCCAGTCCCGACAGCCGGGGCAGGGGCGTACTGGTGCTGCTGAACGACGAGATCCAAGCGGCGCGCGAGGTCACCAAGACCTCGAACTGGCGCATGCAGACCTTCCGCACGCCCGATTTCGGCATCCTGGGTCATGCCGACGGCGACCGCATCGCCTACTATCGCAAGCCCGAGCGGCGGCACATGCCCGACACCGAGTTCGACATCGCCGGCCTCGATGCCCTGCCGCGGGTCGACATCGCCTATGCCTATGCGGGCTCCGACGGCAGCGCCATGCGCGCCTTCATCGCCGCCGGCGCGAAGGGGCTTGTCTCCGCGGGCTTCGCGCCGGGCATGCCGCCGGCCGCCGACCTCGCGGCCATGGAGGAGGCGGTGAAGCAGGGCATCGTCGTCGTGCAGTCCTCGCGCGCCGGCTCGGGGCGCATCCATCGCAGCAAGAAGCTCACGGATGCCGGCGTGCTGGCGGCCGACAACCTCAACCCGCAGAAGGCGCGGCTGCTGCTCGCCCTGGCTCTCACCCGCACATCGGATCCCGCCGAGGTCGCCCGGATTTTCGCAGCGTATTGAAACCACCGGCGGGACTGGTCTGGCATGAAGTGTGTATGGTCTCCAAGCCATGACAGACCTTTCCCGACGCAGCTTCCTGGTCTCCGGCGCGGTCGCCGGTCTCACTACATCGTCCGCCAGCGCGCAGGCGGCGTATCCCTCTCAGACTATTCGCCTCGTCGTGCCCTACGCGCCCGGCGGCGGCTCGGACTTCACCGGCCGACTGGTGGCGCAGAAGCTCCAGGAACTCGGCGGCTATAACCTGATCGTCGACAACAAGCCTGGCGCTGCCGGCATGCTGGGCACGGAGATCGTCGCGCGGGCGCCCGCCGACGGCTACACGCTGCTCTATGCCGACGTGGCGCACGGCATCAATCCGGCGGTCTATTCCAAGGCACGCTACGATCCGGTGAAGAACTTCGTGCCGGTGACGCTGGTCGCCGCCTCGCCGCAGGTCCTGGTCGCAAATCCGTCGTTTCCGGTAAACTCGCTGAAGGAACTGCTCGCGATGCCCCTCGACCAGCTCCAGAAGATTGCCGTCGGCACGCCGGGGCAGGGCAGTGGCCCGCATCTCACCTACGAACTCCTGCGCACCAAGGTCGGCTTCGATCTCGTGCATGTGCCTTACAAGGGTGGCGGGCCGGCGCTCAACGACGCGATCAATGGCCAGATTCCGCTGGTGATGAACGCGATGGCACCGGTCATGCCGCATCTCCAGTCGGGCAAGCTGAAGGCGCTGGCGATCGCCACGGCGCAGCGTCATCCGCGCCTGCCGGACGTACAGACCTATGCCGAAAGCGCGCCCGGAGTGGTCGTCTACAACTGGTACGGCTTCCTGGCACCGGCCGGTACCCCTTCGAACGTGACGAGCAAGCTCGCCGCGGACATATCCCGCGTCCTGCTCCTGCCGGACGTGAAGGAGAAGTTCGACGCTGCCTTTCTGGACCCCATGCCGCAGGGCAGCGCGGAGATGGCGCGTTTCCTCGACGGCGAGGTGCGACAGTGGAAGGTCGTGGCGGCCGAGACCGGCATCTCGCTGGATTGACGGTTGTCGCAGGCGTCGCCGTGGCCTATCTCCCCCGAAGCAGGAGGACGCCATGACGGATGCCGGCCGCGGACTTTCAATCCTCGTTCTATCGGCTGCGATCGGTCTGCCGACCGGCTTCGCGCGGGCTGACGATGCGGCCTGCCAGGCGGTGCTCGATGCTGTCGTCAAGCAGGCGGGCGTTCCCGTGCGGCAGGTCATCACCATCGAAAGCCCGGAGGCGCCGGGAAAGCCGTTGAGGGGCGAGATCATTCGGCTGGGAGATACGCTCTACATGCGCGCAGGCAGAGAGTGGATCGCCAAGCCCTATGATGCCCGCAAGGCGGTGAGCGACTCTCGCCAGGCGATGCAGAAGGCCTCGCACACCTGCACGCGCATGCGCGTCGACACCTTCGACGGCAAGGAAGCGACCCTCTACAGCGTCAAGACGACCGGTGCGCAGGGCCCCACCGAATCGGAGATCTGGATCGGCGCCGACGGACTTCCTGTGCGCCAGCAGACGGACGTGCAAGGTGCCGGCAAGGGGCTGCACAAGGTGCGCTTCGAGTATGCCAATGTGACGGCGCCGGCGAACTTCCGACGCTGAGGCCTACAGCGCGCCTTCGTGCTCCAGCAGCCATTTCTTGCGGGGCAGGCCACCGCCATAGCCCGTCAATGTGCCATTGCTGCCGATGACACGGTGACAGGGCACCACGATGCTGATTGGGTTTTGGCCGTTGGCGAGTCCGGCCGCGCGAATCGCCTTGGGGCTGCCGATGCGCGCGGCCAGCTGGGCATAGGTGATGGTCGTGCCGTGCGGGATCGTGCGCAGCGCCTGCCATACGCTTCTCTGGAAAGGTGTGCCGGTGGTTTTCACCGGAAGTGTGTCGATGACGGCGACATTGCCGCTGAAATAGTCGCGCATCGCCGCGGTCAGCCCACCGGGATCGAGAGAGGGACGGAGCGTATAGCGGCCCTTGCCATAGTAGCGGTCGAGCAGAAGGCGCATGCGTGCCTCGTGTTCTGTCCAGTCTATGGTCCGCAGGTTGCCCTGGTCGTCGGCAACGATCTGCAGTTCACCGACCGGAGTCGGCAGCCGATCGATGCTGAATTCGAGCAGCTCAGCCATGCGCCTGCACCGCGCGGGCCATGAGGAGGTGCTGGGCGGCATAGGCGTGCCAGGGGCGCCAGGCGGCTGGTGCCTCCTCGTCGACCGGAGCGCAGCGTGGGTCCTGCTCCCAGTCGCCCGGTGCGCGCAGGCCCGGCCGGCGCGCGATCAGCGGCGCCAGCGCCGGGTCCCGGGCGAGGTGTCCGCCGATGGTCGCGATGTCGGCGCCGAGGTCGAACACGCGCCGCACGCGCGCGACGATGGCCGGCAGGGTCTTCACCGATGGAACACGGATCGTCACGGCTACGGCGCTGCGTTCCGGTCGATGAGAAACCGCGACGCTGCCCCGGAGCCCCTCAAGATCGAGGCGACGGTGCCATGTATCCTTCTCGACCTTTTCCAGGCCGGGAAGCGCGCGGGCTTCGAGCGCGGCGAGCATGCCCGGCCAGTCGTAGGGCGGGCGGTAGGCAAGCATCAATGTGACGCCGTCGCGTGCCGAAGTATCGCCGCCATTCTTGCGGCGCAGCGCGCTGGGGGGCCGGTCGAACAGCGCGCGAAAGGTCTCGTTGAAGCGCCTGACGCTGCCAAAGCCGGAAGCCAGTGCGACCTCGGCCATTGGGAGGCGTGTGTCGTGCAGAAGCTGCTTGGCGAACAGGACGCGTCGGGTCTGCGCCACGGCGACGGGAGAGGCGCCCAGATGACGCTGGAACAGTCGGCGAAGCTGGCGGCCGCCGACGCCCAGCCGTTCGGCGAGCGTCTCGACACCGGCTTCGTCTTCGTCGAGCGCCCCCTCGGCGATCAGGTGCAGCGCGCGGTTCACGGTGCTGGCAGTGCCGCGCCAGGAGGGCAGGTCGGGCGCGATCTCGGGGCGGCAGCGAAGGCAGGGGCGAAAGCCTGCGTCCTGCGCCGCCGCTGCCGACGCGAAGAAGCGGCAATTCTCGAACTTCGGCGGACGCGCGGGGCAGACCGGCCGGCAGTAGATACCGGTCGAGGTCACGCCGACGAACACGCGGCCGTCGAAACGCGCGTCGTGACTCTGGAACGCGCGGTAGTAGGTGCTGCGGTCGAGCAATTCCATGGCCGGATATTCCCACGCACCTCCGCAAGACGCTCGCGGTTTTCGGACGCGATAGCCGGACGCCGCTCGTGGCCATCGTTTGACCGCGACGCCGGAAAATGATCAGTCGCGGCGATGTCTGTAACGGTCGGTTGGTCGGCGCTCCTGAAGCCGCAATGGGTGCCGCTCCTGGTGGCGCTGGTGGGTGGCGTCCTCCTGCACTCGATGAACGTGCTGATGCTGGCGACGGTGCTGCCCAGCATCGTCGAGGATGTCGGCGGCACAGCCATGATGAGCTGGCCGACCACGGCCTTCCTCGCCTCGTCGATCGTCGCGGCGACCTGCACGGGACACCTGACCGCGCGGCTGGGCGCGCGCACGGCCTTCTGTGCCGGCGCGGTGGTCTTCGGCATCGGGGCGCTCGTCTGCGCGGTAGCGCCTTCGATGGGCGTCGTGGTGGCCGGTCGCTTCGTGCAGGGCTTCGGGGGCGGCGTGCTCTCGGCCATGGCCTATGTGCTGGTGGGCAACGCCTTTCCCGAGCCGATGTGGCCCCGCGTCGCTGCGCTGCTCTCCGGTGCGTGGAGCATGTCGGTCCTGGTCGGCCCCATGGTCGGCGGGGCCTTCGCGACCTGGGGAAACTGGCGCGGCGCCTTCTACGCCGTGACCATCCTCGCGGCGCTGCTGGCGGTTGTCGCGGCGCGATCCTTGCCGCGGGCGCGGGCAGAGAAGGGCGGCCCGGTGCGCATCGTGCCCTTCGGCAGGGTCGCGCTGATCTGTCTGGCGATCGCCGTCATGTCGACGGCTAGTGTCGTGTCCCTGCCGCTCGCCAAGCTCGGCCTCTTCCTCGCGGCCGTCGTGCTGCTGATCGCGATGATCCTGCTCGACCGGCGGTCGACGGCGCCGCTCTTCCCGAGCGATGCCTTCTCGCCGCGCTCGGTGACGGGCGTGGCGATGACGTTCGCGCTGCTGGTCTCGATCGCTTACAGTCCGCTCTCGATCTTCGTGCCGATCTTCCTGCAGGGCCTGCATGGCTTCGACCCGCTGGCGGCGGGCTATGCGGTTGCGGGCGCGTCGATGGGCTGGACGGTGTCTTCGATCCTCGTCTCGGGCTGGTCGCCGCATGCGGCGGGCCGGATGCTCGTCATCGGCCCGCTGGCGATGGCCGTCGGCCTCGGCGGTGTCGCGCTTCTCATGGCGACGAAGCCGGTGCTGGTGCTGCCCGTATTGATCGCCCTGGTCGGGCTGGGCATCGGCACCTGCTGGGGCTTCGGCGTCCAGAGATTGATGGGCGGCGCCCGTCAGGGCGAGGGTGCCCTTGCCGCGTCCGCGGTTGCCACCGTGCAACAGACCGGCTTCGCGCTGGGGGCCGCCGCAGCCGGCATCGTCGCCACCCTTGCGGGCCTCTCGCGCGGCCTCAGCACACAAGGTATCGAGAGCGCGGCCTTCTGGGTGCCGGTGAGTTTCGTGCCGGTTGCACTGATCGCTGCGGTTGCCGGCGTACGGTTGGCGCTCCTCGCCGGCCGCTCCGATGGTAAGAAGCAGGTCGTGACAGAAAGGGAACAAAAAATATGAGGCTCCTTCTTTCCCTGATGTTCGTCTTGCTTGGCTCCTTCGGCGCCGAGGCGCAGACCGTCACTAAGGAAAAGGTCACGGCGGCCCTGCCGAAGCTGCGGGAGCTGGCCAGGCAGGTCGTGGCCCGGGGCGAGGTTCCGGGCCTGTCCATCGGCATTGTCTATCGCGACGAGGTTGTTTTCGTCGAAGGCTATGGCGTGCGCGAGACGGGGCAGGCCGAGACGGTGAGCGCCGATACGGTGTTTCAGCTGGCCTCGGTCTCGAAGCCGCTGGCGGCCACGGTCGTCGCCGCCCTCGTCAGCGATGGTGTCGTGACATGGGACACGCGGATTCGCGATCTCGACCCCGATTTCGCGCTGCCCGATGCCTATCCCACCGCCCAGGTCACGATTCGCGACCTGCTCTCTCATCGCAGTGGCCTGGCGGCCAATGCCGGAAACGACATCGAGGATCTCGGCTTCAGCCGGGAGGAGATCCTGAAGCGCGTCCGCTACACGAAGCCGGGCGGCAGCTTCCGGGCGAGCTATGCCTACAGCAATTTCGGCTTCACCGCGGGCGCGATCGCAGCCACCCGGCCAACCGGCAAGGGCTGGGAGGCTCTCGCGGAAGAGAAGGTCTACCGGCCGCTCGGCATGCAATCGACCAGCTCGCGCGCGCGCGACTTCCTGCTCCAGCCCAACCGCTCGTCGCTGCATGTCCGGGTCGACGGAAAATGGACGCCGCTCGTGAAACGAAATGCCGATGCGCAATCCCCGGCCGGCGGCGCGAGTTCGAATGCCCGCGACATGGCGCAGTGGCTGCGGCTCGAACTGGGCAACGGTCGCTACGCCGGCCGGCCGATCATCAAGGAGGCCGCTATCGAGCAGACGCGGCAGCCGACCATCGTGCGCAGCACCGATCCGAAGACGGGCATGACCGGCTTCTACGGCATGGGCTGGAATGTCGACTTCCGCGACCGCGGCGTAGAATGGAGTCATGCGGGGGCCTTCAGCGCCGGCGCCCGCACGCTCGTCCATATGCTGCCCGCGGAGAAGCTCGGCATCGTCATCCTGAGCAACGCCTTTCCCACCGGTGTGCCGGAAGGGCTCGCGGCGACATTCCTCGACGAGGTCTACGCCGGCAAGCCCTCCCGCGACTGGATCGCGCACTGGAACGGGATCTACGACGAGAGTTTCGGTGCCGGTGCGCAGAAGCAGGCGATGGCCCCTTATGCCTCGCCGCCGGCCATGCCGTCGCCCCCGATGCCGTTGCAAGCCTATACGGGCTTCTACAACAACGACTATGTCGGCGACATCAGGGTCACCGAGTCAGGGGGTGCCCTGTCGGTCGCGCTGGGGCCTGCCGGCAAGCGCTTTCCCTTGAAGCATTTCAACCGCGATCTCTTCCTCTATGCGCCCTTTGCCGAGAGCCCGGGCTGGATGGTCGGCGTCACCTTCCAGATCGGGCCCGATGGGCGGGCCTCGCAAATCACCCTCGAGAATCTGGACGGGGACGGCATGGGAACACTGAAGCGGACGAGGGGCCGATAGGGCCGACACGGCGTTCCTCGCGGGCAATTGCTTTGACCGCGGCAGGCCACCGACGTTGAATGGCGACCGAGAGCGGGGAAAGACATGACATTGGTTAAGATCGACGCGAACGTCGACCGCACCTTCGCGCGCATGAATGCCGCGACCGAGAACATGGAATTGTTGGAGAGCTTCACGGCGCCCCGGGCGACGGTCGCGGAGCGGCTGCAGGCCGGCAAGGCGCTGCGCACGCAGGTGCCGCGAACCTCCCACGCCACGTTCGAGAAGGCGGCGAACCGGCCCGACCCGGTCGCCATCCTGGAAGAGCAGAACGTGTCGCGTGTCCAGAAGCTGGTGCCGGTGCGCTTTGCGCGGATGCTGGCCTCACCCTTTGCCTTCCTGCGCGGTTCGGCGGCGGTGATGACGGCGGACCTATCGAATACGCCGGTGACGGGGATGGGTGTCGGCGCCTGCGGCGACATGCATGTCTCGAATTTCGGGGTCTTCGCCTCGGCCGAGCGGAATCTGATCTTCGCCATCAACGATTTCGACGAGGTCCATCCGGGTCCCTGGGAATGGGACCTGAAGCGCCTGGCCGCCAGCGCCGCCGTCGCCGTGCGTTTCATGGGCGGCGATCGCGTCGAAGCCGAAGAAGCGGCCCACGCGATCGTGCGCTCCTATCGCAAGCGGATGCGCCGTTACGCCGACATGGGCTTTTTGCAGATCTGGTACGACCGCATCGACGAGCGGGCGGTCCTCGACACCTTGTCGCCGCGGGCGCGACGGGGCGCCGAGCGGATGATGGACAAGGCACGCGCCAAGGGCCATGTCAGCGTGCTCGAGAAGCTGACCGAACAGGTCGGTGGCGAGCATCGCATCATCGAGGAAGTGCCGCTGATCGTGCGTGAAACGCATACGGTGTCAGGAACGCCGGCCAACGTTGCGCTGAACGACATGCTTCGGGACTACGTCCAGTCGATTACCATCGACCGGCGCGTGCTGCTTTCGCGCTACCGCATCGTCGATTCGGCGCGCAAGGTCGTGGGTGTCGGCAGCGTCGGCACGGGCTGCTGGGTGGTGCTGCTGCAGGGCGTCGATTCGGACGATCCCCTGTTCCTGCAGGTGAAGCAGGCGCAGCAATCGGTCCTCGCGCCCTATGTCGATCACCAGCTCAGCTTCGAGAACCAGGGGCGGCGGGTGGTCGTCGGTCAGCGCCTGGCCCAGGGCTCGCCGGACATCTTCCTCGGCTGGGGCAAGGTGGACGGCAAGGATTTCTACGTCCGCCAGCTCGCCGACATGAAGGGCAGCGTGAAGTTCAACGAGAGCGACCCGGCGAACATCGACGGCTTCGTCGAATACTGCACCCTGTGCGGCTGGGCCCTGGCGCTTGCGCACGCCAAGTCGGGCGATCCGGCGATGATCGCGGGCTACTGCGGCAATAGCGAAACGCTCGACGAAGCCATCGGCAAGTTCGCGATGGCCTATGCAAAGCAGACCGACGAGGACCACGATGCGCTCGACAAGGCGCGTCGCACCGGCCGTATCAGGGTCGCGGCGCAGGAGATGGTGAAGTAGGCGAGCGGTCGCTTCGACCCCGGCCGAAACGACGGCGCCATTTGCCAATCTAGAACCCTCCCGTCAGCAACCGAGGGAGAAACATATGGTCGATCTGCATTCCCTGAAGGATGGGCTCATCGTCACGGCATTCTGGGAAACGAAGCCCGGAGAGGCCGATGCCGTCGCCGCCATCGTTCGTGAATACCTGCCACAGGCCCAGCGCGAACCTTGGGTGCATGCGTTCCAGATCCACCGCTCGATCGCGGAACCCGACAAGTTCTTCTTCTACGAAGTGTTCCATGACGAGGCGGGCTTCGTCTCGCATCAGGAGACGCCGCACTTCAAGGCGCTGATCGTGGGTCAGGCGCTGCCGAAGCTTGCCAGGCGCGAGCGCACGCAGCATCGGTTCATTCTTTCCGGCGAATGAACCGAAACACGTAGAGTCCGAACTTCGCCAGACCAGCCGGCCGGTATCGCATAGCGTTCCCCCGTCAACCGAAAGGGGCGCCATGACCGATCAGGACGTGCAGGAGTTCGTGACCCGCTTCGCTGCCGCGTGGGCATCACGCGATGGCAAGGCATTCCTCGCCTTATGGCATCCGGACGGGGTGCTGCACTCGCCGCTCTACGACCGGCCGGTGCGGGGCGAGGAGTTCGGCCAGCTCACGGACCTCGTGCGCAACAGCGCACCCGATCTCGTCTGGCAGCTTCTCGATTGGACATCCCGCGGTGACGTCGTGGTGATAGAGTGGCAGACGACGCGGATCGTTGCGGGACAGCGCCTCGACACGCGTGGCGTCGACAAATTCCGGCTGCGCGAGGGCCGCATCGCCGAGGAGCGTGTCTATACCGACACCGCTGCGTTGCGTGCACTGCGGCGGGGTGAAGCGATCGAGCCGCTGATGCGGCTCGACTTGTGATTCCGGAGGAGGCGGGCGGCGATCAGGCTGCTGCCGTTTCCTTCCAGGGCGCCACTTCGAGCCACGTGCTCTGGTAGGTCGCACCTTCGCCCATGTCGGTGTAGCGGTCCGAGCAGAGCATGTTGATCGTGCCGGACACGGCCTCGCCCACGGGGCGCTGGCCGGGCACGAGCAGGACGCCCGGCTGGACCTCGTCGGTGACCCTGAGCATCAGGCCGATCTCGCCACGGTCGTTGAACAGGCGAACTCGGTCACCGTCCTTCAAGCCACGCCTTGCGGCATCCTCGGGATGCAGGATGCAGAAGGGCTTGCCTTCGCGCTCGCGCAGGAAGCCGACGCCGGAGAAGGCGGTGTGGGCCTGGAAGTAGCCCGGCGCCGTCAGCAGGCGGAGAGGCCACTTCGCGGCTTCCTGGGCCTCGATCGGATCGGCTTCCCAATCGGGCATGGGTGGCAGGCCCTGTTTGGCCAACTGCTCGGAGTAGAATTCGAGCTTGCCCGACGGCGTCTTGAAGGGCTGGCCGTCCCAGTCGTGCTTGATGTTGAGTGGCACGCCGGCGAACAACTCGTTGCGGTCGACCTTCGAGGCGGGGCCGGTCGAGCCCTTGAAGAACTCCTCGGCGGCCTCGCGCGGCGACAGGCTGAAGATCCTGTCGGTGATTCCCATGCGCTGCGCCAGCGCCTGCGCGACATGGAAGTTGGAACGTGCTTCGCCGGCCGGCTCTACTGCCTTCTGGCCCCACTGCATCCAGTAGGCGCCATAGGCACGATAGAGATCGTCGGTCTCGAGATAATTGGCCGCCGGCAGGACGATGTCGGCGTAGCGCGCCGTGTCGGTCATGAACGGGTCGTGCACGACGGTGAACAGGTCCTCCCGCATCAGGCCCTTCTGGACCTTGTGCACCTCGGGGCAGGTCACGACGGGATTGTTGGCAGCGATGAACAGCGCGCGGATCGGCGGATCCTTCATGTTCAGGAGCTCTTCACCGAGGCGCAGATGGTTCACCATGCGCGCTGTCGCCGGGCCGGACGGCTTGCGCACGGCGGCATAGTTGAGGTCGCACGAGGCGGCCGTGAGCAGCAGCGCGCCGCCGCCCTTCACGCCGTAGTGGCCCGAAACACCCGGCAGCAGTGCCACGGTGCGCAACGCCTGGCCGCCATGGGTGAGGCGGGTCATGCCCTCGCCGAGGCGGATCAGGGCGGCCCTGGCCTTGCCGTACATCGCCGCAAGCTTCTCGATGTCGGCGACGGAAAGACCGGTGATCTCGGCTGTGCGCGCCGGCGTGAACTTCGGCAGCACGTCGGCCTCGACCTTGTCGAAGCCCAGCGTGTGTTTGGCGATGTAGTCGCGGTTGGCGAGGCCGTCGCGCACGAGGATGTGCATGACGCCGAGGGCCAGCGCCGCATCGGTGCCGATCCGGATCGGCAGATAGAGGTCGGCGGCCTTGGCGCTGCGCGTGCGGCGCGGATCGATCACGACGATCGGCATGCCGGTCTTCTTGCGCTGCGCTTCGGCAAGCGCCCAGAAATGCACGTTGGTGGCCGCGAGGTCGGCGCCCCACGAGATCACCATGTCGGAATGCACGACCGATTCGGGATCGGCGCCGCCCACCGGGCCGACCGTCACTTCCCAGGCCGTCTCGCAGCAGGTGTCGCAGACCGTGCCGGCCTGAAGGCGCGAGGTCCCGAGCGCATGGAACAGGCCGTTCACCAGCCCGCGGTTCATCAGGCCCTGATGGGCGGAGTAGGCGTAGCCCAGGATGGCTTCGGGCCCGCTCTCATCGATGATTTTCTTCCACTGGCCGGCGATCTCGTCGAGCGCCTGATCCCAGGTGATGGGCTTGAACTGGCCAGAGCCCTTGGGGCCGGTGCGGCGCAGCGGCGTGGCGATGCGTTCGGGTGAGTTTACGAGGTCGCTGTCGCGGTTGACCTTGCCGCAGGCAAAACCCGCCGTGTACGGCTGATCGGGGTCACCCTGGATGCGCACAACCTTGCCGTTGTCGACATGTGCAATGAGCGAGCACATGTCGGGACAATCGTGAGCACAAACAACTCTAACGGATTTCACTACGCCGCCTCCCGATGGGTATCGCGGCCGTAGTGTAGCAGAGGCTTTCGAAGAAGCGGGTCCTACTTCTTCTCGGCGTCGGCCTTGGCTTCGGCCGGCGCATCTTTCTTGTCGCTGCCGATCATGCCGAAGCGATTACGGAAGCGCTGCACGCGGCCGCCGCGATCGATGCTCTGGCGCACGCCGGTCCACGCCGGATGCGTCTTGGGATCGATGTCGAGGCGCAGGCTGGCGCCTTCCTTGCCCCAGGTCGACTTCGTCTCGAAGGACGTGCCGTCGGTCATCACCACGGTGATGGTGTGGTAGTCGGGGTGAATCTTCTCTTGCATGATACTCTCTCCAGCGCTTCAGGGCCGATTCCGACCGGCCGGCGCAACAGGGGCGGGGATATACAGTCCCGGCGCCGCGGCGACAAGCGGGTTGTACGGCCCCGCGGCGGCCTGTAGACCGGCCGGACCCATGACCGATTCAGCCTTCGAGACCCTCGCCGACAGCCTCCTCGCGACCCTCGAGGAGGCGCTTGGCGAGCATGTCGATGCCGAACTCCAGGGCGGCATCCTGACGGTCGAAGGCGATGCCGGAACCTGGATCGTCAACAAACATGCACCCACCCGGCAAATCTGGCTGAGTTCGCCGGTCAGCGGCGCCCGCCATTACGCGTTTGACGCCGCGGCGGGCCAGTGGCTGGACACGCGCGGCGGTGGCGACTTGTTGGTGGCGCTGGGCGACGAGCTGGGGGTGGACTTGAACTGGCAGGCACCATGAACCGGTTTGGCGGCCTGGCCCTGCTGGGGCCCTATCTGAGGCCCTATCGCGGCCGGACGATCCTGGCGCTGCTGTCGCTGCTGGTCGCGGCCGGGACGGTGCTGGCCTTCGGCGCCTGTCTGCGCGCCCTGATCGACCGCGGATTCGCCCAGGGGCGCCCCGACATCCTGAACTACGCCCTGGCCTCCCTGCTGGCTGTCGCGGTCGTGCTGGCGATCGCCTCGGGCGCGCGCTTCTACCTCGTCTCCTGGCTGGGCGAGCGGGTGGTCGGCGACCTGCGCCGCGACCTCTTCGACCATGTCGTGCGGCTGGGACCGGCCTGGTTCGAGGTCAAGCGCTCGGGCGACGTGATGAGCCGCATCTCGGCCGACGCCCAGCTCATCGAGCAGGTGATCGGCTCCTCGGCTTCGGTGGCGCTGCGCAACACGCTGATGTGTCTCGGTGGCGTCGTGATGCTGGTCGTCACCAATCCGAAGCTCGCGCTGTGGACGCTCGCGGTGGTCCCGCTGACGGTCATTCCGATCATCGTGTTCGGCCGCCAGGTCAAGGCGCTGTCGCGCGAGGCGCAGGCGCGCATGGGCGAGATGGTGTCGGAAGGCGCCGAAACGCTCGATGGCGTGCGTACGGTCCAGGCCTTCGCCCAGGAAGATCGCGCCGCGCTGCGGTTCGGTGAGGCGACCGAGCGATCTTTCGTCGCCGCGACCCGCCGCGTGTCGCGCCGTGCCATCATGACCACGCTGGTCATCTTCATCGTGTTTTCCGCCGTCGGCTTCCTGCTGTGGATGGGCGGGCACGACGTGCTGACCGGCCGCATCACCGCCGGCGATCTTTCGGCCTTCGTGTTCTATGCCGTGCTGGTCGCCAGTTCCGGCGGTGCCATCAGCGAGACGATCGGCGACCTGCAGCGCGCTTCGGGTGCGGCGGAACGGCTGGCCGAGCTGCGGGCCGAACCGCCGTCGATCGCCGAGCCGGCAAACCCGAAGCCGCTGCCCCGGCCCGTGAAGGGGGCGGTCTCGTTCGAGGAGGTCTCGTTCCGCTATCCGACCCGAACCGACTCGCTGGCGCTGGACCGCTTCAATCTCGCCGTCGCCCCGGGGGAGACGGTGGCGATCGTCGGACCGTCGGGTGCCGGCAAGACCACGGCCTTCAACCTGTTGCTGCGCTTCTACGATCCGGAGAAGGGCGCGATCCGCCTCGATGGCATCGACATCCGCGAACTGGCGCTCTCAGACCTGCGCCGCTCGCTGGCCATCGTCCCGCAGGACCCGACCCTGTTCAGCGCCTCCGTCGCCGACAACATCCGCTATGGCCGGCCGGAAGCCACCGACGGCGAGGTGAGGGCCGCGGCCGAGGCGGCGTCGGCGCTGGGCTTCATCGAGGCCTTGCCCAACGGCTTTGCGACCGACCTCGGCGCGCGCGGGGTGCGCCTGTCGGGCGGACAGCGCCAGCGCATCGCCATCGCCCGGGCGCTGCTGTGCGATCCGGCCGTGCTCCTGCTCGACGAGGCAACCAGCGCCCTCGATGCCGAGAGCGAGCAGGCGGTACAGCAGGCGCTCGACCGGGTGATGCACAAGCGGACGACCCTGGTCATCGCACATCGGCTGGCCACGGTGCAGAAGGCCGACCGGATCGTCGTCATCGACGAGGGGCGGGTGGCGGACATCGGCACGCATGCCGAACTCGTGCGCCGGGGCGGACTGTATGCCCGGTTGGCCGAACTGCAGTTCAACCTGTCGGCGGTCGCCGCGGATTGAGGCTTTTCCCGCGAGGCGCCAGGGGCCAAGTACCGTTCCGCCGCGGCTGGCATGCCAGTATGTCGGGTATCTCCATGCCGCAGAGCCCGAACGCCTTACCTTTGCTTTCGACTACCATGTCACCCTGAATCCGGCGTTGAGGGCGTGGGTGGAGGTGCCGTAGCCCACTTCGCCGTCGTAGCGTGCGTAGAGGGCGACGCCCTGGGCGACGGCGGTGTTGGCGGCGAGGCTGAGCGTGGCGGTGTCGCGCTGCGAGGCCGCACCGAAGACGGTGAAGCTGGCGCCCGGCGCGCCGGCGAAGGCGGCGGTCACCGGCCTCGACGTGTCGGCGTATTCGTGCGCCCAGCCCAGCCGCATCTGGACGGCGAGCTTCTCGCGGCCCTCGGCGCCGAAGGCGCCGGCGAACTCCGCGCCCAGCACGCTGCGGGCCGAGCCGGTGGTCTGCGCCGCCACGCTAAGATTGAGCGCGCCGGCGCCGCTTTCGGTGAAGCCGTACTGGCTGTTGGTCAGGCCCTGGAAGCGGGCGAAGGGCGTGACGGACATCGCGGCCGGTTCGTAGAGGCCGATGCGGTAGCCGGCCTCGAGCTGGCCGAGGAACTGGTTGGCCCCGGTGCGCCCCTGGGCGGTGCGCGCCGCCAGGTTGGGCAGCACGATCTGGCGCGTCATCTGGTTGTCGTTGTAGCCGTAGCCCGCCATGCCATCGAGATAGAAGGCGCCCTGGGTGAAGGAGGCGTACAGGCTGGCCTGGTAGCTGCTGGTGGTGCCCTGGCCGCTGAAGCCGCTGGCCCACTGGTTGCCGCTGCTGAAGCCCACGCCGACACCGGCCACGAAGCGGGGATCGAAGCGATAGTCGATGCCGGTGGCGAAGCCGCCGGCATTGTAGGTGAGGGTGGCGCTGTTGGCGTTGCCGGCGATGCTGCCGGTGCCGCCGAGGGCGTTGCCCCACAGGCTCCACGGGCTGGGCGCGCCGTCGCAGGCGTCGGGGAGGCCGGTCTCGCAGGCCTGTGCGAGGGCCACGCGCTGGCCGCCCCCGAAGCCGCCGCGGGCGAGGCCCATCTGCTGGCCGAGCGAGTTCATGAACAGCAGGCCGCTGCCGAGGTTGGCGGTGCCGAAGCCGGAATAGTTCTGACCGCTGATGGCGTTCATGGCTGCCTGGCCCTGAGCGGAGGTGTAGGTCGCCATGGTGCCGATGATGGTGGCGAGATCGCCGCTGGAGCCCGCGACGCTCGCATCCAGCACGCGGCCGACGGCGGCCTGGTTGGGCGTGGCCGCGCCCGCGCCAAAGCCGCCGGGCTTCAACGTCAGAAAGACGTTGGTGGCGTCGTAGGAGAGCGAGGGTTGCAGGAAGGGGTAGAGGCTGTTGGCGTTGGCGAAGGTGCCGGTGACGCCGCCGGTGGCATTGAGGATGGTGTAGGTGGTGCTGGGCGCATAGACGCCGGACGCGCCGCTCAGGGTCACCGTGCCGCCGGCGATGGTGGCGGTGCCCGGCGCGCCGCTCACATTGACGCGATCGGCCTGGCCGGCGCCGGTGGTCTCGACCTGGAAGCCGCTGCCGGGGGCCTGCGTCAGGGTGCCCACCACGTTCAGCGTGCCGATGGAGTTCCCAGGAGACACGATCCCGTTGTTCGTAACCGTGCCGACGAAGGTACCGTTGCCACCCAGCACGCCGGTGTTGATCACATTGCCGGTGAAGATCCCGTTGTTGATCAGAGTAGCGCCGTTGGCGAAAGCGCCTGCTGCCTGGATGAAGTTGCCGGTGTTGGCGATGCTGCCGTTGATGGTGCCGGTATTTGTTGCCGTCCCTGTATTGACGAGGTCGGTGTTCAGGGTACCGCTGTTGTTCAACGTGCCCTGGTTCACGAGGCTCGCGTTCACTGACTGGAATGTGCCGGCGTTTTCCAGCGTGGCACCCGAGGCGACCGAATACCCGCCACCGCTGACGAAGCTGGCACCCGGCTGGATCGTGAGGTTGCCCACCATGGTACCCGAGAGGGCGAGCGTGCCCTGCGTTACCGTCGTTCCGCCGGTAAAGCTGTTATTACCACCCAAGATGAGCAGGCCGGTGCCGCTCTTGGTGAGTCCTCCCGGGCCCGAGATGTCATTGCTCCACATGTCGACCGCATTGAACCCGCCCAGGGAAGCATCAAGCGTCACAGCCACGCTGGAATTGAACGCGCCGTATCCGCCTGCAGCCTTGAAGAGGTTCAGGCGCACCCAACCCTTTCCATCGTCCAGCACGCCGCCCGAAGGCAGCTCCGTGGTGGCCAGCACCTCGGTGAGTTGAGCGCTGTTGAGATAGGGAAAGCGCGTGGCGATCAGCAGGTAAGCATTTGCCGGGACGACGGCGGCCAAGTTGGTCGGGCCAACCGGCTGGAAGCCGTATGTCGCCTGGTTCGCATAGGCCTGATTGGCGGCGGCAAACTGCGCGGCGGATGGGAGGGATCCATTGGCTATGCAGCCCACGATATTCGAGGCACATGCCGCATAGGGAACCGCGGTTATTGCGCTGCCGTAGGTGCTATTGAGTGTCGCCGTGAGATCACTGGAGAGTGCGGAGAGGTAGGCAGGGAAGGTCGATATGCTCGGGATCGGAATGGGAAAAACGTAGTTCGGTTCATCCGCCAGGAGCTGCGTTGTCGTGTAGTACGCGAGTATCCGTGCACCGATGACGTCGAGCGGATGGTGCACGCCAAGGATATTGCGGCTCAGGCCGAATTGCTGGGACGAGACCATCAAGCTTTGGTAGGCCTGCGGCAGCAGCATGGCGTACAGAAGAGAGGTCGTGTCGCCGACAGTTGAATGTCCACTCGGAAAGCCGCCGGACATCTGAAGGCCGCCGCCCGAGCCGGGCGCACCCCATTCCCCAATCTGATTTTGGATTGCGGCGGCGCTGGCTTGACTGGCCGACCAGGGATTCGATGCGATCGCATTGCTGATCTGGAAAGGCCGGGGGTCGTTTTGCCCAGGGGTCTGATTCGGACCGGGGGATGGGTAAGAATAGGGAGTCGTTGTTCCCCGAAAGGCCGTCAAATAGGAGTTGAAGGCGTCCTTGAGAGGATCCACCTGCTGAAAGCCCACGATCGTATTCGTGCCCACGATCGTATTCAAAGTGTTGGTGATCGATTGATAGACACCCGCTGAGCCAGGGATTTGGCTGCTCAATGCTATCGACAGCGGTGCCGATACCCCGAGCTGGGGGAAAGCCGTCAGGGTCGACAGGATCTGGCTCGACGGAGATATCTGGTTCCATACGTTGTATTGTGAGTTGGAGAGATAGTAGTTGGCTGCGGCCTGGTTCCGTTGACCCACGGTCGCGTTCCCATAGATGCCTTCGACGATCGAAAGATCGCTGGTCATTATGCTGTTGTTCGGTGTCGAGTAGGCCGGCGTCGCGAAGGTGGCCAGAACGCCATACTGCCCCTGGTACTGGGCACACTGCTGACTTGCGGGATCCAGATTTAAGCTGTTGCAGCTTGGTTGCGCCGACGCTGGAGCCAGGGAAACGCACAGCGACGCCAGAGCGAACGCTAAGCCCGCGATAATGTGCGCTCGCGGGGTGCCGATCTTCATTTGAAATATTGCCGGAGTCATTTCGGTATCGCGTATGTTGCTGGGCGCTTCGTCAAGATATCGACAGACGAGTGTGAGGAGCTGCCATGTCACCATGATCCCTGATCCCTGATCCCTGATCCCTGATCCCTGCGCCCACGCCCTCGCCCGCAGCCAGGACGAAAAGGGAGCTTCCGCACCTTGTCAGCTTGCCGATGCGCACGCTCAGGATTTTAGGGGCATGCCATTGGCTTTCAACGTGACGACTGCCCAAAATGGGCAATCAGCCGACCGACCCAGGAAGTCCGGAGGATCTCGTGGCCAGGAGTCGTACGCTATCGACATCGAAGAAGGGCAGCGTCGAAACCGGAGCGCCCCGGGCGCGCGCGACGGTGGTCGCTTCCGGCGGACGGCTGGTCCTTACGGAAACAGACGGCATTTCGCGGGTCTTCATCTCACTTATCGGGAACTATCTGCACCGCATCGAACGCGAGCGCCGCGCCCGCTACCACGGGGATCTCGAACTGGCGATGGTGGCGGAAGTCATCGGAATTGCAGTCGTCGAACCGGGCCTTCGCGATGCCGCCTTCCGCGAGCGGTACCGGATTCTGGACAGCGTCATCGGCCTGGAAGGCCAGCGTGCCGTCAATGCGACGTCGATCGCCAGCGCGTCGGGCATTCCGCGCGAGACCGTCCGCCGCAAGCTGAAGCTGTTGCTGAAGGAGGGGCTCATCGTGGAGAAGGGGCGTGCCCGCTATGTGGTGAAGCCGGGGGTCCTGCAGCAATCGGATTGGCAGGCCGCTTACGCGCGTGGCATCCAGCATACCGTTCTGTTCATGAACGAATGTCTCGAGCAGGGCGCGTTACGGTGGATTCCCGCCGCCAGGCCGAAGCGCTCCGGCGTCAGGATCTCAAGGCCGGGCGAGAAATGAACCTGCAGTTCTCACAGCTTTCAGATGCTTTTCTCGCCGTGATGGGTCCAGTCCGTTGGCGTCCCAATAGGTCCACGCTCAGCGCCGTTTCGCGGCCTTGCGCTCGGCATTGAGGCGGCGCAGTTCGCGGCGCAGGATCTTGCCGGTCGTGGTGAGCGGCAGTTCGTCCACGAACTCGACCTCGCGCGGATATTCGTGCGCGGCGAGACGGGTCTTCACGAAGTTGGCGAGGTCGGCTTTCAGCGCGTCGGTGGCGGCGATCTCGGGCCTGAGCTGGACGAAAGCTTTGACGATCTCGGTGCGGACCTTGTCCGGCACGCCCACCACCCCGACCATCGCCACGGCCGGATGCTTCATCAGGCATTCCTCGATCTCGCCCGGGCCGATCCGGTAGCCGCCCGAGGTGATGACGTCGTCGTCGCGGCTCTTGAAGAAGACGTAGCCGTCCTCGTCGATAGTGCCGAGGTCGCCGGTCAGCAGCCAGTCGCCGGCGTATTTGCGCGCGGTGGCCTCGGGGTTGCGCCAGTATTCCAGCATGACGATGGGATCGTGCCGCCAGCCGGCGATCTGGCCTTCCTGGCCGGGCGGCAGGACGTTGCCGTCGCCATCGACCACCGCGACCTTGCGGCCGGGGCAGGCGCGGCCGCAGGAGCCGGGGCGGACCTCGAACCAGTCGGGCGAGTTCAGCAGCATGAGGTTCATCTCGGTCTGGCCATAGCCTTCGGAGATGGTCGTGCCGAACGTGTCGCGGCCCCAGCTCAGCAGCTCCTCGCCCATCGCCTCGCCGCCGGTGCTGATCGCGCGGATGTCGTAGTTCCAGCGGTCCTGCGGCCTGTGGACCTGGCGCATCATCTTGAGCGCGGTCGGCGGAATGAAGCTCACCCCGACGCGGTGCTTGGCCAGCATGGCGAAGGCGCGCTCGGGATCGAATTTGGCGAAGCGATGCGCCAGCACCGGGGTTCCGTAGTACCAGGCGGGGAACAGCGCATCATAGAGGCCGGCGATCCAGGCCCATTCGGCCGGCGTCCACATCACCTCGTTGCCGCGCGGCCAGTGGCCGAGCCACTGCTCCACGGCGGGGATACAGCCCAGCATCATGCGATGGGCATGCAGCGCGCCCTTGGGCTGGCCCGTGGTACCGGACGTGTAGATCAGCAGGGCCGGATCCTCGGCCGCCGTGTCGACCGTGGAGAAGCTGTCGGACGCTGCACCGAGCAGGCGGTCCCAGTCGAGGAAGGCGCTGCCGTGCGCGCCGGCGCCGATCACGATCACCGTCTTCAGATCGGGCAGGCGGTCCCGCACCGCCAGCAGCTTCGGGAGCTGGTTCATGTCGGTGATGACGGCCGAGGCCCCGGCATTGGACAGCCGGTACTCGATCGCCTCCTCGCCGAACAGCGTGAACAGCGGCAGCACGACGGCGCCCATCCGGTAGCCGGCGAGATGGCAGATCGTGAGCTCGGCGCCCTGGCTCAGGAACACCGCGACCCGGTCGCCCTTGCCGATGCCACGCGAGGCCAGCGCATTGGCCAGCCGCGAACTGGCGGCCAGCAGCTGCCCGAAGGTCCAGTTGCGCACCGTACCGTCGCCGTTCTCGACGATCATCGCCAGCGTGTCGGGCGCATGCCGTTCGCAGACGGCGCGGCCGATGTTGAACCGCTCGGGCCGGGGCCAGCGGAATTGCGTCATGGCGTCGTCGTAGGAAAGACCGCGCGGGATCATGCCGATTGGACCTGCATATGTGTGCTAGAGCGGACGGGATGGTTCAACGAAAGGCCGGGCATTCCATGAGTATCGCTGGATACCTTCAGGCGTCCATCGGCGTGCTGCAAGACTGTATCGACCATGCGCCGATCCAGAACGTCGAACGCGCCATCGTCGAGATCGGCCGGACCTTCGACACGGGCAAGCCGCTTCTGGTCTGCGGAAACGGCGGCTCGGCCAGCGACGCCTCGCACATTGCGGGAGAACTGGTCGGACGTTTCCTGAAGGAGCGGCGGGCACTGAACTGCATCTGCCTCTCAGCCGACTCCGCCGTGCTCACCGCCTGGGCCAACGACTATGCCTACGAGACCGTCTTCGCACGCCAGGTCGAGGCCTATGGCGCTGCGGGCGGGACGCTTCTGGGCCTCAGCACATCGGGCAATTCGAAGAACGTGGTCGAAGCCTTCAAGGCGGCGAAATCCATGGGCATGACGACGATCGCGCTGACGGGGGAAGGGGGCGGCGATCTCGCCCGGCATGCCGACATCCTCATCGACGTGCCCAGCAGGCACACGCCGCTCGTCCAGCAGGCGCATGCCTGCCTCTATCACTACATTTGCGAGCGCGTGGAGGCGGGGCGACCGGGCTAGGCGATCGTTTCCAGCCATGCGAGCGCGCCGGACGCGTCCGCGGCCACACTGACCTTCATTCGGCCGAAAAAGGCGCTGGCGAGGTTCCTTACGGCGTCTTCGCCATGACCGGTCCTCACAAGGAGGCCGTTGCCGATGTCTGCCGCATGGCCGGCTTCGAGATCGCTGAGCTTGTCGCCGACGATCAGCGATGCCCGAAGGTCGACGTTCAGTTTTTCCCGGGCCAGCAGGATCATGCCGGGGCCGGGCTTGCGCCACCGATGGGCTTCCGACGCGAAGACACCGCCGCCGGCTTCGTGGTGGGCGCTGGCGACGACCAGATCGATCTCGGCGCCCGATCTGGCCAGCTCTTCGACCATCCTGCCCTGGACGGCACGGAAATCCTCCCAGCCAAAATAGCCGCGTCCGATACCGCTCTGGTTGGTGACGACGACGACCCGGATCCCGCGATCGTTCGCCGCTCGGATCAGGGATGCGGCGGCCGGAATGATCCGGACATCCTCGGGTTTTCCGAGATAGCCGACTTCTTCGACGATCACGCCGTCGCGGTCGCAGAACAGCGCCGGTCGGCCGTTCGATACGCGCGAGGTGAGGGCCTCGCACCACAGGGCGACGCCGTCGATCAGGCGACTGTCGGAGAAGGGCATGGTCAGCGGTTCACGCGCTGGACGACACGGCCGGCCACCAGTTCCTGGGGCGTCGGCGTCCAGATCTCGTCGGGAGGTGTCTCGGTGACACGCTGCGCGAACTCCGGCGTGACGCCGCTGGCGACGAGGAAGCGCCGCATGTCGCGATTGCTCTCGTGCATGTCGTTCGATCCCATGCCGGGGAAGCTGCCCTGATGGAAGCCCAACCGGCCTGACGGCGAGATCGAGCGGTCGGCGCCCCCAAGGAAGGCAATCGTGCAGGCCGACGCGCAGCCGGTGTCGACGCGCGTCGCCAGCCGCCGGTTGCGGATCATGCGGTTGATCTCGAAGGCGGTCCCGAGGCGGCCCCCCGGGCCCGCGAGCACGACGCGGCGCACCGACGGGTTCTTCTCGAGAGCCTGGCGCACGGCCTCCGCGCTGCGGGTGCCGTAGGCCCCGTCGAGGTTGAGCGTGGTGCCGTCGGCGCTCACCGAAACCGTCAGCGTGTCGAGGGCCTCGTCACCGGTGTGGATCGCCCACAATTCGCCGATCGCCGGCACCGCGCGTTCGACGAAGAGCCCGCCGATGCCCGCGATGGACAGGACCGCGGCAGCGAAGGTTGCGAGCGCGATCGGCACGCCAGCCCTGCGCCGCGCCGCCACGACGATCAGGATCACCTGGACGATGGCGAACAGGGAAGCCGCCGAGCAGAGCAGGGCGGGACCCAGCACGTGAAGCAGCGACACGTTGCCGGGGCCGAACACGGCCAGGCTGATGCTGCCGAAGCCGACCAGCAGGGCCACCGCGCCCCAGACGCCGCGGTAGTAGAGGGTGAGATCGAACGGCGCCGCACCATCGCGCCAGAGCGGCACGCCGATCGCTTCGAGATGGTCGAGCATGCCGGCGAGCTTGCCGGTGCGGATGCGCTTCATGCCGTCGCGGTAGCCGAGCGAGGCGGCGAGATCGGGCGGAACGCTCGAGGCCACCAGCCGCACCTGCCGAAGGCCGATGGCGCGGGCGGTCAGTTCGGCAAAGCCGAGCAAAGCCCGAATCACGGGCTCGCGGTCGCCACCGGACGTAGTTTCCAGTGGCCCGGCGGCGAGATGATCGGCGGCTTGTTCCAGCAGGAGCGCGCCGAGCGGCGTGGTTTCGCCGTCGATCAGGAAGATCGCACGTGTGTCGCTCATCGTGCCCAACGGCGGAAGGTTGGGGAAAAGTCTCGCGATGCCCTCGGCATCGGCGGCGGTGGCACGTCTTACAGCGCCAACGGAGACCCGATCCTGAGAAAACACGCTGACTTTCCACTCCCTGAGGCCGCTTTCATGGCGGATAACCGGACTGTATGCTGCGGCACTTCACGCGGAGCGTCCACATGTCACCCGACGATCATGCCTACCCGCCGGTCGGCCGTGCCAAGCTGCAGGAGTCCGGCACGACGACCGTTCCGTCGGTGTGCCCGCACGACTGCACGAGTACCTGCGCGCTCGATGTCGAAAGACTGAGCAACACGAAGATCGGCCGCGTCCGCGGCTCGATGCGCAACGACTACACGGCGGGCGTGATCTGCGAAAAGGTCGCGCGCTACGCCGAGCGCGTCCATCACCCCGACCGTTTGATGAAGCCGATGCGCCGGATCGGGCCGAAGGGTTCGAAGCAGTTCGCCGAGATCTCGTGGACCGACGCGCTCGACATCGTGGCCGAGCAGTTCATCGCCAAGGCGCGTCAGCACGGTGCCGAGACCATCTGGCCCTATTATTATGCCGGCACGATGGGCCTGGTGCAGCGCGACGGCATCAACCGCCTGCGCCATGCGATGAAGTATTCGCGCTGGTTTTCGACCATCTGCGTCACGCTTTCCGACACCGGCTGGATCGCCGGCGTCGGCGCCAAGCGCGGCGCGGACGTGCGGGAGATCGACGAACATGCCGAGTTGGTGGTGATCTGGGGCGGCAATCCCGTGAACACCCAGGTCAACGTCATGACCCACGCGATGAAGGCCAAGAAGAGGGGCGCCAAGCTCGTCGTCGTCGATCCCTATCGTACGGGCACCGCCGACCAGGCCGACATCCACCTCGCGGTGCGTCCCGGCACGGACGGCGCGCTGGCGGTGGGCGTGATGCACGTCCTCTTCAAGGAGGGCTATGCCGATTGGGATTATCTGCGGAAGTACACCGACGCGCCGGATGAACTGGCGGCGCATGTCGCGACGCGCACGCCGGAATGGGCGTCGAAGATCACCGGCCTTTCGGTCGACGAGATCGTGTCCTTTGCGCGCCTATACGGGCAGAGCAAGGCGTCATTCATCCGCTGCCATCACGGCTTCAGCCGCAGCCGCAACGGCGCGGCCAACATGCATGCCGTGACCTGCCTGCCGGCCGTGACGGGGGCGTGGAAGTACAAGGGCGGCGGCGCGCTCTACGGCCATACCGGCATGTATCCGATCAACAAGACGCTGATCGAAGGTCTCGACATGGTCGATACGTCGATCCGCGATCTCGACCAGTCGCGCCTCGGGCCGATCCTCACCAACGATGCCGCGGCGCTGAAGAACGGACCGCCGGTCACCGGCATGCTGATCCAGAACACCAATCCGGCGATGGTCTGTCCGGAGCTCGAGCTGGTGCACAAGGGCTTCAAGCGCGACGACCTGTTCGTCTGCGTGCACGAGCAGTTCATGACCGAGACGGCGGCCTTCGCCGACATCGTGCTGCCGGCCACGATGTTCCTCGAGCACGACGATTTCTACACCGCGAGCGGCCACACCTTCTTCCAGGTGACCAAGGCGGTGATCGACGCGCCGGGCGAATGCCGCGAGAACCACTATGTGATCTCCGAGCTGGCCAAGCGCCTGGGCGCCAAGCATCGCGGCTTCGACATGACGCCGTGGGAGATCATGGACGAGACTCTCAAGGTCTCGAACATGTGGGATGCCGAGACCAACTGGCAGAAGGGCGGTCAGGACTTCCACCTGGGCTTCGAGACGTCGCATTTCCTCGACGGCTTCGCCTGGCCCGACAAGAAATTCCGCTTCAAGCCCGACTGGGCAGCCTATGGCGGTCGCGGCAAGGAAATGCCGGCGCTGCCCGACCATTTCGATGTGATCGACAATGCCACCGACGACAAGCCGTTCCGGCTGGTCGCGGCGCCGGCGCGCACGTTCCTCAACTCAACCTTCACCGAGACGCCGAGTTCGCAGAAGCGCGAGGTGCGGCCGACTGCTCTGATGAATCCCGACGATTGCGCCGCCATGGGAATCGTCGAGGGCGAGCGCCTGGAGATTGGCAACGAGCGCGGCAAGACGATCGTCAATGCCAAGCCCCGCGCCGGCCAGCAGAAGGGCGTCGTGGTGGTCGAGGGCATCTGGCCCAACCGCAACTTCGAGACCGGTATCGGCATCAATGCGCTGACCTCCGCCGATCCCGGCTGGCCTAACGGCGGCGCGGTGTTCCACGACACCGCCGTCTGGATCCGCAAGGCATCGTGAGCGAGGGATTCCAACCGGCGCCCAACCCGAGCATCGCCCAGACGCAGGCGCCTCGGGTCGAGGGCCGCGGGCACGTCCTCGTGATCGGCAACGAGAAGGGTGGCTCGGGCAAGTCGACGACGGCGCTGCATATCGCCGTGTCGCTGATGAACGACGGCGCGCGCGTGGCGACGCTCGATCTCGACGCGCGGCAGGGCACACTGAGCCGCTACGTCGAGAACCGCGCCGCCTATGTCGCGAAGAAGGGCATGGACCTGCCCATGCCGCTGCATACGCCGGTGCTGATCTCGACCCTGAACGACCGCCGCGAGGCCGAAGCCGACGAGCGCGCGCGGCTCGCGGCGGCGCTGGAGCCGGCGGTGGGCGCGGCCGACTTCGTGATCGTCGACACGCCGGGCAGCGACACCCATCTCAGCCGGCTCGCCCATACCTGGGCCGACACGCTGCTGACGCCGCTGAACGACAGTTTCATCGACCTCGACCTGCTGGCGCGCGTCGATCCGGACACGCTGAAGATCGTACGGCCCTCGATCTATGCCGAGGCGGTATGGAAGCAGCGCCAGATTCGCGCCGTCGAGGGCGGCCGGCCTGTCGACTGGATCGTGATGCGTAATCGCCTGTCGTCGCTGGCCGCGCGCAACAAGCGCGACATGGGCACGGTGATCGACGCGCTGGCCAGGCGCATCGGCTTCCGCGTGGCCGCGGGCCTCAGCGAGCGAGTGATCTACAAGGAGCTTTTCCTGACCGGTCTCACGCTGCTCGACCTGAAGCGTGGCGGAAAGGGGCCGTCCCTGACGTTGAGCCACGTCGCGGCGCGCCAGGAAGTGCGTGACCTCGTGGCGTCGCTCAACCTGCCGGGGGGCTCTCCTGCAGAAGCGGACGCGCCCGCGACAGAAGAAGCCACGCCAGACCCGCAACCTGCAGGATGAACAGCAGGCCGAACGACCAGCTGTAGCCGTCGGGCGAGTAGCCGGTCGCAGTACGCGGCCACAGGTCGACGACTTTGCCGATCGCCCACTGTCCGGCGAAGATCACCGTGAAAACCACGAGGTTCGAACTGGTGCTGACCCGGCCGGCATATTGCGGGGGGAACGAGCGCGCGAGCAGCGGCATGTACTGGATCGGATAGGCGCCGAGGAAGCCGAACAGCAGCCAGGCCGCGACCGGATGGAACGACGGCAGGAAGGCGAGCCAGGCACAGACCAGGGTGAACAGAACGCTGACTAGGTTGGCCGAGGCGAAGTCGCTGATGCCGATGCGGCGGAAGGCGCCGGCCAGCACACCGCTCAGCGCGAAGCCCGCGGTCATGACTGCCGTCGTGTAGAGCTGGATATCGGCGCGGGCCTCGTGACTGGCGATACCGCCGACATCGCGCAGCCAGGGCCCGATCCACAGCGTGATCGCGGCGATGAAGGCCATCTGCTGGAAGGTGAGCAGCGGCTGGATGCGCCAGAAGAAGCCGTTGGTCAGCACGATGCCGGTGATGCGGAACTGGTCGCGCAAGGTGCCCTGCTGTGCGGGAACGCCGCGCTCGGGCACGACGGTGAACAGGATCGCCGAGACGACGAGGCAGAGGCCGGCCAGCCAGAAGAACAGGCCCTGCCAGCTGATGACCGAGAGCGACCACTGGATCGGCAGCGTCGCCGCCATCGAACCCAGGCCGCCCGCCATCATGTGGAAGCCTGTGATCAGTCCCCAGCGTTCCGGCGGATACCAGAGCGTGATCGCCTTGATCGCGGCCATCAGGCCGCCCGCGAATCCGAGGCCGATCAGCACGCGCGCCACGATCAGCTCGCCCAGCGAGAGGCTGAGGCCAAACAGCGCCGAGCCGATCGCGGCCATCGCCAGCAGCACGGCCTGCACGCGACGCGGCCCGTAACGGTCGAGCATGACGCCGAGGATCGGCTGGCAGCCGGCGAAGAACAGGAAGAAGGCCGAGGTAAGAAGGCCGAGGTCGCCCGCCGTGATGCCGACATCCCGTTCGAGATACGGGAAGATCACCGCATTCACGCCACGGAAGATGTAGGAGAGGAAATAGGCGAGCGCGAATGGCAGGAAGACGCGCAGCAGCAGCGTGGCGAAGGAGGGGGCGTTTCCGGTCATGCTTCAATGTTGGCGCGCAAGCGCGGCTGCACCATATTGAAGGCATCGCAGAGGGTCAAAGGACGTGGCCGACAAACCCAGTGTTCCGTCTACCGCAGGTGCGAACGCCGTCGATGCATTCGTGCGCGAGCTCGGCAACTTGCCGGCCAATCGCACGCCGGGCGGCCGCGGCCGGCTGCTGTTCGCCATGGACGCGACGGCGAGCCGCGAGCCGACCTGGGATCATGCCTGCGCCATCCAGGGCGAGATGTTCGTGGCCGCCGATGCGCTGGGCGGCCTCGACGTGCGGCTCGCCTTCTATCGCGGCTTCGAGGAATTCAAAGTGAGCAAGTGGACGTCGGACGGCCGCGAGCTGGCGCGCCTGATGGGTGGGGTGCGCTGCGCCGCCGGCCGCACGCAGATCGCGCGGCTGCTGCGCTACGCCGGAGACCAGCGCCGCGAGAGCCGGCTCGACGCCGTGGTCTTCGTGGGCGATTGCTGCGAGGAGGATGTCGACGCGGTCGGCCACGAGGCGGGCCAGCTCGGCTTGCTCGGCCTGCCCGTGTTCGTGTTCCAGGAAGGCGACGATCGCACGGCCTCGCGTCTCTTTCCCCAGATCGCAAAGTTGACGCGTGGCGCCTACTGCAGGTTCGACCGTTCGAGCCCGGATCAACTCAGGCGCCTGCTGGGCGCCGTCGCCGCCTATGCTGCCGGCGGCCGCTCCGCGCTGTTGAAGTACGGCAAGGACCAGGGCGGCGTGGCCGCGCTTCTCACCAACCAGATGAAATGACCACGGACCTGCTGGCTGCCGTCGAAGCCTTCTTCGACACCGAAATCCTCCCACGCCATCGCGAATGGGCGGCGCATGTCTCGTCACACAAGGGCACGCCGCCGTTCATGGCAGGGCTGCAGGCCAGGGCGCGCGCCGCGGGGCTGTGGAACCTCGGCCTGCCGGACCGCATGAGCAGTCGCGCCTATGCGCCGATCGCCGAGATCACGGGCCGCCTGCCGTGGGCGCCGGAAGTGTTCAACGCCCAGGCGCCCGACGTTCCCAACATGATCATGTTGCAGCATGCCGCGAGCGCCGAGCAGAAGAAGCGCTGGCTCGATCCGCTGCTGGACGGCCGCATCCGGTCGGCTTTCGGTATGACCGAACCCGACGTCGCTTCGTCCGATGCGACCAACATCGCCACGAGCCTGCGACGCGACGGCGACGACTGGGTGGTCAACGGCCGCAAGTGGTACATCACCGGCGGCGCGCATCCCGCTTGCGCCTTCGTGATTGTGATGGGCGTGTCGCGGCCCGAGGCGGCGCGCACCGGCCGGCATTCCTGCGTGATCGTGCCGATGCCGTCGCCCGGCCTGCGGGTCGTGCGAGAACTGCGTTTCCTCGGCTGGGAGGACAGTATCGCGCCCATCGCCGAACTCGACTTCAAGGATGTGCGTGTGCCGGCCGGGAACCTGTTGGGCGAAGAAGGCGAGGGCTTTGCGGCGGCACAGGTGCGGCTGGGGCCGGCGCGGCTGCATCACTGCATGCGTGCCATCGGGAGCTGCGAGGTCCTGGTCGAACTGATGATGGCGCGGGCCGCCGAACGGCGCACCTTCGGTCGGGCGGTGATCGACTACGATTCTACGCAACAGGCCATCGCCCGCTCCCGCATCGAGATCGAGCAGGCACGGCTGCTGGTGCTGCGCACGGCCGAGCGTCTGGACAGCGACGGACACCAGGCCGCCTGGCGCGACGTTTCCATGGTCAAGGTCGCGGTGCCGGAAATGGCCCAGCGCATCGCCGATCGGGCGATGCAACTGTTCGGCGCCATGGGCGGCAGCGACGATGCGCCGATCCATCGCGCCTATGCCGTCGCGCGCATGCTGCGGATTGCCGACGGGCCGGACGAGGTGCACCTGCGGCAGATCTTCCGTCAGGAGCGGCCGGCCCGGTGGACCGTCGCGAACTCGCCCTATATGACGCCGGGCGATGACTGAGAACGGCCGCAAGCGAATCTACGCGATCGTATTCGGGCTGATCCTGACCGGGGTCACGCTGGCGGGCCTCGAACTGCTGGCCTCTCTCGAGGCGCCGCCGTGGCCCGCACGGGCGCTGCGCTCGACGCCGCCGGTCAACGTGCAGTCGAGTGACTTCACCGGCCTCGCGGACAAGCCGTGGATCTTCGAGCCCTACAATTCATGGGGCATGCGCGACAAGGAGCGCGGCATCGCCAAAGCGGCGGACGGCGGATTCCGCACGGTCTTCATCGGCGACAGCTATCTGGAGTTCCAGCTCACGCGCCTCACCGTGCCTGGCGAGGTCGAGCGGCGCTTCATCGAGGCCGGCCAGCCGAAGGCCGAGATGATCAATCTCGGAATCTCCGCCACGGGCCCGCGCAGCTACTACTATCGGATGCGCGACGTGGCTTTTGCGCTGTCGCCCGATGCGCTCGCGGTGTTCTTCTTCTCGGGAAACGACTTCCTCTATGACGGGCAGGGCTACGGTCAGGGCATCCTGCCCAGCCTCGTCAGCGAGGCGCCCGGCGGTTCGATCCTCGGCAACGTCATGCCGAACGCCAACTGGGTGCTGGTCAATCGTCTGCGCCTGTCGGAGATGCTGACGACCAACAAGCCGGTGCCGCAGGAATTCGACACGCTGGCGAAGATCGCCCGCCTGCCGCCGGCCGAGCGCACGCCGGCGCTCGTGCGTCACGTCAAGCGCTACTACTACCCCGACCTGACTGAGCAACAGATCGCCGCCATCTTTGGCCGCGACGGCGACGCGTTCTGGCAGGCCTACGCCTCCGGCAAGGTCGACGACGAATCGCTGCAGGGCTGGCTGCTGAACCTCATGACCAAGTCCGAGGTCGAGCAGTCTCCCTACTTTGAGGCCACGACGAAGGAGCAGGCGGCGCGTCTTGTGAAGGACGGCGACATCCAGGCGACGCTGTCGTGGCTGACGGCGATGGACCGCGCTGCCCGCGAGCGCGGCGTGCCGCTGATCCTGTTCATCGTGCCGCCGGGCACCGTCGATCCCGATTATGTCGCCTACTGGAAGCCGTGGCCGCGCTTCTACGCCTTCAACGTGATCGCCGACTACCGGCAGGATCGGCTGCTCGAAGCCCTGGCCAGGACGCAGATCCGCTACGTCGACCTGCGCAAGGATTTCGCCGGCGTGCGCGGTGCCTATCGGCGCAGCGACGCGCACTGGACCGACAAGGGCGTCGAGATCGCGGCGAACCGCGTCTACGAAGAACTGCGCAAGCTCGAGAAGCGCTAGCCGGCGCCGAGCAATCGCGCGGACCAGCGGCCGGGCAGGGTCGTACCCAGCCAGACGGCGGCCTTCGTGCCGATCGGGAAGGCGATGCGCGGCCGGTTCAGGGCGAGGCCGCGGCGGATGATCGACGACGCCCTGGCCGCGGTCATCATGAACGGCATCGGGAAGGGGGCGTCGGTGGTGATGCGGCTGACGACGAAGCCGGGGCAGATGACGCTGACGCCGATGCCGTCCTTCTTTACCACGTAGCGGATGCTCTCGCCCCAGACGCGCACCGCTGCCTTGCTGGCGTTGTAGGAGGCCGAATAGGGCAGGCCAATGAAGCCAGCGAGCGAGGAGACGATGCCGATCTGGCCGCGCTTGCGTTCCATCATCCGCGGCAGCAGCCGCTCGACGGTGTTCAGCACGCCGTTGATGTTCACGTCGAGCGTCTTGCGGATGATCGAGAAATCGTCGAGCGAGGAATTGTCCTTGTCGATCGAGATGCCGGCATTGGCGATCACGAGATCGACAGGGTGTGCGTCGTCGAAGCTCTCCAGCCATGGCAGGAAGCGGTCGCGGTCGGTGACGTCGATCGTGGCCGAGACGACGGTGGCGCCTTTCGCGCGACAGGCGGACGTGACGGTATCAAGCCGCTCGACGTCACGCCCGGTAAGCGCCAGGGCCACTCCGGGGGCTGCATAGTCGAGGGCCAGGGCCTCGCCGATGCCACTCGACGCGCCGGTGATCACGATGCTTGAGAAGGTCTTCATATGCGGCGCCCCTATTGTGGCCTGGCTTGCCAGCCCCAGTTGGCGGCCATTTCCTGCGCCATGCGAGCCGCGATCAGGGAATAGCCGCGGCTATCCATGTTCTCGCGCTTGGGATGGATGTCGTCGATGTAGATCGTGCCTCTTTCGTCCTTGAAGACGTCGAGGATGCTTCGGATCTCGATGTTGCGCTCCTTGAGCGCAAGCAGTCGCCGGACAATCTCGACATAGCGCGCGCCGTAGGACTTGTCGGGCGTGTTACGGCTTTCCTCCGCGGTGAGCGGCTTGTCGACGGCCGGTACCGGCTGCAGGAAGAACATCGACTTGATGCCGAACTCGCGGGCCGAGAGATCCATCATGCGAATGTACTTGGCGTACTGCGCGATCTGCCAATCCATGTAGGCCGACGGCGAGGAGGCGATCTCCTTCGGCAATCCCATCATGGTGGCATAGGTCTTGGCGCCGAAGCCGGAGTTGTCGTCCGGCGGTTTGCCGGCAAGGGCCACGGCCAGCAGGTAGGCCGCATGCGAATGCGCCGTGACGCCCTGGCTCAGCCAGCCGGCGATCCGGCCCATGAACCAGCTGATCGCCAGGTTGCCGAACCCGTCCTTGGCGATGATCGGGTTCACGCCGAGATAGTTGGCGGCGGGCATCTCGAAGCGCACGCCGAGGCCGGGCGTCATCAGGTATTGCTCGTTGTAGCCGTCGAGCGTGACGACGGCGTCGATGAAGTCGCCATAGATCGAGAACACGATCATCTGCTGCGGCTGCTTCCAGGCGCCCAGCGCACCGTTCAGGACCTGGAAAGGCTTGCCGGTGGGGCTGACGAAATTGCGGTTGAGCTCCTCCTCGAGGAAGCTGCGGCGCGCCGGATCGTAGATCTGACTGAGCTGGGAGGCGACCGATCCGCCGGACACCAGGATCACGTAACGGTCGGGATTGCGGGCGACGGGATAGTTGTCGCCGAGCAGGCCGATATTGTTCGCGCCCGGAACGCCGCAGGGATCGTCGTGATGATGGACGAACGCCAGGTACGGGTGCGGATACATCGTGTCGACGTACCGGCAGTTTCCGCCGATGGTGAGGTCCTGGATGTAGGAATTGCGAGTGTTGGCGAAGAGGTCCTTGGCCGGCATGTAGCGGCCGTCGCGAATCGTCAGCCAGGCCGTCGACAGCAGCTCCAGACCAATGAATGCCACGGCCAGACCGACGAACAACGCCGCAGCCTTGAGGCCTGTCTGCCGTGCCCAACGCCTCTCAGCCATGATCGACACGCGCCTCAATAGTCGATTGAATCGAAATGCCGATCCACTTAAGGAGTGATGGTGCCCAAGAATGGGGCAGGGGGCAATTTGATTGCAAGCATGACGGGATACGCCCGGGCGCAGGGATCGGATGACCGGCGGCGCTGGGTTTGGGAAGCGCGCAGCGTCAACGGGCGAAACCTCGAGATCCGCTGCCGCGTACCGCCGGGCTTCGACCGCCTCGAAAATCCCGCACGCGCCGCGGTCGGCGGGCGGGTGAAGCGCGGCAACGTCTCGCTCACCCTGACCATCTCGAGCGAACGCCAGGCCAAGCCGCTCAGCATCAACCGGTCCTTGCTGGCCGAATTGGCGACCTTGGTCGACGAGGTGCGAAAGACCACGGGCGCCGCGCCTCCATCGGCCGACGGACTGCTGCGTGTGCGCGGGGTCATCGAGGAAGAGGATGGGGGCCAGGACTCCGAGGAGACGCTGGTTATCCTCGACAAGGCGCTGCAGGCGACCCTCGACGAGGCGCTGAAGGGGCTTGTCGTGTCCCGCGCGGCCGAGGGCAAGGCGCTCGCGACGGTCATCGATGGCCATGTCGAGGAGATCGAAGCCCTTTGTGTCCGGGCAACGGAACGCGCGGTCGCTCAGATCGGCACGGTGCGTGCGCGCTTCGAGGCGCAGCTCGCCGAATTGCTCGGCCGCGTGCCGGCGCTGTCGGAGGAGCGCTTTGCCCAGGAAGTCGCGTTGCTGGTCGGCAAGGCCGACGTGCGCGAGGAACTCGACCGACTCACCGCGCACATCGCCCAGGCGCGGACCCTGCTGGCCGATGCCCGGGCCGACAATCCGGTGGGGCGGAAGTTCGATTTCCTCTGCCAGGAGTTCAATCGCGAGGCCAATACGTTGTGCTCGAAGTCGGCGGACATCGAGCTGACGCGCATCGGCATCGATCTCAAGGGCGCCGTCGAGCGCATGCGGGAGCAGGTCCAGAATGTTGAATGAGGATGCCGCCGCGATCACGCGGCGCGGCCTGATGCTCGTCCTGTCCTCGCCGTCGGGGGCGGGCAAGACCACCCTGTCGCGGCAGCTTCTCGACAACGACAAGCAGATCCAGCTCAGCGTCTCGGCGACCACGCGCGCGCGCCGCTCCGGCGAGACGGATGGCGTAGACTACCATTTCGTCGATACAGCCACCTTCAGCGGCATGATCGAGCGCGGCGAGTTCCTGGAGCACGCGCGCGTGTTCGACCATTTCTACGGCACGCCGTCTGCGCCGGTGGAAGCGGCGCTCATCGCCGGCCGCGACGTGTTGTTCGACATCGACTGGCAGGGCACCCAGCAGCTCAAGGAAAAGGCCGGCAGCGACCTGGTGACGGTTTTCATCCTGCCGCCGTCGACGCGCGACCTCGAGCGCCGCCTGATCACCCGTGCCCAGGATTCGATGGAAGTCGTGCAGAAGCGGATGGCCAAGGCCGCCGACGAGATGAGCCACTGGGCCGAGTACGACTACCAGATCATCAACCGCGACATCGCCACCAGCCTGATGGAGCTCAAGTCCATCCTGACGGCCGAGCGGCTGAAGCGCGAGCGGCAGGTCGGCCTCTCGGCCTTCGTCAAGGCGTTGCGCGAGGGGCGGTGATCGGCATTCCGATGCCGGTCTGTCCCTGCGAGCGCAGCACGAGCTGGCTGGGCGCATAGGGCCGGCCGGAGAATTCCGCGATGAGGCGGTCGCTGGCGGTTTCAATCGTCTCTTCCAGCGTGCGCATGAAGGTCTGCTTGTCGAGGCCTGTCTGGATCGCGGGCAGGAACTCGATCGCGGCCCGGCCCGCCTTCTTGCGCCAGTCCCGGCGATTCCACAGCAGGCCGACCGAGGTTGCGACCGGCGTCACCGGCAGGTCGAGGTCGCGATAGAGATAGTAGATGCCCGAGCGATAGCGTTCGCGTTCGCCCGGCACCATCAGGTTGCCTTCGGGGTAGATCGCGATGTGCCGGCCGCTGTCGCAGGCGCGCCGGGCGAACTGCGCGAGGTTCTCGCGCTCGCGCCCGCCGCCGCAGGTATCGACGCGGATCATCTGCAGGCGATAGAGGATCGTGCCGATCAGCGGGTAGCGGAAGAGTTCCTGCATCGCGACGAAGGCGATGCCGCGAATGCGGGCCGCCAGGAGAATGCCGTCGCTTTCGCTATGGTGCTTGTTGGCCAGCAGAACCGGTCCGTGCTCGGGAAGGTTCTCCAGGCCCCTGTATTCGATCTTCATGCCGCCGATCCAGCGCATGCCCCAGACGACGGCGCGAGCCCAGTGGAACAGCAGGCCGCGCAGCAGGACCGGCGTGGGAATGGGGACCAGCAGGATGCCGATCACGGCAACCAGCAGTGTGCCGAGATAGAAATAGAGATTGAAGGCTAACGAGCGGATCATGGATTCAATAATAGTGAGCGCTCACTCACTGTCAAGAGCACCCGCCAGTTTCACGAAGTCGTCGACGGTCAGCTCCTCGGCGCGCGCCGTGGGCTTGAGGCCGAGCGCCTCCAGAGTAGTCACGGGGTCGGCAAAAACGCTCGCCAGGGACCCTCGCAGCATCTTGCGGCGCTGGCCGAAGGCTGCGGCCGTCACCCGCTCCAGCGGCCTCAGATCTGCCAGGCGATCCGCCGGCGGCCGCGGCGTGAGGCGCGCCACCGCGGACGTGACCTTGGGCGGCGGGACGAAGGCGGTGGGGGCGACGTCGAACAGCCGGCGGACCTCGCAGACATGCTGTGCCAGAACGGACAGACGCCCGTAATCCTTGGTTCGGGGGGATGCCACGAGGCGATCGACCACCTCCTTCTGGAACATCAGCACCATGTCGGCGATGTCGCTCGCCGCGTGGAGCCATTGCACCAGCAAGGCTGTCGACACGTTGTAGGGCAGGTTGGCCACGATCCGGCGGGGCGCAGGGCCGAGATCCCGCGGCTGGATCCGGAGGGCATCGGCCTCCACGAGTTCGAGGCGTCCGTCGGCCACGGCCTGCAGTTCGAGGAGCGGGCCAAATGCCCGCGCGTCCACTTCGATGGCGACGACCCGGTTTGCCCCTTCGAGCAGCAGCGCGCGCGTGAGGCCACCCGGCCCCGGGCCGACTTCGATCACGGTCCCGTCGTTCAGCGGCGTTGCCGCGCGCGCGATGCGGCGCGTCAGGTTGAGGTCGAGCAGGAAATGCTGGCCGAAGCGCTTCCTGGCATCGAACCCGTGGGTGGCGATGGTCTCCCGGAGGGGGGGCAGGGCCTCGACGCCGTCCATCTCAGTGGCCGCGCCGGCGCGCCATGTCGTCCGCCATGTCGATGGCCGCCAGCAGGCTGGCCGGGTCGGCACGGCCGGTCCCCGCAATGTCGAGTGCCGTGCCATGGTCGGGCGAGGTTCGCACGAAGGGCAGGCCGAGCGTCACGTTGACGCCGCCGGCAAAGTCGATGGTCTTGATCGGGATCAGCGCCTGGTCGTGATACATGCAGAGCGCGACGTCGTAGGCTGGCCGGGCCGCCGCATGGAACATCGTGTCGGCCGGTGCAGGACCATGCGCGGCGATACCTTCCCGCTGCAGCGCTTCGATGGCCGGAACGATGATGCGGCGCTCCTCGTCGCCCATCGCGCCCTGTTCGCCGGCGTGCGGGTTGAGCGCCGCCACCGCAAGCCGCGGATGCGCTATGCCGAACAGATCCCGCAAGCCCCGGGCCGCGATCCGGCCCGCCCGCACGATCTGCTCGCCGTCGAGTGACTTCACGGCATCGGCCAGCGACAGGTGGATGGTTACCGGGATGACGCGAAGCTGGGGACAGGCCAGCATCATCGCGACCTCGACGCCGCCTGCGAGTTCGGCAAGGAATTCCGTGTGGCCAGGATGGCGAAAGCCTGCGTCCTGCAGCGTCTTCTTCTGGATCGGATTGGTGACGATCCCGGCGATCGCGCCGGCTTTGGCAAACTGTACCGCGCGTTCGATCGCTTCGATCGTGGTGGGTGCATTCGCAACGTCCGGCCGGCCGGGCGTTACCGGCGCGGCGAGGTGGACGGGCAGGACCGGGAGCGCGGTTGGGAAAACCGCAGCGGCTTGCTCGGGCCGGGCGATGGTCTGCACCGGCACATCGAAGCCCAGTTGCTTCGCGAGCGCCGCGAGGCGATCCGGATCGTCGAGGACGAAGAAAGGGCGGGCGCCCGAATGTCGCGCCTGCCAGGCCTTGAGGCTGAGTTCGCCCCCGACACCGGCCGGCTCGCCCATCGTGACGGCGAGCGGCGCGGTCGTGCTCATTGCCGCGACATCACGACTTGATGTCGATCGTCGCCTGCCGGCGGAGGTCGCGCATGTAGCGGCGTCCGGCGGAGTCGAGCTTCTGAATGAGAAGCTGCTGCTGGATGGCATCGCGCGTCGGCAGGCCATCGCCGCCGGCCTTACTGCAGAGGGCAACGACCTGGAGGCCCTCGGCGACGCGGAAAGGGCCCGCCGTGCCGCCGATCGGCAGGCGCGGCAGCTGTTCGTACATCTGCGCGTTGGCCGAGAGGTCGCCGACGCGCACGCCGTTGAGGTCGCCCGAGGTGCTGCCCTTGATCTGGCGCGACTGGACGTGGAGATCGTTGCACTGGCGGACGCCGCCCATGGCCTTTTGCGCGTCGGCCGTTGCGCGGTTGGTTTCCTCCGGCGATGCGTTGGGCGGCAGGGCCAGCGTCATCTGGACGAGGTTGAGCTTGACGTCGTCGGGACGGGCGGCAGCGAAAGGCCTGCGATCGACGACGTAGAGAATGTGCCAGCCGGAGCCCGACCGCACCGGCTCCGAATAGCTGCGCGGCTGCACGCGTTCGATCGTGGCATCGAGGGAAGGATCGAGGGCGCCGGGCAGGACCCAGCCCAGATCGCCGCCGGATGCGGCAGAAGCGCCTTGGGAGAACTGTTGCGCGACCGCGGCAAAGGGCGCGCCGCGGCGGAGCTGCTCCATGATGCGATCGGCGCTGCGCTTGCCTTCGTCGACGCCGTCGGCGCGGTCAACCGGCACGAATATCTCGGCGACGCGCGTCTCGGTCTTGCCGACGTTCGTGCGCATGCGGCTCATCGCGTCGTCGATCTCCGCATCGGACACGTCGACCTGCGAACGCACCTTGCGGCGGATGATCTTGCCCCAGGCGATCTGGGCCTCGATCTGCTGCTTTGCGATATCGGGCGCTACACCGACGCTCTGGAGGTAGAGCTTGAACTGTCCCTGTCCCAGCCCCGCCGCCCGCTCGATCTCGGTGTAGCGGCTGTTGATCTCGGACTCCGTGGGGCGCACGCCCAGTTTCTTGGCGTCCTGGACCTGCAGACGCTCGTCGATCATCTGGCGCAACATCTGCCCGGCCATGCGCTGACGAAGATCGGGGCTGTCCGCCAGGCCCGACGTGCGAATGGCGAACAGCACACGCTGCGACAGGTCGAAGTCGGTGATGGCGTCGTCGTTGACGCGCGCGACGACGCGAAGCCCCTGGCCAGGTGCCGCCTGGACGGAAGCGCCCTGGGCAGCGGGCCTCTGCTGGGCCGACGCTGCGGCGGGCAGCACCATCATGGCGAGGAGGAGGGAGGCGCGGAGGAGGGGCGCGGACATTTCACCAACGGAGCTTGAGAGGGACATTTATTATATTCCGTAGCAGGGTTGCTGCAACGCACGCCACTAAGGACAGAAAGTGGCAACACACAGGCACGCTTGACGCTTGGCGGTGGGTACGTTAGCCGAACCTCGGCAGAGTTGGGGGCAAATAGTTCAGGCATGAGGACGGCCCGCCGTTCAATCAGCGTCGCGAGCGCCTGGGAACGGGTTTGCTCCGGCGTGGGCTATCATCTCGACAATATGGGCCGCTGGCTGATCGTGCGGGCGCCTTCGATCGGTGCTGCCTATGCCGGAATCCTGGCGCCGCGCCTGTCGCGGCTCGAGCCGCGCCCTGGCTGGCGGTTCGCCGAGGAGTATTACGACCAGCGCCGCTGGCTCGCCTGTCGCAGGGGGGCCTTGTGGGAGGCTGCCCGGGAGAAGGAACTGGCGGTTCCCCTGACCGTGCGCTGGCACGGCGGCAACACCGTCGACGTGACGCTGGGCAACGACAACAGCCTCTGCCTCTACGTCTGCGGCTCGTTCGAGCCCAACGAATTCGCCTTCGTCGATCGCATGCTGAAGCCCGGCATGGTGTTCGTCGATGTCGGTGCGAACGACGGCTACTACACGCTCTTCGCGGCGCGCCGCGTCGGCCCGACCGGCAGGGTGATCGCCGTCGAGCCCAGTTCGCGGGAGCGCGCGCACCTGCAACGCAATCTCGGTCGCAACGGCCTCGACAATGTGCAGGTCGTTGCCGCGGCGCTGGGCGCCGAGGCGGGCTTTGTCGATCTCCACCTGGCCCACGGCGTCCATGCCGGCCACAACACGCTGGGCGACTTCGCCCATGACGACGTGGTGCGTGCGAGTTCCGAGCGCGTGCCGCTGGAGACGCTCGACGCGCTGGTCACCCGTCACAGCCTGTCGAAGGTCGATATGGTGAAGATCGACGTGGAAGGCGCCGAGGCCGGCGTCGTGGCGGGCGCGCGGACGGTGCTGTCGACCCACCGGCCTGTCCTGTTGATGGAACTGAACGATCGCGCCCTGCACGCGCAGGGGCAGAGCGCGGATACGCTGCTGAACACGCTGAAGACCGACCTGAACTATCAGGTCCTGTCCTTCTCTCCCGTCGGCGGCCGGCCGGAGCGCGCGGTCGAAGGGCTGCCGCTGTCGTCCAACATCGTCCTGGTGCCAAAGGAACGGGCGGCCGAGTTGAAGCTCGGCACCTGAAGCCGTTAGCGGCCGAGGAACGACCGCAGGCGGGTGCCAAGAGTGGGCGTGCGGCTCGTCGTCGCCTCCGGCCTGCGATCGTGCATCACGAGCTGGCTGACAGGCACGCAGTGCCGGCTGGCTTCCTCAGCGAAGTCGGCGACGGTCCGCACGACATTGGTGTTCGTATAGTAGCTATAGCTGACGGTACCGGTCCGGTCGTCGGTACCGTAAGTGAAGTCCTGCTTCTCGGACAGCGGGACCTTGGCCGGGATCGGGATGTCGCGCATGTCGACGCCGTTGCGCTTGGCCATGGTCTCGACCGCGGCAACCACCTCGTCGAAGCGCGCGAAGTAGCGCGGCGCCGCCTGCACGATCCACTTCAGGAAGTCGCGCATCTCGACCGGGATGTCGCCGATCTCGGACTTGAACTTGTTCTGCAGCCAGAACAGCTCCTCAACGATGCCAACCTCGGTGATGAAACCTCCCACGAGCCGGTCATCGAAAGGCTTGTCGATCACGTCTAGATTCGCGTCGGCGAGCCACTTCTTGTACGCCTCGTCGTTGATGTGCGCGTACATGTGGGATGCGCCGTTGCTGTGCCTCGAGGCGCCGTTGATGCCGAGCGACCGGTACGAGTAGAGATAGGCCTCGCTGTTGATCGCGTTCACGATCGCGGAACTCACGTCGGGTGCGCGGAACCAGAAATAGCGGCCGTACTTCTTGCGGGCCTGCTCGATGGTGCTGCGGGGAACGAACGAGAAGACGATGGTAGGTAGCTCTGCCTGATGAAGGCGGCCAGCATAGGCCTGATGCAACGCCCAGCGGCTGTCGCGAACCTCTACGACGCGTCCCACGCGCATCTGGCCAAGTCCACGATAGCTGGGAACGATGAAATCGGGCCAGAAATAGTGGACCGACTGCCAGGTCAGGGAGAGGTTGGGATACTGTGCGTGGAGATGGGTCGCGATCTCGACTGAGTCAGGGAACATGCCGTCGTCGTCGCCCAGGTAGTGGACGTAATCGCCCTTGACGTGATCCAGCGCGAATTCCCAGTTGTCGAGCATCGACAGACGCTCGGGCGCACGGACGTAGCGGATGCGCGGGCTGGCGAAGGCGTCGACGACCTGGCGCGTCTCGGGCGTGCTGTAGTTGTCCATCACCACCAGCTCGAAATTGTCGCGGGTCTGCGCGAGGATCGTCTGGATGGCGGGACCCAGCACGTCGTGCCGGTCCCGGGTCGGGATGACGAAGGAATAGAACGGCGGGGTCGACGTCATCTGGGCGCTCGTGCGGGGGCGGGATAAGCGATGGGGCGCCTTGTATTAGGCCGCGCCGCCCGCGACAAGGTTCTCAGCCAGGGACGCCTCTACGCAAAAGTTCGTCGACGACGGCGGCGAGTGGGCGGTCCGAGGTGACGAAATGGAAGGGGCAGCCGGCGGCGGCGGCTGCCTCGCCGTCACGCTCGTCGTCACCCACGAAGGCCGTCCGGCTGAGATCGACGATCAGTTCGCGCTGGGCCTGGAAGAGCATGCCCGGCCGGGGCTTGCGACAGTCGCAGCCTTCGTCCCAGTTGTGCGGGCAATAGAAGATCGGGCCGATTTCACCGCCGGCGGCGGCGGCTTCATCCCGCATGCGACCGTGGATCACGTGCAGTTTCTCGAGGGTGAGATGGCCGCGCGCAATGCCGGGCTGGTTGGTGATGACCGCCGTCCGCCAGTTGGCCTCGTTCAGCCGCCGCAGCGCGTCGAGCACGCCCGGCAGCCACGCCCAGTCGCTCCAGTCGCAGACATATTCCGCCCTCGGCATCCGGCGATTGAGGACGCCGTCGCGGTCGAGCAGGAGGGTGGGCTTCCGCGCCAGGAAAGAGGCAGTCTCGGGCAGGCGCGCTTGCGTGCCGACGCTGTAGTAGCGATGGCGCGTGACGTTCGCCAAAAGCGCGTGGCGCGCGATCAGCCGGGGATAGATCGTCTTCTCGAAGGAGCAATCCTCCTCCGGCAGTTCGTCGAGAATCGAGCGGCGGCCCATCAGGAAGCCGATGTCGACGCCCCTGAGGCCGGGGGCGGTCCTGGTCTTGTCGTAGACCGACAGGAAGCCGTCGCTGCCGACCACGACATTGTCGCGTGTGTAGCCGTCGTCGTTGGCATAGACCGTGACCATCGCCTCCGCGTCGCCGCGCGAGAAGCGCTGCCACATCGCCTCGATATCGACCGGGCAGTAGTTGTCGCAGTAGGCGAGAAGGAAGGTTGGCTCGATTTTCGGGATCGCCTTGCGCAGGCGCGTGCCCGTGTCGTCCTCGACCGGCGTGACCGAATAGTCGATCTCTACTCCGAAGCGGCTGCCGTCGCCGAAATGCTCCTGCACCGCCTCGGGCAGGTAGCCAAGCAGCAGCAGGAACCTCGTCATCCCCCGATCCCGCAGGAACTCGATCAGGTATTCGAGGAAGGGGCGGCCGTGGAACGGCACCATCGGCTTGGGGATCGAATCCGTGATGGGGCCGAGGCGCGTGCCACGTCCGCCGGCCAGGATCACGGCCTGTCGCGGCCGCTGAAGGTCCATCGTGGACGGCATCAGAAGCGCGTCGATTCCATCTGCTCGGCGGGCAACGCGCCGAGTCGAAGATACTGGGCGAGGATGTGCATGAGGCTTTGGTGGGTATCCTCGACCACGCCGTAATTGTCGGCCGCGACATGCAGGCTGACATCGGCGAGCCTGGCGCTTCGGCCGCCGGAGAAGCCGGTCAGGGCGATCGTCGCCATGCCGTTTTCGCGCGCCCACTGGACGGCGCGGACGATGTTCTCGGAATCGCCCGACGAGGAGATCGTCATCAGGACGTCACCGGGCCGTGCCGCCGTCCTCAACTGCTGGACGAAGACCTCGGCGAACTCCAGGTCGTTGGCGATGGCCGTGACAAGCTCGACCGTGGCGGACAGGCTGAAGACACGGGGACGAAGGCCGGTCCCGGTCGCGATGCCCTTGGAGCAGTCGCAGGTCAGGTGGTTGGCGATGGCCGCTGAGCCGCCGTTGCCGCAGGCGAAGATCAGCCGGTCCTCGGCAATGGCATGGGACAGAAGGGCCGCGGCCCGGTCTATCTGGTCGCCGCCGACCGACTGCAAAGCACTCGCAAGATTGATTGCATAATCGAGGGTGAAGGCGCCCGCGGAAGGGTATTTCCGGCTGGGGAACTTGGTTTTCATCGGCAATTCCCGGCAAGGGTTGACGTAGCCCCGGCGCATGGTCCAGTTGTCAGCCTCGATTGAGGCAGGCCAGCTTGGTTTTGCAAGCTGTCGATTGCAAGCATCCGGCTCCACCGGGAGCACCGCAGACTGGCTGCAGGGGAGGTTCTTTTTTGATGCGCGGGAAAGTCCTGGTTACGGGTCACGATGGCTACATCGGGGCTGTACTCACACCCTCTCTTGTTCGCTCGGGCTACGACGTCGTCGGCTTGGACACCGGGTATTTCTCCAAGTGCCTGCTCGGGACCGAGCCGGCCAAGGTTCCGACCATCGCCAAGGACCTTCGCGACGTCGAGGCATCCGACCTGAAAGGCTTCGATGCGATAGTGCATCTCGGCGCGCTGAGCAACGATCCGGTCGGAAACCTGAACAAGGGCTGGACCGAGGACATCAACTTCCACGCGTCGGTGCGACTCGCCAAGGCTGCCAAGCAGGCCGGCGTCCGGCGCTTCATCTTCTCCTCGTCCTGCATCATGTACGGTCTCTCGGAGGCCCAGTTCGTCGACGAGACGGCGCCGCTCAATCCCCAGACCGACTATGCACGCTCCAAGGTTCAGACCGAGGACGCGTTGCGGGAACTGGCCGACGAAAGTTTCTCGCCGGTCTATGTGCGCAACGGCACCGTCTACGGCCTCTCGCCGCGCCAGCGCCTCGACACCGTGCTGAACGCGTTCGTCGCGGAGGCCCTGACCACCGGCCATGTCACGATGCACAGCGACGGCGAGCCGTGGCGGCCGGTCGTTCACGTCGACGATCTCGCGCGAACCTTTGCTCTGTATCTGTCCGCGCCCTTCGAGACCATCCACAACCAGGCCTTCAACAACGGCGCCGATCATCTCAACTACAAGATCCGCACGATCGGCGAGGCGGCCGTGAAGGCCGTTCCCGGCGCCAAGCTGACGATCGAGGCGCGGCCGGGCGCGGACCAGCGCACCTACCGTGCGAGCTTCGCCAAGTTCGCCAAGACCTTCCCCGAGTTCAAGTTCGAGTGGACGCCGGAATCCGGCGCCGTCCAGCTCGCGGAGGCCTTTACCAGGGTCGGCCTCGACAAGGTCGCGGTGGCGAGCGGCAAGTTCATCCGTCTCAGCTGGCTGAGGCACCTGATCGACGACGGTCGACTGGACGAGAATCTGAAGTGGCGAGGCGTCAATGGCTGAGATCGATGGTGTGAAGGTCGTTCCGCTGCGCCAGATCGTCGATGAGCGCGGCAAGATCATGCACATGCTCAAGGCGACCGATCCGCACTTCAAGTCGTTCGGCGAGATCTACTTCTCCTGCGCATGGCCCGGCGTGGTGAAGGCCTGGCACATCCACCAGACGATGACCGTGAACAACGCGGTGATGGTCGGCCGTGCGAAGCTGGTGATGTACGATCTGCGCCCCGATTCGCCCACCAAGGGAACGCTCCAGGAGGTGTTCTTCGGCGAGGACAACTATGTCCTCGTGCAGATCCCGCCCGGTATCGCCAACGGCTACAAGGCCTACGGTGACAAGATGGTGGTGATGGCCAATTGCGCCAGTGAACCGCACCGCCCGGACGAGATGCTGCGCCTGCCGCCCTTCACGCCGGAGATCCCGTACGATTGGGCCCTCAAGCATGGCTAGATCGTGGCGGCCGCCGCGGCTCGTCACGACAATGACACCGCTGCGCATCAGTTATATCGGCGGCGGCTCGGACATTGCAGATTTCTATGAGCAGGACCGTGGCGCCGTCGTCAGCACGGCGTGCGACAAGTACATCTATGTGACGGTGAAGGCGCACTCGCCGCTGTTCAACGAGGCGTATCGCATCAACTACTCCGTGACGGAGCACACCGATTCGCTGGACGACATCCGCAACGACATCGTGCGCGAGTGTCTGAAGCTGGTGTCCGTGCCGGCCCCGTTGCAGGTCAACATCGCGTCCGACCTGCCGGCCAATTCGGGACTGGCGTCATCCTCGGCCTTCGCGGTGGGGTTGCTTTATGCCCTGCATACGCTGAGGGGCGAGGATGTCTCGGCCGCCCAGCTGGCGGAAGAGGCTTGCACCGTCGAGATCGACCGGTTGGGTCATCCGATCGGCAAGCAGGACCAGTATGCGGCGGCGTTCGGGGGCCTCAACCTCATCCAGTTCCACCCCGGCGGCGCCGTCTCGATCGACCCGATCTCAATCGGCGAGGATCGCCTTCGTGTCCTGTTCCGCGACAGCCTGGTCTTCTGGACGGGCATCCAGCGTGCTGCTGCGACGATCCTGACCGAGCAGCGAGCCAAGCTGGCCGACACCCGCCATCTCGTGGCAGCGATGCGCGACGACGCCATGGTGCTGCGGGACAGGTTGCGGGCGAACTGTACGGTCGCCGAGATCGGCGCGCTGCTCGACAGTAACTGGCGCCGCAAGCGCGAGCTCGCGAGCAGCATCTCCGAAGAACGCATCGACCGCTGGTACGAAGCGGCGCTGGCGGCCGGGGCGCACGGTGGCAAACTGCTGGGTGCCGGAGGCGGGGGCTTCCTTCTGCTGCTGGCGCCGCCCGAGAAGCACGCAGCCATCAGGGCCGCCCTGGGCGAGCTCACCGAGGTTCCGATGGCCTACGAACCCCGCGGCACCCGCGTCCTCTACGCGGTCTCCTGACGATGGATCTGGCAGGCCGGAGAATTCTGTTCACCGGCGGCGGCGGCATGATCGGCGCCAATCTTGTGCGCCATGCGCTCGGGGAGAAAGCCAGGGTCTTCGTCACGGCGCGTACGCCTGCGTGTCCGGCAAATCTTTCGGAACTGGCGGGAAGCGTCGAGTGCCATCAAGCCGATCTGCGCGATCCCGAGGCAATCCAGCGCGCGGTCGACGCCGCGCAGCCGGAAATCGTCGTCCATCTCGCGGCCACGGCATTCAATCCGCCGCCGGCGGCGTCGGATCATGTCGACGTCAATGTGCGTGGCACGGCCAACCTTCTCCTGGCGCTGGCGGGGCAGAAGGACGTCCGTTTCATCCAGGCCGGCAGCGGCGCCCAGTATGGCGATGGCGACGGGCTGAGGGAGGATGCGCCGGAGCGTCCGGCGAACTGGCTGGGGATGACCAAGTCGGCTGCAGCGCAACTGGTCCATGGGGCAGGCCGTCTCTATGGATGGCGGACGGCGGAACTGCGGCTGTTTACGCCGTTCGGCCCGTGGGAGGGGCGGCATCGCCTGATCCCCCACGTGATCCTGTCCGCCCTGGCCGGCGACACCGTCACCATCCGGAATCCCCGACCCGAGCGGGATTTCGTCTATATCGGCGACGTGGTCCGGGCATTCCACAATGCCATGACCCTGGACATTCCGGGCGGCTCGACCATCAACATCGCGTCGGGGCAGGGGCGGTCGGTGGGAGAGGTCGCGGGCGAAATCCTCGCCCTGATGGGCAAATCGGGGTGCCTTTCGGTTCAGCCGTCCGAGGTGCGCGCCGACGAGATCTGGCGGTGCAGCGCCGACATCTCCCGAGCCCGGGAAATGCTGGATTGGCGGCCAGAAGTGCCATTTTCCGAGGCATTGCGGCGCACAATCGATTGGTTTACTAACGCGCCCCAGCATACCAGCAGTATGCGATCGTAGGTGAAACTTGGCGCGCTGCATCCTCTGTCAGTCAAGCGATGTCGAGGTCGTTCTCGACCTTGGGAAAATGGCCCTCGCCAACAAGTTTCTGACCAAGGCAGAGCTTGAAGCCGGTGAGCCGGCATACCCGTTGCGCCTCGCGCACTGCAATGAGTGCGGGCACGTCCAACTGCCCGATCGCGTGCCACCGGCGGCGATGTTCGAGGACTATCTCTACATGTCCTCGCTGTCCGAGACGCTGGTGAATCATCTCCACGGGCTGGCCGCCGCCGTCGTCGACTGGGCGAAGCTCGCGCCGAACGCGCTGGTGCTGGATATCGGCTGCAACGACTGCACGCTTCTGGAGGGCTTCCGGACGCAGAAGATGAACGTCCTGGGCATGGACCCCGCCGTCAATCTTGCGCCGGTCGCGAAGAAGAAGGGCATCGAGGTCGTGAACGACTTCTTCGGCCTGGCTTCGGCGCGCAAGCTGCGCGAGCGCTTCGGACCGGCCAAGGCGATCACCGCCACCAACGTGTTCCCGCATATTCCGGCGCTCGACGATTTCGTCGCCGGTCTGGACGTCATGCTCGACACCGACGGCGTGTTCGTCGTCGAGGCGCACTACCTGCTGGATCTGCTCGACCAGGCCGCCTTCGACACGATCTACCACGAGCATGTCTCCTACTGGTCGCTCGACGCGATGCAGAAGCTGTTCAATCCGCGCGGCTTCGAGGTGGTCGATTGCAGGCGCCTGCCGATCCATCACGGCCAGCTGCGGGCCTTCATCCAGCGCAAGGGCGTGCGCCCGGTTTCGGCTGCCGTCACGGCTCAACTTGCGCAGGAGCGCGAGTATGGAGTGCCGGGACGTGAGCCTCTCGATAAGCTGGCCGCACAGGCCCATCAGGTGCGGCAGCAGCTGCGGAGCACGCTCGACGAACTGAAGGGCAAGGGCATGAAGGTCGCGGGTTACGGCGCCCCGGCCAAGGGCAGCACGCTGCTCACCTTTGCCGGCGTCAATTCCGGCGACCTCGAATGGATTGCCGACCGCAGCCCGCTCAAGCAGGGCCGCTACACGCCCGACAGCCACATACCGGTCGTGCCGGCGGAACGGATCCTCGAGGAACAGCCGGATTACCTGCTGGTGCTGGCCTGGAATTTCGTCGACGAGATTGTCCGGCAGCAGGCCGAATACAGAAGCCGCGGAGGGAAGTTCATCTTGCCGGTCCCCGAAGTGAAGATCCTGCAATGAAGTCCGTATACGCGCCGCCGAGCTCGCAGATCGTCCTGCGCCGCGACGGTCAGGAGATCACCTGCGATCTCTATTCACCGGAAGGCCGCGAGCTGCTCGCGGCGCTCTGGCTGAAGGTATCGGCGCACAATCGCCGCATGTACGAGCCGCGCTGGCTGGGCGTCCAGATCATCCAGCTTCCCGAAGACGTCGTGGCGATGCAGGAGCTTCTCTGGACCGTGCGGCCCGACGTGATCGTCGAGACCGGCATCGCCCATGGCGGTTCACTGGTGCTGTCGGCCTCCATCCTCGAGTTGATCGGCGAGGGGCGGGTGATCGGCATCGACGTCGACATCCGCAAGCACAATCGCGAGATCATCGACGCGCATCCGCTGCGTCACAGGATGGAACTGATCGAGGGAAGCTCGATCGATCCGGCGATCGTGGCCAAGGTCCGCGCGTCGGTCGGCGATGCCAAGCGGGTGCTTGTCACCCTCGATTCCAACCACACCGCCGCGCATGTGGCGGCCGAGCTGGAAGCCTATGCACCGATGGTGACGCTCGACAGCTACATCGTCGCCATGGACGGCGCGCAGGCGCATGTCGGGGATATTCCGGCGGCGAAACCGGGCTGGGCCGACGATCATCCGCTCCAGGCGATCGACCAGTTCCTGGCAAAGCATCCCGAATTCGTCGTCGATCCCCACTATGAGCGGATGGACATCACGTCCTCGCCCGGCGGCTTCCTGCGCCGGGTGAAAGCGTAGAGCGTGGATTGAAAATGAAAGTCGTCATCACGGGCTCGCAAAGCTTCATCGGCAAGGTTCTGGAGACGACGCTCACGGCGCAGGGGCACGAGGTCTACGGCCTCGACTCGGTGGCGCCCGATGGCGCGCACAGCATCGCCGCTGACATCCGCGATCCGGCGCTTGCCGATCGGCTGCCGGAGATGGATGCGATGGTCCACCTCGCGGCGATTTCCCGCGAGCCCGATTGCGCGGCCGATCCGCGGCTGGCCTTCGACGTGAACGTGACGGGCACGGCCAATCTGCTCATGGCGGCGCGCAAGCGCAACGCGCGTCAGGTCATCTTCGCTTCATCCGAATGGGTGTACGGCGACGTCGCCAACGACGCGGTGCAATCGGAAGACACCGTGATCGATCCGGCGGCGGTTCGGAACGAATATGCCGCGACCAAGATCGCTGGCGAGATGGCGCTCAACGTTGCGGTGCGGCGCGGCCTCGAAGGCGGGACCGTGCTGCGATTCGGCATCGTCTATGGACCGCGGAAGGCCAACTGGTCGGCGGTCGAGGCGCTGGTGAACACGGCGCGGACGAGCGACACGGTGGCGGTTGGCAGCCTCGCGACGGCGCGCCGCTTCATCCATGTGCGGGACATCGCCTCGGGGATTACCGCCGCGCTGGGCCGCCGCGGCTTCGAGATCTTCAATCTGGCCGGCGACCGGCTCGTGACCCTCGGCGACGTGATCGAGGCGGCCCGCAGCCGGCTCGGCAAGCAGCTGCAGGTGACCGAGCGCGACGCCTCGGCGATCAGCATCAGGAACCCGGTGAATGACAAAGTGAAGCGCGAGCTTCGCTGGGCGCCGCAGACTTCTCTGGAGACCGGGGTCGCGGAACTGCTCGAGTATTTCCGGGAAGGGGAGAAGTAGTCCGATGACGGCGCGTCCCAACCTTCCAGATCCGGCGGACGTTCGCCGCACGATCTTGAAGATCCTGTTCGAAGGACAGGCCAGCCATCTCGGCACGTCGATGTCGATGGTCGAGATTCTCATTGCGGCCTACGGCGCCTGCGACGTCGGCGCGATCCGGCGCGGCGAGAACGGCCGCGACCGGGTGTTCGTCAGCAAGGGCCATGGGGCGGCCTGCACCTATTCGGTGATGCACCATTTCGGCCTGCTCGATGCAGCGACCATCGCGACTTACCACAAGAATGGCAGCGTGCTGGCGGGCCATGTCAGCCATGCCGTCGCGGGTGTCGAGCATTCGACCGGAGCGCTGGGTCACGGCCTTCCCGTGGCGGTCGGCGCGGCGATCGGGTTGCGTTCGAAGGGGTTCGACGATGCGCTCGTCTTCTGCGTGATGGGCGACGGCGAAATCCAGGAAGGCGCGGTCTGGGAGGCCCTGATGCTGGCCCACCACCAGAAGCTCAACCGGCTCATCCCGATCGTCGACAACAACCGAATATCGAGCATCAAGGCGACGAAGGAGGTCATCAACCTCGAGCCGCTCGCGGATCGCTTCCGCGGCTTCGGCTTTGCCGTGCACGACATCGACGGCCACGACCTCGCGGCGTTGACCAACGCGATCGCCACCATACGAGCGGGCGACAAGCCGAGCGTCATCGTCGCCAACACGACCAAGGGCAAGGGCGTGCCGTTTGCCGAGAACCAGCCCATCTGGCACTACCGGTCGCTCAATCAGGAGACCTACGATCAGGCCGTCGCGGCGCTGAAGGGAGGCGTGTCGTGAGAGGCAAGATCCTCAATGCGCTTCTCGCCCGCATGAAGACGGACGAGCGCCTGTTCTTCCTGACCGGCGACATGGGCATCAACCTGGTCGAGCCGATCGAGGAGGCCTTTCCCAAGCGCTTCCTCAACGTGGGCATTGCCGAGCAGAATCTGATCGGGGTGGCGGCGGGCCTGTGCAACCTGGGTTTCCTGCCGGTCGTCTACACGATCTCGAACTTCCTCATCCATCGCTGCCTCGAGCAGATCCGCGACGACGTCGTCCTGCACGAGAACAAGGTCATCCTGCTGGGGACGTCCGCCGGCTTCGACAATGCGCCGCTCGGGCCGACTCATCATATCGTCGACGAGTGGGGCATGCTGAAAGGCCTGCCGGGTATCGACGTCTATGCCACCTCGTCGGTGGAGTTCGCGGAAAAGGCCCTCGATCTGGTCATCGCGCGCGAGAAATCGGCGTACATCCGCATCGCCAAGGGCATGCCGTCCATTCCCGGCGCCGACGGCGATTTTCTTTATCTCGAAGGCGAAAAGGGCGCGCCGCTGCTCGTCTCCTACGGCAGCCTCGTCCAGGAATGCATGAAGGCGAAGCAGTCCCGCCCCGAGCTGGGCGTTCTGGTCATGAACAAGATCCACACCCTGGACGCGGCCAAGCTGTCGCCCTTGTTCGCGAAGCACGACCGCGTCCTCGTCGTGGAGGATCATTTCTCCACGACCGGCCTCTACGCCTCCGTCTGCCAGCTCGCCGTGGAGCAGGGCCTTCACCTCGCCGTGGAGCCCGTCGCACCCGAGGGATATTCGCTGAAGGTCGGGCAGTCCTCGGATTTCTACCATCGGCTCTTTTCGCTCGATTCTGCCGGCATTCTGGATCGACTGGCAGGATCGCCGCCCAAGGGGTGAGACATGGACATCATCGACACCCGCAAGTGCAATCTCTGGAATCTCGACCGCCTTGCCGATTACCTGAGCATCGGTCCGGATGTCCTGCGCGGCTACTACGACGAGATCTCTGAAGACGAAGAGTTCCTGTCAGGCATCAATACTCGGCTGCGCAAGGTGCGTGAGGAGTACGGCTTCACCAAGGGGATTTTCGCGCGCGAGCGGATCGATTCGGCTGACTGGTTCGCCTTCGAGCGCATCCTGATCTACGTATTGGTCCGCCACCTCAAGCCGGAAGCGGTTTTGGAAACCGGCGTCTACTATGGCGGCAACACGTCATTTCTCCTCGCGGGTCTACACCGCAATGGGAAGGGGCGCCTCGTCTCGATCGACCTTCCCGACTCGGCAATCCGCGCGGGCGTGTCCGCTAAAACTGCGCAGCGTCACCCACTGGTCGGCGACTCCGAGTTCTACGAGCCGAAGATGAAGCCGGGCTTCATTGTTCCTGAGTATTTGAAGGCACATTGGGAGTTTGTCGAAGGCGATAGCATTTCGACGATCCCCACGAGAACAGAGAAATTCGAACTCTACCTTCACGACAGCGATCACTCCATGGGCTTCCTAACGGCGGAGGCCGAGGCGGCGTGGCCCAAACTTGCCCAGGATGCGGTGGTCGTCGTCGATGATATTGATTGGTCGAATGGCTTTTTTGCCTTGTGTATCAGGAAGAAGCTTTGTCCGGTTCTGTTCACCGACAACGGAAAAGACAACTTGAGGGTCCGTACAGGGCTTGTGAAATTGGATCACCCACGCAACCTCGATCCAGCCTTCGTAGGTTAGCGTAACGAGCCCTGCGTAACGCAGTCTCGCCTGGGTCCGTAGAGTCGCTGACGCGAATTTTCAGGTCAGGGAGTTCGATGCAAGCCTATGATCAAGAAATTTCGATTTAGAGGTACGCCGGGTAAAGAAGAGGCGGCGTTCTTTGCCGACCAAGGCTATTTGTATGTTGAGAATTTCTACGACATCGAAAACGACATAGAGCCCATCCGCGAGGATATACATAGGCTGATCGGAATCGTGGCAGCGCAACGGGGTGTCTCCCTTGGCGCGCGCGTATATTCCTCCGGCGACTTCGATAATGGGCTTCAGCAGCTCATCGCTTCTGACAGGCCGAGTGTCGGATTGGTCTATGATGCAGTGAAGAAGCTGCCGAGCTACATCAGGGTCGCGTGCCATGAGCGGCATGAGATTTACGGCCGCGTGTTGTTGGGATCGTCGTTCATTGGATTCTCACCTCGTGGTTACGGCATTCGCATGGATAATCCATTGGAGGATGAGTACAGCACCCAGCCTCATCAGGATTACGTTTCGCAGCTATCCAGTTTCAATGCCGTAGTCACCTGGGGGCCTTTGCGTGATGTCACTCCTGAACTTGGACCGATGCGCGTGTATCCAGGTTCGCATAAGGCCGGCGTATTCCCCATACATAACAAAGGCGGCGGATCGCGCGGACTCGTGATCGCGAGATTGGACGAAGTGCTCAGTGGCTTTGAGTCGATCTCGCCGCTTGTGCAGTCAGGAGACTGCCTGTTCCTGCACTTCTTGACGCTGCATGAGAGTGGGCCGAATCGCTCTGAGAAGACCCGATGGTCGATGCTGTCGCGCTATTTTGACTTTTGCCATCCGAGCGGTGTAGCAATCCAATGGAGGGGTGGGCTTCAGGAGGGTAACTCCTTCGAGAAGGTGCATCCGGAATTGCTCGTCCGCGAAACCGAAGGCTGAGTTCCAATGGAAGTTGAAGAGATCCGTCGACGCCTGGCCGACTTCGACTATTGGTATCACCGGATCGAACTGGCCCCGGGCATCGTCACGCCGGGATTTCATCTGGAGCCGCTCTGGGATCATCTTCGTACCGTCCGTGACAAGCTCGACTACAAAGACAAAACCGTGCTCGACATTGCTTCCTTCGACGGGATGTTCTCGTTCGAAGCCGAAAGGAAAGGGGCAAAGCTGGTCGTTGCAGCGGACATCTTTTACAAGACGTTCTCCAACTTCCTGTTCTGCCGTGAGGTTTTTGGCAGCAAGGCAGTTCCCTACTACAACGTATCACCCTACGAGTTGACGGAGAGACTGGACGTTTTCTTCGACGAACACTTCGTCGGAGAAAAGCAGGATCGCAGGTTCGATATCGTCCAGCACTTCGGGCTTCTGTATCACCTGAGGGATCCCCTGTACTCGCTTTCGCAGGCGCGCGCAGTGCTCAAGCCGGGCGGCAAGCTCATCATCGAGACCGATGTGGTGATGGATAGTGACGAATCGTTCATGCTGTTCAACGGGCTGCCCAATGCGGCGCGGGTGCGGGACAATTTCAGCGTGTGGTGGGCGCCGACCGGGCGCTGCCTTGCGGAAATGCTAGAGAGCACGATGTTCAAGGTGGACGAAGGCAGCTACTCGGAATTCGAGTTTCTGCCGCCGTCCACCGAGTCTGGCCGGGCGTCTACGGCTCAGCGCGAGGCGATGCACCGCGACGGCAAATCCTACCGCATCGGGCGAGGCGCGTTGATCGCGACAGCCATCGAGGCAGGTTCGCGAAACGAGAAGTTCGAACAGGAATTGACGAGGACCTATCGGAATCCGGGACTGGATTTGCGCCGGATGGATTGGCGCCAGGGATGATCTCTAAGAATGCCGACCGCTTGCCATCGACCCTAACAAACCCGTCATCGAATCCGAAATGGATGTGAGCCTCTGATGCGTCATTTGAAGCTCGCATCCTTCAAGGTTTTCGAAGGCGCCCGTGCGAACTGCGGCGAGCATTTGTCCTTCGAGACAACGCAAGGGCAGTGGAAGTACAGCGTTGCGATACCGCTGTCTTCTTTCCTGGCCTCGGCGCCGAAAGTCGTCGAGCTAGAAGCCGAGGTGTCCAAGGGGTCTGTTCGCTTCGAATGTATCGACCTGAAGAGCCATGCTGAGATCGGCAGCAAGTATATCGTAGACAAGCCGGGGCGCGTCCGATTCAAACTGCTCGTTGAAGGCCGAAGCGGCAGCCCGGCGATCATGGTTCGTAATGCGGCGGCTGATGGCAAAGCCGCAGTCGGGGCGATTTTCTCCGCTGTGACGGCGGATCACGTGCTGGACGCCGAACTCCGAGCGCTCAAGGCCAAGACCTGGGATTACTGGCATTATTCGTACGAACTGGGCGAGGGCGCCCGGGTCGAGGCTACGATCGACGGCATCATGCCGATGCACCGGCTCAACCAGAAGATCATGTTCCATCTTCTCAAGACGGGCTTCGGTGACATAAGCGGTAAGCGTATCGTTGACGTGGCGTGCGCTTCCGGTTTCCACACGATGGAGATGGCGCGGCAGGGCGGGCGGATGGTCGGCGTCGACATCGACGCTCCCTCGATCGAGCAGGCGCGGTTTCTCCAGCAGTGTTCCGACGTGAAGGCGGTCCGTGACATTCGTTTCGAGTTGAGCGGCCTGCATGGCTTCAAGCCGCCCGAGCCGTTCGATATCGGTTTCTGCTCCGGGCTCTTCTATCACCTTCTCGACCCGGTCGGCGGGGCGCAGGCGCTGTTCAATCTGGTGAAGGAAGGGGCAGTCGTCCATTCGCACATCGTCGACAGTGCGGAGGCGATCATGGCGCTGGCCGATTCGTCGAAATACAAATGCTGCTTCGATGGCGAGTTCGCACTGATGCCCAGCCGCAGCATGCTCGAGCGCATCTTCGCCCATGTCGGCTTCAAGGTGAAAAGCTTCTCGCCGCGTGACGTGGTAAGCGATGCGGAGATCGACAGCCTGGCGCCGGAGTTCTCCACGCTTTTTGCCTCGGGCAACACGGCCTACTACCTGCTGACGAAGTAGCGGGAGGGGGCTTGGCGATGACCGTCATCGAGGCGATCATCCTCGGCCGTAACGACAATTACGAGCCGCAATGGACGGAGAAGCTGCTCGCCGCCATTGCCTACAACCGCGCAGTGCTGACGCGCGACGGCTACGAGTTCCGTGTCGCCTTCGTCGAATGGAATCCGCCCGCCGGCAATCCACTCCTGGCGCCGATGCTGGTCGAGCGTTTCCCCTACGTCCGCTGCGTGGTGGTGGCGCCGGAGGTCCACAAGGCGATCTGCCAGGGGCCAATGCCCATCATGCTCAACCCGGCGATCAATGCCGCCGTGAGGACGAGCGAGGCCGACTACCTGGTGGTGACGGGCGGCGACTGCTTTTTCGGACGTGCGCTCGCCGACCGCATTGCCCGCGGGGGGCTGCTCGGCAATCGGCTCTACCGGGCGGAGCGCGTCAACATTCGCGCCGACATCGACTTCGTCTCCGCGACGCCGGCCGAGATCGAGGATCCGGCGAACATTGTTTCCGTCGACACCTGCTCGGAACCGCCCTACGACCGGCCGCCCTACACCAATGCGTCCGGAGACTTCCTGATGATGGACCGGGCGACCATGACCGGGTTGCGCGGTTTCGACGAGGCCATCGATTTCTCCAAGCTGCATCTCGATTCGCGCCTGTGCTGGACCTGCATGGATGCCGGAATGGATTGCGAGCTCCTGGGCCGGATCTTCCACATCAGCCATACCCAGTCCTACGTGAACGCCGGCGGCGCCTATGACAGCCAGTCCTACGTGACCGAGGTCGGTTTACCTTATCTCAATCCCGAGGTGTGGGGGCTGGGCGGCTTCGCCTGGAGGCGGGACGGCGATCGCATCTGGCATGTCGGCATGGGCGCCGCAAACGCGCCGGCCCCGGCGCTGGACAGGGAAGCGTCGGCGCGGGCGGAGAAGGTGAGGGCCGGCCTGACGGCACTGCACGCCAAGCGGAACGACCAGGATCCGGTAGACGGCGCCTGCGAGATCGTGAAGCTGCCGCTCGACTGGATCTGGGTTGCGCCGATCGCGAGCCGCGACGAGTCCGGCGTCATCGAGGGCGCCAAGGGCGTCGTGGACAATGTCGCGGCGCTCAGCCTGCCCGACAAGCTGCTGCCGCCGAAAAAATCGGAACGGCGCTGGATCTTCCTGTCGCTCGACGTCCTCCAGGGCGACCTCGTCGTCGAGGCGATCGACCAGACCTATCGCCCGCCGACCCTTGTCAGGGCCAGCAAGGAGCCCGTCGGGATCTGGCTGGAGATGCCGCCCGAGAGCAAGGCGGTCCGGTTCGGCCGGTTCCGCGGCAACGGGCCGGCGGTGCGGTTGAAGATTCGCGAGGCGCGGCTGTTCGGCCGCTTCCGGCCTTCGCCCCGGAAGGAGATTTCCCGGGGCCTCTATGGTCGCGTGAAGTACCGGCTTCAGCGGTTTTTCGGACCCTCGTAGAAGTCGCGGATCGCCACGCAGACATGGTCGATCTCCTCGTCCGAAAGCTGGACGGCGGAGGGAAGCCACAGGCCGCGACGGCCGATATCCTCGGAGACCGGATAGTCGCCGGGCAGGTCGTAGGCGGCCTGCCGGGTGATCGGCGGATACATCACGCGCGTGCCGACGTTGCGCTGCTTCAGGTAGTCGATCAGCCCCTCGCGGCGCTCGACGCGAACGTCGATGAACCACGGCGCCGTCAACGCCAGGTCGTGCGGGAAGAGCGAGACGCCGTCGATGCCCGCCAGCTTCTCCTGGTAGCGCTTCCAGATTTCCTTCTTGCGAATCACGCGGGCCGGCACCTTGCGCATCTGCTCGATGCCGATGCAGGCCTGCAGCTCGGTGAACTTGAAGTTGAAGCCGATGGAATCGTGGATGTCGTTGCCACCGCCGGAGCGGCCGAAATCCTTCAGGCGGCGCAGGCGGCGGGCGACCTCGTCGTCGTCGGTGATCAGGGCGCCGCCCTGGCCGGTCGATACGATCTTGGGCGAGGAGAAGGAAAAGCTGCCGACGCGGCCGGCGCGGCCGACATGGCGACCGTCGGGAAACCAGGAGCCGAGCGACTGGGCCGAGTCCTCGATCAGCTCGATTCCCTTCTCTTTCGCCAGCGCCTCGAAGGCGGCGATACCAACGGAAGGTGGCCGGCCGTTCGCCGAGACCAGCATGATCGCCTTGGTTTTCGGCGTGATCGCCTTCTTCACCAGCTCGATGTCGAGGCACAGCGTGTCCGGCTCGACGTCCACGAACACCGGGACGGCGCCGAACATCTTCACCGCATTCGGACTGGCGATCATCGTGTAGTTGGGAACGATCACTTCGTCGTCGGCGACGACGCCGACCGCCATGGCCGCCAGAGTCAGGCTGATCGTGCCGTTGTTGACCACGATGCAGTGCTTGGCGCCGGTATAGTCGGCAATCATCTGTTCGAACTGCGCGGTCCGCTTGAATTCCGTGATGAAGCCGTCTTCATCCATGTAGTCGCAGATCGCCTTCTTCTCTTCCTCGCCGAAGAGCGGGCGCATCTGCATGATGAAATGGTCAACCATTCCTTATTTCCTTCCAGAACTGCGCTTCGAGGGCGAGGATGCCGTCCCGGTCGCGGTCCCGCAGCTTCCGCGCCGGCACGCCGGCATGGAGCGTCCAGGCCTCCAGATTCTTCTTCGCCAGAGATTGTGCACCGAGACAGGCGCCATCGCCGAAGGTGACGTGGGGCATGACGGTCGAGTTGGCGCCGACGATGCAATGCCGTCCCAGGGTGATGTCGCCGATCTCGACGGCTCCCTTCACGTGGCGGGGCACCAGCGGCGTGGCGATGCCGGCGACATAGTCGTCGCTGCCGGCGGCCAGTACGACGTTCGGCGCCAGGGTCGAGAACTGGCCGAAGCGGACCGTGGCCTGCCGCCCGCCGATCAGCTTGGCGCCGGCCGAGATGTGGACGTAGTCGTCGCACTCCAGCGCGGTCGAAATGTAGGTGAAGTCGTCGATGATGACGTTGTCGCCCAGCCGGACGAGCTCGGGATAGCGGATGCGGACCGTCTTGCCGATGATGACGTTCTTGCCGCGATGGGCCAGCGACGCTTCATCGAAGAAGAGGTTGCCGCTCACAACCGCCTGCGGTCCCTGTCCGCGCCGACATACGGGCCGTTCTTCACTTCGAGGACTTCGGTGCCGTCCTCGAGGATCTCGTAGCCGTGCCCGCCGCGCAGCAGGATGGCGACGTCGCCGGTTCCGATGACCAATTCGGCCACCTTCTTTTCGGTGGTGTTATAGATGGATGCCCTGATCGATCCCTTGCGGACGTACAGCACTTCCTGGGTCCAGAGGACCTGACGCGGCACCTCGTTGTGGATGTGCGCCTTCAGGAGGGTGCCGGCCGGATAGCCCCAGGTGCCGACCTGGATGAAGTCCTCGTCCTGCGAGAAGAACTTTAGGCCGCCGGCCCAGGCCGCATCGGCGGGAATGTGGCGCGCGAGCACGATTTCGCCTTCCTTGATCTCGACGATGCTCATTGTGCGGCTCCTTGCTCGATGTACCAGGCGACCGTGTCCTGAATTCCCTGGCGCAGCCCGCGCGTCGGGCTCCAGCCCAGAAGGCGGGTGCCTCGGGCTCCGTCGACGGTCTTGAAGGGGGCGCCGTCGGGCTTGGAGGGATCGAGCACGATCCTGCCCTTGTAGCCGACCGCGTCACGGATCACTTCGGCGAGTTCGAGGATCGAGATGCCCTTGCCGACGCCGATGTTGACGATGTCGGTCGTGGCCGGGGCGTCGATGGCGCGGATCATCGCCTCGGCGCCGTCATCGACATGCAGCCACTCGCGCACCGGTTTGCCCGAGCCCCAGACGATGACTTCCGGCGCGCCGGTCTCCTTGGCGCTGGCGAATTTCATGATCAAGGCGCCCAGCGCGTGCGAGCGTTCCGCCTCGAAATGATCCTCGGGCCCGTACATGTTCGACAGGATGAGGTTCACGACATCGAGGCCGTACTGCTGCGCATAGGCCCATGAACCGACCCAGGAAGCCTTGCGGACGAAGCCGTAGGTCATCACCGAATCGTGCAGCGGCCCGTCCCAGAATTCGTCCTCGCGGAAGAGGGTGGCGTCGCCGGGATAGGCGCAGTTGGAGATCGGATTGACCACGCGCCGGACATTCGTCGTCGTGGCGGCCTCGAGCAGGTTGATGGTCATCAGGAGATTGTTGCGGAACATCTCCGCCTGATGCTTGAGGCCGAACTGGATTCCGCCGACATAGGCCGCGCAGTTCAGCACGTAAGCCGGCTTGACCTTCTCGAACAACTCGAGGGTCTGCGCGCGATCGCGAAGGTCGGCGCCGGCGGACAGGGAGGTCGCGGTAAAGTCTTTCTCCGCGGCCTCGAGCTGACGGATGACCCGCTTGCCGAGAAAGCCGGTGGCACCGAGTACGAGGATCATCCGTGCTCACCGCTGTAGCCGTCATGCTTCAGGTCGTATTCGACCATGAGACGCACCAGCTGAGGCAGGGTCGTCTTGGGTTTCCAGCCCAGGATACGGTGGGCCTTGGATGCGTCCCCCTGGAGATAGTCGACCTCGGAGGGGCGATAATATTTGGGGTCGACGACGACCCGGATTTCGCCGGTGCGGGCGTCCAGCGCCTGCTCGGCAACGCCCGAGCCGCGCCATTCCAGTTCGATCCCGGCGACCGCGAACGCCATGACGACGAACTCGCGCACCGAATAGACCTCGCCGGTGGAGATCACGTAGTCGTCGGGCTCGTGGTGCTGCAGCATCAGCCACATTGCCTCGACATAGTCCCGGGCATAGCCCCAGTCCCGTTTGGCTTCGAGGTTGCCGAGCACGAGCTGCTTCTGGCGGCCCTGCGCGATGCGGGCGGCGGCCTTGGTGATCTTCTTGGTGACGAAGGTCTCGCCGCGGCGGGGAGACTCGTGATTGAAGAGGATGCCGTTGCAGGCGAACAGGCCGTAGGCTTCCCGGTAGTTGGTCGTCACCCAGTAGGAGTAGAGCTTGGCGGCGGCGTAGGGAGAGCGGGGGTGGAACTTGGTCTGCTCGCTCTGGGGCTGGGTGCCGATCTCGCCGCCGAACAGCTCCGAGGTCGACGCCTGGTAGAAACGAGGCTTGATCCCGAGATCCTTAATCGCATCCAGCAGTCGCAGGCAGCCGATCGCGTCCACCTCGGCCGTGTACTCCGGTACCTCGAAGGAGACGGCCACGTGGGACTGGGCGGCAAGATTGTATATTTCTTCAGGCTGTATGCGACCCAGCAGGCGGTGCAGGTTGCTCGAATCGGTTAAATCCCCAAGATAAGTATGGAAATTGGGGTGGTTGAGGATGTGGTCGATCCGCTGGGAGGTGAAAACGGAGCTTCGCCTCACGATGGCGTGAACGTCATATCCCTTTGCCAGCAGAAACTCGGCCAGATAGGAGCCATCCTGGCCGGAGGCGCCTGTCAGAAACGCTCTTTTGGTCATTTTTTCGGGTCGCTGGTCCGCTGGCAACTTTATGGGGCTGAAACCGCCGATTGCGCCCTTGGGCACTGGCTTAAGCCGGCAGGGCGTAGCATAGAAGAACCGACTACAATAGGGTTCGGGGCCTTGGTTTGATCGCCCTGAGCGGTCTTTCGACAGGCTGGAGCCGGTTGGCCGGTCCGCTGCGCCGACGAGAATGGAACACGCGCTTGACGCCTCTTTTGCCGTGAGTTAGCCGACCGAGACGTCAAATGCCAAATGTAATCCCGCCTGCACGCTATGACCGGTTTCCTGGTCGCACGGACGAGCCAAATTGTTGGCCCCGGTTGCGATGGATGGGGACTGGGGATGGGGCCGGCGGTCTGGGAATTCACTAAGAGTGTCCGAATTGTCTCTGCTGGAACGGTTGTCAGGTTCTTTGCGCGACTCTCTGCGTCGCGGCGCTCGGTCGGGAGAGGGAGACGAAAAGCCGCTCTCGATCGAACTCAGCAAGGCTCGCGCACTCTATCTGCGGGCTCGTATCGTGGCCCGCACGGGCAACATTCCGCTTGCGGCCAGCATGTTCGCCGATGCCGCGGCACTCGATCCGGAATTCGCCGATGCCCTCGAAGCCGAGGGCGCGATGCTCGACCTGACGGGGCAGGAGAGTCTTGCACGCGCCCGGTACGATGCGGCGCGTCTGTCGCGCGCGCGCAATCGTCCCGGCCCGCCGGACCGCCCGTTCTATGCCCGCCAGCGCGGTCCCTACATTTCGGAGATCATCTCCTATAGTTCGGCCCGGCAATCTCTCCGGCGCAACGTCCTGCCCCTCATAGCGCGCGGAAACGCGTATCTGGCGCAGGGCGATGCCGAACGGGCGCTCGCGGACTACGATCGCGCGCTCAAGCTTCGTCCCGGCCTTCCGGAGCTGCTCGCCCTGAAAGCCGAGGCTCTGGTGGTGCTCGGTCGTCATCCGGATGCGCTGGAACTGCTGGATCAGGTCCTGGCTGCCCGGCCGCGGGATGCGGGGGCACTGAGTACGCGTGGCATCGTGAATATGGCCTTGGGCAAGATCGCCGAGGCCAACGCCGACTGGCGGTTGCAACTCGACGTCGCGCGCGGTCGCCCGGCGGCCTGCGCCTGTCTGGCGCTTCGCCTGGCCGACTACGAAGCCGCCATTCCGCACCTGGAGGCGGCGAGCCAGGTCGATCCTCGTGACCCTTACTGGAAGCTCTATCTCAACACGGCAAGGATCAGAACCGGCCAGCCGGTGGTGGCCGGCGCCCCCGCGCAGGAGGGATGGCCCGGGGCACTGCTCGGCCTGCAAGCCGGCACCGTCACGGAAGATGCCGTACTCGCCCAGGCCGATACGACCGGGCGTCGCGCGGAAGCCTTGTTCCAGATGGCCATCCTCAAGTCCGCCACCGACCCTGCCGCGGCACGCTCGCGCTGGCAGGAAGTCGTGGAGCAGGGGCCGCACGACCTCATCGAGTATGCTGCTGCGCGCAACGAACTCGCGCGCGTATCCTGAGTTCCAACGTCAAGCCCATCGTCCGTCGCGTGAGGTAGCATGTTTTCCGTCATCCTCTACGGCCGCAACGACACCCACGGCTACAATCTGCACAAGCGGGCCGCGATCAGTTTCAATGCGATTTCCGAGGTCATGTCCGACCCGGACGACGAGATTCTCTTCGTCGACTACAACACGCCGGACGATCATCCGACCTTTCCCGAGGCGATCCACGACACGCTGACGGAGAAGACCAAGAAGGTGATGCGGATTCTCAGGATCCGTCCCGAGCAGCACGCCCATCTCAAGTCGAAGACCCATCTGGTCGCGCTGGAGTCGCAGTCGCGCAACGTGGCGCTGAGGCGGTCCAACCCGAAGAACCGCTGGGTCCTCTACACCAACACCGACATGCTGCTGGTGCCGCGCGTCGAGAACGAATCGCTCAGCGATATCCTGGGCGCCGTGCCCGACGGCTTCTACCAGATCCCGCGATTCGAGCTTCCGGAGATGCTCTGGGAAGCGGCCTTCGACCGGCGTGACCCGGCGGGCAATCTCGCCAAGCTGCGCGACTGGTCGGTGCGCTACCACCTGAACCAGGTAGTCCATAACTTCATGCCGATGAAGTACGACGCGCTGGGCGACTTCCAGGCGGCGCTGCGCGAGGACATGTTCGACATCCATGGCTTCGACGAGTCGATGCTCCTGGGCTGGCACTGCGATTCCAACCTGGCGGCGCGCCTTGCCCTCTATCGCGGCCGGGTCGACACGCTGATCGACAAGGTGTTCGGGTATCACTGCGACCACACCCGCGTCGCGGCGGCCAACAACAAGGGCCGGCAGACCCGCATGAACAACCAGGACCAGTACATCTGGGACGTGGCGACGCCCTATATCGCCTCGCAGGCCGAGAACTGGGGCTGGCCCGATGTCGAGATCGAGGAGATCCGGCTCGACCGGGAGACGTCCTACCAGCGCTTCACCGCCGGTCTCGACGCCGCGCTGAAGCCGGCCGAGGTTTCCTATTCGTCGACGAGCCTCGAATGGCACCTCTACGACGACCTCACCTACGACATCCCGCACACCCTGCCGTTCGTGTGCGACCAGATGCTGACGTTCCCGCGTTCGACCTCGGTCATGCTGGTCGCGGCGCGCGCCGAATTCGTGAGCCGGTTCGCCACTGCCTGGCAGGCCATGGGCTTCACCGGCAAGATCTTCGTCCCGACGGAGTGCGAGGGCCTGCCGACGGACCTGGAAGGCGTGGAGAGGGATACCTTCGAGGCGCTTCTCCCGAAGACCGACATGTTCGTCTTCGAGTTTGGGCTCGCGACGCAGCGGACGGACGAACCTGTCCGGGCGGGCAGGCATGCCGGACCGGTGGACAACAAGCGTCTCAAGGTGATTTCGCGGCTGTTCAGGCAGGCGGCCGCATCGGAAGCCGAATCACGGCCGCCCAATCGTCGGACGCCGCGCCGCTTCGTGGGCGTGAACGTGATCTACAACAAGTTCTGGCCGCTCTTCACCGACTATGTCGGCGCCAACATCAACCCGTTCTGCAGCCAGGTCCTCGCCGGCTTGCCGCGCATCGATCCGAGTCTGCGAGGCAAGGTCCTGCGCTTCCGGGGCCGCCGCGCCCTCTAGTTCGGCGGCGGATAAAAGGACGGCGCATCGGCCTCGAAGGCGGCGATGTAGTTGGCGTAGCTGTCGGCTTTCCCGCGGCCGATCTGTGCCTGGCCGGCCAGCAGTTCGAGGCCCAGATCGACGTCGATGACAGCGGCGAGCCTGTCCCGGAACAGAGTCAGGAGTTCCGCGGCGGCATCGGGCTGGCCCCAGACCGAAAAAATGGCCGCCAGCTTGCCCAGCTTCTCCGCGCTCATCGCGTCGACGATGTGCCGCCAGTCCGGACCGGCCGGATCGCGCGCGTAGAAGGCTTCTGCCTGGAAGGGCCGCCCCGTCTGCGTTTGTGCCGGCGAGGTGATGGCGAAGGGCGAGGGCAGCGCGGCCATCGAGTAGTTGCGGACATCGAGGGCAAGCAACTCGAAGCCGCGGTCGCGCATGAAGCGGTCGGTGTTGTGAAACGTATGCTCGGTCGGGTCGGTGCCGCCGCACAGGTTGACCTCCAGGCGCGCGGCCAGGACGTTCAGCCTGTCGAACTTGTCGTCGAAGGAATGCAGGACGTGGAAGTCCGGCCCGTCGATGTCGATCTTCAGAAGGTCGATGTCGGTCCAGCCGAGATCGCTGAGGACATCCGGCACAATGATCGGGTTGTTGGGATCGCCTAGCTTCGTCAGGTTCCAGGCGTTGACGTGGAGTTTCTCCTTGAGCGTTGCCGTGGCCATCCGCTCCCTTTTCAGGTGATAGGCGCGCGCGGCGCTGGTCCGTGCGAAGGGATTGCGGACCTGCGGCGGTTTTCCCGCCGCGGCGTGCGTGAAGGGATGGTCCGCCTTCAAGCCGACGAATCCACCCAGATATTTGACGTCGGGATGCGTCTCCTCCCGGGTCAGGCGCTCGCACTCGTCGAGGCTGGCGTCGAACGCCAGCGACCGCAGCCGGTCTCCGAAGACGCGCCAGGCGGGATCGATGCCGCCCGAGCAGCCGATATCGATGAAGGTGAAGCGCTCCGACGAAAGACTTCCAGCGAGGTAAGCGGCAAACGCAGTGCTCATGTCATTCCAGGTCCAAGAACGGCTTCGACGGCCCAGCCTAGCAGAGCCGCCAAAGGTCATATAGCGGGCTCAATCCGCCCGCTGCAGGCGAAAGAAGGCGCCGGCAACCGGGTCCACGAAAAGCGGCGTGCCGGTGAACTTCGCGTGCAACGTCCTGTAGATCGTCGAGGCCTTTGTCGGGTCGGCGACCGTCGCCATGTAGGAGGTGAAGTTCGCTTCGGAAAGCTCCCACACATAGTCGGCGACCACCTGGTAGCCGAGATCCATGGCATGGCCGATCTGGCGACTGAGTTCGGCTGCGATCTCCTCGCCGCTCGCGCTCGGCTGATGGATCGGCCCGTTCACGAAGGCGAGCAGCTTGATTTTCGGTTGGGGTGCGGGGGCGGGTCCCAGTTTGCCGAAGAAGTTCCATTCGCCGCGCCACTCGTAGAAGGTCTCGGAAACGAGCTGCTCGAAACCGTGGACGAGGAAGACGGTGCGCGCCGGATCGGCCTGGCTTTCGATACGCTGAAGCGCGTTGCGCCAAAGCCCGTCGGCGCCCCGTGCCGGCGCCATCCTGTAGACGTTGTAGGACAGCAGAGCGACGCCCAGCATCAGGGCGATCTTCGGCATCGCCGGACCGTAGCGGCGGGTGGCGGCCGCGACGATGGTCGCCCAGGCCACCGTCAGCCAGATCATGACGTTGATCTGCATCTGCGGGTCCTGGGGCTGCGAGTAGAAGTTGAAGACCTCGCCCGCCAGGAAATTCACACCGAAGAGTGCTGCCAGGACCCGCGGGCTCAGCGATCCGGCGCCGCGCCAGACGAGGACCAGCCAGGCGATGGCGATCGCGGTGATGAGAACAGTGGCCGTCAGGACTTCGGTCCGGATGACGCTGAGGTACGAGGCATCCCCCATGTTGGCGCCGCCCAGGAGATACTCGGTGATGCCGACCCAGAGGAAAACCATCTTGCGCATGGCAAAGCCGGCCCAGCCGGATTCGACGGCCTTGCCGGTCCAGAGGAGGTCCCGCACGGTGCCCACGTTGCCGTTGTGCGGCCCCCAGAGCTGCATCGCGACCTCCGCGGTGCCGACCATCGCGGCCAGGAAGATCACGACGCGCAGAAACCTCTTCCAAAGAGGCGCCGGAGCCAGTGTGACGGCGACCAGCAGGGCAGGAAGCGTCGGAAACATCAGCCGCCACTCGAACAGCCAGGACAGGGCGAAGACGACCGCGACCACGGCGATGCGGCCCGGAGTAGGATTGACGAACCAGACGGCGGCGAGGGCCAGCGAGCCGAGCAGAAACGTGTAGGACGGGATGATGTCTTCGTTGCTGATCGACAGATTGAGGAAGAATGCACCGCCCAGGTGAAAGGCGGCCGCGGCCCAGGCCACATCGCGGCGGCCGCTGACGGTGCGTACCAGCAGGTAGACGATGCAAAGGCTGATCGCGCCGAAGAGGCAGTTGATGAGGGCGATCTGCCGCCGCGGATCGCCCGTCTGGATGCCCATCAGGTCGAGCAGATGGCAGAAGACCGCGATGAACGGGTAGTAGTGGAAATTCGACGGGTCGAGGGGCGTCTTGACGTAATCGTTCAGCCAGTCCCGGACCGTCATCGCCTTGAAGACGCCGTTGCTGGTGAGGGCCTGCGGATTGTCGAGCCAGCCGACCAGCCAGACGAGCCCGGCCAGCGACGCGAGAAAGAGGATGGCGAGATCGACGACGCAGGTCCGCTCCGACCACCAGGGGGGAGTGGGATCAGGTCGCCTGGCAATCGTCGTAAGTGTCTGTTTTTCCAAGATTTAAGGTTTCTGCCACACGGCGGGTAGAGGTGCCAAGGGCGGCGGCGCGCGCGGGAAATGCTACCGGCGCGGTGCCATCGGCGTCAGCCGCACGAAAGGGCCCGCCACGGGATCGACATAAACCGGCGTTCCGGTGAATCTCGTGTGAAGCATGTCGTACAGGGCATCCGATTTGCTTCTGTCCGCCACCGTCGACAGGGCCGATTCCATCTTGGCCCGCTCCCAGTTCCAGACGTCGGCCGCGACCACGTCGTATCCGAGGGCCATCGCCTGAAGGATCTGCTGCTCGAGTTCCGCCGCCAGTTCCGGGCCGGTGAGACGGGGACGGTTCACCGCGCCGCTGACCAGCGCCAGCACCTTGAATTTCGTGGCCGGCGTGGGCGCGGGGCCGAGCGCGTCGAAGAACTTCCAGTCTCCGTTCCAGTGGTAGTAGGTCTGGGAAACCAGGCTTTCGAACCCATGCACCAGCAGGAAGCTCTTCGCGGGAGGGACGTGTTCCTCGATGCGCTGGAGCGTGTTTCGCCAGCGCGTGTCCTCACCGCGCGTCGCGGCAAGCGCCTGGACGTTGTAGGCGAGGATTCCCACCGACACGCAGCCGAATGCCGCCAGCGCTGCGCGCCGATGCCAGCGCGAGGCATGGGCGACGATCAGGGCCGCGGCAATCGTCAGCCATGGCATGACGTTGATCTGCATCTGCGGATCCTGGGGCTGCGAATAGATGTTCATCACCTCGCCGGCTGCGAAGGTTCCGCCGAAGACGGCGACGATAATGCGCGTCTGCGGGGCGAACCGGTTGCGCCAGAAGAGCAGCAAGGCGGCAATGGCCAGCCCGAGGATGATGACGGTCGCCGCGCCCATCTCGCGCCAATAGAGTGGAAGGGAGGCCAGGTCGCCGAGATTGCGCCCGCCCAGAAGCGTCTCGCTGATACCGGCCCACAGAAACCACCACTTGGCGGCGGCGAAGCCTGCCCAACCGGATTCGACTCCCTTCGCCGTCCAGACGAGATCGACGAGGCGGTAGGGATTTCCGGGCTGGCTCCCCCACAGGAGTTGCAGGACGGCCGAGACGGCGACCGAGGTCAGCAGGAAGGTCGCGATCCATCCGAGGCGCAGCCTGGGACTGCCGGGCGCGATCGCCAGTGCCAGCACCAAGCCCGGCAGGGCGGGAAACATCAGTCGCCACTCGGAGAGCCAGGCAAGGGTGAAGACCGCCGACACGATGGCGACACGCTGGACGGTCGGCCGGACGAACCACATGCCGGCCAGCGCCATGGCGACGAACATCAGCGTGTAGGACGGCATGATGTCTTCGTTGCTGATCGCGAGATTGAGGAAGAACCCCCCGGCGAGATGGAACAGGGCGGCGAGCCAGGCGATCGTTCGGTCACGGGTCAGGTGCCGCACGAACAGGTACACCATCGACAGGCAGGCCGCGGCGCTGGCGGCATGGATGACGGTCATCTGTCGGCGCGGGTCGCCGGGATAGACGCCGATGAAATCGAGAAGGGCACAGAGGCGCCCGAGGATCGGGAAGTAAAGGTAGTTGGAAGGGTCGAGCGAGGCGGTCGCCGGGGCCTGCACCCACGGCTTCAACTGCAGGGCCTTGAAGACGCCGTTCCCCGTGATGCCCTGGGCATTGTCGTACCAGAGGATCAGACCGATGAGCCCGCAGAAGGACAGGAAGCAGATCAGGAGGGCGTCGAGCTTCAAGCCTGCCTCGCCCCGATCGTCTGAAACCTGCCAGTCAGGCTGGATGATTACGGGAGGGGAGAGCGGCGGGGGCATCGCTCGTCTGTGCCAGATTCGTTTTTTGCTGCCAATGCCGGGCATTAAAAAGCCCGCGAGGGCGCGGGCTTTTTCATCCGGACGAGGTCCCAGCCGTCTCTAGCGGCCGGACCCGAGGTACAGGATGTCCGCAACCGCCTCGAACTTCTCGGCCGGCAGCGTGCGCCAGAGGTCGAGCACGGTGAGGCGCTGGCCGTCGCGCTTGCACCAGGCGGGATCGATGTCCTTATACTCCGGCCAGCCGGTGCCGACGATCAGCAGGTCGCACTCGCGCACGGCGCCCTCGAGAGAGGAGGCGCCGACCACCTTGTCGCCCAGCACGGCCAGCGCCGCGTCCTGCGCCAGCGGGTCGTGCACGACGACCACGTATCCTGCGTCGGCGAGATTGGCGGCGAGCTTGACGCTGTGGCTCTCTTCCACGACGGGCGTCTGCGGCTTGTAGGACAGGCCGAGCAGCGCGATGCGCGTGCCGGACTTGGCGAACTTCGCGACCAGGTTCGACAGGCGCTCGATCTGGAAATTGTTGATGCGGTCGGTCGCCTCGGCCACGTCGGCGCGGGCGCCCAGCTTGCGGGCGAGCGCGGCAAACGCCACGTTGTCGCGCGGGAAGCAGGGGCCGCCATAACCCATCGCACCCTTGAGGTATTTCGGGCCGATGCGGGTGTCGGCGCCCAGCGCCTTGGTGACGACGTCGACGTCGGCGCCCGGCAGGCGATCACAGATGTCGGCCAGCATGTTGGCGTAGGAGATCTTGGTCGTGACGTAGGTGTTGACCGAGATCTTGGTCAGCTCCGCGCTCACCCAGTTCATGCGCTGCACCGGCGGCTTCGTCTCGCACATTTGCAGGTAGATGGTGGCCAGCATGTCGCCGGCCTTGGGATCGCTCTGACCGACGAGGATCGAATCGGGGTAGAGCATGTCGCGGACGACGCTGCCCAGCGCGATGAATTCCGGATTGTAGCAGAGGCCGAGTTCAGGCCCGATCTTGCGGCCCGAGGCGGCCTCGAGGGCGGGCGCGATCTCCGCCGACATGGTGCCCGGCATCACCGTCGAGGTGATGACGACCATGTGGTAGCCCTTCTTGTTGCGCAGCGCCTTGCCGAGCGTCTCCATCGCCTGGAGCACGAAGCGGTTGGAGAAGAAACCGGTGCTGTCGGACGGGGTCGGCACGATCACGAAGCTGGCGTCGCTCTTCTGGACGGCCTCGTTGGCGTCCATGGTGGCCGACAGGCGCTCCTTGTTGGCGGCGATCAGTTCGTTGAGCTGCGGCTCGACGATGGGCATCTTGCCTGCGTTCATCGCGTCGACGAACGTCTTGTTCACGTCCAGGCCGACGACGGTGAATCCACGGCTGGCGAGGACCGCCGCAAGGGGGGCACCGAGCTTGCCGAGGCCGACGACCGAGACGCGAGGCAAAGTTCCTGAGGTCATTTCCATGTCCGTTTTGAGGGCCGGTACTGATACTGGTGCTGGCGGCCGGATGCCACCCCGATTTTGCGGGGGCCTGTAGGTCAAACACCGCTTGCGCGCACCCGCCGCAGGGGCGAAAAATCGCCGCCAATCAGGCGCTTGGGGCAGGGGAATTGGATGAAAGTGGAATTTTCGGCCTTTCCGAAGGCCTTTGCGGGCAATGTCGCGGTATTCGTCGGGGCTGACAAGCAGCTCCTCGCGACCGCCCAGTCCATCGATGCCGCGTCTGGCGGTGCCGTCGTTCGCGCCTTCGAGGGCGGCCGGTTCACCGGCGCCAAGGGCCAGACCCTGACCGTTCTCGGTCACTCGGGTGACGTTGCACGCCTGCTGCTTCTGGGCGTCGGCAAGGGCAAGGAACTGGATGGCCGCGCGGCCGAGGGGCTGGGCGGGGTGATCGCCGCCGAAGCCAATGCCGCTGGCCACACCGCCGTCACGGTGGTCGTGGATCCGGTGAAGGGCACCCGCCTGACGCCGGCCCAGATCGCCGCCCACATTGCGCTCGGTGTCCGGCTGCGCAGCTACCGCTTCGACAAGTACAAGACCAAGGACAAGCCCGAGCAGAAGCTCTCGCTGCAGCACCTCACCATCGTCCTGGCCGGTCCCGCCGACGCGCGGAAGGCCTACGCACAGCTCGAGCCCGTGGTCGACGCCGTGTTCCTCACGCGCGACCTGGTGAGCGAGCCGCCGAACGTGCTCTATCCGGTCGAGTTCGCCCGCCGCGCCCGGGAGCTGACCAAGCTCGGCGTGAAGGTCGAGGTGCTGGGCGAGGCCGAGATGAAGAAGCTCGGCATGGAGACGCTACTGGCGGTCGGACAGGGCAGCGGACGCGATTCGCAGCTCCTGGTCATGACCTGGATGAACGGTCCCAAGGGCCAGGCGCCGGTCGCGCTGATCGGCAAGGGCGTGTGCTTCGATACCGGCGGCATCTCGCTGAAGCCGGCCGGCGGCATGGAAGACATGAAGTGGGACATGGGCGGCGCCGGCGCCGTCACGGGTGCCATGGCCCTGATCGCCGGCCGCAAGGCCAAGGCGAACGTCGTGGCCGTGTGCGCCCTTGTCGAGAACATGCCCGACGGCAACGCGCAGCGCCCGGGCGACGTCGTGAAGTCGATGTCGGGTCAGACGGTCGAGGTCATTAACACCGACGCCGAGGGCCGCCTGATCCTGTGCGACGCGATGTGGTACGCGCAGGAGAAGTTCAAGCCGCAGGCGATGGTCGAGCTCTCGACCCTGACCGGCGCCATCATCGTGGCCCTGGGCCATGAGCGCGCCGGCCTGTTCTGCAACAACACGCAGCTCTCCAACCGGCTGCGGGCGGCCGGTGCGGGCATCGGCGAGAAGCTGTGGCGCATGCCGCTGGGACCGAAGTACGACAAGCTGATCGACTCCGAGATTGCCGACATGAGGAACGTCGGCGGCGGCCGCGACGGCGGCTCGATCACGGCGGCGCAGTTCCTGCAGCGCTTCGTGCAGGACGGCGTGGCCTGGGCTCACATCGACATCGCGGGCGTGGCCTGGTCGGGCAAGGGCGACGTGACGACGCCGAAGGGCGCGACGGCCTACGGCGTGCGTCTGCTCGATCGGCTGATCGCCGAGAACTACGAGCGCTGATTCGCCGATGGCGACCGAGGTCAATTTTTATCACCTGACCCGATCGTCGCTGGAAGACACGCTGCCGCGCCTGCTGTCCAAGACCCTGCAGGCCGGGGAGCGGGCGGTCGTGCTGCTGGGGTCGGAAGAACGGGTGGACGCGCTGAACACTCATCTCTGGACCTACGATCCCGACGGTTTCCTGCCGCACGGCGCCGCACGCGACGGTGAAGCCGATCGCCAGCCCATCTGGCTGACGCATCTCGACGAGAACCCCAACGGTGCCGCCTTCCTGTTCGTCGCCGACCGCGCGAAGTCGGAGAAGGTCGGCGACTACAAGCGCTGCTTCGAGCTGTTCGACGGTCGGGACGACACGGCCCTCGCCGACGCCCGCGAGCGCTGGAAGGAATACAAGACTGCCGGCCATGCGGTGGCCTATTGGCAGCAGACCGACAGCGGCGGCTGGGAGAAGAAGGCGTAGTCAGCGCCTGTCGCGTGGCCGCATGTATGCGTGCCAGGCAGCGGCGAGCCGCTCGCGCAGCGGGATGGGTCCTTCGGGACGGTAGAAGTCCGGAGGATCGGTCTCGAACCTCGCCATGTAGCTCCGGTAATCCAGCGGCCGGGCGCGATCTCCCTGGGCCTGCGCCGCCAGCCGATCGAGCCCTCGGTCCACGTCGATGACCGGCTTCAACCTGTCCCGGCAACCGACCAGAAGCTCGGCGGCGGCATCCGGGACATCCCAGGCCGACAGGATCGCCGCCAGCTTCGCGATCTTCTCGGCGCTCAGGTCGGTGAGCTTGGTCGCACCATTCGGGCCCAGCAGATCGAGCCCGTAGTAGGCCTCGCCCTGGAAGGGGCGGCCGGAATGGGTCTCGGCGGGCGTCGGCCAGATGTAGCGAGCCGGAAGCGCGCGCGAGGAGTAGTTGCGGACGTCGAGCCGGAACAGGTCGAAGCCGTGACGGCGCATGAACCGGTCGGTGTTGTGGAAGGAGTGTTCGTCGGGGGAGCCATCGCCCACGAAGTTCACTTCCATCTGCACGGCCAGCAGGTCCTGTGGCAGGCGCCCCTCGAAGCTCTGCAGGATCTGCCAGTCGATGCCGTCGGTATCGATCTTCATGTAGTCGAGATCGGTCCAGCCGCGTTCGCTCAGAAGGTCCGGTACCACGACCGGCTTGTTCGGATCGGCGAGCCCGGTCAGTTCCCAGGCGTTGTGCCGGAGCTGCTCCTCGGCCGATGCCGTCTGCAGCCGTGCGTCGCGGATCTCGCGTGTGCGCATGAAGCTCATGCGGTCGCGCATCTTCATGATCAGCGGCGCGGCCGGCCCGGCCGACAAATCGACCGCCTTGTCGGCGCTGGGACTCACGAAAGCGGCGACGTACGACACATCCGGATTTCGCTCTTCCGCGGTGAGGCGCTGGCATTCGCTGGCGCTCGCATCGATGCCCAGCGCCTTCAGCCTGTCGCCGAAGGCGCGCCATTTCGGATCGAGGCCGCCGGAGCAGCCGATGTCGAGCAGCGCGAAGCGTTCCGCCTTCAGTCTTTGGGCGACCAGTGCCAGGAACGACATCGCGGCGATCGGACTCAGACCGTGGCGACGGGAGTCGCGGGCGAGCCCACGGCGCCCGGCAGGCGCAGCGGCGGCGCCGTCAGCAGGAAGCGCGAACGCTTCCGGTCGCGCAGCCACAGCGCGAGGTCCTTCAGCCACCAGATCTCGCCGAGGTTGAGGCCCAGCTTGAACAGGCAGTGATTGTGGATCGGCAGCGACGGGTGCTCGGTATCATCGGGGCCGGGCTTCGCTGGCACCGCCTCGACACCGTAATTGTCGGCGATCAGCGCGGAGATCTGGCTGTCGGTGATCCACTGCAGCAGGCGCTGGTCGCGGCCGTCGAGGACGCAGCACATCGCGTGCGCGCGCGCCGGGTCGACGTTCTTGTTCATCTTCATGATCTCGTCGGTGAACCCGGTATAGAGCAACAGCATGTCGCCGGGCTCCACCACCACCTTGTCGGCGTCGAGCACGCGCTTGAGGTCGTCGTAGCTCACATACTTGTGGTCGCGGCCGTAGTGCTTCTCGAGGTCGACCAGCACGGCGCGGCCCTGGATCGCCTTGGCCGCCATGTTCTCGACGCCGAGCTTGTGGGCGTAGCTGAGATGGCCGCAGCCGTCGCGACCGGCATCGGGCTGGGGACCGACCACGTCGGAGCCCGGCTTGAAGCCGTTGTAGTAGAGCGGCTCGGGCACGCCGTCGCCGTCGGCATCGAACAGGCCGCCGACATGAGCCAGCGTGTCCCACTGCGTCGAATACTGCAGCGTGAGGATCACGCGGTCGTCGCTCGCCACGTCGGCGAACAGCGGGTTGAGGCTGTTGGTCAGGAAGTTGAAGCGCCAGCCGTTTTCGTCGCCGGTCGGCGAAAGGACCGGCGGCAGGCGCCGCGGGTTCAGGACGTTGCCGCCGGGAAAGTCGAGCGGCAGGCTGAGGCAGAACGACAGGCCTTCTTTCACCTCGGCGATGCCTTCCAGCACCTTCTTCGGAGTAATCAGGTTGAGGCGGCCGAGCTGGTCGTCGTCGCCCCAGTCGCCCCAGGTCGATCCTTCGGGGCGATGCTTCCAGCGCTTCATGATGCGTTTCTCCCTCTTGCCGCGGGGACACTACAAGGGCGGCCGCAGCGCGTCATCACGCATGGCTACCCCGCACAATTCAACCGGCGTTCGCGCTGCGGATCGCCTATGATCGCGGGGACGAGGTCCTCATGTCCGCCGCAACCGCCACGCCGCCGCTTCAGCATGATTTCCGGGTGATCAGCCTGATCGGCATCGCCCACGGCGCCAGTCACTATTACCAACTCGCCTTCGCGACGATGCTCCTGATCGTCCGCCAGGAAGTGGGGCTGAGCTACGCCGATGTCGGCCTGCTCGCCGGCATTTTCTATGGCGTTTCCGGCATCGCGCAGACAGCCGCCGGTTTCGCGGTCGACCGGTTCGGCGCACGCCCGATCCTGGCCGGAGGCCTGCTCGTGGTCGGCCTTGGCCTTGCCTGCATTTCGTTCGCGCATTCCTTCGTGGGTTTCGCCTGCATCGCCGTGATCGCCGGCCTGGGCAACTCGGTCTTTCATCCCGCCGACTTCGCGCTGCTCAATTCGTCGGTGAGCCATAACCGGCTCGGCCGCGCCTTCAGCATCCACGGGCTCGGCGGTTCGCTGGGCTGGGCCGCCGCGCCAGTCATGTACTTCCTCGACAGCCTGTTCGGCTGGGTGGGGGCGGCGCTGATCGGAGCGCTGCCCGGCATCGTCCTCTCGGCACTCGTCTTCATCCACCGCGAGGAGCTGGTCGATCATCGCGTGAAGGTGCGGGCCGCCGCGGCGCTTCCCGGCGCCCGGCCGGCCCTGGCGCTTTTCCTGCAGCCAGCGTTGCTGCTTTGCCTCGCCTACTTCGCGCTGATCGCGGCCAACACTGTCGGCATCCAGCAGTTCGCGGTGCCGGCCTGGAGCAGCATGTTCGGCGTCACGGAGAACTACGCAGCTTTCTGCCTGATCGTGTTCATCGTGGGCTCGGCCGCAGGCATCCTGGTCGGTGGCTACTTTGCCGACCGCGTCCGCCGACACGATCTCGTCGCGGCGTTCGGCTTGCTGGCGGCTGCCTGTCTCACCGTACCGGTCGCCACCCAGACCGTGTCGCCGACCTTCCTGCCGATCCTGCTGGCGCTGGCGGGCGCGGCGGGCGGCATCACCAATCCGTCGCGCGACATGATCGTGCGCAACGCCACGCCGCCCGGCGCGTCGGGCAAGGTCTTCGGCTTCGTCTATTCGGGCCTCGATATCGGCTCGTTCGTGGCGCCGCCGCTGTTCGGCTTCCTGATGAGCAGCGGCCTGCCGGCCGTGATCTTCTGGATCGCCGTGGGGCTCTACACGTTCAACGCCGGCATGGTGATGCTGATCCGGCACAGCAGCACGCCGAAGCCGGCCTATCCGGCGGTGGCCGAATAGCCGTCAGGCGGCGGCTTCCAGCGCTTCCTGCGCGGTCAGCCAGCGCTTCTCGGCATTCTCGACCTCACGCTCGAGGCGGGCCTTTTCCTTCTGGAGTTCGGTCACGACCGTGCCGGGACCGGCATAGATCGCCGGGTCACCGAGCCTGGCCAGCACGCCGTTCAGCTGCTCGGTGAGGCGGGCCAGCATCTTCTCGGCGCTGTCGACGGCCTTCTTGAGCGGCGCCTTGCTGGTACGGTTGTCGGCGGCGGCCTTCCGCTGGTCCTTCTTGCTGGCCGCGTCGGCGGGCTTCTCCGGTTTGGCCGGGCGCGAGCCGCGCTCCTTCAGCAGCTTGGCCTGGTATTCGTCGATGTCGCCGTCGAACGGCTTCACCGTGCCGCCCTGAACGACCCAGAGCGCGTCGGCGACCATCTTCACGAGATGCGTGTCGTGGCTCACCAGCACGACCGCGCCCTCGAAGTCGTTGATGGCGTCGACCAGCGAAGCGCGCGCATCCATGTCGAGATGGTTGGTCGGCTCGTCGAGCAGCAGCAGATGCGGCGCGGTCCGGGTGGCGAGCGCCAGCAGCAGGCGCGTCTTCTCACCGCCCGACATGACGCCGACCTTGAGGTTGGCGCGATCGCGCGAGAAGCCGAAGCGACCGAGCTGTGCCCGGACCTTGGCCTCGCCGGCGCCCGGTCCGAGCGCGCGGGCCATGTGATCGAACGGCGTCGCCTCGAAGTCGAGGCTCTCTTCCTGGTCCTGCGAGAAATAGCCGACGCGCAGCTTGGGCGTCTTCTTGAACTGGCCTTCGCGCGGGTCCAGGCGCTGGGAGATCAGGCGGATGAAAGTCGACTTGCCGTTACCGTTCTGGCCGAGCAGCGCGATGCGATCTTCCATGTCGATGCGCAGGTCGAGGTTGCGCAGCACCAGCGGCCCGTCGGGATAGCCGACCGACACGTCGTCGAGCGTCTCGATCGGCGAGGCGAGGATGTCGGGCGAGGGGAAGTTGAACGAGATGCGCTCGTCGATCGGCACGGAGGCCACGGGGCCGAGCTTCTCGATCATCTTCATGCGCGACTGCGCCTGACGCGCCTTGCTGGCCTTGGCCTTGAAGCGGTCGACGAAGGCCTGCATGTGCTTGCGCTGCGCGGCGACCTTGGCTTGCTGGGCCGCATCGTTGGCGAGCCGCTCGGCGCGCGTGCGCTCGAAGAAGTCGTAGTTGCCGGTGTAGGCGACGAGCTTCTGCTGGTCGATGTGGACGATGTGGTCGCACACGTCGTTCAGCAGGTCGCGGTCGTGGCTCACCATCAGGACGGTGTTGCGGAAGCGCTTGAGGTGCTCCGTCAGCCAGATCATGGCCTCGACGTCGAGATGGTTGGACGGCTCGTCGAGGATCAGAAGGTCGGGGTCGCTGAACAGCGTGCCGGCCAGCGCGACGCGCATCCGCCAGCCGCCGGAGAACTCGCCGCAGGGGCGGGATTGCTTGTCGTTGTCGAAGCCCAGGCCGTTCAGGATCGAGGCGGCGCGGGAAGGTGCGGACGCCGCGCCGATTTCCTCGAGGCGGGCATGGATCTCGGCCAGGCGAACGCCGTCGTGGCAGGTCTGATCCTCAGCGAGGAGGGCGCTGCGCTCCACGTCGGCCGCCAGCACCGCGTCGATCACGGAAATGTCGCCCCCCGGCGGGTCCTGCGGGACCGAGCCGATCCGGGTGCGGCCCATCAGGTTGATCTCGCCGCTGTCGGCCTCGATCTGCCTCTGGATCAGGCGCAGCAGGGTCGACTTGCCGGCGCCGTTACGGCCGACCAGGCCGACCTTCCAGCCGTCGGAAAAGGCCGCCGAAGCGCGGTCGAAGAGCACACGCTCGCCGTGGCGGAAGGAGATGTCGTTGATGTGGAGCATGGGCGGCGGGCATTTACCACGCGCTTCAGCCGCAAACCAAGCTCATAGGGTCTGCTTGCCGGGCCTAAACGCCGCGTCTATAAGGCGCGCCCACAAGCTCGAAATCACGGACTGCACGAGGGAATTCATGGCCGTCGAACGTACTTTCTCGATCCTCAAGCCGGACGCGACCCGCCGGAACCTCACCGGCAAGATCAATGCGCGCTTCGAGGAGAAGGGCCTGCGCATCGTCGCCCAGAAGCGCATCCAGATGAGCCGCCAGCAGGCCGAGGAGTTCTACGGCGTGCACAAGGCCCGTCCGTTCTTCGGCGAGCTCTGCACGTTCATGACGTCCGGCCCGGTCGTGGTGCAGGTCCTGGAAGGCGAGAACGCCGTCGCGAAGAACCGCGAGATCATGGGCGCGACCAACCCGGCCAACGCCGACGCCGGCACGATCCGCAAGGACTTCGCCGAGTCGATCGAAGCCAACTCGGTGCACGGCTCTGACTCGGCCGAGAACGCCGCCATCGAGATCGCTTACTTCTTTGCGGGTTCCGAGATCGTCGGCTGAAGCCGGCGCCTCTCCACAATGAAAAAAGCGGCCCAAGAGGGCCGCTTTTCTTTTGCGCGGTCGGTGGCTCCGCGTCAGCTCAGGATGGCGAACCCGATCAGCAGCGCGATCGAACCGCCGACGCCCATCACGAGGGCGAGCAGGGGCAGATGGCCCACCAGGCCGATCGCCATGGCAACCAGCAGCAGGACGATCCAGAGGATCGAAAAGGTCACCAGCTTGTTGAACGACGTGTAAGTCGCCAGGTGAGCCGGATAGTCGTCCTGCGCTTCAGCCATTTCGCGTCCCCGTTGAAACCGTTGGCGTGGTTATAGCCAACTAGGGTTGGGGAGAAAAGAGGAGCGTGGCGTCGCACGCGACGCCTTCGACCGTGACCTTGTTGCCCGCGATGTTCACGCGCCCCTCGGCGAACCAGCGCACGACCAGCGGGTAGAGGCGATGCTCCTGGCGCAGGATGCGCGCGGATAGGGTTTCCTCGGTGTCGCCAGCCAGTACCGGCACGGCCGCCTGCGCGATGATCGGACCGGAATCGAGGTCGGGGATCACCAGATGGGCGGTGCAGCCGCTCAGGCGCACGCCGGCGTCGAGTGCCTGCCGCTGTACGTGCATGCCCTTGAAGGCCGGCAGCAGGGAGGGATGGATGTTGATCAGCCGGTTCGCCCACCGGGCGGGAAACCAGGGGCTGAAGATGCGCATGAAGCCCGCCAGCACGACCAGCCCGCTTCCATGCCGTTCCAGTTCGGCCGAGACGGCCCGGTCGAAGGTCTCGCGATCGGGATGGTCCCGGTGGGACACGATGGCGGTGGGGATGCCCGCCGCGGCTGCAATCTCGAGCCCCGGCGCGTCGGCCCTGTTGCTCACCACGCAGGCTATTTCAGCAGGATAGTCCGCAGCCCGGGCCGCTTCGATCAACGCGGCGAGATTGCTGCCGCGGCCGGAGATGAGAACCCCGACCTTCAGCTTCGCCATAGGCTTTCGGCATGGTCGACCACGCAGTCGGCTTCGTCGGTCGGGGCCGTCTCGATCGTACCGATCTCGCTCACCGTCTCGCCGGCTTCTTTCAGGGCCGTGGCGACACGGGCGGCGTCCGCCTGCGCGACCATGACGATCATGCCCAGTCCGCAGTTGAAGGTGCGGAGCATGTCGTCGGTCGGGACCTGGCCGACGTCGCGGAGCCACCGGAAGACCGGCGGCGCCTTCCAGGTGCGCGCGTCGAGGCGGGCGCGAAGTCCGTCGGGCAGGCAGCGCGGCACGTTGCCGGGCAGGCCGCCGCCGGTGATGTGGGCCAGCCCCTTGATGGCGCCCGTGCCGCGGATCACCTGCAGGAGCTGCTTCACGTAGATCCGGGTCGGTTCGAGCAGCGCCTCGCCCAGGGTCGCGTCCGCGAAGGGAGCGCGATCGGAATATTTCAGGCCGCTGCGCTCGACGACGCGGCGCACCAGCGAATAGCCGTTGGAGTGGGGGCCGCTCGAGGCGATGCCGAGGACAACGTCGCCGGGCGCGATGTCGCTGCGCGGCAGCAGCGCGTTGCGCTCGGCGGCGCCCACGGTAAAGCCGGCGAGATCGTAGTCGCCATCGACGTACATGCCCGGCATCTCGGCCGTCTCGCCGCCAACCAGGGCGCAGCCTGCGCGCCGGCAACCTTCGGCGATGCCGGCCACCAGACGGCGGCCGACATCGACGTCGAGGCGGCCGCTGGCATAGTAGTCGAGGAAGAACAGCGGCTCGGCGCCCTGCACCACGATGTCGTTGACGCACATCGCGACGAGGTCAATGCCGACCGTGTCGGGGACGGCCGCCTCGATCGCGACCTTGAGCTTGGTGCCAACGCCGTCGGTGCCGGAGACCAGGATCGGATCGGTGAATCCTGCCGCCTTGAGGTCGAACAGTCCGCCGAAGCCGCCCAGTCCGCCCATCACGCCGGGCCGGTTGGTGCTCCTGGCCAGCGGCTTGATGTGCTCGACGAGGTCGTCGCCCGCATCGATGTCGACGCCGGCGTCCTTGTAGGTGAGGGGGGGGCGATTGTGGCCAGGGGCGTCAGGCTTCAAGCCGGCTTCTTTCATGCTAGATAGGTCGCCGCGAACATAACTAAAAACCGGACCCCCGCAATGCCGATAGGCCGCGTCTTTTCCACGATTGCTGCCGCGCTCCTGGCGGTCCTCGCCGCCAATGTCGCCGTGGCGCAGTCTCCCGGAGGCACCGGCTACGACGTCACGGGGGTCGATGTCGATGTCACCGGCGCGGACGCGGTGCAGGCCCGCGCGCAGGGTATTCGCGAGGCGCGGCGCAAGGCGCTGGGCCTTCTCGTGAACCGCATGGTGTCGGCGGAAGATCGTGCGCGGCTGCCGCAGATTGACGATGCGCAGCTGGAGAACATGGTGCGCGGTGTCGAATTCGTGCGCGAGCGATCGGCGCCCAATCGCTACATCGCCACGCTCAACGTCGTTTTCGCGCCGGATGCGGTGAAGTCGTACCTGGGGGGCACCGGCGCGAGAATCGTCGAGACCGTGCCGCGGCCGGCCCTCGTGATTCCACTCTGGAAGGGGTCAGCGGGGGTCGAGCCGCTGAACGACCGCAATGCCTGGCGCGAGGCCTGGCAGCAACTGGACAGTGCCGGCAGTGCCGTGCCGGTCACCCTGCTGCGGGGCGATCCGACCGATCAGGGCGTGCTCTCGGCGGAACAGGCCTATGTCGGCGACGTCTCGGCGCTGGCGCGGCTGAATGAGCGCTACCGCGCGCCGACGATCATCGTTGCCACGGTCGACGGCGACAAGGCCAGCGGCGGGCTCACGGTCGGCGGCATGCGCTACGACACGCAGACCGGCGCCCGCACCGAGATTCCGCGCATTCCCGTCGCCAGCGCGTCCGACCTGCCGGCGGCCGTGAAGGCGATCCACGCGAAGGCCGACCAGGATTGGCGCAGCATCGGCACCGTGCGCCGCGATTCGCAGGACTCGCTCGACGTGGTGGTGCCGATCCGGGCGCTCGGCGACTGGGTTCAGGTGCGGCAGCGCCTCGGCGCCATCCCGGCCGTGAAGGCGGTGACGGTGAAGACGCTGGAATCCGATCGTGCCGACCTGAAGCTCGATTATTTCGGCACGACCGAGGAGCTGCAACGCACGCTGGCGCAGGCGGGGCTGAGCCTTTCCCAGGAAGCGGGCCAGTGGCAGCTGCAGGCGCGCTAGGCGCGGCCCGGGGAGTCTGATCGATGGGGCAATCACCCGCGTTGGGGCGCTGGCTGTTCTGGTTCGTGGTGGCCGCCGTCGTGCTGCTGCTGTTGTGGCTGTTGAACGACATCCTGCTGCCGTTCGTCGTCGGCATGGTCGTGGCGTATTTCCTCGACCCCGTCGTGGTGCGGCTGGAGCGGGCGCGCCTGTCGCGCACCATGGCCACGTCGGTGGTCACGATCGTGGCCGTCCTCGCGGCCGTCGGGATCGTGATGGCGATCCTGCCGCCGCTGTTCGGTCAGATCCAGTCGCTGATCACCAGCGCCCCGGAATACATCGTGAAGGCGATGGGCCGCATCCAGCCGCTGCTCGAACCGCTGCGCAACCGTCTGGGCTTCGATCCGCCCAGCGTCCACGACCTGCAGGCGGAAGCGACGCAGTGGGCGGGTAAGGGCCTCGCCTTCGCCGGCGGCCTCGTGGGCGCCGTGGCCGAGCGCGGTGTGGCGATCATCAACCTGCTCGGCCTGCTGTTCATCACGCCGGTCGTGACGTTCTACCTGCTGCGCGACTGGGAGAAGCTGATGGCGGCGATCGACGGCACCCTGCCACTCGACCATGCCGACACGATCCGCAAGCTCGCGCGCGAATCGAACGCCGCGATCGCGGGCTACATGCGCGGCCAGGCGCTGGTCTGCCTCTCGCTGGGGACGTTCTACGCCATCGGCCTCACGCTGGTGGGATTGCAGTTCGGCCTGGTCATCGGCCTGATCGCCGGCGCGATCTCGTTCATTCCCTTCGTCGGCACGTTCGTGGGCGCGGTCATGGCGCTGGGCATGGCGCTGGCGCAGTTTCCGCCCGAGTGGATGGGCGTCGTGAAGGTCGCGGTCGTGTTCCTGCTGGGACAGACGCTCGAAGGAAACTTCCTGTCGCCGAAGCTGGTCGGCGACCGCGTCGGTCTCCATCCGGTCTGGATAATGTTCGCGCTGCTGGCCGGCGGCTCGCTGTTCGGCTTCACCGGCGTGCTCATCGCGGTACCGGTGGCGGCGGTGCTCGGCGTGATCGTGCGCCACTTCCTGGCGCGCTATCGCGAGAGCGATCTCTATCGCGGTAGCGCGAACGGGTGAGGCGGCCCTTGGCCAACCAGCTGATCCTGGACCTCGCGCTGCCCCCGCCGACCTATGCCCGGGAGGATTTCGTCGTGGCCGAGGGCAACCGCGAGGCGCTGGCCTGGATCGAGCGCTGGCCGGACTGGCCGGCGCCCGCTTTGTCGCTGAACGGCCCGTCCGGATGCGGCAAGACCCATCTGGGGCGCATCTGGGCGGCGCGCAGCCATGCGGTCGTGATGGACGGAAGCGACCTCGACGGGAAGAGCGTGGCCGACCTCACGGACCTCGCGGCCGCCTCGCCGGCGATCGTCATCGAACATGCCGAGCGAGCGCCCGAACGCGGGCTCTTCCATCTCTACAATCTCATACGCGAGCGCGGCGGCTTCCTGCTGCTCGTCTCGCCGGAGCCGCCGGCGCGCTGGTCGATCGCCCTGCCGGATCTCGCTTCCCGGCTGCGCGCGGCACCATCTGTCTCGGTCTCGCCGCCCGACGACGAACTGCTGGGCTCGATCATCCTGAAGCAGCTGGCGGACCGCCAATTGCACGCGGGCGCTGGCGTCGTGCAGTATCTCGTCTCGCACATGGAGCGTTCGGCCGAAGCGGCGCGCCACGTCGTCGCCGCGCTCGACCGGCGGGCGCTGACGGAGCGGCGCGAGATCGATCGCCGGCTGGCGGCGGACGTGCTGGCGGATTTCGCCGGCGCGGCATGAAGGGGAGGAAGGCGATGAAGACGATTCTGGCGGCCCTGGCGCTCAGCCTCGCGGCCTCGACTGCGTCGGCGCAGCAGGGAAGCGTGATGGGAACGTGGCTCTCCGAGTCCGGTGTTGCCCAGATCAGGATTGCGCCCTGCCCGGACGCAGCCGCGGGGCCGATCTGCGGCTTCGTCGTGAACCTCATCAATCCCAAGGGCCCCGATGGCGCCGCGGTAACGCCGGACGCCGCCACGGATTTCCGCAACGAGAATCCCTCATTGCGCACGCGCAAGGTGATCGGCATGCCGCTGATCTGGGGCTTCAAGAAAGCCGCCGAGCCCAACACGTTCGAGGACGGCAAGGTCTATAACGGCGAGGACGGCAAGACCTACAGCGCCAACATCAGCCTGCAGCCCGACGGGAAGCTGCGGTTGCGCGGGTTCGTCGGCACGCCGATGTTCGGCAAGACGCAACTCTGGACACGCGTGAATTAGAAGAAGGAAACGCAAATGGATATGGGCATCAAGGGCCGCAAGGCCATCGTCTGCGCGGCGAGCAAGGGACTGGGCCGAGGCTGCGCCGAAGCGCTGGCCGGCGAGGGCGTCGATCTCGTGATCAACGCGCGCACCAAGTCGGAGCTCGACGCGACGGCGGAGGAGATCCGCAAGAAGTACGGCGTGAAGGTCACGGCGGTCGCCGTCGACGTCACGACCGAGGACGGTCGCAAGCAAGTTCTGGCCGCGTGTCCCGAGCCCGACATCATCGTCAACAACGCGGGCGGCCCGCCGCCGGGCAACTTCCGCGACTGGAACCGCGAGGACTGGATCAAGGCGCTCGACGCCAACATGCTGACGCCGATCGAGTTCATCAAGGCAAGCGTCGACGGCATGATGAAGCGCGGCTTCGGGCGCATCGTGAACATCACCTCGAGCTCGGTGAAGGCGCCGATCGACATCCTGGGCCTGAGCAACGGGGCGCGATCGGGCCTGACCGGCTTCGTGGCCGGCGTCGCGCGCACCACGATCCGTCACGGCGTCACGATCAACGGCCTGCTGCCGGGCCCGTTCGACACCGACCGCCTGCGCGGCACGACCAAGGCCCGCGCGGCGAAGGCCGGCCGCAGCTTCGACGAAGAATATGCGGCGAGCGCCAAGGCGCATCCGGCCGGCCGCTTCGGCACGGCCGAGGAGTTCGGCATGATGTGCGCGTTCCTGTGCAGCGTGCATGCCGGTTACATGACCGGCCAGAACATCCTGATGGACGGCGGCCAGTACCCCGGCACCTACTGACGTCTCAGCGCGAATCGACGTCGCGCGGGCGAACGAAAGCCAGGAGTTTGCAGACTCCTGGAGCGAGATCGCTCCAGGGGCCGGGCGCGGGGCGGAGTACGGCGAGCGAGCCGGTCGGGTACTTGTCCCTCAGCCGGGCCAGCGCCTCTTCGGGCCCGCGCGCGGCGAGGGCGGCCGCGATCTGCCCGATGCCGTCATTGTGGCCGATCAGCAGGACGGTGCAGACTTCCTCGGACAGGGCCTGCAGCCGCTCCAGCAGCTCTTCTTCCGACGCCAGGTAGAGGCCTTTCTCGAGCGAGATGGGCGGCGTGGGACTGCCCAGTACGCCGACCAGCGGCGCCAGCGTCTGCCGCGTGCGCATGGCCGTGGAACACAGGATCAGGTCGGGCCGCGGGGCATGGCTGGCGACATGATCCGCCATCGTCTGGGCGGCCTGCTCGCCGCGGCGGTTGAGGGGCCGGTCGTGATCGGTCAGGCGCGGGCTGTCCCAGGCCGATTTTGCATGCCGCAGGAGGAGAATGGTCTTGCGCATGGTCATGTCGTTAAATCCATTTGGAACAATGGCTTAGTTAATTGCCATGACACCGCTATGTAGAGACGCTACCGTTCCTGTGCATAATTTCAGGGAGAGTGCCCCTCAGGGGTCCACATGGACGCGCTCAACTCCGCCGATCCGGCTTCGCTCGAAATAACATCCGACAGTCCCCGGCGCTTCATCAATCGCGAGCTGTCGTGGCTGGCGTTCAATACGCGGGTCCTCGAGGAGGCGACCAACAAGCGCCACCCACTGCTGGAACGCGTGCGGTTCCTCTCGATCTCGGCGGCCAATCTCGACGAATTCTACATGGTTCGCGTGGCCGGCCTGGTCGACATGCTGCAGACCCGCTCGACCCTTCTGAGCGATGACGGGCTGACGCCGGCCGAGCAGCTCTCGGCAATCCGCGACCGCGCCTCGGCCCTGATGGCGCAACAGCAGGACGTCTGGGCCGCCCTCCAGGGGGACCTGCGCGAGGCGGGCATCGCGGTGCTCGATTCGGGCGAACTCACCGAGGCGGAGCGGACCTGGCTCGATGCCTACTTCATCGACCAGGTCTTCCCGATCCTGACGCCGCTTGCGATCGATCCGGCGCATCCGTTTCCGTTCATTCCCAATGGCGGCTTCTCGGCCATCCTGAAGCTGCAGCGGCGCGACGACCGGCGTCCCCTGATGGCGCTGCTGCCGCTGCCGCCGCAGGTCGACCGCTTCGTGCGCTTGCCGGGCAGCGACATCCGCTTCCTGCCGCTGGAAGACCTGATCGACATCTACCTGCCGCGCCTTTTCCCGGGCTACGAGGTGATCGAGCGCGCCTTCTTCCGCCTGATCCGCGACAGCGACGTCGAGATCAACGAGGAGGCCGAGGATCTCGTCCTGCTCTACGAGAGCGCGCTGAAGCGCCGCCGGCGCGGCGACCTGATCTCGATCTCGGTCAACAGCGCCATGCCGGCCGAGCTGCGCGACTTCCTGTTCGATCAGCTCGAAGTGCCGGCGCAGACGCAGAACGTCCACGTCTTCCATCTCGACCGCATGCTGAACATCGTCGATGTGAAGGCCGTGATCATCGACGACCGGGCCGACCTGAAGTTCGAGCCCTACAATGCACGCTTCCCCGAGCGCATCCGCGACTTCGGCGGCGATTGCTTCGCCGCCATCCGTGCCAAGGACATCGTCGTCCATCATCCCTACGAGAGCTTCGACGTCGTGGTGCAGTTCCTGCGCCAGGCGGCGCGCGATCCGGCCGTCGTGGCGATCAAGCAGACGCTCTATCGCACCAGCGCAGACTCCCCGATCGTGAAGGAACTGATCGCGGCGGCGGAAGCAGGGAAGACCGTGTCGGCGCTGGTCGAACTGAAGGCGCGCTTCGACGAGGAAGCCAACATCCGCTGGGCACGCGACCTCGAACGCGCGGGCGTGCAGGTGGTCTATGGATTCATCGACCTGAAGACGCACGCCAAGGTCTCGATGGTCGTGCGCCGCGAGGCGAATTCGATCCGCACCTACGTACATTTCGGCACCGGCAACTATCACCCGATCACCGCGCGAATCTACACCGACCTGTCGTTCTTCACCTGCGATCCGGCGATGTGCCGGGACGCGGCTCGCCTGTTCAACTACATGACCGGCTATGCGCGGCCCGAGCAGATGGAGAAGATCGCCTTCGCGCCGGTGACACTGCGGCCAACTCTTTACGAACTGATCGATGCCGAGATCGCCAATGCCCGCGCGGGAAAGCCGGCTGCAATCTGGGCCAAGCTCAACTCGCTGGTCGATGGCGCGTTGATCGACCGTCTCTACGCGGCGTCATGCGCCGGCGTGCAGATCGACCTCGTCATACGCGGCATCTGCTGCCTGAGGCCGGGCGTGCCAGGGCTCAGCGAGCATATCCGGGTCAAGAGCATGGTCGGGCGCTTCCTGGAGCATGCGCGCATCATCTGCTTCGGCAACGGCAAGTCGCTGCCGTCTCTCCAGGCCAAGGTCTTCCTGTCCTCGGCCGACTGGATGCCGCGCAATCTTGACCGTCGCGTCGAACTCCTCTGCCCGGTGGAGAACCAGACGGTCCACGAGCAGGTCCTCGACCAGATCATGGTCGCAAACCTGAAGGACGACGGTCAAAGCTGGCTTATGTCACCGGACGGTAACTATCACCGGCCGCAGACCGGCAAGGAACCGTTCATCGCCCATCACTACTTCATGACGAACCCGTCGCTCTCCGGGCGTGGTAGCGCGTTGAAGCTGAGCGGCGCGGTGCCGCGGCTGGTGTTGAGCTCCTGAGCCGGGCAGCGGCGTCGGGTCGCGCCCATTTCGGCGCTGTAATCCTTCGCGGTTTCGGCTAGACGGGGCGCGCATGGACGGCCATCCGATCGCAGGCGCCTCCGCCGCGCACAGCCCCCACGAAAAGGGCCGCGTCGGCATCATCGACGTCGGCTCGAATTCGATCCGTCTGGTCGTCTACGAGCGTGCAAGCCGCGCGCCGTTGCCGGTCTTCAACGAGAAGGTCCTGTGCGGCCTCGCACGCGGCCTCGATGCTACCGGGCGCCTCAACCCCGAAGGGGTGGAGATGGCGCTGGCGAACATCGACCGCTTCGTCACGCTCGCCCACAACATGAAGGTGACGTCGCTCGACCTGCTGGCGACGGCCGCGGTGCGCGACGCCGCAGACGGTGCGGACTTCATGCGCCAGCTCGCCAGCCGGCCCGGGATCGTCGCGCATACCGTGAGCGGGCAGGACGAGGCCCGCTACTCGGGTTACGGCGTGATCTGCGGCATTCCCGACGCCGACGGCGTCATGGGGGATCTGGGTGGCGGCAGCCTCGAACTCGTGTCGATGTCCAACGGGCATCTCGGCGCGTCGAGCACGCTGCCCGTCGGCCCGCTGCGGCTCATGTCGTCGGGGAAGGGCGATCCGCGCAAGATCGTGACCGACGCGATCGACGACGTGCGCTGGCTCCGCGAGGAGCAGGGCAAGGTGTTCTACGCCGTGGGGGGCGCCTGGCGATCCTTCGCCCGCCTGCACATGGAGCAGGCGGGCTATCCGCTGCACATCATCCACCAGTACGAGATCTCGGCGGAGGAGGCGCGGGCGGTGGCGCGGCTCATTGCCGTGCAGAGCGCCAAGTCGCTGGAGAAGATGCCGGGCGTGTCGCGCCGCCGTGTCGATACGTTGCCGCTCGCCTGCCTGGCGCTCGACAAGCTGCTGGTCGCGCTGAAGCCTCGGAGTGTCGTTTTCTCCGCGTTCGGACTGCGCGAGGGCTTCTATTATTCGCGGCTGAGCGAGACGGAGCGGGCGGCCCATCCGCTGATCGCCTTTGCCGAGGAGCAGGGCGTCGGCTGGCGTCGCTTCGACCTGTCGCCGCAGGAAATCTTCGACTGGCTGACCCCGGCCTTCGTCGACGAAACCGACGGCGACCGTGTGCTGCGCACCGCGGCCTGTCACCTGAGCGACATCTCCTGGGACGATCATCCGGACTATCGCGCCGATCAGGCCTATTTCCGCGTATTGCACCTGCCGGCGCCTGGCATGAGCCATCGCGAGCGGGCGATCCTCGCGATGGCGCTCACCTATCGCTACAAGAGCGACCTCAAGGCAGCGATGATCGACACCGCGCTGCGCCTGACCGACAGCAGGGCGCGCAGCTATGCCCGGCGCCTCGGCGCCTGCCTGCGGCTCGCCTACAATCTGAGCGGCGGTGCGCCCGGCCTGTTGCCCCAACTCCAGCTTCGCCGCACCGACCGGGAGTTGCGGCTGCTCGTACCGGCGACCCTGAAGAGAAGCCTGGGCGACGTCACGGCCCGCCGCCTCGAGACCGCGGCGCAGGCCTTCGACCTCAAGCCGATGATCGTTTCCGCCTAGGTCAGGACTCCGACGGCAGCCTGATGAGCTTGGGCTGGTCGCCCTCGAGCGCCAGGGCGAGGCGGCCTTCGATCAGGTCCACGGCGTCTCCACCGAACACTTCCTGCCGCCAGCCCTTCAGTGCAGCGATGTCGCGCTTGCCGGCGGCCAGGCGGTCGAGTTCGTCGGCACTCGCCACCAGGCGGCCGGCGACGCCGGCCTGTTCGGCTTTCAGGCGCAGCAGGGTGCGCAGCAGGTCGACGATGGCGCCGGGGGCGCGCATCTGCTCGGGAGCCTTGTCACGGACCGGCAGCTCCGATTCGGGCAGCGCGCGCGCCCGCTCGATCGCTTCCATCAGTTCGCGCCCCTGCCAGCCCTCGGCGAAGCCTCGGCCGAGGCCGCGGGTGGCGGCCAGTTCCTCGATCGACTTCGGCGCGTGGGCGGCGATTTCCAGAAGCTGCTCGTCGCGCAGCAAGCGCTGGCGGGGAATGTCGATGCGCTGGGCGGTGCGCTCGCGCCAGGCGGCGACCTCCTTGAGGATCGCCATCACCCGCGGCGAGGCACCGCGCGGCTTCAGCCTGCGCCAGGCCTGCTCGGGATCGGCCCGGTAGATGGCCGGATCGTTCAGGACAGCCATTTCCTCGGCGATCCAGCAGAGCCGGCCGGTCTTGTCGAGCTGCTTCTTCAGCTTCTCGTAAACCACCCGCAGATGGGTGACGTCGGACAGGGCATAGGTGATCTGCCGTTCGCTCAGCGGCCGGCGGCTCCAGTCGGTGAAGCGGCTCGACTTGTCGATCTTGGCCTTGGCCAGCCGGGTCGCGAGCGATTCGTAGGAAGCGGCCTCGCCGTGGCCGCAGACCATGGCGGCGACCTGGGTATCGAACAGGGGGCCGGGCACCTTCTGGAGGCGCAGGTAGAAGATTTCGAGGTCCTGGCGGGCGGCGTGGAATACCTTCAGGACCTTGGGGTTGAGCATCAGCTCGTCGAGAGGGGCGAGGTCGATGCCCTCGGCCAGCGTATCGATCGCGGCCGCGTCGTCGGGGCCGGCGACCTGGGCCAGGCAGAGCTTGGGCCAATAGGTCCGCTCACGCATGAACTCGGTGTCGACGGCTACAAATTCGGTATCGGCGAGGGGCTTGCAGAACGCCGCCAACTCGTCGGTCGTTGTGATGAGCTTCATTGGGAACGATCTATAGACCCGGCAGCGGCTCCGGCAAAGTTGCCGCGAACGGAAAGCGGCCAATCCCTTGACTTGGCTCGGCTTTGGGTGCCTTTTGCCGGGCTTCAAAACCCGGAAAATACGTAATGTCTTCAGTCTACCGAACCCATACGTGCGGCCAGTTGCGGCCGGAGCATGTCGGCCAGCAGGCCCGTCTTTCGGGCTGGGTGCAGCGCAAGCGCGATCACGGCAATCTGCTGTTCATCGACCTGCGCGATCACTATGGCGTGACCCAGGTGGTGGTGGACTCGTCGAGCCCGGTCTTCAAGGCCGCCGAGGGCGTCCGAAACGAGAGCGTCATTACGGTGACCGGCAAGGTGGTGGCCCGCGAGCCTTCGACCGTGAACGCCAAGCTGGCGACCGGCGCCGTCGAGCTGGATGCCGCCGAGCTGGTCGTGCAGTCGATGGCCGACCCGCTTCCGATCCCGGTCTACCAGGAAAACGACACGACGCCGGAGGAGCTGCGCCTCAAGTACCGCTTCCTCGACCTGCGCAAGGACAAGCTGCACAAGAACATCATGCTGCGCAGCCAGGTCATCGCCAGCCTGCGTCGCCGCATGATCGACCAGGGATTCACCGAGTTCCAGACGCCGATCCTGACCGCCGACAGCCCCGAGGGCGCGCGCTCCTACCTGGTGCCGAGCCGCATCCATCCCGGCAAGTTCTACGCGCTGCCGCAGGCGCCGCAGATGTTCAAGCAGCTGCTGATGGTGTCGGGCTTCGACCGCTACTTCCAGATCGCGCCCTGTTTCCGTGACGAGGATGCCCGTGCCGACCGCTCGCCGGGCGAGTTCTACCAGCTCGATTTCGAGATGAGCTTCGTCACCCAGGAAGACGTGTTCGAGGCGATCGAGCCGGTGCTGGGCGGCGTGTTCCAGGAGTTCGCGTCGTTCAACCGCGAGACGCCACGCAAGGTCTCGGCTTTCCCGTTCCCGCGCATTCCCTTCGCCGAGGCGCTGCTGTCGTTCGGCACCGACAAGCCCGACCTGCGCAATCCGTTGCGCATCTTCGAAGTGGGCGAGGTTTTCGCCGGTTCCGACTTCAAGGTGTTCGCCGGCATCGTCGCCAAGGGCGGCGTGGTCCGTGCCATCCGGGCGCCCAAGGGCGCCAGCCAGCCGCGCAGCTTCTTCGACAAGCTGAACAGCTGGGCGCAGGGTGAGGGCAAGCCGGGCCTGGGCTACATCACGCTGGAGAACGGCGCCGGGAAGGGCCCGATCGCCAAGTTCGTGGCCGACGAGCGGCTTGCGATGCTCAAGGAACTGACCGGCGCCGAGGACGGCGATTCGGTGTTCTTCGTGGCCGATTCGGCGGACATCGCCTGGAAGTTCGCCGGACAGGCGCGCACCAAGATCGCGCAGGAACTGGGCGTGATCGCCGAGGACGAGTTCGCCCTGTGCTGGGTCGTCGACTTCCCGATGTTCGAGTACGACGACAAGCTGAAGAAGATCGACTTCAGCCACAACCCGTTCTCGATGCCCCAGGGCGGCCTCGAGGCCCTCGAGACGCAGGACCCGCTGACCATCAAGGCGTGGCAGTACGACATCGTCTGCAACGGCATCGAGCTGTGCTCGGGCGCCATCCGGAACCACAAGCCGGAGATCATGTACAAGGCGTTCGGAATCGCCGGCTACAGCAACGAGGAGGTCGAGGCGCGCTTCGGCGGCATGCTGAACGCCTTCAAGTTCGGCGCCCCTCCGCACGGCGGCGCGGCACCGGGCGTCGACCGCATCGTCATGCTGCTGGCCGACGAGCCCAACATCCGCGAGATCATCACCTTCCCGATGAACCAGTCGGCGGTCGACCTGATGATGGATGCACCGGCAGAGGTGCCAGCCGAAAAACTGCGCGAGTTGCACATCGGGTTGCGTCTTCCGCCCGCCAGGAAGGACTAGCTCTGGTACAGGGAGTGCAAATTGACTGAACCGAAAAGGTTCAGTACGATCAATGAGTTATAGTCTTTTTATAAAGAAGATTATGAGCTCATTTAAGCTCCCCGTCTTCCTCGTCCTGCCGCTCGTGGCGGGACAGGCCCTGCTAACGGGCGCCTGCGGCGTTCCCGTAGCTGTGTCGGCGGCGAGCTATGCGGCGGATGGCGGTTTGCTGGCGACGTCCGACAAGACCTCGACGGACCATCTGGTCTCGGTGGTGACCAAGCAGGATTGTGCGGTCTGGCGAATCTTCAAGGGCCGCCAGATCTGCACGGCCCGCGCCGGCGGCACGGATCCCTACAACACCGACTACACCGAACCGCAGCGCTCCGTGTCGGAAAGCGGCGTCGAATACACCGCGCCGCTTCAGCCGGCGCCCAATGCCCCGGCGAGGAGCTGGGATGCCGCGTCCTACAAGACGCCGGCGGCGGTCCCGTCCGCCGCCGAGGGACCGATGACGGCCAGCGCGGAGCCGGCGGTCTTGCCGGCACCCACGAAAGCCGCAGCGTCGACGACCCGGGCGAAGTCCAAGAAGCCCCGGACAGCCCAGCGTTCGTCTAAGAAGCCTTCACGAGGTCCGGCGGCGACTGCCCCCTGAGCAGGAAGGCCTCGAGATTGTCGAGTGCCTTGAAGCCCATCGCATTGCGCGTCTCGACCGTGGCCGAGCCCATGTGCGGCAGCAGGAATGCGTTCTCGAGATCGTAGTAGCCCTGGTGGATGCGCGGTTCGCCGTCGAACACGTCGAGGCCGGCCGAGGCGAGGTGGCCGCTCTTCAGGGCGGCGATCAGCGCCTCGTCGTCGACCACGCCGCCGCGCGCGGTGTTCACCACGATCGCCCCCTTGGGCAGCTTGGCGATCCGCTCGGCATTCACCCATTTGGCGGTTGCGGGCGTCATCGGGGCGTTGATCGACAGGAAGTCGCAATGGGCCAGCATGTCGTCGGGATTGGCATGGAAGACGGCGCCTTTCTCCAGGTCGGGCGCCAAACGGCTGCGGTTCGAATAGTGGATCTGCATGCGGAAGGCGCGAGCCCGGTCGGCCGTCGCCTGGCCGATGCGCCCCATGCCCAGAATACCGAGTCGCTTGCCGGTAACGTGGGTGCCCATCAGCTGGGTCGGCGTCCAGCCCACCCAGTTATGGGTCCGGAGCATGGTCGCCCCCTCGTGTGCCCGGCGCGCGGCTCCCAGCAGGCAGAGAAGGGTGATGTCGGCGGTGGCATCGGTCAGGACGTCGGGCGTGTTGCTGACCACGATATTTCGCTTGGCCGCGGCGGCAACGTCGACATGCTCGTATCCCACCGAGAAAGTGGCGATCATGCGGACCGAGTCGGGCAGGGCGGCGATCGTCCCGGCGTTCAGCGCATCGCCGGCAGCGCACATGATGGCGTCGAAGCCGGCGGCGGCCTTCGTCAGTGCGGGACCGTCGTAGAGCCTGTCCTCGGGGTTGAGTTGAGCATCGAAGTTTGCCGCCAGGCGCGCCTCGACGTCGGGCGGGAAGTGCCGGGTCGCCAGGACCCGGGGCTTGCCTTTGCTCATCGAAAAATTCCTCCCTGTGTGGCCCTGACGCAGGCGATCATTCTGGTATTCCGCGCGCATGGATATTACGCTTGGCAGCCCGGCTACAAGGCCTAGCCTCCCAAGCCATCGTCAGTTGACCACGCATAGTTTTCGCCGTCCTCGCGTCCAAACAGCGGTCTTTGTCGCCGCGGTCGGCGCTCTTGTGTTGCTGGGCCTGTGGATAAGAGGCGCCGACGCGCAGCAGCCGGACTATCCGCTCGTTCCGCACCGGGCGACCTACGACATGAAGCTGTCGGTGGCGCGCCCCAACAGCGGGATCGTGGAGGTCACGGGGCGCATGGTGCTCGAGACCGTCGAGGCCTGCGAGGGCTGGGAGGTCAAGCAACGGATCAAGCTCAAGTTTCTGAGGAATGACGGCGAGGAGTTCTCGACCGATTCGGGCTTTACGAGCTACGAGACCAAGGACGGGCTCGCGCTCAGGTTCAGCGTTCGCAACATCCAGGACGACGAAGTCGAAGAGGAACTGCGGGGCAATGCCGACCTCGACGCGGTGGGCGGCAAGGGCCGGGCGTCCTTTTCGCTGCCGGAGGCCCGGAGCTTCGAGTTGCCGGCCGGCACTCTCTTTCCGACCACTCATCTTGCGCTCGTTCTCCGGCACGCGCGCGACGGCGACAAATCGGCGTCCTATCTGGTGTTCGACGGGGCCCGGCTCGACGGGGCCTTCCAGGTGAACGCGGTGATCGGCCGGCCGCCGCGGCAGACGGGAGCGCCGGTCGTGAGGGGCGACGTGGCCCTCCTGCGCAATCAACCCTCATGGGGCGTGCGCTTCGCCTTCTTCGCGACGGGTGACCAGGGCGCCCATCCCGAGTACGAATTGGCCCTCGACTTGCTGGGCAATGGTATCGCCCGTTCGATGTTGCTCGACTACGGCGAGTTCGCCGTGGATTCACGTCTCGTTCAACTCCAAGCCGTGCCGAGGCCAAGATGCTGATCCGCCGCCTGCTTGCGCCCGCCGTCGTTCTCGCCGTCCTGGCCTCTCCGGCGATGGCGCAGGAGATGGCGCCGCATCGCGCGGCGTACGACGTCGGCTCGATCGAGAACGGAAAGCCGAGCGGAGGCACGCGAGGCACCTACGCTTACGAGCTGAAACAGACCTGCGACGGCTATGTCATCTATCAGCGGCTGCGCCTCGAAGCCTCCGGCCAGCGTTCGGCCGTGGTGAGCGAACAGCAGACCCAGATGACCGAGAGCAAGGATGGCCGGAAGCTGACCTTCGAGCATCGTGCAGTCGCGGGCGGCAAGCAGACGAGCCTGATCAAGGGCGAGGCGATCATGTCCGACGACGGCACCGGCCAGGCGCGCTTCACCGATCCCGAGGGGCAGACCGTGGCCCTGCCGAAGGGAACGCTCTTCCCCGTCGCCATTGCGCGCGCCACCATTCGTGCCGCCAAGGCCGGCGAAAACGGCCTCGACGCTCTGTTCTTCTTCGGCGACAAGGTGAAGCCGCCGCAGCAGGTCAATGCCGTCATCGGCAAGGTGCCGAGGCGACTGGCCGACGTGAAGATCCCCGAAGGCGCGGAAGAGCTGGTCGACGGCCGCACCCGAATCTACTACCGCGCCGGCTTCTTCGACGCCGAGGCGAAGGGCCAGGGCGAGCCGGCCTTCGAGATGAGCAGCGTCACGCTCGACAACGGCATCGAACTCTACGGTACCCACGAGCAGGGCGAGGGCGGCATCGAATACCGCATCACCCGCCTCGAGCCGATCCCCAAGCCCGAGTGCAAGTAACCGAAAGATCCCTCGCTGCGCTCGGGGTGACACCGCTTCTAGATCATCCATTCAGTGTCATCCCGAGCGCAGCGAGGGATCCTTACTTGGTGGTGTAGCGAGAAGGTCGGCCCAGCTCGGATTGGCTGCTTCTACCAATTCATTCTTCTTCGATCGCCGCCAGCCTTTGATCTGTTTTTCACGGGCGATCGCATCTTCGACGTACTGATAATCTTCGGCATAGACGAGGGTCGTTACGTTGTAACGCCCCGTGAAGCTCTCTCTCGAGGCTTGTCGATGCTGGGCAATTCGGTTTTCGAGATTGTTCGTCACACCAACATACATGACGTTCCGGCTCGTGTTGGTGAGAATGTAAACCCAGTAGGTCGGCATGCGTGGCACCCAGAATTAAGGATCCCTCGCTACGCTCGGGATGACACAGCTGAACGATTCGGTGTCATCCCGAGCGTAGCGAGGGATCCTTCCGATCTAGACTGGCCAGAGCCAGGCGGCGCCGCGGACGCCGCTTGAGTCGCCGTGCTGCGGCGGGCGCAGCCTGGTCGCGATCCTGTCGCGTTCCGAGAAAATGTAGTCCTTCCACAATTCGGGCACGCGGTCGTAGAGCTGCGGGATTTTCGACAGGCCACCGCCCAGCACGATGACGTGCGGGTCGAGCAGGTTGACCACGTTGGCGAGCGAGCGTGCGAGACGGTCGCAATAGCGTTCGAGGCACTCCGACGCGATTTTCTCGCCCGTGGCGGCCGCCTCGGCAATGTCGGTGGCGCGCAACTCGCTTCCTGACGCCTTCACATACTGGGCCTGGAAAGCCGGGCCGCTCAGCCAGGACTCCACGCAGCCTTTCCGGCCGCAATAGCATTGCGGTCCCGGGCGTTCGTCGTCGCGGGGCAAGGGCAGGGCATTGTGCCCCCATTCGCCGCCGACCGCCTGGGCGCCGACCACCGGCCTGCCGTCGATCACCACGCCGCCGCCGACGCCCGTCCCGAGGATGACGCCGAAAACGATCGGCGCACCGGCGCCCGCGCCGTCGGAAGCCTCCGAGACGGCGAAGCAGTTGGCGTCGTTGGAAAAGCGGATGTCGGTGCGGTCGAGGACCTGCTTCAGGTCGACATCGAGCGGACGCCCGTTCAGCCGGGTCGAGTTGGCGTTCTTGACCAGACCCGTGGCGGGCGAGATCGCGCCCGGATGTCCGACGCCGACGCGGCACGACTCGCCGACCTGCGCTTCGAGCTCGCGGATCACGCCGGCGACGGCTTCGAGGGTTGCCTCGTAGCTGTCGCGCGGCGTGGGAACGCGCAGGCGCGCGCGCTCCCTTCCGTCGTCCGCGAGGACGATGCCCTCGATTTTGGTGCCGCCGAGATCGATACCGATGCGCATGGTCACTGTGGATTAGCGGGGAGGAACTTGAAGATTTCGGCCGGCTTGAACTGGCCCGACGTCTCGCCCGAAAAGACCTCGCCGCTCTGAATGGTGAGCTTCTTCACCGGCGCACCGGGCTTCAGGTCGAGCCTGTCGAACGACACCCAGAAGGTGTTGGGCCGGGTGGCCGAGTCGAAATAATAGACGAGGTTCTTCTGGTCCGAGACGGTCCGCCAGATCGTCGACGAGATGTTCGGCTGGTCGGGCGTGGTGATGCCGAGCGGCACGCTGACGGCGCGCATGACGCTCATGACGCTGGCGACCGCCTGGAAGGTGAAGGACTGCTCCGGTACGCCCTGGATGTAGTTCTTGTCCTTCTGCCGTGGGATCGCGGACAGGAGGAACGACGCGCGGGCGAAGCGGTCGGCGGCCCGATTGGTGCCGGGCAGGAAAGTGAGGCCGCCAATGCCTTGCCAGTAGGTGTTGAGCGCAAGCTGCTCGTCGTAGATCGGCGAATTGGTCATGACGGTGTATTGCTTGCCGTGATGGATCACGAGCTTGCCGTTCACATACTCCAGGATCGCCGAGTCGCCCGAGGCGTCCGACATCGAGAGATGCAGGGTCGACGGTGCGCCGTTCGGGAGCGTTGGGGCCAAGATGTTGTAAGGCTCGGCCCTGAGCGCCTCGATGGCCTCGGCCACCGTCGCGAAATTATCGAGCGCGTACTGCGCCCAGGTCGAGATGGAGAGGTCGGGCTTGCCCGGCAGCGGCTTGGGATATTGAGATTCGGCGAGATAGAGCAGGTTCGCGACTAGGCCTTTCTCGTTCATTCCGTCGGTGCTGCCCGCCTCGTAGCCCGAGACGATCACACTGCCGTATTTCGAGATCCACTCCGCCGACTTCGGACCAGCCGCCCCGTTACGCTTCATGCCGGCCGGGAGGACCCATAGGTTGGACGACATATCCTCCTTCCAGTCCATGTTGCGCCCGGTGAGCACGAGGTTGCCGTCGCCGACATAGAGCGTTCGCGTGCAGGCGTGTGCGGGCGCGGAAATCGAGGCCGCGAGCACGGCCAGGGTGGAAATCCCGGAGAGAAGCCGTTTCATTCTTGGTTTCCTTTTTTGTCCGGCTCCGATGTCACAGGAAGCGTGCCCGGATGTCGATGCTGTTCTCGACACCGACCTTATCGAACGTCGACGCCAGCCACGCGGTTGCGGAGGCACGACCGGCCTGGAACAGATGGTCGAGGAACTCCGGCTCGATGTTGAATTTGCTGACGGCGCCGAGCGGACCCAGTGTCCGGGCATCGGTGATCGAGTGGATCAACAGCTTCCGGAGGCGCTCTCCGAATTCCCCGGTCACCGCACCCTTGTCGATCAGCTCCTGCACGAAGGCGATGGCGCGCATCTCGGCCATCAGGGCGCCGCCGAAGGTGATCTCGTTCAGCCGATCGGCGATCTCGGCATTGGAGCGTGGAACGCCCTCGCGGCCGGGCGGGTCGACCTCCACGATCACGACGTCAGCGCTCTCGCTGTTGTAGATGAACGGCCAGATCGGCGGATTGCCGCGAAAGCCGCCGTCCCAATACGGCTCGCCGTCGATCACGACCGCTTCGTGGATGCTGGGAAGGCAGGCCGATGCCAGCAACGCGTCGATCGACAGTTCTTCGCGGGTGAAGATGCGCACCTTGCCGGTCGCCACGTTGGTCGCGGCGATGAAAGCCTTGATCTGGTGGCAGGCGCGGACGGACTCCTGGTCGAAGTGACGTGTTAGCAGGTCGCGCAGCGGATCGAACTTCAGCGGATTGCGCTGCCAGGGCGTGAGCGTGCGCTGGATGAGGTCGGCCCACAGGGCGGCCGGTGAATCGTCGAGGTTCCAGTTGCCTTGCAGCCGGTCGAGCGGCGTTCGGCGGATCGGACTGGCGATCGCCATCCGCCCCAGTTCGCCCCAGAAGGCCGCCAACGCGGAGCGGGCGCCGGCCGGACCGCCTTTGGCCCAGCCCTGCAGCAGGATGGCGGCGTTCATGGCGCCGGCGCTGGTGCCGCTGACCGCCTCGAATTCGAGCCGTCCATCCTCGATCAGCGCGTCGAGTACGCCCCACGTAAAGGCACCGTGGCTGCCGCCGCCCTGCAGGGCCAGGTTGATGCGCTTGGTCTCTGTCATGCGTCTATCCTCGCGGGCAACGGGACGTTAGGGTCGTCGTTCTGTAAAGAATCGGGCGGAACGGGCGGTATTATGGCGGAGGCGAAGGCAGCGGGACCGTGGCGGAAGCGGCCCTCGACCATCCTGTGGATGCTCTCGCTCGGACAGCTCATTTCCTGGGGCCTCGTCTACTACACCTTCCCCTTGTTCGTCGTGCCGATGACACAGGAGTTGGGCTGGTCGCGCAGCGCCATGTTCGGCGCCCTTTCCGCGGGCCTCCTCACGGCGGGCCTCTGCTCCATTACTGTGGGCGCCTGGATCGATCGCGGACACGGCCGTCTCCTGATGACCTGTGGCTCCGTGCTGGCGGCCTTGCTGTTCTTCCTGTGGTCCCGGATCGATTCGCTGCCGATGTTCTACGTGCTGTGGGTGGGGCTGGGTGCCTGCCAGGCCGTCACCCTGTACGAACCCGCCTTTGCGGTGATTACGCGCGTGTACGGGCCTCGCTACAAGCAGGCGATCCTGCTGATGACATTCCTGGGCGGGTTGGCCAGCACGTTCGGCATCCCCTTCGCGCAGCTCCTGATCGAACGGATCGGATGGCGGCCGTCTCTCGACGTGATGGGAATCATCGTCCTCGGAGTGGCCCTGATGCACTGGCTGATCGTGCCGGGACCCCAGGAAAAGGCAGTGCCGATCGCCGCGCCCAAGCCGGTGGAGGAGGGTGTCGCCAAGAGAAGTCCCCTGGCCACCGCGATCCGCGTGCCGGCCTTCTGGGGACTGGTCGTCGCCTTCGCGGGCTATGGGCTCGCCTTCTCGGCGATGAGCTTCCATCTCATTCCCCTGCTCGACGATCGTGGCGTGCCGATCGGCGTCGTGATGGCGATCATCGCGCTGATCGGTCCCATGCAGGTCGTGGGCCGGGTGCTGTTGATGGTGGGGCAGCGTCACATCACCACCATCCAGCTCGGCGCGCTGATCTACTTCGCCTTCCCGATCTCGATGGGTTTCCTCGCGACAGGGATCACCGACGTCTATCCGCTCATCCTGTTCGCCGTGGTCTACGGCGTCGCCAACGGCCTGGTGACGATCCTGCGCGGGATGGCGGTGCCCGAGTTCATCGGTCCGGAAGGCTACGGCGTCGTTTCCGGCGCCCTCACCATGCCAACGAACGTCATGCGCGCCGCGGGTCCGTTGCTGGCATCGCTCGCCTGGGGCGCCTTCGGTGGCTACACGCCGGTGCTGTGGGGACTGGCCGTCATCATGCTGGTGGCAGCCGCCGGGTTCGCGGCCGCCGCTTTTCTCTCGAAACGGGCATGAAACGCCAGCTTTTGCCACAATTGCACATCAACTGAGCGTCGTCTTTACGATCAAGCGAGGCGACATGTTGGATGCGAAGCGTTTGCTGGAACAGTTCATGGGCGGCCAGGGGGGCGGCCAGGGCGGCGGTCTGGGCGGCATTGTCGGCGGCCTGCCTGGCGGGCAGGGCGGTCCGGGCGGATTCCTGAGCGGCGCGGGCGGCGGAGCGCTGGCGGGCGGCCTGGCGGCGCTACTGCTCGGCTCGAAGACCGGCCGCAAGATCGGCGGCGAGGCGTTGAAGCTGGGCGGCATGGCTGCCGTCGGCGCGCTCGCCTACAAGGCCTACAACGATTGGCAGGCCGGCAAGCAGGCCGCGCCGGTGACCGAGGCGCCTCGTGCGCCGGTCCCGATGCTGCCGGCACCCAGCGGGACCCCGTTCAATCCCTCGACCGAGGCTGGCCAGCAGACGCTCGCGCGTCACCTGCTGCGCGCGATGATCGCCGCCGCCAAGGCCGACGGGCATGTCGATGCCCAGGAGCAGGCACGCATATTCGCCGAGATGGACAAGCTGCCTCTCGGCGCCGACGACAAGGCCTTCGTCATGGACGAACTGCGGGCCAAGCTCGACGTCGACGCGGTGGCCGGGGCCGCCGCGACTCCGGAGGAAGCGGCCGAGATCTATGCCGCCTCGCTGCTGGCCATCGACGTCGATAACGCCGCCGAGCGCGGCTATCTCGGAATGCTGGCGGCACGCCTCAAGCTCGACGATGGGCTGGTGGCGCACCTGCATGGCAGCGTCGCCTCCGCGACCGGCAAGGCCGTGCCGGTCGCGGTCTGAGACGACTAGGCGAATGCAGATGACCAAGGATCCCTCACTGCGTTCGGGATGACACTGTTTGCTTGGCGGGCGTACTGCGCCAAGCTCAACGATGGTGTCATCCCGAGCGTCGCGAGGGATCCTTCGCTTTCTTTACAGGAGCAAGCTGCAGTCTATTCCGCAGCCATCCGCGCCATCCCGGGCTTGAGGTGCTGCACCTTCGGCAGCACCTCCTTCGACAGCAGCTCGAGCGAATGGCGCCAGGCCTGCGGGCTCTCGACATAGTCGAAGCCGAAGACGAGCAGCTGCCCGAAACCGCCGACCTCGTCGTAGATCTTCTCGATCTTCTCCGCGACCGTCTTCGGCGATCCCACGATCCAGTTGTGCTTGGCGCAATATTCGGGAGTCACGTCGGAATCGGCCGTATTCGGGTCGTGCTTCAGGTATTCGAAGAATCCGAATTGGGCGAGCAGGGGCAGGAAGTACTCCCGCATCATGCGGCCCATGTGCGAGCCGACGGAGAGGCGCATCGCTTCTTCGTCGGTATCGGCGACGAACACCTCGCGTACCATGCGCCACTGGCCGCGATCGGGCGTGCGGCCCGACTTGGCGGCGCCGGTCTCGACCGACTCCCAGTGGCTCTTCACGTAGGCCGGATTGAGGTTGAGGCTCATCGGGATGTAGCCCTTCTCACCGGCGAGCTTCAGCGTGTCCGAACCCTTGGACAGTCCGGCGACGCCGATCGGCGGATGAGGGGCCTGCAGCGGTTTGATGTGCGGCTTCAGGAAGCCGAACATCGTGTCGGGCTTGGTGACGTGCCAGTACTTGCCCTTGTAGTCGAACGGCTCGTTTGACGACCAGAGCTTCAGGATGATGTCGAGCGCCTCGCGTGTCATGTCGCGGTTGGTGCCGGACATGCCGTCGACGTTGAACATCGCCCAGTCGCTGGGCAGGCCCGACGCCGCGACACCGAAGTTGAGACGCCCGCCGGAGATGTGGTCGAGCATGGCCACGCGGTTCGCGAGCTCGGCGGGATGATGATAGGGCAGCAGGAAGCCGCCGGGGCCGAGGCGGATGTTCTTGGTCTGCATCAGTGCCTGCGCCACCAGCAAATCGGGCGAGGGATGCGGCTCCCACGGCGCGGTATGATGCTCGCCGATCCAGGCCTCGGTGAAGCCCAGCTCGTCGAGCCAGCGGATCACCTGCAGATCCCATTCGTGGCCGTCCTTCAGCGAACGCTCGGGTGGATGAGACGGCATGGTGAAATAACCAAACTGCATCGTTTCCTCCTCGGTTGTCGTTCCGGAAATTCGACTACCGGGCGGCGGATCGCGCAAGAGACCGAATTTGCATGGCTGACGGCGTGTCAGATCCGTCCCGCACGGGCGGCGTTGGCCAGCAGCGCCCTGACGCCGAGACGGTGAAAGGGGAGTATGACGCGCAGATAGACCCTGCCGAAGAGATTGTGCGGCTCCACGATCGTCGAGAGCACCACGCGGCTCGCACCGTCGACGGACAGCTTCCGGACCGATACCCGGAAATCGAGATGCCGGTCTTCGCCCCCCGTCACGATCTCGGTGGCGTTCTGGGAGTACAGCGTGAAACGGGCAATCTTCTCTCCGACCGAATAGGCTGGCTTGATCTCGATAGCGTCGAATGCCGCCGCCGTCGTCGTACGGAGTCCGAAGGGCGCGACGATCCAGCCCCGCAGGATGAGAAGCCATCGCGCCCATCGCGGATGATGGGCGAAGAGTGCGAGGTAGATCTGGGTGATCGTGAGATCGCTCCGTCGCAACGGCGCCTCATGGGAGTCCCAGTAGTAGGACTGCGCGAGATCCCCGAGGAATGCGCTTTCAGGCGGCGCGCGACGGCGCATGACTGTCATCCCGCCAGTCGACTAGCATTGGCCGCTCGAAGCAAGGGTACGAGGCAAATGCCGGATGAGGTTCTGATCCTGATCGACCAGCAGAAGGCCATGCTTCATCCGAAGTGGGGCCCCCGAAACAATCCCGGCGCCGAGGCGAACATCGCCCGTCTGCTGGCCGACTGGCGCCGGCGCGGCGCCCCGATCGTCCATGTGAAGCACGACGGGACGCGGCCGGACTCTCCATTCCGGCCCGGCCAGGAGGGCAACGACTTCCTGCCGCTGACGGCACCGCGCGACGGCGAACTGGTGGTCGCGAAGAAGGTCCACAGCGCCTTCATCGGCACCGAACTGGCGGCCGGCCTTCAGTCGATGGCGGGAGCGTGCCGAGAGAAGCCGCCGCTGGTGATCTGCGGCGTCCTGCTGGCCAACTCGGTCGAGGCGACGGTGCGCGTGGCCGGCAATCTCGGCTTCAGGGTGCGCCTGCCGGGCGATGCCTGCTGGTCCTGCGACAAGCGCGATCTGACCGGGCGGCTATGGCCCGCCGAGGACGTGCATCAACTGACGCTGGCACTTCTCGACGGGGAGTATGCCGCGGTCACGACGACGGACGAGATTCTCGCGGGCGTGCGCTGACGGCGTTCAGGGCACTTCGTCGGTGAAAACATTGAAGCTGACCAGCGTGTTGGGCCCGAACGTGTGTGTGATCGGCACGTCGGCGGCGTCGCGGCCCTGTCCGATCAGGACACGGCCGATGCGGGGCACGTTGTTGCGCGGGTCGAACTTATACCAGCGGCCGCCGAGATAGGCCTCGAACCAGCCAGCGAAGTCCATGGGCGCATCGACCGGCGGCACGCCGATGTCTCCGAGATAACCAGTGCAGTATCGCGCCGGGATGTTCATGCACCGGCAGAAGGCGATGCCGAGATGGGCATAGTCGCGGCACACGCCGTTGCCTTCATTGAACGCTTCCCAAGCCGTCTTGGTCGGACGAGCGAACTGGTAGCCGAACGTGATGTGGTTATGGACATAGTCGCAAATCGCTTGGACGCGGGCCCAACCCGTCGGCCCGTTGCCGAAAAGGCTCCACGCGATCTCGGACAGGCGATCCGTCTCGCAATAGCGGCTGCCCAGGAGATAGACGATCGTATCGTCGGGCAGGTCTTCGATCGCATGCTGCTTGGCCGACGGGACGACGTCGTCGGTCACGCCGGAATCGCGCACCAGGCCGCGGCCGTGAAGCTTCATGCGTCCGGCGGGTGCGACGAGCCGGCTGCACCAGTTCCCGAAGCCGTCGCGGTAGCGCGTGATGGTGACTGCCGGTTCGGTCGTCAGTTGATCGGGCTGGATGATGTCGCGGGCGCGCGTATGGTGAGCCCCCAGGATCATGATCATCGGCGTGGGTTGGGGGAAGTCGTAGACGATCTCGTAGCCGATGCGGATCTTCATCCGGCCGTCTCCTGAAACAGCATGTCTGGGCACGGGGCCCGGTCAGGTCGTCACGGATCCGTGCGGCGTTACACTGACATGCACCTCCATTCCGAGAGTGTCGGATCGGGAGCCGACGAAGGTGCCGTGCAGCGGTGTCGCCTGATCGGGATCGCGCACGACCGCCACCGTAACGAGGCTGCCCTTGCCGACGTTGCCGCTGGTCGGATCGAAATCGATCCACCCGGTGCCGGGCAGGTAGATCTGCGCCCAGGCGTGCGTCGCCCCATGCGCCTCCGTCGGTGCCACATCCGGCATCGTGGCGAGGTAGCCGGACACGAAGCGCGCGGCCAGGCCCAGCGAGCGGGCGGCATCGATCAGGAGCAGGGCGAAGTCGCGACAGCTGCCGTGGCCGAGTTGCAGCGTTTCGGCGGGTGGCTGGACGCCCTTGGCCTCGCGCCGGCGATAGAGAAAGCCGTCGTGGATGCCCTGCGAGAGACGAGTGAGGAGTTCGAGGGCAGGAATCTGGCCGTCCACGGGCAGGAACCGGCGCGCCCATTGGGCGACCGCGTCGTCGGTCCCGATATCGTGCCGCCGGATACAATGGGCCAGGTCGGTCATCTCGTCATCGCCGTAGTCGACCGGAAAGATGGCTGCAGCGTCGTCGAGGCCCGGATGCAGGGCGTCATCGGGTGAATGTTCGAGGCTGACGATGCTCGCGAAGCTGAGCTCGGTGGCGACGCCGGCGAACTCGGCAATGGCTATGTGATTGCCGAAATCGTCCTGCTCGTAGCGCAGGCTGGAGGGGGCGGGATTGATCTCGAGGCTCACCTCGATCACGCGCTGATCGTGGGAGTCGCGGGGCCGCAGCATCATGCGGTGTTCGCCGAAGGCGACCGGGTGCCGGTATCGATAGGTCGTGACGTGACGGATCGTCAGTGACCGCATGAGGATGCCCCCAGCCTCATCAAGCACGTTTCGCGCCAGGTCGACAGTACAAACGAAACAAGGCGGCCCGCAGGCCGCCTTGTCGGTGTTCCATAAGAGACAGTTCAGCCGAGCTGGATCCAGGTCGTCTTCATCTGCGTGAACTTGTCGAAGGCGTGCAGGGACTTGTCGCGGCCGTTGCCCGACTGCTTATAGCCGCCGAACGGCGTGGTGATGTCGCCGCCATCGTAGGTGTTCACCCACACCGAACCGGCACGCAGGGCCTTGGAGAACTTGAAGGCCTTGTTGATGTCGGAGGTGAAGATCGCCGAGGCGAGGCCGTAGATCGTGTCGTTGGCGACGCTGAGGGCCTGCTCGGCATCCTTGACCGGGATGACCGAGAGGACCGGTCCGAAGATCTCTTCCTGGGCGATCTTCATCCTGTTGTCGACGTTGTCGAACACGGTCGGCTCGATGAACGAGCCGGCATTGTCGATGTGCACCTGCTTGCCGCCCATGGCGAGCTTGGCGCCTTCCTTCTGGCCAGCGTCGATGTAGCCCATGACGCGCTTGGTCTGGTTCTCGTCGACCATGGCGCCCATCTGCGTCTTCGGATCGAGCGGGTCGCCCGGCATCATCTTCTGGCCGATCGCCATGACCTTGGCGAGGAACTCGTCCTTGATCTTGTCCTCGACGATCAGGCGCGAGCCGGCAGTGCAGACCTCGCCCTGGTTGAACCAGATGCCGAACGCTGTGCGGCGTGCGGCGACATCGAGATTCGGCGCGTCGGCCAGCACGATGTTCGGTGACTTGCCGCCGCACTCGAGCCAGACCTGCTTCATGTTGGATTCGCCGGAGTAGCGAAGGAAGTACTTGCCGACCTCGGTCGAGCCGGTGAAAGCCAGCACGTCGACATCCATGTGACGGCCGAGCGCCTGGCCGGCCGTCTCGCCGAAGCCCGGCAGCACGTTGAACACGCCTTCGGGAATGCCGGCCTCGGCCGCCAGCTCGGCCAGACGGAGAGCGGTGAGGGGGGACTGTTCGGCGGGCTTCAGAATCACCGAGTTGCCGGCGGCCAGCGCGGGCGAGATCTTCCAGCAGGCCATCAGCAGCGGGAAGTTCCACGGCACGACGCAGGCCACGACGCCGGCGGCCTCGCGCGTGATCATGGCGATGACGTTGCCCGGGGTCGGCGCGACCTCGTCGTAGATCTTGTCGATGGCCTCGCCGAACCACTGCACGGTGTTGGCCGAGCCGGGAATGTCGACGGTCGTCGAGAAGGCGATCGGTTTGCCCATGTCGAGGGTCTCGAGCAGGGCCAGCTCCTCGCGGTTCTTCATCATGAGGTCAGCGAGCTTCAGCATGATGCGCTTGCGCTGGGCCGGCGCCATGTTGGCCCAGGTTCCCTTCTCGAAGGCGGCGCGGGCGGCCTTCACGGCGGCATCGACGTCGGCCTGCTCGCAGGCGGCGACCTGGGTCAGCACCTGGCCGGTCGCCGGGTTGACGCAGTCGAAGGTCTTGCCGGTCAGCGACGCCGTGAACTTGCCACCGATGAAGGCCTGGTTCCGGTAGCTGAGGCCGCCGATGCGGCCTTTCCAGTCGTCGCGCGAAAGCTGGGCGCTCATCTTCTCTCTCCTCCTTGTTGGATTGCGCGGGAGCCTATCCCACGAAAAAGCCGCCCGGAAGGGCGGCTCGGTCGTTCGTATCGCAGTGAGATCGTGTCATCCCGAGCGGAGCGAGGGATCCTTCCTCGTGGCTCAAAAATCCCTCACTGCGTTCGGGATGACATCCCTGCGGGATGTCACTTGATCTTCGATTCCTTGAACACGACGTGCTTGCGCGCGACCGGGTCGTACTTCTTCAGTTCGAGCTTCTCGGTCTTGGTGCGCGGGTTCTTCTTGGTGACGTAGAAGAAGCCGGTGTCGGCGCTGGAGATCATCTTGATCAGGATGGAAGTCGGCTTGGCCATGGCAATTGTCCTTAAGCCCCGGAGGGCGAATTCGCAGAGGCGGGCAAAGTAGTCAGCGGGCGTGCTGTGTCAAGCGCCGAGCCTAGGGGCGGGCGGCGGCCTGGTAAGTCGCGGATTGCACGGCATGGGCATAAAGCGCCCGGTCCCGTAGCAGGCGCACCGCCAGATCGACGTCGGCCTCCGGGGCGGCATCGCCGGGCGGGCAGATCTTGCGCAGGTCGGCGACCTCCTGCTGGGTCGGGTTGCGCAGCGCGTGCCAGCGCATCAGAGGGGCCTGGTTGGAGTCTACCAAGGCCGTGCTGACCTTGCTGGCGTCGCCCACCTTGGAGGTGCAGATATTGGGAAGGACGCCCAGCTCGTTCCAGGTGTAGCCGGATGGAGCCTGCAGACGCGACCAGGTGAGGATCAGCTCACCCTCGTTGGCCAGGCGCACGACGGTCTGGACGGTGCCCTTGCCGTAGCTGGTGGTGCCGATGACGACGGCCCGCCCGCGATCCTGGAGGGCGGCCGCGACGATTTCCGCCGCCGACGCCGAGCCGCCGTTCATGAGGACGACGATCGGCAGCTGACCGGCGTTGGGGCGGCTGTTGGAGCTGCGATAGGTGCGCCGGCTGTCGGGGTGACGGCCGTTGGTCGAGAAAATGGTGCCGTCGCCGATGAAGACTTCCGAGACGGACTGAGCCTGGTCCAGAAGTCCGCCGCGGTTCGAGCGCATGTCGATGATCGCGCCCGTCAGGTCCTTGCCGATCTCGGTCCTGGCCTTGTCGAGAGCGGCCCGCAGGTTCTCGGTCGTGGCCGTATTGAAACCCGTCAGATGGATCAGCGCCACGTCGCCGCGACGCTCGTAGACGACCGTGGTCGGCACGATCCGGCTGCGCTTCATCGGCAGGGAAAGCTCGGCTCCCTGCGACGCCCGCAGCACCGTCATCGTGACCGGCGCGCCGACTGGGCCGCGCAGCTTGGCCACGACGTCGGAAAGCGGGCGGTCCATCATCGAGTCGCCATCGATGGAAAGAATCTGATCGCCGACCGCGACCCCGGCCCTGGCGGCGGGCGAGCTTTCCTGGACGGCACGGATCAGGATCTTCTTTTCGTCGGTCCTTTCGACGGTGATTCCGACCCCGCCGCCACCGTCGCGCTGGAAGCGGTTGTCGCGCGCCTCCTCGGGATCGGCGTAGCGGCTGTTGCGGTCGAGCTGCTTGGTGGTGGCCGTCATCGCCTGGCGAATCAGCGCCTGCCGGTCAGTCCGTTGCAGGGCGGGTGAAGCGTCCAGCGAACCGGTCATCAGGTCGACCAGGGTGTTTCCCCAGGCACGACCGTCCGCGGAGTCGGCAGGGGCCGGGCGCACGAGGATTTCCTTGCCGTCGCGCTTCACGACCAGCGAACTGTCGCTGGCCTCCAGAACGAGGGACGAGTCGCTGCTGACGAAGCCTCGATAGGCCTCGACGGAGAGGTTGCGGAAATTGGGTTCGTAAAGGTGACGATCGCCGATCGCGCGATAGGCCTGGAGGACCACCCGGTCGAAGCCGGCATCGGAAGCGACCGGGGCGCTGCGGCCGTCGGGCTGACGGACCGGCACCTCGGGCGAGGTGGCGCAGGAAACGACCAGGCACGCGGCAACGAGCGACAGGGCCGCGCGCGGCAGCGTTGGAAGAAGAAACGGGAGTTGAGGCAAAAACATACCCTGCGACAACACCATAGCACAGGCCGTCGGCGGGCAGCCACGTCGTTCAGGCCGAGGGATCGAGGCTCCCGGTTGCGGCCTTCGGAGCCGCGATCTTCTGCGCCCAAAGCAGCGCAATTACGGCACCCTTGATTCTGGGCAGAAGGACAAGAGCCAGCCCGACCGAGAGCGGTAGCCACAGCAGGGCATGCACCCAGAGCGGCGGCTCGGTTCCCCAGCGTTCGACCACGAGGACCAGCGGCACGACGATGTGGCCGACGATGAAGATGGTGAAGTAGGCAGGCGCGTCGTCGGCGCGGAAAGGTTCCAGCGCTAGGTCGCAGGAATCGCAGCGGCTCTTCATCTTGAGGTAGGAGCCGAACAGCCTGCCCGTGTTGCATCGCGGGCAGCGGCCGTGCCAACCCCTCAGCAGGGCGGTCCAGAAATCGACCGGAGGATGCTCGTCGTTCATCAAGGCAAGATGGGCCCAGGACCTACTTGCGTCGGCGTGACCCTTTGTCCCGTGGCGGGCCGCGATGCGCGACCGGACGCCGCGGCGGGCCACGGTGATCTTTGCCCGATGGCGAGCGGAAACTGCGCGGCGCCGCCTGACGCTCCACGCGCTCGATGACGTCGACGATCTCGAACAGCAGGCCGCCCGTCGCCATATCGGCCTCGACCAGCTTGAGTTGCAGCCGGTCTCCCAGGCCGAACGTCTCGCCGGTGCGTTCGCCGATCAGGACCTGGCGGCCCTCGTCGTGGCGGAAGAACTCCTGGCCCAGCGACCGGATCGGGATGAGGCCATCGGCGCCGGTGCCTTCGAGCGAGGCGAACAGGCCGAAACGCGTGACGCTGCTGACGCGGCCGGGGAACGTGGCGCCGACATGGGCCGCCATGAAGGCCGCGACATAGCGGTCCATGGCGCTGCGCTCGGCGGCGACGGCGCGGCGCTCGCACATCGACAGATGCTCGCCGAACTCGGTGAAGCGGCCTTTGTCGTCAGCGACGAGGCCGCCTTCGCCCAGCCCGTAGGCGGCGATCAGCGCGCGATGGACGATCAGGTCCGGGAAGCGACGGATCGGCGAGGTGAAGTGCGCGTAGCGGGCGAGGGCGAGGCCGAAATGGCCGAGATTGTCGGGACTGTAGACGGCCTGGCTCTGGCTGCGCAGCACCGTCTGGCTGACGAGTTGCGACACCGGCTTGTCGGCGACCTCGTGCAGGACGCGGTTGAGGTCGGCGGGGCGAAGCCGCTGGCCGGTCGGCACCTTGATGCCCAGCGTTCCGAGGAACTCGCGCAGCGCCTCGAGCTTGGCGAGATCGGGCTGGTCGTGCACGCGATAGAGGCAGGGTGCCTGGCGCTGCTCCAGCGCCTGGGCGGCCGCCACGTTGGCCAGCACCATGAACTCCTCGATCAGCTTGTGACTGTCGAGCCGCTCCCGCACGCCGATCTGCGCGATGTGGCCGTCCTTGCCCAGGGTGACCTGCCGCTCCGGCAGGTCGAGGTCGAGCGCGCCGCGCGCCTCGCGGGCCGCCAGCAGCACGCGATAGGCGCCGTAGAGCGGCCGCACCACCCGGTCCATCAGCGGTTCGATCTCGTCGTCCGGCATGCCGTTCATGGCGTGCTGGACGCGGTTGTAGGTGAGGCGCGCGGCCGAACGCATCATCGCGCGGTGGAACTTGTGGCGCTTGAGATGGCCTTCGCTGTCGATCCACATCTCCGCGACCAGCACCGGGCGATCCTCGCGCGGGACCAGCGAGCACCAGTGGTTCGAGAGCTGCTCGGGCAGCATCGGCACGACGCGGTCGGGGAAATAGACCGAGGTGCCGCGGCGGTAGGCGGCGCGGTCCAGCGGCCGGTCGTGACGCACGTACCAGGCGACGTCGGCGATGGCGACGAGCAGGCGCCAGCCGCCGGGATGGTCGGGATCGGGTTCGGCGAAGACAGCGTCGTCGAAGTCGCGCGCATCCTCGCCGTCGATCGTGACCAGCGGGACGTCGCGCAGGTCGAGGCGGTGGCCCATCGGCGCCGCTCTGGCCTTCTCGGCTTCCTCGAGCGCGGCTTCCGGGAAATCGACGGGAATGTCGTTGGCGGCGATGGCGATCAGGCTGACGGTACGCGGGTCACTCATCGGACCGATGCGCTCGATCACGCGGGCCCGCCGCGTAATCGCGCCGCCGGTCTCCTCGATCCATACGATGTCGCCCGGCAGCGCGCCGTTGCGGTCCGCCGGGCGCACGTCGAACTCGCGGCGCAGTTTGCGGTCGGTCGGCGTGACCAGGCCGAGCCCTTGGCGGCCGTCCGGCTCTTCGTAGAGGCCGAGGATTTTCTTGGGCCCGCTGCCCAGGCGGCGGATCACCCGCGCCTCGTAGGTATTCTGGCCGCGGCGCTTCAGGCTCGCCAGCACGCGGTCGCCGACCGCGGGGGCCGGCACGTTCCGCGAGGACGGCGTCACGACCTCGATTCGCGGGGCGGGACCGTCCTTATCGTCGTCGTGGCGTCGCGGCACGGCCAGCAGATGGCCGTCCTTGTCGACCGAGTCGATTTCCAGCACGCCCGTTTCGGTGAGCGCCTGCGGGTCGCGGAAGGTCTTCGCACGGTCCGGCGCGATGTCGCCGGCATCGCGCAGGTCGCGCAGAAGCTCCTTCAGCTCGATGCGCTGGTCGCCCTTCAGCCCATAGGCGCGGGCGATCTCACGCTTGCCGACAGGCGTTTCGCTCTCGCGGATGAAGGCCAGCAGTTCGTCGCGGGTCGGGACCTTGCCCTTAGCCATCGGTGCCGGTGCGGGGCGGGGCGTCGCTCTTGTCCTTGGCCTTCGCCGCCTTCCTCTTCGCAGCAGGCTTCTTCTTTGCGGCCGCCTTCTTCGCCTTTGGCTTGGAGCCGGCGTCGTTGGCTGCCTCGGGCGCCGCCTTCTTTGCGCGTGCGGGCTTCTTCTTCCCGCCGCCCTTGGCGGCGCGCTCGGCCAGCAGGGCGACCGCCTGGTCGAGCGTCAGCTCCTCCGGCTTGATGTCGCGCGGGACCGTGGCGTTGACGCCGCCGTGCTTCACATAGGGGCCGTAGCGGCCGTCGTAGAGTTCGACCGCCGCCTCGTCGGACGGGTGGTTGCCGATGCTGCGGATCGGCTTGACCGCGGCGCGACCGCGCGGGGTCTTCGCCTCGGCGAGCAGGGCCACGGCGCGGTTCATGCCGATGTCGAGCACGCTCTCGTCGGACGGGACCGACTTGTACTTGGGTCCATGCTTCACGTAGGGGCCGAAGCGGCCGACGCCGGCCAGGATGACCTCGCCGTCCTCGGGATGCGGTCCCAGTTCACGCGGCAGCGACAAGAGGGCCAGCGCCTTTTCGAGCGTCAGGTCGTTCGGCGTCATGTCGCGCAACAGCGACTGCCGCTTGGGCTTCTCCTTGCCCTCCGGCTCGCCGAGCTGGACATAGAGGCCGTAGGGCCCCTTGCGCAGGGTGACCTGCTTGCCCGTCACCGGGTCGATTCCCAGAATCTTGGGGCCGTCAAGATTCTCGCCGCTGGCGGCGTCCGCATCGGCGTCGACGATTCCGAGCTTCCGCGTGAAGCGGCATTCGGGATAGTTCGAGCAGCCGATGAAGGCGCCGAACTTGCCGAGCTTGAGGCCGAGGCGGCCGTTGGCGCAGGACGGGCACTCGCGCGGGCTCTTGCCGCCATTGTCGTTGGCCGGGAAGAAGTGGGGACCGAGCTCCTCGTCGAGCTTGTCGAGCACTTCCTTGACGCGCAGTTCCTTGGTCTCGCCGACGGCGGCCGAGAAAGCCTTCCAGAATTCGCGCAGGACTTCGTGCCAGTCGATCTTGCCACTGGAAATATCGTCCAGCTCTTCCTCGAGATGGGCGGTAAAGCCGTACTCGACGTAGCGCGGGAAGTAGGTCTGCAGGAACGCGGTGACGATGCGGCCGCGATCCTCCGGAATGAAGCGCTTGCGGTCGATGCGCACGTAATTGCGGCGCTGCAGGACCTCGATGATGCTGGCGTAGGTCGAGGGGCGGCCGATGCCGAGTTCCTCGAGCTTCTTCACCAGGCTCGCTTCCGAATAGCGCGGTGGCGGCTCGGTGAAGTGCTGCTCCGGCACGACCTCGCGGCGATCCATCGCCTCGTTTTCGGTGACATCGGGCAGGATGGCGCCGGTCTCTTCGTCGTCGTTCTTGTCGTCCTGGCCCTCGTCGTAGAGCGTCAGGAAGCCGTTGAACTTCACGACCGAGCCGGTGGCGCGCAGCTGCACGGTCTTGTCGCCGCTGGCGATGTCGACCGTCACCTGATCCAGCACGGCGCTTTCCATCTGGCTGGCGACGGTGCGCTTCCAGATCAGCTCGTAGAGGCCGAGCTGGTCCCGATCGAGATAGGCCGCGACGTCCTGCGGCGTGCGGAAGAGATCCGTCGGGCGGATCGCCTCGTGCGCCTCCTGGGCGTTCTTGGCCTTGGACGTGTAGATGCGCGGGCTGGCGGGCACGTAGGACGCGCCGTACTTCGTCTCGATCAGGTTGCGGGTCTGGCCGATCGCTTCCGGCGCGAGCTGCACGCCGTCGGTACGCATGTAGGTGATGAGGCCGACCGTCTCGCCGCCGATGTCGACGCCTTCATAGAGGCGCTGGGCGATGCGCATGGCGGTGGCGGCGCCGAGGCCGAGCTTGCGCGAGGCTTCCTGCTGCAGGGTCGAGGTGATGAAGGGTGGCGGCGGGTTGCGGCGGACCTGGCGGCGGTCGATCGAGGAGACCGCGAAGGCGCGGCGCTCGATCTCGCGCTTGGCCTGCTCGGCGCGCTCCTGGGTGTTCAGGTCGAACTTGTCGAGCTTGCGGCCGTCGAGATGGGTGAGGCGGGCCTTGAGGATCTGCTTCTTGGCGGTGCCGAAGAAGGTATCGACCGTCCAGTACTCGCGGGTCTTGAAGACCTCGATCTCCGACTCGCGCTCGCAGATCAGCCGCAGCGCGACCGATTGCACACGGCCGGCCGAGCGGCTGCCCGGCAACTTGCGCCACAGCACGGGCGAGAGTGTGAAGCCGACCAGATAGTCGAGCGCGCGGCGCGCCAGATAGGCGTCGATCAGCGGCTGGTCGAGATCCCGGGGATTGGCGACGGCGTCGAGAACCGACTTCTTGGTGATGGCATTGAAGGTGACGCGCTTCACGTCGACGCCGGCCAGCGCCTTCTTGTTCCGCAGGATGTCGAGCACGTGCCAGGAAATGGCCTCGCCTTCGCGATCCGGGTCGGTGGCGAGATAGAGCTTTCCGCCCTTGCTGACGGCCTGGGCGATGGCGTCTATGCGCTTCTGCGACTGGGCGTCGACCTCCCAATCCATCGCGAAGTCTTCGTCCGGCCTGACCGAACCATCCTTGGGCGGCAGGTCGCGGACATGCCCGTACGAGGCCAGCACGGTGAAGCCGGGGCCGAGATACTTCCCAATGGTCTTAGCCTTGGCCGGGGACTCGACGACCAGTACGTCCATCGCCGGTAAATGCTCCGTTCTGATCTCAATAACCGGAGCTAAATCGCTGATCTAGATCAGAGAAACGCGGTTACCCCGGTGCCTCTCCAGGCGGCCCTCCAGCTCGAGAGCCATGAGGACCTCCGCTACGAAGGCGGCGGACACTTGGCACCGGCGCACCAGTTCGTCAACCGCGGTGGGTACGGCACCCAGCTCCTGCACGATCCGTGCGGCGCCCGCGTCATTCCCGATTTCCTTCGGCTTATCAGAGGCTTGGCGGACGCTGGACGGACGGCCGAGGGCGTTCAGAATATCATTGGCATCCCGGACCAGAATCGCCCCATCTCGGATAAGGCCATTGGAACCGGCATAGCGCGGGTCCATCGGCGAGCCGGGCACGACAAACACCTCGCGCCCCTGTTCGGCGGCTCGCTGGGCCGTGATCAGGGAGCCGGAACGTTCGGCCGCCTCGATGACCACGATTCCGGCCGAAAGGCCACTGACGATGCGATTGCGGCGCGGGAAGGCGCGGGCAATGGGCGGGGCGCCCAACGACACCTCGCTCAGGATCAGCCCGCGGGCCGCGATTTCGGCCTGAAGGGCGGCGTGGTGGGGCGGATAGACCTGATCGACGCCGCAGGCCAGGACGGCGATCGTCCCCGTCGCCAGAGCGGCTTCATGCGCGGCGGCATCGACCCCGCGCGCCAGACCCGAGGCTATCGCGAAGCCCGCCGCGCCCAGGGCCGACGCGAGATCGGCGGCGAAGCGGCGGCCGGCCAGCGAGGCCTCCCGCGCGCCGACGATGGCCAATGTCGGTCGGCCGAGCCAGGTGGGGTCGCCCACGGCGGAGAGGACCGGCGGGGCGTCGGGCAGGGCTGCCAGCGCCGACGGATAGAGGGTATCCCCGAACACGAGGAAGTGGCCGCCGGCAGCCGCGAGCGCATTCTCCTCGCGCTCGATCGAAGCCTCGGAAACCGTCGCGAGGGCAGTGCAGGCGGCGCGGGCCGATCCGTAATGGGCCAGCGCCTCGTGGAAGGTGACGGGCCCGATCCTGGCGCTGCGCGCAAGCCTCAGCCGGGCGCGGCGTTCCTCGGGTGCGAGATCCATCTCGGGAGAGCCATCGAACATGAGGAGAACATTAAGGTCGTGTTATCCACATGTAAAACAACTCAAAGTAGAAATATCTATGAGCCGCGGCTGCGACGGCTGAGGAGGGCACCGCCCGCGCCCAGCAATGCCAGCAGAGCCGTCAGCGGACCGAAGCCCTCGAACCCCACCGAGCCGATCATCACCGCGCCGAGGGCAGCGGCGCCGATCCAGCCCACGCTCGCGGAGGTGCCGTTCAGGCCGAGCACAGTGCCCCGGACGTCTTCCGGAACTGAGGCGAGGGACGCCATGAACGAGGGCCGGCCGAGCGCGTTCAGCAGCACGTAGACGAACCCCACGGCCACGGAAACGGCCGGCCCGGGATGCCAGGTGAAGAGGACCAGCGCCGCGACGCCCGACAGAGCCATCGCGACCGCGAAGGTGAGGAGACGGTCGCGCAGCCGGTCGGCGAGCTGGCCGCCCGCTACCGTTCCGGCGATGTTGCCCAGGGCGAACACCGCCAGCGGAACGGCGAGTTCGATCAGGGTCATGTGATAGGTGACCTGCATAAAGGTCGCGAAGTAGACGACCGCGAGCCCGTAGCAGATGCGCTCCGCCACGCCGGTGCTCAGCAGGGCGAGCACCCGCGGCGAGAGGGCGGACCGCATGGAGGGACGTGCCCCGGCGCCCCGCATACGACCGGCACTTCCCCGGCCGACCGTGAGGAAAAGGCTCAGAATGGCGGCGATGGAGAGGCCCGCGACGCAGAGCAACCAGCCCCGCCAGCCGATGACCGAGCCGACGGCCGCCGCCATCGGCACGCCGACGACCAGTGTGAGCGATTGCCCGCTCATCACCCAGCCCAGCGCCCGCCCGCGCTGGCTGTCGGGCACATGGGCGGAGACTTCCGCGAAGACCACCCCGGTGAAGGCGCCGGCGCAGCCGCCGCCCACGGTCGCCCACACCGCGACCCAGAAGAAGGAGCCGGCCGCCGCCTGTGCCACCAGGGCCAGGGCGAGCGCAAACGGCGCGATCAGCAGGATCGGGCGGCGTCCGATCACATCGGACATCCAGCCGCCCAGGGCCGAGACGATGCCCCATGCCATCGCCGTCAGGGAAACCAGGTTGGCGACCAGCGGCATGCTGACGTCGAGATCTTGCGCCATCTCCAGCAGGAACGGCGCGCGGGTCGTGCCGCTCGAGGTCGCGGCGAACGACCCGAGGCAGGCCGCGCCGATCAGCGCCCAGGGGAGGCTGCGAGAGGAGGAAGCGATCATGCGCCGCTGCTATGACAGGAATGCCGGCAATCTGCATCGGCCCGGTGGTTATATGAGCCATGACTTCAGGCGGCGAAGGAGCGAGCGATGACGAGTTGGTGGGCGGCGATCGCCTGCGTGCTGGCCGCGACCACCGCGGCGGCGCAGGGCCGGACGCGCCTCGAGGTCTATTCGACGCTGGAGATCGAGAACCTCAACAACTTCAAGAAGAGCTTCGAAGCGGAGAACCCGGATATCGAGATCCAGTGGAATCGCGATTCGACGGGTATCGTCACGGCGAAGATTCTGGCCGAGCAGGGCCAGCAGCGTGGCGATGCAATCTGGGGACTGGCCGTCACCTCGATGCTGCTGCTTGAGAAGAAGGGGATGCTCGAACCCTATGCGCCGAAGAACCTCGCGGCGATCAAGCCGTCGTTCCGCGATCCCGCCAATCCTCCCGCTTGGGTCGGCATGGAGGCCTGGGTCGCGGCGGTCTGCTTCAACACGATCGAGGCGCTGAAACTCTCGCTGCCGAAGCCGCAATCCTGGTTCGACCTGCTCGACCCTCGCTTCAAGGGCAAGCTGACCATGCCGCATCCTGCCTCGTCGGGGACGGGCTACTTCCACGTCTCTTCGTGGATCCAGATGTTCGGCGAGGCCAAGGCATGGGAATTCATGGACAGGCTCCACGACAACATCGCCGTCTATGAGCATTCGGGCACGCGACCCTGCCGCCAGGCCGCTTCCGGTGAATTCCCGGTCGGCATTTCCTATGAGTTGGCGGCGGCGAGTGCGCGCCAGAAGGGCGCGCCGATCGAAGGCCTGATGATGAAGGAGGGCGGCGGCTGGGACATGGATGCGGCCGCCATCCTGCGCGGCACGAAGAAGCCGGAAGCCGTGCGTCGCCTCATGGACTTCGCGGCGAGCCGCAAGGCAAACGAGCTCTACGCTTCGTTCGTGAGCCAGGTTGCCATCGAAGGCGTCACCGGGAACATCCCGGACTATCCCGCAGGTGTCGCCGCCTCGATGATCAAGAACGACTTCGCCTGGGCGTCCGAAAATCGCGCGCGCATCCTCGCGGAATGGGCCAGGCGCTTCGACGGCAAGGCCGCGAAGAAGTAATCAGGCAGCCTGCTTCTTGCCGCCGCCGATCTTCGACTCCGTGCCGTTGAGCAGGCGCGCGATGTTCTCATGGTGGCGCACCCAGACGAGCGGCACGAGAAGCGTGAGCAACATCGCGGCGCGCGGATCGGTCAGGAACCAGGCCGCGACCGCGGCGACCACGACACTGAGCAGGGCGGCCAGTGACGAGTAGCGGAAGGCGGCGGCGATCGCCAGCCAGGCGCCGCAGGCGATGGCGCCGACCGGCCACGACAGGCCCCACATGATGCCGAGCGTCGTCGCCACGCCTTTGCCGCCCTTGAAGCCCAGCCACACCGGGAACATGTGGCCCAGCACCGCGCCGGCGGCCGCGCCGACGGCGGCAATCTGGCCGACCTGGTCGGCGATGAGCACCGCCACGACACCCTTCAGGGCGTCGAGCAGCAGCGTGGCGGCTGCAAGTCCCTTGCGGCCGGTACGCAGCACGTTGGTGGCGCCGATGTTGCCCGAGCCGACCTTGCGGATATCGCCGAGACCGGCGCCGCGCGTCAGCAGCAGGCCGAAGGGGATCGAGCCCATGAGGTAGCCCATCAGGAATGGGCCGGCCATCAGGATCAGGGTCGACAGCATGGTCGCGGCCTACGGGCTCAACAGCCTGCAGTTGGTCGAATCGACATAGGCGGTGGTCGGCGGTCCGATCAGCTCGGTCGTGATCTGTTCACCGGGCTGGATCGAGACGGGACCGTAGTAGGCGTCTTCCAGCGCCCGGCTGCCATTCATGAAGGTGCAGACGGCCTGTGTGTCCATGGCGCGCTGGGTGTTGGACTTCAGCACGATCGTGACCTGCCAGTAGCGCGAGGGGCCATAGGTCAGGTTGTTGGCGCCGATCGTGACCAACGGCTGCGGCGTGGAGAAGGTCGGCACCGGCCGCGGACCGCTGCGGCGCGCCTGCGGCTGCGGCTTGGGACCGATCGCCTCGGGCGGCCGGTAGGTCGATCTGCTCGGATCGAAGGCGGCGTTGGGGTCGTAGGGCTGGGCCGCGGGCGCACCGAGCGGCTGCGGCGCGCCGCCCAGGGTCGCCGTGCCGCCGCCGGGGACGCCAAGCGGCTGCGGGGCGAGCGGCGCGGCGCTGATCGAGGAGCCGGTGCTCGGCACGGGCGATAGCGGCGGCGTCGGCGTCGCCTGCAGGGGCGTGGGCGTGGGCGTGGGCGCGGGAGACGTTGCCGCCGGGGCCTGCACGCCGCCGACCTGCGTCTGCAGCCGGTCGTAGCAGGACAGACGCGCCTGGGTTTCCGTGATCTCGGCGCAGATCTGGATGTGCCGCGTCAGCGCGTCGAGAAGATCCTCACGCGAGCCGCCGCGCTGCTGCGCGTTGGCCGTGCCGGCGAGTGCGACAGTCGCGACGCCGAGAAGAAATGAGTGCCGGAGCATCTGCGGTTCCCCGTTGAAAGACAGAACGACCATATCAGACCAAATGGCCGTTTGAAGGCGTCGGTCAGGCAGCGGCGGCAGTCGCCGCGAAGCTGTCGTCGCGATAGATCGTCCGGCCACCCACGATCGTGGCCATCACCCGGCCCTGCACGGGGCGCTCGTCGAAGGGTGTGTTCTTGGTCTTGCTCCAGAGGCCGGTGCGGTCGATCTTCCAGGCATAGTCGGCGTCGAACAGGACGAGATCGGCCGGCGCGCCCTTGGCGAGCTTGCCGCCGGGCAAACCGAACAAGGACGCGGGCGTCGCCGACAGGAGCTGGAAGAGGCGCGGCAGGGTGAGATGCCCGCCATGCACCAGTTCCAGCGAGATCGGCAGCAGGGTCTCGAGCCCGATGCCGCCGGGCTCGGCCTGGGCAAAGGGCACGCGCTTGCTGTCCTGGTCCTGCGGCCTGTGGTCGGAGACGATGGCGTCGATCGTGCCGTCCTTGAGACCTTCGACGATGGCCAGTCGATCCTTCTCGGCGCGCAGCGGCGGCACGAGCTTGCAGAAGGTGCGGTAGTCGCCGACCGCGAGGTCGTTCAGCGCGAAGTAGGGCGCTGCGGTATCGCAGGTGATCCTGAGTCCGCGCGCCTTGGCGGCGCCAATCACCTCGACCGACTCCGCCGTCGAGATCTTCGTGAGGTGCATGCGGCCGCCGGTCATTTCGGCGAGCCTGATGTCGCGCTCGACCATCATCACCTCGGCGAGCGGCGGACTGCCGGACAGGCCAAGCCGCGTCGCCATCTCGCCGCTCGTCATGGTGCCGCCGGAGAGATTGGGCTCCTGCGGCAGGTGGACGATGAGCGCATCGAACGTCTTGGCGTAATAGAGCGCACGACGCATGACCTGGGCGTTGCCCACGGCATGATCGGCATCGGTGAAAGCCACGGCTCCAGCCTCCGACAAGAGGCCGATCTCGGCCAGTTCCTTGCCTTCCAGACCCACGGTCAGCGCGCCATACGCATACATGTTCGCCAGCTTTACCTGGCGGGCGCGGCGGGCGACGAATTCGATAAGCGAAGCGTCGTCGAACGGCGGCTCGGTGTCGGGCAGCAGCACCATCGAGGTGATGCCGCCGACCGCCGCGGCGGCGCCGGCGCTTTCCAGCGTCTCCTTGTGCTCCTCGCCGGGCTCGCCGGTATGGACGCGCGTGTCGACGAGGCCGGGCGCGAGATAGAGGCCACGGCAATCGACCGACCGGATGCCGTAGGGTGCACCCGACGCGAAGAGGTTGGGGCCGAAGTCCGCGATCTTGCCGTCGCTGATCAGGATGGCGCCGACATACTCGGTGTTTCCGGTCGGATCGATGATCCGGGCGTTGATGTACGCGGTCGAGCCGGCGTGTGGCGGCGCGGTCTTGTCGATCTTCCCGCTCACGTCTCGGCTCCGAACTGGTTGCGGTTGCCGCCGATCAGGGCATCGAGGCAGGCCATGCGGACGGTGACGCCCATCTCGACCTGCTCGTGGATAACGCTCCGGTCGAGGTCGTCGGCGACTTCCGAGTCGATCTCGACGCCGCGATTCATGGGGCCGGGATGCATGATCAGGGCATCGGGCTTGGCGTACTGCAGCTTGACCCGGTCGAGGCCGAAGAAATGGAAGTACTCGCTGATCGAGGGAACGAACGAGCCCTGCATCCGCTCGGTCTGCAGCCGCAGCATCATGACGATGTCGACGTCCTTAAGGCCGGTCTTCATGCTGTAGTGCACCTCGACGCCCATTTTGTGGACGTCGGTCGGCATCAGGGTCGGCGGGCCGACCACGCGCACGCGGGCGCCCATGATCTGCAGCAGGTGGATGTTCGAGCGCGCGACGCGGCTGTGCATGATGTCGCCGCAGATCGCCACGAGGAGGCCTTCGAGACTGCCGCGTCGTCGCCGGATGGTGACCGCGTCGAGCAACGCCTGCGTCGGGTGCTCGTGCTGGCCGTCGCCCGCATTGATGACGGCGCAGTTGACCTTCTGCGCCAGGAGATTGACGGCGCCGGACTCGTGATGGCGCACGACGATCGCGTCGGGGCGCATGGCGTTCAGCGTCATCGCCGTGTCGAGCAGCGTCTCGCCCTTGCGCACCGAGGAAGTCGCGACATCCATGTTGATGACGTCGGCCCCCAGCCGCTTGGCCGCGACCTCGAAACTGGTGCGCGTGCGCGTCGAGTTCTCGAAGAACAGGTTGATGATTGTACGACCGGCCAGCATGTCCCGCCGTTTGGCGACGGACCTGTTCTGGTCGATGTAGGTTTCAGATAGGTCGAGCAAGCCCGAAATTGTTTCGGGCGAAAGACCTTCGATGCCGAGAAGATGGGGCAACCTCGGCACGCCCACGCGATTACTTGTCACTAAAGCGCGACGTTAAGCACGCGTATGCCGCGCTCGCAAGGAAGCGTTTTGGTGGATAACCGTCAGGCGCCCGGACGCGGCCCGGTATAGCGGGCGCGCGGTCTGATCAGCGCACCGTGTGCAGCCTGCTCGATGGCATGCGCGATCCATCCGACGGTGCGCCCGAGCAGGAAGAGAGCCAGCGCCGAATCCTTTGGCAGGCCGAGCACGCGCTCCAGGGTGACGGTCGCGAAATCGACATTGGGCTTGCGGTCGATCTGCTGCTCCACCGCGGCCGCCACGCGCTCCGCGAAGGCGAGTTCGGCGGCGCCGGGCACGAGTTCGCGCATCATGGCGAACAGCGCAACCGCCCGGACGTCGCCATCGGGGTAGAGCTGGTGGCCGAAGCCCGGAATGTAGATGCGCTCGCGCACCCGGCGGGCGAGATCGGCGTCGATGTCGGTCACCTGCCTGAGGTCGGCGAGGAGGCTCGCGACGCGTCGCGTCAGTCCGCCGTGCCGCGGGCCGTTGATCGCCACCAGACCGGCCATCGTCGAGGCGTAGAGGTTGGCGCCGGTCGAGGCGACGACGCGGGCAGCGAAGGCCGAGGCGTTGAATTCGTGGTCGGCCGAAAGGACGAGCGCGGCGCGGATGAGCGTCGCCTGTTCCGGAGGCACGTTCCAGGCGGTGGCGACCTGTTCATGGATCGGGCGATCGGAGAGGGGTTGGCCGGTCACGGCGGCTGCCAGCAGACGCAGGATGCGTGCGCCGGTTTCGAGCATTGCGGTGCGATCCTCGACCCAGCTTGGATGATCCCAGCGCGCCGCGGCCGGCAGGAGAACGAGGCAGGCATCGACCGGGGGCAGGGCGGATGCCGCTTGCCAGGCGCTGCGCAGCGCGGCTGACAGGGGCGGCAGGTTGCGTGCGGCGAACGGGCGGTCGTCGCAATCCCACAGGAGCTGAGCGACCTGTTCGAGGGAGCTGTTGCGGGCGAGCCGCGTCGCTTCCTGGCCACGATAGAAGAGGCGGCCGTTCTCGATCAGCGTCAGCGAAGATTCCAGGACCGGCGTGCCGAAGTCGAGCGCGTTGGCGGCGATCGACTCGGCCTTGCGGCCGACGTCCCGCCGCCGCTTCAGCCGGGCGACGTCGTCGGCGCGGTAGCGCCGCTCCCGCTGCCCGTCCGTGCCTTCGGAGCGCAGGAGTCCCCGGCTCACATAAGCGTACAGCGTGGCGGCCGAAACGCCGAGGCGTCGCGCCGCTTCCTTCGAACTCAGCCAGTCGGTAGCCATTTCTTATTATGGATTAATTCAGTCAATATTGACAATACATAGGCTGAACCGAATGTTGAGACCGCAACACAAGGGGATTTTCGATGCTGCAGACGCGGGTGGACAGCGGACTCGACGGCGTGATCGTGGCCGACACGGTGATGAGCGAAGTGGATGGGGAGGCCGGCCGGCTGATCGTCCGAGGCCAGGCGGTGGAGGATCTGGTCAGGACTCGCGGCTTCGAGGGCGTCGCGGCCCTTCTGTGGGAAGGCTTCGCCGAGGGTGGAGGTGACGAGCAGGCGGTTCGCCAGGGCTTGGCGCAGGCCCGCGTCCGTGCGTTCGCCGAGGTGCCGAAACTGCTCACGGCCACCAGGGGGCTCAACCCGGTCGAGGGCCTGCGCGTCGGGCTTGGCATGCTGGCCGACAGCGAGCCGATGCCGCACCACTATCTGGTCTGTGGCGCGCTGCCGGTCTTCCTGGCGGCCCTCCTGCGCGCGGCCGAAGCGAAGTCCGCACTGGCCCCCGACCCGACGCTGACGACGGCGCAGGACCTGCTGCGCATGATCCGCGGCAAGCGCGCCGACGAAGCATTCGAGAAGGGTCTCGATACCTATCTGGCGACGGTCACGGACCACGGCTTCAACGCCTCGACCTTCACGGCGCGTGTCGTGGCGTCGACCCGGGCCGGGCTGATCTCCTCGGTGCTGGCGGCGCTCTGTGCGCTGAAGGGGCCGTTGCACGGCGGCGCGCCAGGGCCGGTGCTCGACATGTTCGACGAGATCGGCACGCCGGAGCGTGCCGAGGCGTGGCTGGACGACGCCTTTGCGAAGGGCACGCGCCTGATGGGCTTCGGCCATCGCGTGTACAAGAAGCGCGATCCGCGCGCCGACGTTCTGAAGAATACGGTGGCGACGCTGCCGCAGACCGCGGGCCGGTTGGCCTTCGCGGTCGAGGTCGAGCGCAGCGCCATCGCCTCGCTGCGCAGACACAAGCCGAAGCAGCGGCTGGACACCAATGTCGAATACTACACGGCGCTCCTGCTGGAAGCGCTGGACGTGCCGCGCAGCGCCTTCACCGCGCTGTTCGCCGTCGGCCGTGCCGCCGGCTGGTGCGCCCATGTCTTCGAGCAGGAGAAGGGCGGGCGCCTGATCCGGCCGCAGTCGACCTACGTCGGCCCTCGGCCGCGGTAGAGCGGATCAGGTGCGGCGCAGGGTCGATCCACGCCAGGTGCGGGCGCGGGTGCCGGTCGCATCGAAGACCCAGAGGATCACGTCGGCGCCGGCCGGCGTGAAGGTGGCGGTGAAGTGCCGTCGCCAGAAGCTTCCATCGGCATGGGTGAACAATGCTTCCGTGCCGAGCTGGTTCGGCCGCACGGTGAGACTGGCCGTGCGCGGCAGGGCGCGGGCATCGGCCGAACTCAGCATCGCCACGCCATCGGTCACGGGGCCGAAGACCATCGTCTCGCCGCTCTCGTCCGTTTGCATGGGACCGCCATCGATCCGCAGCCAGACGGCGAGGCTTCCTCCGGCGGCGCGCAGTGCGAAGTGAAGGGCGAACGGGGTGCCGTCGTCGTAATTTTCCCGCGGCGCCTGGGGCGGCGGATAAATGTCCTCGAGCGGGATGGACCGGTGAAAGCGGGCGGCGCCGGCATAGGTGCCAAGCCAGTCGTTCCAGGTCGTTGGCTGGGCGAGTGCAGGGCGTGCGGCGAGCAATGCGGCGGCGACCAGTGCGCCCCGCCGCTTGAGCATCACCGGCGCCGAGCGAACGACAGGGCGGCGCTAACCGGCAACGGCGGCCTGCTCGTCATAGGTTTGGAAAAAGCGGCGGCCCGATCCGCGCTGGTTCTCGTAGATCGACCCTTGATGGTCGGCGGGCGGCAGAGGCATGCGCACGGGTGCGGGCCGCACCCGCGGTTCGATGGTCGGCTCACCCAGCACCATGCGGCTGTTGAATTCGTCGAAGTTCGCGACACCCATCAACGGCCAGGCATCGGCAGCCGCATATTCGTGCAGCAGAAGGCGACGCTGGCGGTTGGAGCGATTGAGGGCCGAGCCATGGACCAGCCGCGCATGATGGATGGTCATCGAGCCGGCCGTGCCGATCAGCGGCACGGCCTTGCTGACGTCGACTCCGCTCGCCTCCGGATCGAAGGCGCCACAGAAACGGCCATCGGCATGATGGTCGTGCACAGGGCCGTGATGCGTGCCGGGCACGACCATCAGCGGCCCGTTGGCCTCGTCGCAATCGTCGAGATAGATGCCGGTCGCCAGCACGTCGTCGTTACTGTGCGGATAGAAGGCCCAGTCCTGGTGCCATTCGACGGGCGATCCGTAACCGGCCGACTTCATGTTGAGCTTGCCGCCGTGCAGGCGGATGGCGGGCCCGATGAGCTGCGACAGCGGCGACGTGATCCCGGGATCGCGCGCGAGGTCGCGGAAGAAGGCGTGGCGCTTGAACATGGCGGGCTTCAGCCGACGCACGCGGGGCATGGTGGCGCTGTGGCTGGGTTCCAGATCGTAGAGATCGTCGTTGGCGGTCACGCCGCGCGCTTCGGAGACGAGCTGGTCGGTCAGGCGTCGCAGCTCCGCGAGCTGCTCTCCCTGGATCAGCCGCGGGATCACCAGATAGCCCTCGCGACGATAGGCCTCGATTTGCGGGTGGCTGAGCATGGGGAAATCATAGCACGGCGAGACTTCATCATCGATAATCGTTCCCATGCCGAGCCGTGCCCTGTTTCCGACCCTCGTTTACCGCGAATCGCTCGTCGACCGCAGTTGGCGCCGCTTCAATCAGGACCTCGCCGACGAATGCCAGTCGCTCGCGGTTTCGGACGGGGCAGGGCAGCGCTGGTCGGCGAAGAACTACCTCGGCGGCTATACGTCCTACGGTTCGCTCGACCGGCTGCACCTCGTGTCGTCGCTGTTCGACCGGCTGCGCCGGAAGATCGACGGCCACGTGAAGAGCTTCGCGCGCGACCTTCACTACGATCTGGCGGGCCGCACGCTCGCGATGACCGACTGCTGGGCCAACGTCATGCCGTCGGGCACGGTGCACTCCATGCACCTCCACCCGACCTCGTTCGTGAGCGGCACCTACTACGTGTCGGTGCCGAGGGGAGCGGGCGCGATCAAGTTCGAGGACCCGCGGCTCGCGCACCAGATGGCCGCGCCGCCGCGTCGGGCCGATGCGCCGGAAGCCTACCGGTCCTTCGTGAGCGTGGCGGCGCACGACGGCGATCTTGTCCTCTTCGAAAGCTGGCTGCGCCACGAGGTCCCGCCCGCGCACTTCTCCGGCGAGCGCATCTCGATTAGCTTCAACTATGCCTGCCCGCTCAAGACGGGCCGCTGAAGGACCCCATGCGCTTCCTCTCCCTCGTCATCGCCGTGATCGCCACCGCCACCGTCGCGAGAGCAGCCGACGAACTGCCGATTTTCGACGCGCACATGCACTACAGCCACGACGCCTGGTCGGTCGTGCCGCCCCACGAGGTGGTCGAGATCCTGAAGAAGGCGGGCATCAAGCGCGCCATGGTGTCGAGCTCGAACAACGAGGGCACCAAGATGTTGCAGGACGTGGCGCCGGGCATGATCGTGCCCGAGCTTCGTCCCTATCGCTCGCGGGGCGAGATCTCGACCTGGGCCAAGGACCCGACGCTGATCCCGTACCTCGAGGACCTGCTGTCGAAGCGCAAGTATCGGGCGATCGGAGAGTTCCATATCTACGGCGCGGACGCCGACTTGCCCAACGTGCGCCGCGTCGTCGAACTGGCGAAGCAGTACGGGCTCTACCTGCATTCGCATTCCGACGCCGATGCCGTGACGCGGCATTTCCAGCAGGATCCGGCAGCTAAGGTCCTGTGGGCTCACTCGGGATTCGAGCGGCCGGAGAAGGTGCGCGAGATGCTGCGCCGCTATCCGACCCTGTGGTGCGATCTTGCCTTCCTGACGGCGCACGTCTCCAACGGCAAGGTGGCGCCCGGCTGGCGCGAACTCTTCATCGAGTTTCCCGACCGCTTCGTGCTGGGCAGCGATACCTTCACGCCTGAACGCTGGCACTATGTGATCGAGAATGCCCGCTGGTCGCGGCAATGGCTTTCGGACCTGCCGCCGGACGTAGCGCGCAAGATTGCCTACGAGAATGGCGACCGCCTTTTCGGGGGCGGGCAATGAGGCTGCCGGCCGCGCTGCTGGGGCTCTTCCTGGCGACGCCGGCTTTGGCGGATTGCCCGATGGATCTCGGCCGGGGAACGGGCTGGGTGGTGTTCTCGGACCACTACCTGATGGCATTCCGGTCCGACCCGCTGCGAATCGAAGTCGGCGAACCTTTCGCGCTGGTCCTCAACGTCTGCACCCGGAGCGGCGCGCCGGCGGAACTCATCGCCGTCGATGCGCAGATGCCGGATCATCGCCATTTCATGAACTACAGGGCGAGCATCAAGTCGAACGGCGACGGGCGCTTCAGGGCGGAAGGAATGCTGTTCCACATGCCCGGCCGCTGGGAGATCACCTTCGACGTGCGGGCGGGCGAGGAAAGCGAGCGCCTGACGCACGACATCATCCTCAAGTGACCCGGGTCCTGCTGCTGGTGCCGCTGCTTGCCCTGTGGGCCGGTGGCGTGCGCGCGCAGCCGCTGCTCGACTGGTCGCCCGAGGAAATCCGGACCGTCGGGCAGCACGGGCCCTGGCCGCCGCCGCCCGTGCGCGATCCGTCCAACCGCGTGTCGGGCACGCCGGCCGGGATCGCGCTCGGGGAGCATCTGTTCAACGATCCCCGCCTGTCGGGCGAGGGTCGCATGAGCTGCGCGACCTGCCATCAGGCCGGCCGCGAGTGGAGCGACGGACTGGTCAAAGGGAAGGGCACGGCCGAACTCGATCGCCGCACGCCGTCCTTGTGGAACATCGGCTACCTGCACTGGTTCGGCTGGGACGGCGCAGGCGACTCGCTGTGGGCGCAGAGCATTCGTCCGCTGCTCGATTCTCGCGAGATGAATGGCGGCGCGGCGCGTCCCGGCGAACTTCTGCGCGGCGATCCCGCTCTCGCCTGCGGATATGAAAAGGCGTTCGGCGAGAAACCCGGCGCCGACGACGAGCGACTTCTAGTCGATACGGCGAAGGTGCTGGCCGCGTTCCAGGCGACTCTGGTCAGTCCGCGTACGCCGTTCGACGATTTCCGCGACGCGCTGGTCGCGGGAGATCGCGAGCGCGCCGCGCACTATCCGGTGTCCGCGCAGCGCGGGCTGAAGCTGTTCATCGGCGAGGCCAACTGCAATCTCTGCCATCTCGGTCCGCGCTTCACCAATGGCGAGTTCGGCGACATCGGCATCCCGTTCTTCGTGCGGCCGGGCGAGGTCGATCCCGGGCGCCTGGGCGGGCTGGGGCGTCTTGCGGCGAGCCCGTTCAACCTGCTGGGCAAGTACAACGACGACGTGACCGGCAACAACACGCGGCGCACCCGGCACGTCCAGCGCCAGCACACCAATTTCGGCGAGTTCCGCGTGCCCGGCCTGCGCCAGGTCGGACGCGGCGGACCCTACATGCACAATGGCAGCGTGCTGACGCTCGAAGAAGTGGTGAAGCACTATTCGGAAGTCAGTCCCGATCGACTGCATAGCGACGGCACACCTCTCGTTCGCCCGCTCGGCCTGACGAAGGACCAGAGCGCCGACCTGGTCGCCTTCCTTCGCTCGCTCGATGCCGAGCCGCCGCCGCGACAAGCGCCGCCGCCGCTCTGTCCTTAGCGCAGCCGCGCGATCGCGCTTTCGAGGATCCAGGCCGCTGCCGCGGCGTCGACGCGTTCGGCGCGCTTGGAGCGGGTCATGTCGTAGTCGTCGATCATGCCGCGCGTCACGGCAGCGGTGCTGAGACGCTCGTCCTGGAACACGATCGGCAGGGCCGCGAGAGCGGGCGCGCCGTGGTTCTGGACGTTGGTCACGAACTGGCGCACCGACTGGCAGCGCGGCCCCTCGGTGCCGTCCATGTTGAGCGGCAGGCCGACCGCCAACGCCTTGACCTCATGCTTGCGCGCGAGTTCGTCGAGCGCGGCGAGGTCGGCCGCCAGCTTCGTGCGCTTCAGGGTGGTGAGCGGCGTCGCCAGCATGCGCAGCACGTCCGACGTGGCGATACCGATGGTCTTGGTACCGAGGTCGAGCGCCATCAGCCTGCCGTCGCGCACCAGGAGGCTCTTCAGCTCGGAGAACTCGACGACAGGCATTCAGGCAATCTTCCCCGTGAGCCAGGTTTCCGCATCGTCGGCAACGCGGTCCCAACCGGGCTGGCCGAGCACCCAATGTCCCTGGCCTTCATACTCGACATGGTCGGAGACGTGGGCGAATCGGCTTGCCGTGCGGCGAACCACGTCAGGCGGCACCAGCCTGTCTTTCTCTGCGCCAACGAAAAGCAGCGGCACTGTCACCTTCCGCGGATCGACGAAGGCGGCCTTCCTCTTGTCGAGCCATGGCAGGCCGATCTCGAGAAGGGCGCGCCCCGATTCATGGACGAAGCTCGCATGCTCAATCGTGCCGGTGGCGCGATCGGACGTATTGAAGGTGTAGCTGAGCGCTTCACCGAGCGTCGCGCGGTGCGGCTTTCGCCACCAGCCCCAGCGCGCCTGGATACGCGCGAAGGCCAGCAGATTGGAGGGACGCAGGGCAATCACGCTCGACGGGGGAGCCGGGGTGAGCAGCACACCCGCACGGGCAAGGCCCTTGGCGCAAAGAAGAAGGGCTATGAGCCCGCCCATCGAATGGCCGATGACGACCGGCTTCTCGGGAAGAGCGAGAATGGCGGCTTCGAGATCGGCGACGTAATCGTGTAGGCTGGTTTCACCGAGGGCGGCCGGCGGCGAGGCCGGGGGCACGTCGTGGTGTCGCAGATCATATGCAGTCGTTTGCCAGCCGCGTCCCTCGAGAAAGGGACGCCAGTGACGCCACACGGCGGACGTTCCCCACATGCCGTGAATCAGGACTGCCAACCGGGCCATCGCCAAGGTTATAAGGCGTGCAACGGACCGGGTCGACATGCGCCCGCAGCAGAGGTGTTCGGACAAGGTGACAGATACTCTCTACGCCCTGCTGGCGATTGCCGTGGTCCTGACCGTCGTCAGCGTGCTGGTGCCGCTCGCCGAACGCTTCAGGCTGCCGCACACCGTCCTGCTGGCCATCGCCGGCATGGGCATGGGCTTCCTGGGCTCGTGGATCGTCGCCGGCAACTTCCGCCTGGGTGTCTTTACCGACGCCTTTATCGGCCTCGACAAACTGGAGGTGGGCACGGAGCTGTTCCTGCCTCTCTTCCTGCCGCCGCTTCTGTTTACCGCTGGCCTCACGATCGACGTGAGGCGCCTCATGGACGAGATCCACGCGGTGCTGCTGCTCGCCATCGTGGCGGTGCTGGTCTGTATCGCCTGCGTCGCAGGCGTCGTGCACCTGGCCACCGGCTTGGACATCGTCGTCTGCCTGCTGCTGGGGGCCGTGGTCTCGACCACCGATCCGGCGGCCGTAATCGGCATCTTCCGCGATGTCGGCGCGCCCAAAAGGCTGTCGATCCTGGCGGAAGGCGAATCGCTGCTGAACGACGCGGTCGCCATCGCCGCATTCGGCCTGTTCATGGGCATCCTGGTTGCCCGGGCCTCGACCGATGGGGGCGGCATGCCGGCCGATCCGACCTCGGCGGTCGGCGTGTTCCTGCGCGAGTTCGTGGGCGGCCTCGTACTGGGCTTCGCGATGGCGCGCGTGGCCATCATGATCCTGCCGCGGCTGGGCGAATCCGATGCGGCCATCGCCTCGGTGACGGTAAGCCTCTGCTATCTCAGCTTCATCATCGCGGATCGCTACATCCACGTCTCCGGCGTGGTCTCGGTCGTGATGGCGGCGCTTACCATCGCGGCCTACGGGCCGACGCATCTCCATCCGAGGCAATGGACCGCGCTGCGACAGGTCTGGGCGCAGCTCGAGTTCTGGGCGAACTGCCTCATCTTCGTGCTGGCCTCGATGGTTGCCGCCGACGTGCTGCTGAAGATCACTTGGATCTACGTGTGGGGCGTTCTCGCCGTCGCCATCGGCGCCTTTTCGGCTCGCGCGCTGGTCGTGTTCGGCATGCTGCCGGTGCTCGAGACCTTCAAGCTCGTCCAGCCGGTGAACCGCCGCTACAAGGCGATCCTGGTGTGGGGCGGCCTGCGGGGCGCGGTGACGATCGTGCTGGCCATGGTCGCGGCCGGCAACGAGCGGCTTCCTGAGCCGATACGCGACTTCATTGCCATCTCGGCGGTGCTGTTCGTGCTGTTCACACTGTTCGTGAACGCGACCACGCTGGGTCTGGTCATGCACTTGTTCGGGCTGGACAAGCTCAGCCGCCTGGAACTGGCACTGCGCGATCGGGTCCTGGCGCTCTCGCGCATCAACGTCGAGAAGCATCTCCAGCAGATCATTCGCCAGCACAACGAACGTATCGACGGCTTCGCTGTGGATCCGGCCTCGGCCGGCGATTCCGCGGTCGAACCCGTGCCGCCGGAACTGGCGCTCGATCTCGACGAGCGGGTGAAGATCGGGCTGGTGACCCTCTGCACGCGGGAGAAGGAGCTGTATCTCGAACTGTTCGAGCAACAGATCCTGTCGCGCCGCATGGTCGCGGTGCTCGCGGCGAACGCCGACCGGCTCATCGACACGGTCCGCGACAAGGGCGTCGAAGGTTACGAGAAGTGGCTCGAGGAGATCTCGCGCCCGGACCGGGGGTTCCGTTTCGCGTTGTGGCTGCATCGGCGCTTCGGCTTCGAGCGCATGCTGACCGACCGGCTCGCCGACCGCTTCGAGATCCTGATGGTGTCGCTCAGCGTCCTCAGCGAACTCATGACATTCAATGCCAATTCGATCGCAGACCTTCTGGGACACGACGCGGAGGCAGGTCTCGCCGCGGTGATCGGCAATCGCCAGCGCGGCGTCGAAGGCGCCCTCAAGGCTTTGTCGCTGCAATATCCCGGCTATTCGGAATCGGTGCAGCAGCGCCAGCTGGAGCGCGCCGCCATTCGCTTCGAGGGCGCGGAATACATCCGTCGCCTGCATGAAGGCATCATCAGCCGCGAGGTCTACAACGACCTGCGCGACAAGCTGGCCGAACGGCGCGGAGCGGTGAGCCAGCGTCCGCCGCTCGATCTCGGGCTCGAACTGCAGGAGATGATCGGTCGGGTCTCGTTGTTCGCCGGGCTCGACAAGCCCACGATCGTCGAGGTCGGCAAGCGGCTGCGGGCGCTGGTCGCCTTCCCTGGAGAAACCATCATCAAGGTCGGCGGGCCCCCCGATGCCATGTACTTCGTCGCGGCGGGCGAGGTGACCGTTCACACCAGAACGATCGTCGTGACCTTGAAGGAAGGCGACTTCTTCGGCGAGATGGGCCTGCTCAGCGCCCAGCCACGCAACGCCGATGTGGTGGCGAGCGGCTACACCCACCTGCTGGTGCTGTACCGCCGGGACTTCAACAAGCTGCTGGCCAGCCGTCCCGAGGTGCGGGCCGCCGTCGAGCAGGTTGCCGCACAGCGCGTCGCTGTGAACCAGGCCGAAGCTGCGTCCTAGGCTGGTTGCTCCTGGGTTGCAAAGGCGCTACCAACCGCGCCTAAGATGCTGTTTTAGAGCGGTTTTGGAGTGTTTGGATGTCGCTCGACAAGGACACGGTGGCGCGTATCGCGCGGCTTGCCCGCCTCAAGGTTCCGGATGAAGAACTTGCGCCGTTGGCCGGCGAGCTCTCGGGCATTTTTGCCTGGATCGAGCAACTGAACGAGGTCGACACGAAGAATGTCGAGCCGATGTCGTCGGTCTCGGACGTGACGCTGCCGATGCGTGCGGACAAGGTCACCGACGGTGGCGTCGCGGCCAAGGTTCTGGCCAACGCGCCGGGCGGCGCGGTCTATGTCGATCCCTCGGACAGGAACGCCGGCGGCTTCTTCACCGTGCCGAAAGTGGTGGAGTAGGCCATGGCTGCCCTGACCGATCTCACCATCGCCCAGCTTTCCGCGACGCTCGCGAAGAAAGAGGCCAGCGCCGTCGAAGTGACGGATGCGCACCTGAAGAAGCTCGACGAGCACCGCGCGCTCAATGCCTTCATCACCGAGACGCCGGGCAAGGCCCGCGAGATGGCCAGGGCCTCCGACGATCGTCGCGCGAGGGGCGAGGCGGGGTTGCTCGAGGGCGTGCCGCTGGCAATCAAGGACCTGTTCTGCACCGAGGGCGTGCAGACGACCGCGGCATCGCAGATCCTCAAGGGCTTCGTGCCTCAGTACGAGAGCACGGTGACGGCGAACCTGTGGAAGTCTGGCGCGGTGATGGTCGGCAAGACCAACCTCGACGAATTCGCCATGGGCTCCTCGAACATGACCAGTCATTTCGGCGGCGTCGAGAATCCATGGAAGCGCAAGGGCGACAACCGCAAACTGGTTCCGGGTGGCTCGTCCGGTGGTTCGGCGGCCGCCGTCGCGGCTTACATGGTCCCGGGCAGCACCGGCACCGACACCGGCGGCTCGATCCGCCAGCCGGCGGCTTTCTGCGGCATCGTCGGCCTGAAGCCGACCTACGGTCGCTGCTCGCGCTGGGGCGTCGTTGCCTTCGCCAGTTCGCTCGACCAGCCGGGCCCGTTTGCCCGCACCGTCGAGGACACGGCGCTGATGCTGCAGGCCATGTCGGGCCACGACCCTAAGGATTCGACCTCGGCGCCTCTGCCGGTGCCCGATTTCGCCGCCGCGGCGCGCGATCCCGGCATCAAGGGCATGAAAGTCGGCATCCCCAAGGAGTATCGCGTCGACGGTACGTCCGAGGAGGTTGTGGCGCTGTGGGCCACGGGCATGGACATGCTCAAGGCGGCCGGCGCCGAGCCGGTCGAGGTTTCGCTGCCGCACACCAAGTACGCGCTGCCTGCTTACTACATCGTGGCCCCGGCGGAATGTTCCTCGAACCTGGCGCGCTACGACGGCGTGCGATTCGGCCAGCGCGTCCCGGGCAAGGACCTGACCGAGCTGTACGAGAACACCCGCGGGGCCGGCTTCGGCAAGGAAACGCGCCGGCGCATCCTGATCGGAACCTACGTGCTGTCCGCTGGCTACTACGATGCCTACTACAAGAAAGCACAGCAGATCCGGGCCCTGATCGCACGCGACTTCAAGGAAGCGTTCGAGAAGTGCGACGTGCTGCTCACGCCCACCGCACCCACCGCGGCCTTTGCCGCGGGCGACAAGATGGACGATCCGGTGACCATGTATCTCAACGACATGTTCACCATCCCGGCCTCGATGGCAGGCCTTCCGGGCATTTCGGTGCCGGCGGGCATGGACAAGGACGGGCTGCCGCTCGGGTTGCAGCTGATTGGCCGCGCCTTCGACGAGGAGACGCTGCTGCGTGCGGCGGCCGCGCTGGAAAAGGCTGCCGCTTTCGGTGGGCGGCCCGCAGGATACTAGACCGTGCGGCGACAGCGCCGCATGCGCATGGCAAGCTTCCGTCACGAAGCCGTCACGACCTTCCAATAGGCGGACGGAATAGCGAGGGAGGGACAGCGATGACGAGGAAGAACGGGTCGGCACGACGGGCAGTACTGGCGGGGGCCGCCGCAGCCTTGCTTCTACCCGGCGCGGTGCGGGCCCAGGCCTGGCCCAGCCGGACCATCACCCTGGTCGTTCCCTTCGCACCCGGTGGCGGGACCGATACCTTCGCCCGGCCGTTCGCCGCCAAGCTGTCGCAGGAACTGGGTCAACAGGTCGTGATCGACAATCGCGCGGGAGCCGGAGGCACGGTCGGCGCCGCGATCGTCGCCAAGGCGAAGCCGGACGGCTACACATTTCTTCTCGGGTCGGTTCACCACGCCGTTGCCGTCACCGCGTACAAGCAACTTCAGTACGACCTGCAGAAGGACCTCGTGCCGGTGACGAGCGTTGCTTCTGTGCCCGACGTGCTGGTGATCTATCCGGGCATCCCGGCAAAGACGCTTCAGGAGTTCATCGCCTATTGCAAAGCCAATCCGGGAAAGACGAATTTCGGATCTGTCGGCCTTGGCACCACCCGTCATCTGGCGGGCGAAATTTTCAATGCCAAGACCGGCACCACCATGACGCACGTTCCCTACAAGGGTTCGGGGCCCGCCACGGCGGCACTCATCAGTGGCGAAGTGACGGCGGTTTTCGAGGGACTGGGCAGTGCGGCGCCTTATATCCGCAGCGGCAAGGCGAGGGCGTTGGCGGTGTTCTCGGCCGAACGCTCGCCGGCCTTTCCCGACATTCCGACGGCCGCCGAAGCCGGGTTGGCGGGCTTCGAATCACTGTCGTGGTATGGGCTGTGGGCGCCGGCCGGTACCGACGCAGCCATTGTCTCGGCGATGCAGGCAGCCGTCGAAAAGGCATTCGCGGCGGCCGACCTGAAGAAGGTCTGGCTCGAGCAGGGGGCGGCGCCGGGTGGTGCGCCCACAGTACGCTTCGCGGCCTTCGTCACCGAAGAGATCGGCAAATGGGGCAAGGTCGTCCGGGACGGCAACATCACCATCGAATGAGGCGCCGGTTCGCAGAACGAGGTGGCGCCATCATCGGATCGCAGGGCGATCAGCCGGCCCTGTTTCATCGCTCTTAGACGGCCACTTGCGTTACAATTCCCGAAATTCGGGAGGAAGCGAACGTGGCGGATTTCGATCTCGTAGTACGCGGCGGCAACCTGGCTGACGGCACGGGTGCGGCAATTCGCGAGGCGGACGTGGCGGTCAAGGATGGCCGGATTGCCGCCGTCGGCAAGGTGAGCGGGCAGGGTGCTGAGGAGATCGACGGCAGGGGCCTTCTGGTAACGCCCGGCTTCGTCGACATCCACACCCACTATGACGGCCAGGCCACCTGGGATTCCTACCTGCAGCCGTCGAGCTGGCACGGCGTCACGACGGCGGTGATGGGCAATTGCGGCGTCGGCTTCGCGCCGGTGAAGATCGAGGATCGCCAGCGTCTCATAGAACTGATGGAGGGCGTCGAGGACATTCCCGGCGCGGCACTCGACGAGGGCCTCAACTGGTCGTGGGAATCGTTCGGCCAATATCTCGACGCGCTCGACGCCAGGCCGCGCGACATGGATCTCGGCGCCCAGCTCCCGCACGGCGCGCTGCGCGTCTTCGTGATGGGCGAGCGCGCGGCTCGACTGGAAGAGGCGACGACGGAAGAGGTGGCGCAGATGCGCGCGCTGACCGCGCAGGCCATGCGCGACGGCGCGCTCGGCTTCTCGACCTCGCGCACCCTGAACCATCGCACGGTGAAGGGCGATCCGACCCCGTCTCTGCGCGCCTCGGAGGAGGAACTGCTCGGCATCGCGCTCGGCATGAAGGATGCCGGCCGCGGCGTCATCGAATTCATCTCGGACTTCAACACGCCCAGTCCCGAGAGCGAGTTCGAGATGCTCGACCGGCTGCTGACGGCTTCGGGCCGTCCGTTCTCGGTGTCGCTGGCGCAGCGTCATTCTCGGCCCGATGGCTGGCGTCGCCTGCTCGGGCTGGTCGAGGGCCTGGTCGCCAAGGGCCACAGCGCCAAGGCGCAGGTCGCACCACGGCCGATCGGCGTGCTGCAGGGCCTGCAGGCCAGCCGCATCCCGTTCTCGATGTGCGCCGCCTACAAGGAGATCCAGCACAAGTCGGTCGAGGAGCGGCTGGCGATCATGCGCGATCCGGCGTTCCGCGCGCGCATCCTGAAGGAGAGTCAGGAGCCGATGCGTTCGGAGATGGCGGTGCGCCTCACCGACTTCGACCGCATGTTCCCGCTGGGTGATCCGCCGAACTACGAGCCGCCGCAGGAGACCTCGTTCGGCGCCCGCGCCGCGCGTGAGGGCCGAGATCCGCGTGAGCTGATCTACGATTATCTGATCGAGGACCAGGGCAAGAACTTCATCTTTGCGCCGTTCGCGAACTATGCGGCCTACAATCTCGACTGCTGCAGCGAGATGATGCAGAGCCCGCACACGCTGATCGGCCTCGGCGACGGCGGTGCGCATGTCGGCCTGATCTCCGACGGCTCTTTCCCCACCTATCTCCTGTCCCATTGGGGACGCGATCGCGCCTCCGGCCGGCTCGACGTGAGTTGGCTGGTGAAGCGCCAGACGCTCGACAGCGCCAAGGCCGTTGGCCTCAACGACCGCGGCGTCGTGGCGGTCGGCAAGAAGGCCGACCTCAACGTCATCGACTTCGACAAACTGAGGGTCGAGGCGCCGGTCATGAAGTGGGACCTGCCAGCCGGCGGCAAGCGCCTGCTTCAGCGCGCGACCGGCTACCGGGCGACGGTCGTGAACGGGCAGGTCACGTATCGCGACGGCGAGGCGACCGGAGTTCTGCCCGGTCGCCTGGTGCGCGGCGCACGGGCCGGCTGACCGGCCCGCGCGATAGCGGCATCGAGGGCGAGCAGTCGCCCTTGATGTTGCGGGCGCCTAGTCGCCCTTGATGTCGTTGTCCTTGATGACCTTGAACCAGCGCTCCTGCTCGGCCTTCTGGTAGGCGGCGAACTCCTCGGGCGAGGTCGTCAGGATTTCCATGTTGAACTGATCGATGAACTTCTGCGTCACGTCGGGCGCCATCACGGCCTTCTTGATCTCCGCATGCATGCGGTCGACGATCGGGCGCGGGGTGCCGGTCGGCGCATAGACGCCCCACCAGGAGTATGATGGGAAGGCTTTGACGCCCTGCTCGATGAGCGTGGACGTGTCGGGCAGAGCCGGCGTGCGCTTCTCGCCGGTCACGGCCAGCGCCCGGACCTTGTTCGCGCGGACATGCGGGCTGAAGGACGTCAGGCTGCCGATGGCGACGTCGGTGACGCCGGCCAGGATGTCCTGGTTGAGCGGCCCGCCGCCCTTGTAGGGGATCAGGTTCAGGTCGACGCCGTTCTCTTTCTTGATCAGCGTCATCAGCACCAGCGCCTGACTGGCGCCGAGCACGCCGACATTGACCTTGCCCGGCCGCGCCTTGGCGTCGGCGATCACCTCGGCGAAGGTCTTGTAGGGGCGGTCCGGGTGCGCGCAGATCGCCTGCGGCGTGCGGCCGATCTGCATCACGTTGAAGAGTTCGGAATCCTTGTACGGCAGGCCGCTGGCGAAGGCGGGATTGAGGATGTGGCTGTCGAAGGTCAGCATCCAGGTCTGGCCGTCGGGCGCCGACTTGGCGGCGATCGCCGAGCCGACGGCGCCGGTGCCGCCAGGCTTGTTGTCGACCAGGATGTTCCAGCCGGTGTTCTCAATCATCTTTGCCTGGATGATGCGCGCCACCGGATCGGTCGAACCGCCGGGCGGGAAGGGCACGATGATCTTGAGGGCTCCCTTGGGCCAGTCGGCCGCGCCCTGGGCGCGGGCGAGGGCGGGAGCCCCCAGAGCGGCGGCGGCAGCGCCAGCCAGCAGCGTGCGGCGTTTGAACGTCGTCATGAAATCCTCCCTGCGGATACGTCTTGTTGTGGGTGGAGCCATGCGGGCGTCCACGCCTTGACGATGCTTTTACTTCAGCGGCTTCGGTATCGGGAAGCGCGATGTTGTGCCGAAAATGTGGCACCGATTTTTTGCCAAGCCGGCCTGTATTGGCTATCTAGCGGCCATGTCGCTGATCAAAGGTGAAACCGGCGAGTGGGAGATCGTCCTGGGGCTGGAAGTCCATGCCCAGGTGATTTCCGACGCCAAGCTCTTCTCCGGCGCGCCGACCGCGTTCGGGGCCGCTCCCAACACCCAGGTGTCGCTGGTCGACGCCGCCATGCCCGGCATGCTGCCCGTGATCAACGAGCGCTGCGTGGAGCAGGCGATCCGGACCGGCCTCGGGCTCAATGCCAAGATCAACCTGCGCTCGATCTTCGACCGGAAGAATTACTTCTATCAGGACCTGCCGCAGGGCTATCAGATCTCGCAGTACAAGGACCCGATCGTGGGCGAGGGCGCGGTCGAGATCGACCTGCCGGACGGCACGACGCGCAGCATCGGCATCGAGCGACTGCATCTGGAGCAGGATGCAGGCAAGAGCCTGCACGACCAGCATCCCAGCCAGACCTATGTGGACCTGAACCGGTCGGGCGTGGCGCTGATGGAGATTGTCAGCAAACCCGACATGCATTCGGCGGACGAGGCGGCGGCCTATCTCTCCAAGCTGCGCTCGATCGTGCGCTATCTGGGCACTTGCGACGGCAACATGGACGAGGGCTCCATGCGATGCGACGTCAACGTGTCGGTGCGCAGGCCGGGCCGCGAGCTGGGCACGCGCTGCGAAATCAAGAACGTGAACTCGATCCGCTTCGTGAAGCAGGCGATCGAGTACGAAGCGCGCCGCCAGATCGAGGTGATCGAAGGTGGCGGCACAATCAAGCAGGAAACCCGGAACTTCGATTCGGGCCGCGGCGAGACGCGCTCATCGCGTTCGAAGGAAGACGCGCAGGATTATCGCTACTTCCCCGATCCCGATCTTCTGCCGCTGATCTTCACGCAGGAGTATGTCGACCAGATTCGCGCGACCCTGCCGGAGCTGCCGGATGCGCGGAAGAACCGCTACATCAAGGATTACGGTCTCTCGGCCTACGATGCCGGCGTGCTGACCGCGGAGAAGGAGACGGCCGAGTTCTTCGAGGCCGTCGCCAAGGGCCGCGACGCCAAGCAGGCCGCCAACCTGGTCACGGGCGACTTCTTCGCCATGCTGAAACGGCGCGGGGCCACCTTCGAGACCTCGCCGGTCAGCGCCGCCAACCTCGGCAAGCTGCTCGACCTGCAGGCCGACGGCACGATCTCGGGCCGCATCGCCAAGGACCTGTTCGTTGCCATGGAGGAGACGGGCAAGGACCCGGCGACCCTGGTCGAGGAGCGGGGCCTGAAGCAGGTGACCGATACCGGCGCGATCGAGGCTGCGATCAAGGCGGTGATCGACGCCAATCCCGGCCAGCTCGCGGCTTACAAGGCAAAGCCCACCCTGATGGGGTGGTTCGTAGGACAGGTGATGAAGTCGACTGGCGGCAAGGCCAACCCGAAGATCGTGAACGAGCTGCTGAAGAAAGCGCTCGACGCCTGACATGACCGTCAAGCTCTACGCCATGACCTGCGGCCGGCTGGTCGGCCGCCTCAAGGACATGATCGAGGGCGAGGACGGCCAGGTCGCGTTGCCCATCCCATCCTACCTGATCGAACACCCCAAGGGCCGGGCGGTGTTCGATACCGGCATGCATCCGCAATGCCGCACCGACGCGGCCGGCCGGCTGGGCGAGCGGGTCGCACGCATCTTCGGCTTCGAGCACTTCGGGGCCGACGACGACGTGAAGTCGCGTCTCGAATCGATCGACCGCGATCCCGGCAAGATCGACTTCATCGTGAACAGCCACCTGCATTTCGACCATGCCGGCGGCAACGAACTCGTGCCCAACGCCACGATGGTGGTGCAGAAGCGCGAATGGGAAGCCGCGCAGGATCCCGAGCTGGCCGCCAAGATCGGCTTCTTCCGTGCCGACTTCGACCATGGCCATCCGGTGAAGCAGGTCGACGGCGAGCATGACCTGTTCGGCGACGGCTCCGTTGTCTGCATCCCGACCTATGGCCATACGCCGGGCCACCAGTCGCTGAAGGTGCGCACCGAGGCGGGCGAGATCGTGATCACGGGCGACGCCTGTTACTTCTGCCGGACTCTGCGCGAACGCCGCCTGCCGCGCTTCGTTTACGACCGCGAGCAGATGCTGGCGTCGCTTGATCGGCTCGAGGTTCTGGAGAAGGGCGGGGCGCGCCTGTTCTTCGGTCACGACCCCGACTTCTGGAAGGACGTGCCGCAGGCGCCTGTCCCGGCTTTCTGAAGTCGGCCTCAGTTCTGCGGGATGAACTCGATCATGAGGCCGCCGGTCTGTTCCGGCGCCACCAGGACTCGATCTCCTTCGGCAAGCGCGAACGGGACATTGTTGGCGCTGAGCAGGCCCTGCAGCGGACGAGCCCGCTCTACGGCGATAGCGACGCCGACGACCGCCGGCAGCTCGGTCGGCATCATCATCTCCAGCGCCTTGTATTCGAGTTGGAAGGCGAGCGACGACCAGATCAGCAGTTCGACCGAACCCGCCTTGACCATCGTGCAGCCGTCGAAGATTTCCTCGGTCGAGGCACCCCACGCGGCCTTAAGGGCCTTCGCCGCTTCCTTCGGCGATTCGGCAATGGCATGAATGGCCATCATGCCCAGCGCGCCATTGGGATGGACGATCCATTCAGGTTCCATGAACGCATCGGGCGTCTCGTGCTTCACCGGGAACCAGGGCAGGGGGCCGCTGCTCTCGCCGACCACGACGCCGGCATCGACCTCGAAGCCGTCCTCGGTCTCCCAGGAATGTGTGCGCTCCTCGCCCTCGAGTTCCGGCACGTTGAGGGCGAGGGAGATCAGCGGCGGATGGCCCTGAAGCAGCTCGACGTAGTTCGGCACGTCGTCGCGGTCGGGCTGGAAGCAGATGCAGCGCGGCTCCACGTCGTCCGGCGTCAGGTTGAAGCCGAGCTGGTTCAGACGGGCTGCGGTTTCGGCCGGGTCGGAGACGGTCAGGGAGAGGTGGTCGATATCGCGTGCAGAAATTTTCATGCCCGCTCATATAGGCTTACACCCCCCCTGCTCAAGTGCGATGCTGCGGGGCCTTAATTCACTGGAGGAAACGATGTCCAAGATGACTCTGTACGGCATTTGGCTGAGCGGCCCGACCTACAAGGCGGGGCTCGCCATGTCGCTGATGGGCCAGTCCTTTGCCTACAAGCATGTCGACCTGCGGGCCGGCGCGCACAAGCAGCCCGAGTATCTGGCGATCAACCGCTTCGGCCAGGTGCCGGCGCTGGTCGACGGCGACCTCAAGCTCTGCCAGTCGGGCGCGATCCTGCTCTATCTCGCCGACAAGTCCGGCAAGATGGGTGGCAAGACGGCCGAGGAGAAGGCGCGCGTGCGCGAGTGGCTGTTCTGGGAGTTCGATCGCCTCGCCTCGAACATCTACCGGCCCCGCGCCATCAAGCGCGGCTTCATGAAGGCCGACGACAACGTCCACCAGATGTACGTCAACCAGGCCGGCGATGCGCTGAAGGTGCTCGACGGTGCGCTGGCCAAGTCCGACTTCCTGGTCGGCAGCGAGGCGACCATCGCCGACGTCGCTGTCTACGGCGACGTGGCCTATGCCGAGGAAGGCGCGATCGACCTCTCGCCGTATCCCAACGTGAAGTCCTGGATGGCGCGCGTCGAGAAGCTGCCGGGCTTCAAGAAGTACGAGGACGTTCTGCCGAAGCAGGACGCCGCCTAGGCACGGAAAGGCTCTTCCATCTCGACCCAACTCGCCTCGACCGCAGCGCGGTCGAGGTCGCGTGTGATGAAGACCAGCCGCGACCGCCGGTCTTCATCGGGCCAGCGCGCGAGCAGGGTAGGCGGATGAAAGGTCCGGTGCACGCCGTGGATCACCAGCGGCTGGTTCTCCCCGGCGACGTCGAGCACACCTTTCACGCGCAACAGCCGGTCGCCCCACGCGGCGCGCACAGCCATCAGCCAGCCGTTGAAGCGATCCCAGTCCAGCGGCTCGTCGAAGGTCAGGCAGAACGAAGCGATATGCGCGTCGTGCCGTGACCGGTCATGATGATGCGCGTGTGCGTGTCCATGTGCATGATCATGGGCTTCGGCGTTGAGCCATGCCCGCACCCCGTCGCTCTTGCCGGCAGGATCGAACGGGCCTGAATCGAACAGCAGGGCAGGATCGACCTCGCCCTGAACGATCTCGAACAGCGCGGCGCCGGGGTTGAGCGAAGTCAGTCGCGCCCGCACGCCGGCGCTCGCCGCCGCGTCGGCGAGGTCGGTCTTGCTGATCAGCAGCCGGTCGGCCACGGCAGCCTGCTTCACGGCCTCGGGATGCTCGTCGAGCTGTCGGGCGCCGTTCACCGCATCGACCGTCGTCACGACGCCGTCCAGCCGGTAGTCGTGGCTGATCATCGGATTGTTGAGCAGGAGCTGAAGGATGGGCGCGGGATCGGCGAGCCCTGTCGTTTCCAGAAGCACCCGATCGAACGGTGGCGTCTCGTTCCTGTCGCGGCGGCGGGCGATGTCGCGCAGCGTCTTGTCGAGATCGCCCTGGATGGTGCAGCACACGCAGCCCGATTGCAGCAGCACCATGTCGCCGCCGACCTGCTCCATGAAGAGGTGGTCGAGGCCGACATCACCGAACTCGTTCACCAGCACGAGGCTTCGCGCCATGCGCGGGTCGGCGAGAATGCGGTTGAGCAGCGTGGTCTTGCCGCTGCCGAGGAAGCCGGTGAAAAGCGTCACCGGCATGCGCTCCGCCGACTTGTCGCGGTCGAACAGGCTCATCGCACGTCACTCTCACGAATGCATATGTAACAACATAACGGATGTCGCTTCTGCTTGACGCTGCAACCTGAGGGTATGACGCTTCCCGCATCAACAAGAAAAGGAGGGGCGTTCATGGACTCGAGATACCTTCAGGACAAGGAAGAGCTCAAGCAGCCGCGTCAGGAGATCGACGAGGACCGGCGATCTTTCCTGACGGCGGGCCTCGTGGGCGGCGCCGTCGCGGCGGGCACGCTGGCAGCCGGCATGGCGCACGCGCAGCAGGTCGCGCAGGCACCCGCGCTGTCGGACAAGGTCTGGTGGCCGCATCCCAAGTGGGGCAAGGACGACCAGGCCGGCGCCTCCAACTACATGACGCCCGAGAAGGTCCTCGACACGGTGAAGTGGATCAAGGACGGCAAGATCTACCGTATCGGCCGCATCTATGAATCGGCGATGCCCAAGTTCGGCGAGCGGGCCTTCACCTTGCGCATCCCGGGTAGCCCGACCGGCGGCCCCTTTGGCGTCAATAAACTGATCTACAACGACGAGTACCTGTCGACGGAGATCGGCCAGACCGGAACGCAGTTCGACGGTCTCGCGCACATCGGTATCCAGATGGGCAAGGACGGCGACAAGACCGAGATGCGTTACTACAACGGTGTCACCGACCAGGAAATGAACAGCGCCTACGGCATGAAGAAGCTCGGCATCGAGAACGTGAAGCCGTTCTTCACGCGTGGCCATCTGTTCGACCTCGAGGCGCTCAAGGGCGCGATGATGGAGGCGGGGCAGGAGATCACCGTCGCGGATCTGAAGGCGGCCCTGCAGAAGCAGAACATGCAGGAAGCCGACATCAAGGAAGGCGACGCGGTGTTCTTCAACACCGGTTGGGGCAAGCTCTGGATGAAGAACAACGACAAGTTCAACGGCGGCGAACCGGGCATCGGCCTGGAAGCGGCCAAGTGGTTCATCGACAAGGGCATTGCGCTGACCGGTGCGGATACCTGGGGAACCGAGGTCGTGCCCAATCCCAACAAGGACCTGGCCTTCCCGGTCCATGCCGAGCTGATCACCAAGAACGGCATCTTCAACCACGAGAACCTGGACTTCACCGGGTTGATCGCCGACCGGAAGTACCAGTTCGCCTATGTCTTCTCTCCGGCGCCGATCCGCGGAGCGACGGGTTCGAACGGCGGGCCCATCGCGATGACCTGACCGGCCGGAGCCGGACGTGCGTCAGGTCGAATAGTCGCCCGCGATGAACTTCGACTTGGCGTGCGTGCGACTGAGCTTGCCCGACGAGGTGCGCGGCAGGCCGGGTTGGCGCTTGATGAGCACGACCCGGCCGTCGACGCCGACCGCGTCCTTGACGGCCTGCTTGATGTCTCCGACCAGCGCGTCCCGCTCGGTCTGTTCGGACGGGTGGGCTTCGACGACGACGACGACCGATTCGGCATCGGCGCCGTCCACCGAGAAGGCGCAGGCGTCGCCGCGGCGGATCTGGGGCAGCGACTCGACCGCCCATTCGATGTCCTGCGGCCAGATGTTGCGTCCGTTCACGATGATCAGGTCCTTGGCACGGCCGGTGATCACCAGCTCATCCTTGTGCCAGTAGCCAAGATCGCCGGTGTCGAGCCAGCCGTTGCTGAGAACGCGCGCGCTCTCCTCGGGCTTCTGGAAATAGCCCGGCATGACGCTGGGGCCGCGCACGAACAGGCGGCCGACGCTTCGTTCGCCCAGTATCGCGCCGGTCTCGTCGCGGATTTCCACCGAGTGCCCGGGGAGGACCTTGCCGCAGACCACGAAGTCGCGCGTCAGGCCCGATTGCGGATCGGTGAAACGGTCGACCTTCACGCCGCTGAACAGTGGCGTGAAGCTCAGGCCCACGCAGACCTCGGCCATGCCGTAGCTCGGCATGAAGGCGCGCTCGTCGAAGCCCGCCGCCTTGAAAGCCTCGGCAAATCGCCTGAGCACCGGAAGCTGGATCATGTCGGCCCCGATGCCCGCGAGGCGAAGGCTGGACAGATCCAAATCGTTCACCGACACGGTCTGGGCCCGCCGTGTGAGCAGGTCATAGCCGAAGCTCGGGCTGTAGGTGATGGTCGCGCGGCGGCGGGAGATTAGCGAAAGCCACTGCATCGGCCGCCGGGCGAAGTCGCGCGGCGCCAGAAGGTCGACTGTTCGCTGTGCGCACATCGGCGCCAGGATGAAGCCGATCAGACCCATGTCGTGGTAGAGCGGCAGCCAGCTCACGCCCGAATCGGCATCGTCCAGGCCCTGGGCGGCGATCGATCCGTCGATGTTCGCCATCAGACGGTCCTGGCGGATATCCACACCCAGGGGCGCGCGCGTGCTGCCCGACGAGAACTGGATGTAGCATTCCATTCCCGGTCCGAGCGGCCGAAGCTCCGTTCCGGGTTCAGGGAGCGCGTTGAAAAGAGACATCGGGCCGGCGAGCCGCGCGGTCGTACCCTCGGCGGCGGTCAGGGCGAACTCGGCCAGCTCGTCGGGCGCGAGGATGCCCACGGCCTGGGACGCCTCGATCTGCTTGCGGAGCTGGAAGATGTACTGGGCCTTGGCACCGAATCCGACCGGCACCGGCACAGGTACGGGCACGATGCCTGCATATTGACAGCCGAAGAAGGCGGTGCAGAAGCCGGGCCAGGTATCGGCCACGAGGATCAGCCGCTCGCCGGGCTCGAGGCCGGCCCCGATCAGCCGGCGGGCGAAGGACTGGGCTTCCTCGCGGAGCTGCCGGTAGGACAGTGGGCTAAGCAGACGCCCGCGGGCGTCGAAGAAGTTAAGTCCCGTCTCGCCCCGGGCGGCATAGTCCAGCGCCTCGCACAGGCTGCCGAAGCCGCCGCGGCGAAAGGGCAGGGAGACGTTGCGGGTTGGCGTAGGAGCAGTCACCCAACGGTCTGGGTTCGATTGGAGGGCCGAGACATATCGCTGCAATTGACCTGAGTCTCCATCGCCCGGAACGGCGTCCGAAACAAGCGCAGGCATAATTCCACGGATCGACGTCACGACGATCTCCCAAACGGTTCGCACGAAGCGCGTCACCGCTCGGTTGACCGTCCCGCTGGATCATCCCGTCCATCGGAAGAGCGACGCTATCGCCGGCAGGTCTTCTGGCTCACGGGTCAACGCTCCTGCCCGTCTTCCCGGACTTTCGTCCAGTGACATTTGGGCGTTCGCTCGCCGCTTACAGCTGCGGGTACAGCTGCCGATTGGCCTTTTGGGAGGCGGCACGGCATTCCCTGTTCGCCTCCGGTTAAGGAGGACCGTCGATATTCTCTCGTTAGGCTTGCGCCGGGCGCCGGTCAATTGCTTTGATGCCGCAAAGACCGGGAGGAGAGTGAGGAATGTCGATGGTTCGTCTGGCCGCAGCGGCGGCGCTTGGTGTCATTTTGGCCCTGCCGGCCCTGCCGGTCGGGGCGCAGGGCATTCCCAGGGTCCAGTCGCCCGAGGAAGTCGGCTTCCTGTCGACCCGGCTGAAGCGGCTGAGCGACCGCCTGAACGAGGGCGTCAAGAACAACGAGCTGCCGGGCGCGGTCGTGCTGATCGCCCGCAACGGCAAGATCGTGATGTTCGAATCCTATGGCTTCCGCGACAAGGACGCCAAGGTCGCGATGACCAACGACACGATTTTCCGCATCGCCTCGATGACCAAGCCGATCGTGACGCTGGCGGCGATGATGCTGATGGAAGAGGGCAAGCTCACCCTCGCCGACCGGGTGTCGACCTACATCCCGGCCTTCGCCGACACCAAGGTCGCGGTGCCGAAGAAGAAGGACGACGGCACGGTCGAGATGGTGCTCGAGCCGCAGTTCCGGCCGATGACGGTGCACGACCTGATGCGCCATACGTCGGGCCTGACCTACGGCGCGGTCGGCGCCAACCCGGTGAAGCAGTCCTATCTCGACATGAAGGTCGCCGACCGGAGCCAGACCAATGCCGAGATGGCCGACAAGCTGGCTAAGCTGGCGCTGCTCTACCAGCCGGGCACGACTTGGGAATATTCGATGTCGACCGACGTGCTGGGCCGCGTCGTCGAGGTCGCCTCCGGGATGCCACTCGACAAGTTCATCGAGGAGCGCATCACCAAGCCGCTGAAGATGGGCGACACCGCCTTCGAGGCCAGCGCCGACAAGAAGGCGCGCGGCGCCAGGCCGATGAAGGAGGGGCCGAAGAACGAACTGCCGGCGATCCCGGACATCACCGAGAAGTTCACCTGGCGCTCGGGCGGCGGCGGCATGGTCTCGACCGCGGCCGATTATGCGCGTTTCCTGCAGATGTTCGCCAACGGTGGGCAGCTCGACGGGGTGCGCCTCGTCTCGCGCAAGACCATCGACCTGATGACCGCAGACGCCCTGCCGCCCGACATCAAGATGGGCGCCGACATGTTCCGCTTCGAGGCGCTGGAGCCCAGTGCCAGGATGGGACAGGGCTTCGGCCTGGGTTTTGCCGTTCGCAACGTGCAGGGCGTCAACCCCCTGCCGGGATCGCCTAACGATTATTACTGGGGTGGCGCCTACGGGACCTATTTCTGGCACGACCCGCGCGAGCGCATGTATGTCATCTTCATGATGCAGTCGCCGCAGGCACGCCTGCGCTATCGCTACCTGATGCGCGACCTCGTCTACCAGGCAATGGTCAACTGACCGCCACCCTTGACGCTCCGCTGGCGGACAACCACGTTGGCGGAGCCCCGGGTGTTCGCCGGCGGCGGGAGACCTTGTCATGCAGCAGCAGGAACGCGACCTGATCTCGGGATTGTTCGATCGGCTGAAACCCTTCGAAACACAGCCGCGCGACCGGGAGGCCGAACAGTTCATCAACGGCTTCGCGACGCAACAGCCGGCCGCACCGTATCTGCTCGTCCAGACGGTGCTCGTGCAGGAGCAGGCGTTGAAGGCGGCGCAGGAGCGTATCGCCGAACTCGAAGCGAAGACGGAGGCAGCCCCGCCACCCGCGCCAGGCTTCCTGGGAAGCGCACCGCGGATCGGCCCGTGGGGTGCGTCCGCGGGCACAGCCGCACCACGGACGTCGGTGCCGTCCACGGTCCCGCCCACGCGCTCGCCCCTGCAGGCCGCTCTGGCGCCGCAACCGCAGCAGCAGCAACAGGCGGCGGGCGGGGGCAGCTTCCTGCGGACCGCGATGATGACGGCTGCCGGCGTCGCCGGCGGCGCGCTGCTGTTCGAGGGGATTCGCGGTCTGATGGGCAGCAACCCCGGCCCGTTCGGCCAGCAGGCCGCCGCGGGCACCGGAGCGACAGGGGGCGGGGCGACGGGAACGACGCCGCCCGAACTGCTGCCGCCCGACTCGACGCAGCAACAACAGCAGCAACAGGCTTTCGCCGACGGATCTCCGGCGCAGGAAGACTACGACACCGCGTCGCTCGACGATGGCGGCGGCGCAGGGGACGACGACAGCTGGGCCTGACGCTCAGGCGGATTGAACAACAAGAATGGGGGACGTTGAGAGATGATCGAGCTTCATACGTGGGGCACGCCGAACGGCCGCAAGATTTCCATCATGCTGGAGGAGTGCGGGCTGCCCTATAGCGTGCACAAGGTCGATATCTCCAAGGGCGAGCAGCACAAGCCCGAGTTCCTGCGCATCAGCCCGAACAACCGCATTCCCGCCATCGTCGATCCCGATGGTCCCGGCGGCAAGTCGTACAGTCTGTTCGAATCGGGCGCGATCCTGATCTACCTCGCTGACAAGACGAAGAAGTTCCTGCCGGCGGACGGCGCCAAGCGGTACGATTCGATGCAGTGGCTGATGTGGCAGATGGGCGGCTTCGGCCCCATGCTGGGTCAGGCGCACCACTTCCTGCGCGCCGCGCCGACCAAGATCGAGTACGGCATGAAGCGCTATGTCGACGAGGCAAAGCGCCTCTACGGCGTGCTCGACAAACAACTCGCCGGCAACGCCTTCGTCGCGGGCGAGGACTACACGATCGCCGACATGTCGATCTTCCCGTGGGCGGCGCGCCACGAGTGGCACACGGTCAATCTCGCCGACTTCCCCAACGTGAAGCGCTGGTACGACATCGTGAACGCGCGTCCGGCCGTCACCAAGGGCATGGCCGTCCCGTACCTGAACTGAATGCCGATCCGGCCCTGGACCGCGGCGCTCGGGGCGGCTTCGCTCGCCCTGGCGCTTGCCGGATGCGCCCAGCCAATGACACAGGCCCCGCCTCAGGGGGCCGCGATCGCCTGTGTGGCGCCCTTGCAGCCGGCGCTCGAGCTGAATCTGTATTTCGGGCGCGGCAAGCCCGGAGGCGGCGAGGTCAGCGACGCGGAGTGGGCGTCCTTCCTGTCCGAGATCGTGACGCCGCATTTCCCCGCAGGGCTCAGCGTCTTCGATCTGCGGGGGCAGCATCGCGATCCGGCGGGCCGGATCGTCGGTGAGGCGACCAAACTCCTGACCGTGGTCGTGTTCGATGCGCCGGGGCACCGAGCCAAGGTCGCGTCGATCGTGGCGGCCTATAACAGCCGCTTCGGTCAGCACGGCGTCTTCCGTGTCGAGCAACCCGTCTGTGCCGGCGGGTAGGCGGCGGTTCACCGTCCGACTCAACGGCGCCAGATTTTCAACCCTCAATTTCCTTCAGGAGTCAGCCCATGGCCAAGGACGTCAAGTCGCGCAAGACCGCAGCTCTCGCCACCCCGACGGATCTCGGCGCCAATGCCACGAGGGACCTGACGGGCGGGCTGAACATATTCCTGGCCGACGTGGCCGCTCTCTACTGGAAGACCAAGAATTTCCACTGGCACATGTCGGGCCCGAACTTCCGCGACTATCACCTGATGCTCGACGAGCAGGCGACCGAACTGGACGCGATGGTCGATATCATCGCCGAGCGCGTACGCAAGCTGGGCGGCACGACGCTGCGCTCGATCGGCCACATCTCCCGCCTGCAGCGCGTGCTCGACAACGATGCCGACTACGTGACGCCGCTCGACATGCTCGCGGAGCTTCGCGACGACAACAAGCAGCTCTGCGTGCACATGCGCACGCTCCATGAGCTGTGCGACGAGCACAACGACATCGCGACCGCGAGCCTGATCGAGAACTGGATCGACGAGACTGAGAAGCGCGTCTGGTTCCTGTTCGAGACGACGCGCCGTACCGAGGGCTGAGGCGACGCGAGCAGCCTCAACGGAGCGCGCAACTCCAGTTGCGCTCATGTCTTCGGTGTCGACGAGGTTTGAGCGCCACTGGAGTGGCGCGCTCCAATGAGCGGTAGCGCTACTGCCGCTCCGCCCAGCCGATCATCCTGCCGATGAAGGCGTCGCAGGCATCCATCTGCGACTTCGCGACGAACTCGTTGGGCTGGTGGGCCTGCGAGATGTCGCCGGGGCCGCAGATCACGGTCGGGATGCCGTGGCTGCGGAAGATACCGGCCTCCGTGCCGTAGGGCACGGCGTAGGTGCGGTTGCCGCCGGTCCACTGCAGTGCCAGCTTGGCGGCTTCCTCGTTCTCCTGCGGCATCAGCCCCGGCACGAACGAACGCCGCTTCAGCTTGATGTCGGCGTCGGGATGCTTGGCCTTCATCTTCGGCAGCAGCAGTTCGGCGACATAGGCCTCGGCGCGGCGTTGCACCTCCCAGGGATCGTCGCCGGGCAGGGTGCGGTAGCCCCAGTTCAGCGTGCATTCGCGGGCCAGGATGTTGCCCGCGGTGCCGCCGGTCACGATGCCGACGTTGATCGTGGTGTGACCGGGCACGGTGTCGATGTCGGTGCGCGTGCGGCCGGCCAACTCGACCTGCAGCTCGTTCAGCCAGTGGATGAAGTCGCCGGCGAAGTGGATGGCGCTGACGCCGAGATGCGTCATGGAGGAGTGGGCCTCGACGCCGGTGAAGGTGGCGACGATGCCGCCGCCGGCATTCTGGGCGTTGACCACGCCCATCATGGTCGGCTCGCCGACGATGACGGCCTGCGGGCGAGGCACGTTGCCGACCAGTTTCTCGACCAGCGAGTGGGCTCCGAGACAGCCGATCTCCTCGTCGTAGCTGAAGGCGAAGTGCATCGGCACCTTGAGCTTGGCCTTCTTGAGTGCCGGCACGTGGGCCAGGCAGGCGGCGATGAAGCCCTTCATGTCGCAGGTCCCGCGGCCATAGAGATTGCCGTCGGCCTTCTCCGTCAGGGTCCAGGGATCGGTGTCCCAGGGCTGGCCGTCGACCGGCACGACGTCGGTATGGCCGGACAGGACGATGCCGCCCGCGGCGTCGGGGCCGACCGAGGCAAACAGGTTGGCCTTGGTGCCTTCCTCGTTCGGAACCAGGGTGCTGCGGATCCCGTGCTCATCCAGGTACCCCTGGATGTACTTGATCAGGTCGAGGTTGGAATTGCGCGAGGTCGTGTCGAACGCGACCAGGCGCTGGAGCATGTCGATGGAGGCAGAGGTCATGGCAGGAGCGTCGCACGCTTCAGGCCAATGCGCCAAGAGGCTGTAAATACTTGCGAAATCGCACTGTCGTTTGACACCCCCGGATGCCGCCGCTAGAACCGCCCGGCATCCGTCGTGGGTTATGGTCGCCGGGGTCTTAACGGGTCTGCGGAGGGGTGGCCGAGTGGCCGAAGGCGGCGGTTTGCTAAACCGTTATAGGGAGATAATCCCTATCGTGGGTTCGAATCCCATCCCCTCCGCCATTACCTCCCGAGACAACTGTCTGCGGGCCCAGTCGAGAGTGCGGAAACGCCCGGTGGCGAGGATGACCCTTGGGAGTGGGTCACTTTCATGAGCGACATCAGGTCAGAAATGACAGGGACCGATCCGGAGGTCGATTTCGTGGCGCTGCCGATCGGCGCCCAGATCGGGCGCTACGAAGTGCTTTCGGTCCTTGGCCAGGGCGGCTTCGGCATCACCTACCGGGCGCGAGACGTCCAGCTCGACCGCGAAGTCGCCATCAAGGAGTATCTGCCGACCGCGCTGGCGGTGCGCCAGAACGGCATCACCGTGATGCCGCGTTCGACCAAGGTGGCAGAGGATTTCTCCTGGGGGCGGGATCGCTTCGTCGCCGAGGGGCGCGTCATGGCGACCCTGCATCGCGCGCCAGGCATCGTCCGCGTCTACGACTTCCTCGAAATCAACGGCACCGCCTATATCGTCATGGAGATGCTCCACGGCGATACGCTCGAAGGGCTTATCAAGAAGAACGGCCGGCTGGATCCACCGGCGATCGACCGCATCCTGTGGCCGCTGCTCGACGGTCTCGAGCAGGTCCACAATGCCGGCTTTCTCCATCGCGACATCAAGCCGGCCAACATCCTGCTCGATGCGACCGGCAATCCAACCCTGATCGATTTCGGCGCCTCGCGCGCGGCGATGGTCGGACGCACCGTTGCGATGACGGCGATATTCACACTGGGATATGCGGCGGCCGAGCAATTCACCTCCGCCAAGCAGGGGCCTTGGACCGATATCTACGGCGTGGCGGCCACGCTCTACCACGCCATTACGGGCGTCTCGCCACCCTCGGCCTTCGAGCGCATGCTCGACGATGCCTACGAACCCGTCACGACGCGGGCACCGTCGGGCTTTTCGCCAGGACTGCTGATCGGTATCGACGCCGGCCTGGCGGTGCGCGCCACCGATCGCCCTCAGTCGATTGCGGGTTGGCGGCAGATCCTGTCGCTGACGACGATTCCAGACGAGGCGGAGACAGTTGCCGCGGTGCGGTCGCGTTCCGACACTTCGGTGGCCAGCGTGGCAACCGGTCCGCGGCCTGCCGTGTCGCTACCGTCTTCGCCTGTCGACCCTTCACCGGCTGTCGTCGAACCCGTGGTTGGCGCCGCCGTCGCCCAGTCGGCGGCTCCGAGGAAGCGCGCGGCGCTCTACGCCGGTGCCGCGGTCGCCGCCCTCCTCGTGGCAGGCGGCGGTGGCTATTTCATGCTCGGCTCGAAGCCTGCGCCACAGATGGCTACCGCCCCCCAGGGCGTGGGCATCCAGGATCTGAAGGTCGAGGATCTCGAGCGTGCGTTGGCGGAGCGGCGTACCGCTGACGCTGCTGCGGCAGAGAAGAAGCGCTCGGAAGAAGCAGCTTCGAGAAAGGTGACAGAGGATGGAGCTTCTCAGCCGGTTGCGGAGCCTGAACTCGACAAGGCCCAGCAGGAACGTCGAAAGGCCGAGGAGGATGCGGTTAAGCTGAAGGCCGAGGCCGATGCCAAGCGTCTGGCCGAGGAGGCTCTGGCCAAGGCACAAGCAGAGCGCCAAACGGCCGACGCCGAGGCAAAGCAGAAAGCCGATGCCGAGGTAAAGCAGAAAGCCGATGCCGAGGCAGCGGCCGCCACCGACAAGAGGACAGCAGAGGCGACCGAGGCAGCACTGCGCCTCACGCCGAGCCACCGCCAATTGATTCAGGTCGCGTTGACGTCGCTCGGCTTCGATACCCGCGGAAACGACGGCGCGCTTGGGCCGCGCTCGCGTGACATGATCGCCGGCTGGCAGAGGGCTCGCAATCATTCTGTGACGGGTTTCCTGACGGGTGCGCAGCATCAGGAACTGTTGCGAGAGGGTGCGCCTGCGATCGCCAAATACAGTGACGAGCAAAAGAAGATCGAGGACGCAAAGAAGAAATCCGACGAAGAGGCAGGAGCGAAGGTAGCGGCGGCTGCGCCACCGCCCGCAACGGTGCCGCCGGCGGTGACATCATCGTCGGCCGGGGCCATTGCACCAGCCACGGTACCCGCCGCGATCACGCGTTGGACCGGGACTGCACGGTGCGCCTACTGGCCGGGTCCGATTCCAATAATGGTCCCAGTGACTGGCGGGCAGGGGTCCGCAACCACCACCGGCAACTTCACGGGCACTACGGTGACGGTCAACATTTCCGGAAACAGGTATTCCGGTTCGATCAATGGTCGCCTCAGACACGGAAACCCGAAGGTACTGGTTGGCTCGTTTTCAGGTGCATTGTCAGGATCGCAAATCAGGGCCACGGCATTCATTCGAGCGGAACAGGAGAGCCCGAAGGGGCCAAATGAATCGTCCTGCACGATTGAGTTGGACAGAGCGGGTTAGGGACCGTCCGAGTTCCCGATAAGCCCCCGCTGCGGTTCGTAGTCGCCCGTTCTCCTGCGGCGCCGCCGGCTTGCTCGCAGTGCCGGTGCCGTCCTTTGCAATTTGCAAATCCTGGAAGGATCACCAGAGCGATCTTTGCATTTTGCAAAGACGACGGGAGGCCGAATCCCCCTGAAAACGCGCTTTTACGTGCTTTTGCTACTGGCATGGACGGTGCAACCCCGCGTCCCGAGCGCCAGAAAGGGACAAGCAATGAACATCCGAGCGATCGCCACCGGTCTGGTAATTTGTGTGACCAGTCTTGCGTGCGCGCTGCCAGCCTGGGCACAGGCATTTCAGGTCGGCGTTCTGCCCAACCTCAGCCCGCGCGTTCTTCTCACGAACTACAGGCCGCTGCGCGATCATCTTTCGGCGGCGCTGGGCATGCCCGTCGAGATCGCGACGGCACCCGACTTCCGCACTTTTCAGGCCCGCACCGTGGCCGGGGAATACGATCTCGTGGTGACGGCGGCCAATCTGGGGCGGATCGCCCAGCAGGACGCAGGGTTGACGCTGATAGCCGGATTCGAGCCTGCGATTCCCGCCTTGCTGGTGACGCTCAAGGCTGCGCCGGCCGCTTCGATCGAGGCGCTGCGCGGCAAGGCGCTGGCCGTGTCCAACCCGCAGTCGATGCTCGTTCTGGTCGGGAAGAACTGGCTGCGACAGCGCGGACTGTCGGCTGGCGCCGACTACGAGGTGGTCTGGACACGCAACGAGGACAGTCTCGCCCAGGTGCTGACCTCGGGAAGCGCGCCGCTGGCCATGATGAGTGCCGGTGAACTGCGTGCCATCCGGCCCGAGATCGGCGAACGTCTGTCGGTGATGGAAGAGTTTGCCAGACTGCCGAACTTCCTGCTGCTGCAAGGGCGCGCCATGCCGGCCGATAGGGCTGCTGTGCTGAGGGCCGCTCTCATGGCATTTCCAGCAACGGATCTTGGTCGAGAGTTCACCACCCTGACGGGTGTACGAGCCATAAGCCCCGTGCCCGAAAAGGACCTGGAGACGATCGATTCGGTAACTGCCGAAACCCGCGAGCAGCTTCGTTGATCTCGCGGGCGCCCACCGGTGCCGCGCCATGCGTACGCTGAGAGGCTGGATCGCGCGGGCTGTCGTCGGTGGGCGGCGCTGGCGTAACTCGTTTCGAGTACGCCTGTTGGTGCTTGGACTGATCACCATCACTGGCACTGCCATCACCCTCACGTATACGCAGTCGATCCAGATGCGCGAGGCGCTGCTGGTCGAACTTCACGCCCGTGCGCGTACCGATGGGCAATTGCTCAACGCCATGTTCGCAGCGCCGCTGATCGAGCGAGACTACGCCAGTGTTGTCGACTCCGTGTCGGAAAGTGTCCGGGCCGGCAGCTTCGAGGCGCTCCTTCTGTGCGACAGCCGGGGAATGCTGATCGCGGCGGCCGGGCCGCTCTCGGACTGCAACGGGCCTTCCGTTCCCTTCAAGGGACTGCCATTACCCCAAGCCGACGGCACCGTCCTGCAATTGTTCGAGGTGGCCCTGTCCTTCGGGCACCAGAGGCTGGGCCTCGCCCGGTTTGCCTTCTCACTGGCGGCAGTCGACCAAATCCGACGCGAGTTGATGACGCGCGTTATCGTGATATCGAGCCTTGCGATCGCGGCCTTCATGCTGGCTTTTGCCATCGCGCAAAGTCAGGTGACCCGTCCGTTGAACCAGCTTGTCCGGGCGGCGGAAGCAATCGGCCAGGGCGACTATTCCGTACGGCCGCGGATCACTAGCCGCACCAGTGAACTGACCATTCTCGCTTCCGCGATCTCGCGGATGGCGACCGACATCGAGGAGCGGGTCACGGAACTGGCGCTGGCCCGCGACGCGGCAACGGCGTCCGATCGCGCAAAGTCGCTCTTCCTCGCCAATATGAGCCATGAAGTGAGAACGCCCCTCGCGGGGGTCCTCGGCATGCTGGAACTGGCCAAGCCGGGTATCACCGATCCCGCTGTTCGCAAGTACCTCGACACGGCCGAACACGCGGCCCGTCATCTGCTGACGATCGTCAACGACATTCTGGATTTCGCGCAGCTGGAGAAAGGGCGACTGGCCGTGACGTCGACTCCTTTCTCGGTCCGCGCGCTCGTTGAGTCGACGATACCGCTCGTGGCGGCAGCGGCGGAGGAGCGTGGCAACCGTATGGAGGTGCGCATCGCCGACGATGTGCCGCGGCAGATACTTGGCGACGAGGGGCGCCTGCGGCAGGTGCTTCTCAATCTGCTTTCCAATGCCGTGAAGTTCACGTCGCAAGGCACGGTGTCCGTCGAAGCCCGGACAGTTGATGCGGGACACCGACTACTTCTCACTGTGGCCGATACTGGCATCGGCATGGCGCCCGAGATGCAGCAACGCATCTTCGAGAGCTTCGTGCAGGCTGACGAAAGTATCGCCCGCCGGTTTGGGGGCACGGGGCTCGGCCTGCCGATCTGTCGCCAGCTGCTCGCGCTGATGGGGGGCAGCATCTCTGTCGAGTCGAGTCCCGGCCGAGGGTCGCTGTTCACGGTCGACCTGCCTTGCCGGCCGGTTGTCGACACGGTTCCCGCGACCGCAAGCCGGGCCACGGACCGACCGCCGGCCGCGCGGCGGATTCTGGTCGCCGACGATGCTCCGACGATGCGGATTCTGCTCGAGGCTCTCCTGACGCGTGAAGGACACACATGCGATCTTGTCGAGGATGGCAACGAAGCCGTGGCCGCGGTGCGGGCTAGCGACTACGACGCCGTTCTGATGGATGTGCAGATGCCACGTCTTGATGGGCTCGAGGCGACGCGGAAGATCCGCAAGGAGGAGGGGCCCCGGAGTCGCGTGCCGATCGTGTTCGTGACGGCCAGCGCGATGGCAGGCGATGAGGAGCGCTTTCTGGCGGCCGGCGGCGATGGGTACGTCAGCAAGCCGATTACACCCGAAACGCTGCGCGCGGTGCTGGCGAAGGCTCTGGCACGGCGCTGAACCGCCTGACGGCGGTCACTGGCCGCCGCTATCGTGGTCAGTCCTTGACGACAAGTCGTTCGCGGCCCCGTTCAGAAGCAATTTCCGCTTGCCCTTGGGATGGGCCTATCGGCGCAAGGGCGAGGGTGTGCGCCTCCAAGCGCCACCATTCCCGATCGGCTCCGGGCGTTTCGGGGGTACAGGCCAGGGATTTCGAGGCTCGCCCCGATACCCCACGGCACGGAGAAACCCTCCGCCATTCCCTGGAAGCCCAGTAAAAAGGGCATTCTTCTGGTGGGATCCACACAGGATTTCCGCACAGCCTTTGAGAACCTATCCACAGGCCCTTGGGTCATCCTGCGGGGATCATGGCCCGTCGCCCCACGCCAGCACCTCGGAAGTCTGCCTCCCTGACGTTCGATGAATCGAAGCTCGCAATAGCCGGGCTGAAGCGCCGTATCGAGCGAGTTGACGCGTTCGACCCGCAGACTGTCATGCAGGAAAACCGGTCGACGAGACCTAGTGTGAGTACTCACCACATCGGCCATCGAGAGCCATTGGATTCGTCCGAAAAAAGATGACCTCCGCTCGAGTATCAGACGTCCCGTGGTCATATCCGAGCGTTCCGCCACTCGACCTGAATGGCCCGACTGTTCCGTTCCGTCGGTTTTGCGAGGACTGGATCGATCGACCGGTGCTCGACCTGTTCCAGTCTGCCGCGGAGGAATTCGAAGATCGGGTTGCCTGTGAAGATCTTGCCGGGCATCTGACCTACGCACAGGTTTGGGCGGCATGCCGGCGTCTCAGTCACAGGATCGATGCCTCCGTCCCTGCCGGACAACCTGTCGGCATCTTGCTTCCGAACGAAGCCGCGTATCCCGTCGCGATCCTGGCCTGCCTGGCGTCGAGCAGGCCTTGCGTGATGATCGATCGTCAACATCCGGCAGAGCGCGTCGCCGCAATCGTTCGCGACGCCGGTGTCGCGACGGTCATTCTGAGGCGGTCCGAAATCAAGGGCGGTCTTCTGCTGCCGGCCGGCATTCGCACCATCGTGATCGACGATGCACTGGAAGGTCTGCCGGCAGCCGAGCAGCCATTAGCTGAGTGGCCTTCCGCTTCCTCGACGCCTCCCGGCGCGGCCAGTTTCATCGTCTATACATCGGGCAGTACCGGCCAACCAAAAGGCATCGCGATCAGCCAGCGCACCATTCTCAATCGCGTCGGCCAGCTCATCAACGCCGTGCATTTTCGCCCCGACGACAAGCTGCTGTCGCTCGCGTCTCCGAGTACGATTGCCGGCCTGCAGCATATATTCGAAGCCTTGTTGACCGGCGCTGCTTTGGTGAAGCTCGACCTTCAGCGGACGGGACTCGGCCGGGTCGTGCAGGCAATCGGCGAGATGGGCATCACCATGATGTTCACAACGCCGGCTGTGTGGCGCAGCGTCGCCCGCATCGACAAGGTTGCGCCCGCCCTGGCGTCTCTGCGCTGCGTCCATTCCTCGGGCGACGCTTTGCTCGCGGTCGATCTCGAGCAGCTTCGGGGATTACTGTCCAAAGACTGCCACGTGCTTTCTTCGTATGGCGCCACGGAAGCGCCGGCAATCCTGCAATGGTTCGTGCCGCCGAAGTTTCGGACCGACGGGCCTCGCGTGCCGGCCGGATATCCGTTGCCGGGATTTACTGTCGCCTTGCTCGACGATGCCGGAAAGGCCGTGCAGCAGGGGGAGCCGGGCGAACTCTTTGTCAGGAGTTCCTGGATGTCGCTCGGACTCTGGCGCGGCGGCGCTGTTCACCCGGGGCTTTTTCAACAGGACATGAACAACCTGGAGCCCGTGTATCGCACGGGCGACATCGCTTCCCGTGGCCCCGACGGCCTCGTCGCGATGCTCGGCCGCAAGGATCGGCAGATCAAGGTTCTGGGCAACCGTGTCGAGCTTGCGGAAATCGAGACGGCGCTCCGGCTGTTGCCCGAGGTTGCAGATGCAGCAGTCGTGGCCCGGGCGACTGTGGGCGAGTCTACATTGTTCGCATTCGTCGTGCTGCGTGAGGCGGTTTCGTCATCCGTTGCCGTCTCGATCCGAAAGCACCTGAAGGAGAGGCTTCCCGCCTACATGGAGCCATCCGAGCTCTTCGTGCTCGACGAACTTCCGCTGCTGCCGGGCCGGAAAGTGGACGAGGAGGCGTTGCTGGCGCACGCCGCGCAGCGTTCGACGGTCAAGTCAGGGCCTCTGCCGCCCCCCGCCAGCGCCCACCCGACGCCACGCTCGACCGATATTGTGGGCGAGGCTTGGCGCCTCGCCCTTGGCCGTCCGGCGCTCCAGGACGGCCCTAGCTTCGACGAGGCCGGTGGCGATTCTCTTCGGTTGCTCCTTCTGGTTCTCCATCTGGAACGGTTGTGCGGCCGGTCGCTCCCGCTGGACCAATTCCATGCTGGGCTTAAACCCGTGGAGTTTGCCCAGGTTCTGGATCGCCTGAGGGAAAGACCGTCGCCAGTGTCTCAGGACGCTCTGCCGATGGTGTTCCTGGTGCCGGGGAAGTGGGGAGATACGCCTCTTCTGGCCCGCTTCCGAATGGCCTGCGCCAAAAGCATCAGGGTCGTCCCAACGAGCTATCCCGATCTCGGTTGCCTCGCGCGGGGTGGTCATGAAGACATCGTTGCGCATCTGGTAGCCCAGATCGAACAGTTCGCGCCGGACGGGGCCATTCTTCTCGCCGGATATTCCCTGGGAGGAGATTTTGCCTATGCCGTCGCCGACCAGCTATCGAAGCGGGGCCGGAGGATCTCGGCGCTTCTGGTGCTCGATACAGATGCCGAGCACTACAACTCGGGTCCGCCTCTGGAACGGCGCGGCTTTGTAAAACGATTTTCAACGCTGTGTCGCCTTGCAGGCAATCGCGACTGGGGGACGATGGCGGAAGCGATACTTACCCCGTCCTTGGTTACGGGGCCGATGGGGCTTCATGCGCTTCGGTTCCTATTGTCTTTCCGTTTTCCAGCCAACAGTCACTTCATGTTTCGGTTGAGTTGGCACTTGCAGTCGATGCTCGTCCAGTTTCATCGTGGGGCCTGGATCCGGCACGCGCCACCCACCCGCTTAAGCGTTCCGGTGCTGCTATTCCGTTCGGAGGAGGGTGGCGTCGACCTGGGGTGGCATGCTCGCACCGAGAAGCTGACCATCGTTCCGGTCCCAGGCAATCATGTCAGTATGCTCGATCGCGAGAATTCCGAGGTCCTTGTTGCTGAGTTCAACCGGGCAGTTCATATCGCTTCGGGCCAGGGTGCGGCTCTGTCGGAAGGATGATGCAGAAGTCATTTTTGTTCCGGTAGCCGTGAAGCGCGCCAGTGTTCGGGCGATCTGGAAAATCACATCGAGAGCAGGAATTGAGTGACTTCGGCAGGACTGGCGGAGAGGGCGGCTGCGGGAAGCCTCCCGAGGGGCGTACATATCGCCACGCCGCCTACGGCATCGTCGTCGACTGCCCGTTCCGGCTGTCGTCCATCGAAGAAACGGCCGCCGCAAGCGGCTCGACCACGAACAATGTAACGCTCGGGACACCCGATTACTCTCGAGTGAGGTCCGACGGGTTGGAGTCCGCCCCCGACGACTGGTTTCACCATTCGGTGCTGCCGGATGGAAGCATCTACCTGAAAGCGGATGAGGTTTTCGAAGCCGCCGTCTCGGCCGAGGGGCGGCAGGTCATCTGCGCGAAGGCGGAAGGTGTCGACGAAAGGGCGTTCGAGGCGTTCTTCCTGAACTTCATTCTGAGCACATCGCTTGTACTGCAGGGCGAGGACACCGGCGAGCCGGGGCGGACGTCGCCCGCCGATGCCATCTCCTCGACGCGGCTGGCGGGATTCGAGCCGGTGCGGGTGCTCACGACATCGAGCATGACTATCAGATATCGTGTGCTCGACCGGCTTGCGTGGCAATTGCTGTTCGCGGAGCATGTGGCGCAGGAAGTATTTTTCTATGCGATACGATATGCGAGGCGCTATGCCCTCCTCGAGCAGGTGGCTCGGGCGGCGCATTAAGGAGCATGTTCATGACGCGCAGCGCAGCCCACCGCTTCGTCGACCAGATCTTTCGGCTTGAAGCCATCGAGACGCTCGCCGTGGTTCGGCCGGCGCGGCCTCGGTTCGGCATTGATCTGCCATGCGCAAGGCAAGCCGGACCGACCTCGCGTCTTTTGCCCCATACCGCCTGAAAAGTGTTCGCCGCCATCTTCAACATCGACGGCAGACCCGTCGATCACAGGCGGTTCGAAGTCGCCGGGCATGACTTCGAGAGCCTCGACCCCGCCGGCCATATTGCCTTCGTTTGCTCGAAAGCGGGACCTCTTGCAGCTACCGGCGAGGCGATCGGTATCCGGGGCCTTGGCGGGCTGTTCCGAATCGTCGGTCGGGTCAGGCTCGATGCGCGCGACGAACTTCGGTCGCTGCTTTCGGATCTCCCCCAGGCCGCTGTGGGAGAAGCATCCGATGCCGAACTGTGCCTGCGCGCCTACGCCGCCTGGGGCGACGCGTTCCTGGATCGCCTCACCGGCGACTTCTGCTTTGTGTTGTGGGACGGCGCGCGCAAGCGGATGATCTGTGCCCGCGACCAGCTCGGCATACGGTCGCTTTTTCATGCCGAGGTCGGGGGGGCGTGGTTTGTCAGCGACTCGCTGGACTGGATTGCCGCACAGACCGTTGTTGCGCGCGACCTCGACGATACATGGATCGCCGATTTTCTGACCGTTGGTCATTCTCTGGAGTCCGAGCGAACGGTCTATCGGCATATTCGGCGGCTGGCCCCGGCGCATGTGCTGACGATCTCCGGAACCCGCGCCGCGACGCGCCGATACTGGCGACTGGAAATTGGGGATCCCCTTTACTTTCGGGACCGACGCCAATACACCGAGGGCTTCTTCGATCTTTTGTCGAAATCGATTGCCGACCGCTTGCCTGCTGGCAGGGTCGGCATCGCCATGAGCGGCGGCCTCGATTCAACCACGCTTGCAGCCTGTGCAGTGCATGTGACGGGAGATGCCTCGCGTGTTGTGGCCGAATGCCTTGATTTCGAGCAGTTTGAATCTGCGAGAGAAAGACACTTCAGTTCACTGGCGGCCGAGCGGCTTGGCGTCGAGCTTCGGCACCGGCAGAGCGACGATCTTGTCTACGACACACAGTGGTGGGCGAGGACGACAACAACGCCGGAGCCGTCGGACCTGATCACGACTGCCCATTTCGACCGTGAGGTCGTGTGCGAACGGGCGAAAAGAGCATCCGTCTGGTTCTATGGGGAAGGGCCGGACAATGCCCTCGTCTTTGAGCGAAACGACTATCTGTCATGGCTGGTCGGCCGGCGGGACTGGCGGCGACTGGCGGAGGCCGGCGTGTTCTATTTTCACGTCAAAGGATTGGCGGGATGGTGGGAAACGCTCACGCGCTATACCAGACGCCGCCATCACACCGATGATTCCGTTGGCGTGCCGCCGTGGATTGCCCCATCCCTTGCCCGTCACGTGGACTTGGAACGGCGGTTTGCCAGCGCGACAAGTCCAGGCGGTTTCGGAGCGGGTCTGGTCCCGCGCCATCCCTGGCGCCCGGGAGCCGTAGCCGGATTCAACAATCCCATATGGCCGGCCGTATTCGCTGACTACGAATTCGAGGAATCCCTGGGACCTCTCGCCCTGCGTCATCCGTTTCTCGACTTGCGTGTCCTCGAATTCATGTTGTCGGTACCGACGCTGCCGTGGGCCAGGGAAAAGATGCTGTTGCGCGAAGCCATGCGAGGGCAGCTTCCGGACGAGGTGCTCGCGCGCAGGAAAACGCCCCACGAGTCCACGCTGCCGTTTGGCCACGGACTTCCAAGCCTGTCGCGCGACGGGTACCTGGATCGCTACGTCGACATTTCGATCGTATCGGCCGGGAACTGGTCCGGGCGCCTGCGGGGCAAAGCTCTCGCCGTTCACGTTCTCGATCACTGGCTGACGAGAAGGCGTCTTGGCGGTGTCATTTCTCAGTGACGGCCCTCGACGAGAGGTCAGCGATCCGCCCTCTGCTACTTCGTCCGCGGATGTCCTAGGCCTTACGAATGCTGACAGTTTCGACGATTGGCAAGAGATCCGCACGACGGGTTGCGTGCGGATTCAGCGGTGAAGTGGTGCTGCTGCACTTCGACAAGGGGCGCTATTTCGGCTTCCGGGGCATGGGAACGGCAATTTGGAATAGTCTCGATGTGTCGAGGGCGATCGCGGACGTTTGCGACGATGTTGCGGCGCAGTTCGATGTCGATCCGGCCGTCTGCCTGGATCATGCGGTCAGGTTCCTGGCGAACCTCCAGGAGGTCGGCCTCATCGACGTCGTTGGTTGACCATTCAGGACAGCTATTTGTACCTGTTTTGGTGCTGCATTCATACCGCATTTGAGGTGCAATATGTTTGCGCTCCGTCAGAGTATCATGCTACCTCTCCCAAGGGATTGGGTGTGTGGTTGCCTGTTATCGTTCCTTTGTTGCGGGCAGGGAGGAGAACTTTATGGATGCGCGGCACAATTGCGATGAGGATGACAGGGGCGTGAAATCACCCCCGAAAAGACCTTACGCCGAGCCGGTGCTCCAGGTTTTGGGCACCTTCAGTGAACTGACACTGACCGTTGGAAGCCGTGGGAATAACGATGGTGGCAGGCTGAGCGGCAGAAAAAGCACGCGGGCTTAAGGCGTCTGGCATCGTCGACTGTCTCGACGATCGTGCGACTACCTTTGCCTCCGTCCCACTCAAGGCGTAACCATAGCTGAGAATGGGGAAGCTGCGGGCGGACATGGTTTTCAGGTTGGCGCTGTTTCGCAAGCGGATGCCGGCTTCAGCCCGGCCTTCGACCGGCAGCGTTGAATTCAAGCTTCTCTGTCTTGTTGCACGCCCAGAGCCTGACCTCGGTGAGGCCCGGAAAATACTCAGCGCCGGCGTCGACTTCGGGGAACTCTTCAGGCTTGGCGAGTACCACGGAGTCCGCCCGCAGCTTGTCGAGAGTCTCTATCGGATGTCTTGGGAAGTCGTGCCTGAGGCAACGAGAAACACTTTTGAGAATTTCCGGCGGGTTCACGGCGCACGTGCGCTGCTCGTAACCCGGGAACTTTGCCGCTTGTCCGAGGTATTCGCCAAGGCGGGTCTCCGGTTTGCCACCTTCAAGGGACCGACCCTGGCAGCGCTTCTCCATGGAGACGTGTCGCGCCGGGAATATGTCGATGTCGACATCATCGTGCCCAAGCAGCAGATAGACGATGCCGAGCGGCTGCTCGGCGGGCTCGGCTATCGCGCCGCCGATGGAACGCAAGCGCACCGGCAGGCATTTCTGGCCCACTTGCGACAGTATGCTTTCGTTCACCCCGACAGCGATCTCGCGGTCGACCTCCATTGGAGCTTTACCGGCACCCATGTGCCGTTTCCCTTGACGCCTGCCGCTGTCTGGCAGGATCTCGACACCGTACTGATCGGCAATCGCGCCGTTCCCACACCTTCGATCGAAAACCTTGCTCTGTTGCTGGCCGGCCATGGAACGAAGGAAGCCTGGCGGTGCTTGGGGTGGACCTGCGATTTCGCCACGCTGATCGACCGCTACCCGGACCTCGATTGGCTTGGCATTCATGAGCGTGCCAGGGCGCATCGATGCGGCGACACGATCCTGCTGGGCTGCGCGATGGCGCAGGAGTTGGCCGGCACACCCGTCCCACGGCCTCTGCTCGGCCTGCTTGAGAAGAGTGATCGGGTTCGCTTCCTTGTTGCACGGCTGGCAGGGGACTTGAGGGAAGGCCTGCCTGATCCCGCAGAGCAGGAGAATTTTTCGGATTTCCATCTTTGTGAACGCCGGATCGACAAGATCGAGGGTGCGTTGAGGCTGGCACTCACCCGGACCTCTGGGGACTACGACGCGATGAAGCTTCCGCAAATACTTTGGCCTGTGTACTACGCCACGCGACCTTTCCGCCTCGCGGCCAAGGCGCTGACCGCCCTTGGTCGGAGGGCTGGAAGCTGATCGGCGACCACGAGCCTTGAATGGGTCCTTCCGACCAGATGCTGTCGGGGGCTCGCTGAGCCCGACGCTGCCCCGCCGCAAGCCGATGTCGTCCTTTGCCATTTGAGAATGTAGGAAGGCTCAAGGGGTGGTCTTTTGCATTCTGTAGAGGGCGGATCGCCCTAAAACCCCGATTCTACGCATGTTCTCTCGTTGTCCATACCGAAAACTCCATGCACTGGCGTGAGGGGCGGGATCGAGTGGGCTGAGCCTCCATGATCGCGTTTCTGAGCCTCGCCCTGCATGTCCTGATCTCTCCGTTCAAGACGCGGGCGCGGTTGGAAGCGGAGATTGTGATGCTGCAGCATCAGTTGAAGGTGCTGCGCCGACGTGTCCCCTCGAAGCCCAAATTGTCGGTCGCCGACCGACTGCTCTTCGTCTGGCTCTATCGGCTGTTCCCGTCGGTGTTGAACGCCGTCACTATTCTTCAGCCCGAGACGTTAATCCGTTGGCATCGGGCGGGCTTCTGCCTGTACTGGCGCTGGAAGTCGCGCTCTCGTGGCGGCCAGCCAAAGGTTCCAATCGAGATCCGGCGTCTGATCCGCGACATGAGCCTGGCCAACCGGCTGTGGGGCGCGCCGCGGATCCATGGCGAACTGCTCAAGCTCGGGATCGACATCGCGCAGTCGACGGTCGCCAAGTATATGGCGAGGAACGGGCGAGGGCGGTCGCAGACTTGGAAGACCTTTCTGCACAATCATTCGACCGGCATCGCCGCCATGGATTTCCTGGTCGCGCCGACGATTGGTTTCAAGCTGCTCTTCGTCTTGGTCATTCTCCGGCATCAGCGCCGGTGGCTGATATCGCTCACGGTGACGACCAATCCGACGGCGGAATGGATCGCTCGCCAGATCACCGAAGCCTTCCCTTGGGATGAAGCGCCAAAATACCTGATCCGGGATCGTGACGCGTCCTACGGCCATGCCGTCACCAGGCGTCTTGCAGTCATGGGCATCCGTGATCACCCGACGGCGCCGCGCTCACCTTGGCAAAACGGGCACGCGGAGCGGTTGATCGGATCGATCCGGCGGGAATGCCTCGATCACATCGTCGTCTTCGGCGAGGCCCATCTGCGCCGGATCCTTGCGGCCTACGCCGGCTATTAAAATGAAGTCCGGACGCATTTATCTCTGTCCAAGGATTCTCCGGGCCATCGGTCCGTGCAGCGGTACGGCCAAGTCGTCACGGGGCCGATTCTCGGCGGACTTCATCATCAATATTGCCGGATGTAGTATTCAGTAGGCACAGCTGCGCCGAGTATTCCCTGTGCTTTCTCGGTGGTTTCGACTTTTGAGCAAGCACAGCTAGCCAGCTGTTGCGCAGATGCCAGATGCAGCGTCCGCATGAAACACTCGGCGATTGCATAATGGAGGAAGAATTGTGAAGCGGTGCGTCTGGATGATCCAAACGTCGAAGGATCAGGCAGCGAGCAAACCGCTTGTCACTGAGTCGAATGGCCTGTGGGCGCGCTCGCTCGTGGCCTTTCTCCGATCAGCTAAACCACCAAAGGGGGCACGACCTCATTGAGCGCGCCATCTGGCCGCTCGCCGCGCAAGACTTGAAGGACGGAACGGGCCGCGGCCGTTTCGATGTCGCGCCGGACGCCGGCGACGGCCGAACCCATGTGGCCGGTGAACAGCGTGCGTTCGGTCTGTTGCAGGAGGGCCGGCGGCGGTTTGTCTGGCCGCGAGCTCAGGCGCCAGTCCTCGAAGGCGAAGACATCGGCAGCATACCCGCCGAGGCGCCCGGCGGCGAGCGCGCGGGCCACGGCCTCTTCGTCGACCACAGATCCGCGTCCAACGTTCACGAGGAGCACACCGGACTTCATCTTCGCCAGCACCTGCTCGTCGATCAACTCCCGGCTGTCCGGCGTGAGGGGCGTCGCGAGTATCACGATGTCGGCGGTGACGAGCAGTTCTTCGAGGCACGTCTTCTGCGCGTCCACAGATGGCGCCGGTGCTGGGTCAAAGAATAAAAGCCGCGCATCGAATCCAGACAGCCGGCGGGCGATCGCGCGGCCGACCGCGCCGAAACCCACGATGCCAACCGTCGCCCCGGTCAGCCCCATCCCATAAAGCACCGGGCGCCAGCCACGGAAGCCGCCGCTGCGCACCCAGCGGTCGCCGGCCGCGATGTGGCGCGCCAACCCAATGGTGAGGCCGACAGCAAGTTCGGCGGTCGGCGCCGTCAGCAGGTCGGGGACGGCTGTGATCCAGACGCCACGCCGCGTACAAGCCGCTACGTCGAAATTGTCGAAGCCCTTGAGCGCGCAGGCGACGATGCGCAATCGCGGGCAGGCCGCGAGGAACGCGTCGCCGACATGGTCGGGCATGAAGGCGATCATGGCGTCGGCGTTGCGGCAGTGCGCCCGCACGGTTTCGCGGGGCCATGAGTCGGCAGTTTCGTTGGCCACCAGAGTGGCGCGTGGAGTTAGCAGCTCGATCACCTCGGGGTGTACCCTGTGGGTGATGACTACAACGGGCTTTCCGTTCATTGTAGCTTACGGCGCAGCCAAGCGCCTTGGCTGTCTGCGGCCACGACGCGGGGCAAAATGGTCAACAGGATCGCCGACATCTGATCATCCGACATTCCCCCGATAAACCCCAGAAACTTGGTGGAAGCTAGCAGTCGGTCTGTTTCCGGGGAAGCGATGAGGGACCTGTGCGGTTATTGGCGCCCGCGCTGCGTCCATCGTGCCTGGAGTTCCAGCGCGGCGCGGCCGCGCACCCGGAACGAGAGGAGGGAACCGAGGGCGGTCAGAAGAGTAAGCATGTCGATGACGGTATGACCATGGCACAGAAACGCTCACGTCCTGGGCTTTTGGAATTTTGAGCGGGCACACCTCCGAATCTGAAGGACCACACATCCGGGGAACATCCCGATGACTCGCCAATGGGCCGAAAAATGGCAGCGTTGAACTCGAGCCGTGTCGACCGCTCGTCGCTCGGTCGCTAGAGTTTCCACCGTCCGAGGTCGGTTTGCCGCTGCCCGATACGGCCCCAAAAACATGAGGAGGATGAGCCAAAATGGTCAATCGCATGAAATTCTATATCGACGGCGCCTGGGTTGACCCGGTCGTCATGAAGACGGCCCCGGTGGTCAATCCGGCTACCGAGGAGCGCATGTACGACGTCGCCGTCGGCTCGAGGGCGGACGTGGATAAGGCGGTCACCGCCGCCCGCAGGGCGTTCGAGACGTTCTCGCTCACAACGCGCGAGGAGCGCATCGCGCTGCTCGAGAGGATCATCGACGCTTACAAGGTGCGCTCCAAGGAAATCGCCGCTGCCATCTCCGACGAGATGGGCGCGCCGGTCCCGATGGCCGAGCGTGCGCAGGCCGGTGCCGGCCTCGGTCACCTAATGTCGACCCTGCAGGTGCTGAAGGACTATCACTTCGAGGAAAAGGTCGGCACAGCCACCGTCGTGCGCGAGCCGATCGGCGTGGTCGGCATGATCACCCCGTGGAACTGGCCGCTCAACCAGATCGCCTGTAAGGTCGCTCCTGCGATCGCCGTCGGGTGCACGATGATCCTGAAGCCCTCGGAATTCACGCCGACCTCGGCCCTGATCTTCGCCGAAGTCATGCATGCCGCCGGCGTCCCGAAGGGCGTGTTCAACCTCGTCAACGGCCTCGGCCCCGAAGTCGGCGTGGCGATGAGCGAACACCCCGGCATCGACATGATCTCGTTCACCGGCTCGACCCGCGCTGGTATCGACGTCGCCAAGCGCGCCGCCGATACCGTCAAGCGCGTCAGCCAGGAGCTCGGCGGCAAGTCGCCGAACGTTATCTTGGAAGATGCCGACTTCACCAAGGCGGTCTCGGGCGGCGTGGCCCAGGTGTTCAACAACTCGGGCCAGTCCTGCAACGCGCCGACGCGCATGATCGTGCCGGCGAGCAAGATGACGGAAGTGAAGGCCATCGCGAAGGCCGTCGCCGACAAGACCAAGGCAGGCGACCCGAAGGCCGAAGGCACCACGATTGGTCCCGTGGTCAATCGCACCCAGTGGGACAAGATTCAGGCGCTGATCAAGAAGGGCGTCGACGAGGGCGCGACGCTGGTCGCCGGCGGTCCGGGCCTGCCTGAGGGCGTCAACAAGGGCTTCTATGTTCGCCCGACCGTGTTCGCCGACGTGACCAACGACATGACGATCGCCCGCGAGGAGATCTTCGGACCGGTTATCACCATCCTCGGCGCCAAGGACGAAGCCGAAGCGGTCAAGATTGCCAACGACACGCCCTACGGCCTCGCCGGCTACGTCTCAGCCGGTTCCGTCGCAAGCGCCAAGCGCGTCGGCAAGCAGATCCGCGCCGGCAACGTCAACCTCAACGGCGTGCCGAACGAGCGCACCGCCCCGTTCGGTGGCTACAAGCAGTCCGGCAACGGTCGCGAGTGGGGCAAGTACGGCATGGAGGACTTCCTCGAGGTGAAGGCAATCGCCGGCGCCTAGAGCTAGAGCACGTCCCGTTCGACTAGAATCAGTCGAACGGGAGGTCGTGCTCTCGCAGTCGACCGGACCGACTTCTTCACCGCCGAGGTGCTGACGCTGCGCGGGCTGGTGACCTGCTCTATGTGCTCTTCTTCATCCATATCGAGAGCCGCCGGGTGGATATCGCCGGGATCACCGTTCATCCGAATGAGGCGTGGATGAAGCAAATCGCCCGTACCGCGATGGGCTGCTGCTCGGCTTCTCCGCCAGCACCGCCATCGGCGACAGCAGCAGCCTGTTCGTCCGCTATGAAGGCACGATATCGGGCAACGATTCCTCCCAGGCCCTCAGTCTCGGCGTCCGCCTGACGTGGTCGGCGAGGGCGAATAGCTCAGGGGGGGCAACGCATTGAAGCAATCGTGAAGTCTGTCCGCGCATTCATACGCCTCTCACATAGTTCGCTGATGATCGAGGAAATGCCCGTATCGCCCCCTGCTGGAATGCCGCCAGGGCCGTCCAATCATCTTGCGCAATTCGTGCAGTTAAATTAGCGTGCCAGATATCCGCCGGGGGGCAGGGGTAAGGACACCATGACTCTGTGCGGCAATGGCCCCAGCGCCACGCCTAGCGCACCGCCCCCGAAGCGACGACTCAATCGACAGATCGATCGAAGAACCGATCGGCTCATGGTCAGGGTACGGTGGGACGTTTGCGTGGCCACGATCCTCGCGTGGCTGACCTTGACCTGGACTACGGAGGCGGCTGCCCAACAACCCTTCACCAGCGGTACGTTCACCCAGAACACCCCCCTCGCGTCCGGTGTCACCGTCTCCGGTACGGCCGTGTTCACCAACAATTCGACGATTAGCCTCTCTACCGTCCTCATCAACGCGCTCGGCGCGACGTTCACCAACAACGGCACGATCAATGGCTTCGTTGGAGTTTATTCCGGAACGTTCGTGAACACCGGCAGCGGCGCGATCACCGCCAGCGAGCTTCAGGTCGGAGGGGCGGGGGGGGGGAGCGGCTTCTTCACCAACAACGGCTCCATCACGGGCCCGGTGCAGAACCCTCAAGGCACCTTCATCAACACCGGCACGATCACCGGCGCCGTCACGAACGGCAACAGCAGCGGCGCGACGGAGCCCTCCTTCACCAACATCGGCACGATCATCGGCAACGTCTTCAGCACCTCGGTGTTCACCAACACGGTCGGCTCCACCATCACCGGCGATTTCAGCAACAGTTTTGCGCTGGTCAACAACGGCACTATCTCCGGTACCGTGACCAATCAGCCCTATGGGTTCAACCGGGGCTCGGGCACCATGGGAAACTTGGTCAACTATGGGTCGTACTCGCCCGGCAATTCGATCGGCACGCTGACGGTGACCGGCAACCATCTCCATTCCGGCTCGGGCACCTACCTGGCGGAGGTCAACGGCGCCGGCGAGAGCGACCTGGTCCGGGTGCTCGGCGCCGCGTCGCTGCAAGGTGGCACGGTCAGTGTCGCCGTCCTGCCGGGCGCGCCGCTTGGCCCGCGGACGACCTACACGATCCTGACCGCCGTGGGCGGCCTCAGCGGCTCCTATGCCGCAGTCTCGGATCCCTATCCCTTCCTGCTGTCCAGCCTGAGCCAGGACGCCAACAACATCTATCTGACCCTCCAGCCAGGCGGGTTCGCGGCAGCGGCGCAAACCGGCACGCACGCTGCCGTCGGCGCGGCCCTCGATGCTGGCGTGGCCGGCGCCAGTGGCGATTTCGCCACTATTCTGGGCACGCTGGCGACGTTGCAGACGGCCCAGGTCCTTCCCTTCATGACGGCGATCAGCGGCCAGAACTATTCCGCCTTCTCGAGCACGATGGTGCAGGGCGCGGCGCTGTTCATGAACACCGTTGCCGACCAGACTGGCGGCTTCGCGCCGGCAGGCCAGCGCGTCGCCTTGGCCGAGGCCTGCGACGTTGCCTGCGTGACTGACCCGGGGACCGGCACTTGGGGCGCGTGGGGCGGTGCGCTGGGCGGCGTGGGCACGATCGGCGCCAGCGCCGCGACCGGCGGCGTCACCTACACGGCCGGCGGCTTCGCGGCCGGGCTCGACCGCGAGCTGGCGTCCGGCTTCCGTCTGGGCGTCACGGCCGGCTACACCAGCGGCCGGCAATATGTGTCGGGCTTCAGCGGCACCGGAGCGACGGACACGTTCCTGGCCGGGCTCTATGGCACCTACCGAGAGGGCAAGGTCTATGCGGACGCGCTGGCGGGCTACGCCTACAGCGACAACCAGATGTGGCGCCAGATTGCGGTGCCCGCCCTCGGGCAGCGCACCGCCCAGGGGCGCACCGGCGCCAACCAGTTCTACGGCCAGATCGAGGCCGGCTATCGCGTCGATATCGGTCCGGTCGGCGGCGCGGCGGCGGCAGCCTACCTGACACCCTTCGCGCGGCTGCAGGGCTACACCGGCACGCAGAACGGCTTCAGCGAAACCGGCGCGCAGTCGCTCAACCTGACGGTCGCCGCGCAGACCACCAATTCGCTGCGCTCGGTGATCGGCGCGCAGCTGGGCGGATCGGTCGATCTCGGCTGGCGTGAGAAGCTGGTGGCGCAGCTGCGGCTGGGCTGGAGCCACGACTATGCCAGCACGGCGCGCCCGGTGACAGCCACGCTGGCGGGCGCGCCGCTGGCGCCCTTCACCACCTATGGCGCGACGCAGCAACGCGACGCCGCGGTGGTGGGATTTTCCGCCGGTACCGCGATTGCCGAAGCGACGTCGGTCTATCTTCGCTACGAGGGCACGATCAGCGGCGCGGACAGCGCCCACGGCATAACCGCCGGCGTGCGCATGAGCTGGTGATCGGCAATCGAGAAGAGGGCGACCATGAAGGTCGGCGGCAAGCGAACGCTGGTTGCCCGAAATCCTCCAGGCGCTTCGACAACGTGGAGCAATTGTCCACATTGTCGCCGGCCACGAGAATCCTAACGTTCATATCAGTTGGCTCCCGATACATCTTTTCCGATATGGGCCCGGGCAGCAAGTTGGCGAACTCGTCTGAATGGACGCAGAAGCACAATGGCATACCAAGCGGTGGGCGAAGACCAACGTGTTGCAGTCGACTAGCCCATGGTCCGCAAGTAGTTGCGCGACCGCCTATCGCACCGGACCATTTTTGTGATGCCGCGCATTTGAGGCTAGTGGCCATCAAGGCTTTCGTGGGAGCGTAAAGTCTCGAAAAGGAACAGGAGCAACGTCCATGGCAGAAGCGGCAAAGAAAAAGCTGAAGATCATGATCCAAGGCTATTGGGGCTCGAACGAACCGACCAAGGCCGGATTCCCTTTCGACCACGGGATCATCCTCGCCGAGGCAGGCCATGAGGTGCAAATCTTCCTGATCGCCGAGGCGGTCTCCCTGTTCCGCCGAGCCACTGCCGAGACTGTCGTGCCGGTGGGTTGGCCGCCGCTCAGCCAGGTGATGGACAAGGCCGTCGCCTCGGGCATCCAACTCTACGCCTGCCACTCCTGCTCCAACGCGCGCGGCATAACCGAGGCCGATCTGGTGCCCTACAAGGCAAAGTGGGGTGGCCCGCCGGTCCTTGTCGAACTCGTCGAATGGGCCGACAAGATCATGACCCTCTAGCCGTTAGCTCGTGTGACATCGCGAGCCGGCGGCCTCATCACTTTCCGTCTCCGAGCAGACAGTGACGCCAGCGATGTCACAGAATAGGACGGCGACGTCATCGTTGTGTCTGGGTTCCATGCTGTCGCTGCGCTTCTGGTCTCTAGAGCAGCCATCCCAACGCATGAATGCTGACAATCACGTCCTGGAAGTCGTCATCCGCGTTTGGTCAAAAAACTCGAACGACCGGAAGCCCAGCGCCCAAGCGGGGTAAGCATAGCCGTGCCGAAAGTGGCCCCGTACAATTTTTTGGACGGCCGATGCCGCCGGAGCCAGGACAGGGCAGGGGGCGTTTATGGATTGGGCGCGTATCCCGGCCTACGTGACGGGGACGGTGGACCAGGAGTTTCCGGGGCGGAACGAACATCTGGTTGCCGAGAATCGCATCATGAAAGCCCAACTGAAAGGGCGGCTGAAGCTGTCGGACGCGGAGGGCGTAAAATGCGCCCGCGCAGGGCTCCGCAGCCTCCCGCAGCGACCAGCACCGCTACGCAGAGAGCTTTGGATCCCAGCTCCATTCCCTCCGCCATTGCCTGCCTCGAGCGAACAGTCTCCGGCCCCAATCTGAGGACGCGGAAACAGGTATGGGCGGGTGTTTGCGGCAGACGCTCCAGACCTCGCTCGCATCTCGAATCGCCTTTTCGTTTCTCTCAGCGAGCGGCAGACTTCGCTCACTGTCTGGGGAATCCCGGATAAAGTGAAAACCGGAAAAAATAAGGAAGCGGAGCCTCGTATGCCCGATCGCGTGACTCTCCCGGTTCTCGACCACGAACTGGCCGATGACGAGCTTCAGTGGATGAAGTCCGTTTACGCGGATTTCAGCAAGGCCCGCGCTGCGGCCGGTGCCGAGTTCAACCCGAAGGAAGCGTTGCGTGCCGTTCTGGAACGCGAGGAGTATCACTTCTCCGTCGCGCCGGATCTGACCGGACCCGGCCCGTGGCGTCTGGGCCAGAACCGGCACGGCCGCGGCGTTGCGGCGGTTTTCCTGCCGAAGGTCGAGCTTCACACTCACATCGCCAGCCGTACCGATCAGTTCCCGATGTATGTCGTGGGCGAGGCGGAAGGCTTCTCCATCGACGAAAATGGCAAGCCGGTGCTGACGCCGGTGATCGATGGCGGGCACTTTCACAACGCGCCCGGCGCACCACACGCCTTCGTGCCGAAAGTGGGCATGCCAAAGCCGGACAACTGGGAAATCGCCTTCATCGCGATCACGCCGCGCAACCTGAAGGAAGACACGCACCGCGTCTCGGAGGAGGTGCGCGCGCTGTACAAGCAGGTCGTCGGTCAGGATGCCCCCTTGGGCGTCTGAGTCTGTGCGAACGGGCGGGCTTCAGATCGCTGCAATCGGGGTTGGCTTCGTCGCCATTAATTCGTATCGCTGAAGTCGCACGAGATCCATTCGAGGAAAGAGCCATGACAACCGAGAGCGGCCTGAAAATCATCGACACGACCGTCGGCACCGGCGCGAGCCCCAGCACTGGTCAGACCTGTGTCATGCACTACACGGGATGGCTCTTCGAAGGGGGCGCCAAAGGCAAGAAGTTCGACTCCTCCCTCGATCACGGCTCTCCCTTCGAGTTTCCGATCGGCATGCAGCACGTCATCGGCGGCTGGGACGAGGGCGTCGCAACCATGAAGGTCGGCGGCAAGCGAACGCTGATCATTCCGCCGGAACTGGGCTATGGAGCGCGCGGCGCCGGCGGTGTCATTCCGCCCAACGCCACGCTGATCTTCGACGTCGAACTGCTGGCGATCAAATAGACGTCGTCTCCGTGTAGAGCCGGTTTACCCGGCTCACAGCGCTGTCATACCGCCGTCCACGAACAGCAGGGCGCCGGTGACGTAGGAGGCGTCGTCGGAGGCCAGGAACAGGATCGCGGCGGCCACCTCCTCGGGCCTGCCCGGGCGCTTCAGCATGGTGCCTTGCGCGGCCTGGGCGTTGTACTGCTCGACAGTCTCGCCGGCCGCCTCGATACGGCGCTGATGGAACGGCGTGAAGATCGGACCCGGGCCGACGGCGTTCACGCGGATGCCCTCCGCCGAATGGTCGGCGGCGAGTGCCCGCGTCAGGCCGGCGATCGCGGCCTTGGTGGTGTCGTACTGCAGGTTGCCACCGCCCGCGATGACGGAGCGGACGGAGGCCACGTTGACGATGGCGCCGCCCTTGTTGCGGCGCATGAGCGGAACCGCCGCCTTGGCACAGAAGGCGTAGCTCATCAGGTTGACGTTGAGGATCTCGTTCCAGCTGGCCGCGCTCGCCTCGTCGATCTTCTCGTATTTGCGGATTCCGGCATTGTTGACGAGGATGTCGATGCGCCCGAATTTCTGCGCGGCGCCATTCACGAACGCGAGGCATGCGGCCTCGGTACCGACATCCGCCTGGGTGAAGGCAACCTTGGCGCCCGAGGCCTCGAGCTCGGCCGCCACGCGCTGGCCGCGCTCGCCGTCCCGATCGCAGAAGGCCACGCTCGCGCCCTCAGCGACGAAGCGCCTGACCGTCGCCTCGCCAATTCCCGATGCCCCGCCCGTCACCGCAGCGACCTTGCCGTCGAGTCTTCCCATGTCGGTCTCACCTTTCGTTGCATCCCGAAACGCGCTTGTACGATACGTCGTATCGAGCGGGCGGGCATCGCTTCGTTCGACAAGCGCCGCTGACGATCGCTTCAAGCGCAGCAAGCCCGTCCTGCGGGAGCCGCCGGCCCAGGCCGCAGGATCTGGCAATGCGGGCCTAGAGCAACCTGTGATCCCAAGTCACGCTGGTCTTGATGACCTTGGCGGGGACGCCGACTGCCATGGAATTCGCCGGAACGTGGCCGGTCACGATGCTGCCGGCGCCGACGATCGACCCGGCCTCGATGTGCGAGCCCTTCAGGATCATCGCGCGCTGTCCGATCCAGACGCGATCCTCGATGACGATGTCCCTTGCCGGGTTGAGGCGCTTGCCGCTCTCGACGTCGACGATCGAGTGCATGTCGCTCACCGTGATGTCGATGTCGGAGGCCAGCAGGCACCCGGCGCCGATCTGGATCCGGCCCGCTTCGTGAAGGAGCAGGCGCACGAGCCCGGTGACACCTGTCTCGCGGCCGATCACGATCTCGGCCTTTTCGGCGGCATGGATGAAAAGGGCCCCGAGCGTGCAGTGGTCGGCAATGAGGACCTTGCAGTTGGAGCCCAGGTTCAGTTGCAGGTTGTACGCCCCGGCGCCCGGCCCGATGGCGATGCGATTTCCACTTCCCCGGACTGTGATTTTGCCGTGGAGGCGCGTATCGCCCTTCGCGTAGGAGATGGTGTTGTTGACGCCCTGGTCGACGATGTTCAGGCTCATGGCGGCCATCTTACCCGCGAAGCGGCCGGCTTGAGTCGAGAAACGGCTTAGCCAATGCGGGATTGACCGGAAATCTCAGGTCTGTAGGGATTGGGCGCACTGAAACCCGATCGATTCCACGACCCGAGGAAACCTCAATGACCCAGAAGGCAGCGGCAGCGACCAAGAAGCCGGTCCGCCCCGATCTCGACGCCGAACTCAACAATCTCGCGATGTCGAAGGAGGCGCAGCCCCTGTTCGACGCGGTGAAGGCCCATATCGCCGAGAACGTCGCTCCGATCACCGAGGAGTTCTTCAAGCTGGGCGAGGGCCGGAAGGATCGCTGGAGCTGGGCGCCGGGCCAGCTGGAGCTGCTCGAGGGCGCCAAGAACAAGGCCAAGGCGTCGGGCCTGTGGAATTTCTTCCTGCCGCATTCGGAGATCGGCCGCGGTCTCACCAATCTGGACTATGCCTACATTGCCGCCGAGCTGGGCAAGTACGCGCTGGCTTCGGAGTCGCTGAACTGCTCGGCACCGGACACCGGCAACATGGAAGTGCTGGAGAAGGTCGGCACGCCCGAGCAGAAGGAGAAGTGGCTGAAGCCGCTGCTGAACGGCGAGATCCGCTCGGCCTACGCCATGACCGAGCCGGGCGTGGCCTCGTCGGACGCCAAGAATATCACCACGCGCGCCGAGCTGGTCGGCAACGAGTGGGTGATCAACGGCGAGAAGTATTACATCTCCGGCGCCGGTGACCCGCGCTGCAAGATCATGATCGTTATGGTCAAGACCAGCCCCGACGCTTCGCCGCAGTTCCAGCAGTCGCAGATCCTGGTGCCGATGGGCACGCCCGGCCTGGAAATCCTGGGGCCAATGACCGTGTTCGGGCACGACCACGCGCCGCGCGGCCACATGCACCTCAAGTTCAACAACTGCCGGGTGCCGGCGGAGAACATCCTGCTGGGCGAGGGGCGCGGCTTCGAGATCAGCCAGGTCCGCCTCGGACCGGGCCGCATCCATCACTGCATGCGCTCGATCGGTGCCGCGGAGAAGGCGCTCGACCTCATGGTCAAGCGCGGCTCCACGCGTACCGCTTTCGGCAAGCAGCTCATCCAGCTCGGCAAGAACCTCGAGCTGGTGAGCCGCGCGCGGATCGAGATCGAGGCGATGCGCCTCATGGTGCTGAAGGCCGCCAAGGCGATGGACGTGCTGGGTCATCGCGAGGCCCGCGTGTGGATCAGCATGGTCAAGGCGATGGTGCCGGAGAAGGCCTGCTTGATCATCGATCAGGCGATGCAGATCCATGGCGCGACCGGCATCTCGCAGTGGTCGCCGCTGTCGGAAATGTACGTGAACCAGCGCCACCTGCGCTTCGCGGACGGACCGGACGAGGTCCATCACATGGTCGTCGGCCGCGCCGAGATCAGCCGCCACTAGAGTTCACGGACGGGCCCGGTCTTGACAGGCCGGGCCCGTCTGTAATTTTGTTGCGTCGAGTTGATGAGAGAGTGGAAGACCGGATGACGGCGACCAGGAAGACCCTGCAAGCGGCCCTCGTGGCGTTCCCGCTGCTGCTGGGCGGCTGTGAGGCTGCAAGCTCGTTGCGTGGCGCCGGCCTGGACGATCCCAAGCTGATGAAGAGCATCAACGACGCCTACGAGGCGCGAGACAACTGCCTCGCCGCCAACGTTCACCTGGCTGATGCCAACAGCGCCAGCGCACAGTCGCTCGCCGCGACGGCGGCGGCATCCTGCCAGACCCAGACGGATGTCCTGATCTCCCTCAGCAATCCCTCCGGCGATCCGCGGGTCGCGGCGGCGATTCAGAAGGATTCGAGCTTCCGCGCCATGCGCTTCGTGCTGAAGGCCCGCGGGCAGGGCTAGACGCGGCGCCACATCGGCGCGCGCTGCCTCACCGGATCGAGCAGGGACCAGTCGCCCTGTTCCACGACATGGCCCTTGGGAAACGGCGCGCGCGGCTCCTGACCGAGCGATCGCATGACCCGATCGTCCCGGTAGTAGCAGAGCAGCACTACCCGATTGAGGGCGAAGAGGGGTGCGCCGCCCTCCTGCTTGAAATGGGCGGCGACCTCGGCACGGCGCTCCAGCGAGAGTGCGGCGAAGGAACCGCCCGAGAGCCCGGCCAGTTGCTTCAGCGCCGTCCGCGCATCGGCCATGTCGCGCTCCAGGTTCTTCACGATCTCGGCGAAGATCAGCTCGTCGTCCGCCCCCGGCACGCCGTAGGTGCCGCTGGCGGGGATCATGAGGCCGGCGAGCGCGCGCAGGTCGCGTAGTTCGGCGTCGTTCAGGGTTTCCTGGGTCATGTCGTGGGCCTCAGTCGAAGAGCGTGGCGTTGGCGAGACGTTGCTTGATGCTGTCGGCGATGTAGAGCGCCAGCGCCTGGATGGTGGAGGTGGGGTTCACGCCGCCCGAGGTGACCCAGATGCTGCCGTCGACGATGAACAGGTTCTTGACGTCGTGGCTGCGGCCCCATTCGTTGACCACGGAGCGCTCCGGGTCGGTGCCCATGCGGGCCGTCCCCATCAGGTGCCAGCCGCCGTTCATGATCGGCGCCTCGACGCCGAAGCCCGTGGCGCCGGCTTCCGTCAGGATCTCCTTCGAGCGGGCGATGCCGTGTTCCATCATCTTCCGCGTGTTCTCGCCGATCGTGTAGTCGATCTTCGGCGCGGGGATGCCGTTCGAGTCCTTGAGGACGGGATCGAGCGTGACCCGGTTGTGCTCCTCGGGCAGGTCCTCGGTGATGGTCGACATCGCAAGCCGCCGGTTCAGCAGCGAGCGATAGACCTTGTGGTGATCCTCACCCCACGGCAGGCGCCCAGCGGCGGTGCTGGTGATCGCCTCGACGATCGAGCCGGTGCCGCGATGGAGTTGCAAGGTATAGCCGCGCACGAAGCCGCGGCTGCGGTCGGTCTCGTAGAACTCCTGGCTCCACAGGTTGAGCGGCGGCCCGTGATTGCCATCGAGCGGCTCGTCGACATAGCCGTAGGTCAGGGCGAAGGGGTGGAACATCAGGTTCTTGCCCACCAGCCCGCTCGAATTGGCGATGCCGTTGGGGAATTTGCCGGACACCGAATTGAGAAGCAGGCGCGGCGTACCGACGCCGTTGCAGGCCACGATGACCATCTCGGCCGGCTGGAAATGCTCCTGCCCGTCGGCATCGTAGTAGATGGCGCCGGTCGCCATCCCGGTCTCGTCGGTGGTGATCTCGCGAACGCGGGCGCGGGTCCTGAGCTCGACGCCGGCGCGGATCGCCGCCGGCCAGTAGGTGATGTCGGTGCTGGCCTTGGCGCCCTGGGCGCAGCCCGGCGTGCAGTGGCCGAGATTGATGCAGGGCGCGCGGCCGTCATACTCGACCGTGGCGATGGCCGAATCGGAAGGCCACCAGTGCCATCCGAGGCTGTTCAGCGCCTTGCCGAAGCGCTGGCCCGACTTGCCGAGCGGCAGCGGCGGCATCGGCGGGTGATGCAGAGGGTAGGCCGGATCGCCGGCCAGCCCCGCAACACCCATCATGCGGTCATTCTCGGCGAAATAGGGTTCCAGCGTCTGGTAGTCGACCGGCCAGTCCTCGGCCACGCCATCCAGCGTCTTCACCCTGAAGTCGGACGGATGCAGGCGCGGATAGTGCGCCGTGTACATGATGGTGCTGCCGCCGACGCCGTTGAAGTTCACGACCTTCACCGGCGAGTTGGCGTCGTTGATCGGGTAGTCGGTTTCGCGTGCCCGGCGGTTCGGGTTAATGGCGAAGTCGCTGAACAGGCGCGCTTCCCAGTTCCGGCCATTGGTGGGGTAGTCCGTGGGCTTCACCCAGTCGCCCTGCTCGAGGCAGAGGATCCGCATCTTCGTATCGGCGAGGCTCCAGGCCACGGCAGCGCCCGAGGCGCCGGAACCGATGATGAGGACGTCGACCTTGTCGTGCATGAGGGTACTTCCGTTAGCGGGCGAGATGCTGGCTTATAGCCTCGGCTGCCAGCGCATGGCCGGCGGGATTCCAATGTCCGTCATTGGCGAAGTGGTAGGCAAGCGGCGTTCCTTTTGCCTCCAGCAACGGCCGCAGGTCCAGCACGTCGATGCCGCGCTGCCGGAGCGCGCCCGCGAATGCCTGGTGTACGCGATCCTCGACCGCGCGGGACGGTCCGACCCAGAGGGCGCGCGACGGAATGAGGACGACGAGCGCCCGATACTGGCGGGCGATGTCGAGCAGCCGGTCGGCTGAGGCGGCGACGACCGCCGGGTCGTCGTCGTTGCGGCCGATCCCTTCGAGGTTCGGTGTGATCAGCCCGGCCTCCACGGCGAGCGTCCGCAGCCACGGTGTCTGGTGAACGACCGTCAGGGCGAAGAGATAGAAAGCCGAGTGGGTGGACAGCCAGTGGCGGATCGAGACGGCGTCGGACGGGTATGCCTCGTCATCGGACCGGGTCGCGTACCGGTGAAGATCGTTTTCCATGCAGACCGCGATCACCACGCGGTCCGCCCTGGCGCCCAGCGAGCGGGCGTAGGCGAGCAACTCGGCGTAGCCCTCGATATCGGTGGGGGTCGACAGGTTGAAGGTGCGGCGACCGGTCAGGATCTGGAGACGATCGGAGAACCGGTCCCTGGCCTCCACGCCCCAGCCCCAGGTGAATGAATCGCCCACCACCAGAATCTCACCTGCGGTTGCCGCGGAGACGTCGTTATCATCGCGCAGGCCGTGCATATTGATCCGGACAGGGACGTCGTAGTCACCGGTGTTCTTGGCTTGGCGGGCGACGGTGCCGGGTTTGCCGAGCATCAGGGAGCCGACCGGATAGGCAAATTCGAACTGGCCGGAGGGATCGAAGGCGGGCAGGAACAGGCGGGTGAGGCCCTCGCACAGGCCGAGCCCCACGATCACGGCCACGATCAGCAGCACGGCCACGCGGGCGGCGCGGCCTTTCGGACCTGTTTCGGATCGTGGCATCTGGGGACTGGTCTGGACGCTCATGTTCAAGCAAGACTGCGATTGATATTACCAGTCAGGAAAGAGCCTTCCCATGCCGGATACCACCCTTGCGAGGCACGCGGCCGCCAAGACCGAGCATTTCGACGTTCTTATCGTCGGCGCCGGCATTTCCGGCATCGGTGGCGCCTATCACCTCACCACGCAGATGCCGGACCGCAGCTTCGTCATCCTGGAGACGCAGGAGAGCTTCGGCGGTACCTGGCTGACCCACAAGTATCCGGGCATCCGCTCCGACAGCGACCTCCACACGTTCGGCTATCGCTTCAAGCCGTGGAAGGGCAAGCCGATCGCCACGGCGCACGAGATCAAGACCTACATGGGCGAGGTCATCGAGGAAAACGACATCGCGCGGCACATCCGCTATCGCCACCGCATCGAGTCCGCTTCCTGGTCGAGCCAGGACAATCTCTGGACGATCGACGCGGTCCGGACCGACACGGGCGAGGCGCTCCGCTTTACCTGCAATTTCCTGTGGATGTGCCAGGGCTACTACCGCCACTCCGTCGGCTACACGCCGGAATGGAAGGACATGGAGAGCTTCAAGGGCCGGATCGTCCATCCGCAGACCTGGCCGGAGGACCTCGACTATACCGGCAAGAAGATCGTCGTGATCGGCTCGGGTGCGACGGCGGCGACCGTCATTCCGGCGATGGCCGACAAGGCCGGCCATGTCACGATGTTGCAGCGGACGCCGACCTATTTCATCCCGGGCCGCAACGCCATCGAGTTGGCCGAGACGCTGCGGCAGCTCGAGGTCGACGAGGAATGGATCCACGAGATCGTGCGCCGCAAGATCCTGCACGACCAGTCGGTCTTCACCCGCCGCGCCTTCGAGGAATCCGACAAGGTGCGAGCTGAGCTGCTGGCGGGGGTCCGCGCCCATGTCGGTCCCGACTTTCCGCTGGAGCCTCACTTCACGCCGAGCTACCGGCCGTGGCAGCAGCGCATCGCCTTCGTCCCCGACGGCGACCTCTTCAAGGCGATCCGTGGCGGCAAGGCCTCAGTCGAGACCGACGAGATCGACCGGTTCGTGCCGGAGGGAATCCTCCTCAAGTCCGGCAAGACGCTGGAAGCAGACATCATCGTGACGGCGACCGGCTTCGACCTCTCCGTGATGGGCGACATCGCCTTCGCGGTCGACGGCAAGCCGGTCGACTTCGCCGACACCGTGACCTATCGCGGCATGATGTTCACCGGCGTACCCAACATGATCTGGGTGTTCGGCTACTTCCGTGCGAGCTGGACACTGCGCGCCGACCTGGTGGGCGACTTCGTCTGTCGCCTGCTGGACCACATGGACAAGCACCAGGCCCGCAAGGTCGAGGTTGCCCTGCGGCCGGAGGACAAGGGCATGGAGCTGCTGCCCTGGATCGATCCGGAGAACTTCAATCCGGGTTACCTGATGCGCGGCATGCACCTGCTGCCCAAGCGTGGTGACAAGCCGGAGTGGCAGCACACCCAGGATTACTGGAACGAGAAGAACGTCTTCCCGGCCATCGACCTGGAGGATCGCGCGTTCGTCTACGGTTGATCATCGGCCGATCATTTTGAGACAAAGCGAAGAATCCTTCGCTACGCTCAGGATGACACCAGCGTTCAGCATTCGTGTCATCCCGAGCGTAGCGAGGGATCCTTCTTCATAGGCTCGGGGGAGTGGGTATGGAGCGGGGCAACACGCGCCGGGTCATTGCGGCCGGAGCCATCGGCAACGTGCTGGAATGGTACGATTTCGCGGTTTACGGCTACTTCGCCGCCGCGATCGGTCGCGCCTTCTTCCCAAGCGAAGATCCCGTGGCCCAGGTGCTGGCGGCCTTCGGAATCTTTGCCGTGGGCTTCCTGATGCGCCCCGTGGGCGGCGCGGTGATTGGCGCGATCGGCGACCGGCTTGGACGGCGCGCGGCTCTCACCTTCTCCGTCGCGGCCATGGCCATTCCGACTTTCCTGGTTGGCATCCTGCCGGACTACCACACGCTGGGAATCGCCGCGCCGATCCTGCTCACGCTCCTGCGCATGGTGCAGGGGCTCTCGGTCGGTGGCGAATACACGACCTCCATCATCTTCATCATCGAACAGTCGCCGCCCAACCGGCGCGCCCTGGTGGGGGCGCTGGGGTGCTGCGGTGCCATCGGCGGCATCCTGCTCGGGTCGGCGACCGGCGCACTGCTGGCGTCGGTGATGTCGGAGCAGGCTCTGGAGAGCTGGGGCTGGCGTCTGCCGTTCCTCTTGGGGCTTCTGGTCGGCATTGCAGGCATCGTGCTGCGTCGACACGTCCACGAGGCACCGCGCAGTGCGCCCAAGGCCCGCTCGCCGCTGCTCGACACGGTGCGCAACCACGGCCCGCTGCTCGGCAAGATCGCGGCGCTCTCGGTGTTCAACTCGGTCGGCTTCTACCTGATGTTCGTCTACATCGTGAGCTGGCTGCAGACGGCGGACGGTGTCGAGCCGGCGACGGCGCTGGGCATCAATTCCGTCAGCATGATCGTGATGCTGCCGGTCATGGTCCTGATGGGCTGGCTCTCGGACCGCTACGGGCGGCGGCCGGTGATGCTGAGCGCGGCGGCGCTGGGCTTCGTCGGCGCGCTGCCGTTCTTCTGGCTGATGCACCAGGGCCATCCGTCCCTGATCCTGCTGGGGCAACTCGGCTTCGTCCTGTCTGTTGGCGGCTTCATCGGCGCCCAGCCGGCGCTGATGGTCGAGGCGGTGCCGGCCGAGATCCGCTGCACGGCGATTGCGCTGGGCTACAACGTGACCCTGGGCGTCCTGGGTGGCTTTAGTCCGCTGGTCGCCACTTGGCTCGTTCACCGGACGGAGAACGATTTCAGCCCGGCCTTCATGATCATGGCGGCCGCCGCGGTCTCCTTCGCGGCGATCCTTCGGTTCGAGGAGACCTACAGAGTGGAGCTCCGGGCTGCGTAGGGACGAAGCTAACGAAGGACCATCCTGGTATCACCACGCAGGGGGGAGAAGCTTCGGAGCAAACCGGCAACGGTAAACTCCGGCCGGCTGAAGGTCGATCGAACCGGACCGAGTTCGTCCGGCTTGTCGAGCACCGCTGACAACGCGTCGAGCACGGGTAATTCCCCCGTCGGCAACGTCTCGATCGGCGTTCTGTCGGCGAGGCCCCAATAGTCCCAGGGGAGCAGCTCTACCTTGTTGAGCGCAGCGAGATCCCGCATGAGGCTGCCGCGAATGAACCAGAGTCCCTGGATCCCGATGCTGGGAACACCGAATCGGTCGGGCGAGACCTTGCCTTCGCGGGCCAGTCGCCAACCGTCGGCCGCGACCACGAACTCCTCGCGCGTCAGATCGAGGGCATTGGCCGTTACGCCAAGGCTCGACTTCACGACCGGATCGACGTTGGGGTCGACGAGTACCCAGCGATTCTCCGCCTCATTCCAGTATTCGCAGACGCAGTGGTCGCTGAACGAGTCGGGATTCTTCGAGAAATACGTCGCAAAGCCGAAGCGCAATCGCGCCGGGACGCCCAGATGTCGAAGCAGCGAGCAGAGAAGCAGCGCATAGTCGCGGCAACTGCCGACGAAGCGAACGCCCGGTTCGCGTGGCTTGCGGAGAGGGCGAGGATCCTTCTCGATCAGCCTTCGATAAATGTCGGACGCGTAGCGGGTATCGACCTCGCCAAGACGCGCCTGTGCATCGAGATCCAGGCCGTAGAGCCCGACGAAATCCTTGTCGACGACGAGCCCCTGCACGATCGCGACAAGCGTCTCGATATCGGATGGAAGATCGGCATCGAGGGTCGTGCGCTGGCCGGGATCGGTCGTTGCACTCTGGACGCCATAGAAGGCAAGTCCGTCAGGTTGCATGGAAAAAGAGTAGCACGACGAGCACCGACGGCGCGCGGTGCCCGCTCGACACTTGTCGTGTCTCTTCGTCCTATTGCAGCTTGATGCCGGCCTCGACGATCAGCTTGCCCAGCAGCTCGCGCTGGCCGGCAATCCAGGTCTTGAACTCGGCCGGCGTGTTGGCGACCAGGTCGGCGCCCGTCGGATCGAGCCGTTCCTTCACCTTGGGGTCCTTGATGGCCTCGGCCACCACGGCCTGCATGCGGTCGATCAGGGCGGGCGGCGTGCCGGTGACGGCGAACAGGCCGTTCCAGTCGTTCAGGTCGAAGCCCGGATAGCCGCTTTCGGCGATCGTCGGCACGTCGGGAAAGGCCGAGGACCGCTTGAGACTGGTGACGGCCAGTACGCGCGCGCGACCGGCTGCCACGGGCGGACGGATCGAGTTGGTGGTGATGATCACCGAATCGACGGCGCCCGCGCCGATGTCGCGCGCGGCGTCGGCACCGCCGCGATAGGGGACGTGGATCAGCTTGATGCCGGCGCGGCGCTGCAGTTCCTCGCCGGCCATGTGGGCCATGCCGGCGGCCGGCGGCGTGCCGTAGCTGATCGTTCCGGGCTTGGCCTTGGCTGCCGCGATGTATTCCTGGAAGGTTTTTGCCGGGAAGTCCTGCTTCACGGCGACGACCTGCGGAAAGCTCGCGAGCTGGGTGACGGGTACCCAGGTCTGCGCGTAGTCGAAGGGCAGGTCCTTCATCAGCAGGGTGTTCGTGATCTGGTTGGCCGCGTCGACCAGGAAGGTCTGGCCGTCGCGCGGGGCCTGCAGCACCGCATTGGCCGCCACGACGGCATTGCCGCCGGTACGGTTGTCGATGATCACCTGCTGGCCAATGATCTCGGCCACGCGCACGCCGATGTTGCGGGCCACAGTGTCGGCGGCGCCGCCGGCAGCGAAGGCCACGACCCAGCGCACGGGTCCCTTCGGCCAATCGCCCTGGGCAAAACCCTCGCGGGCGATGAAGGGCGCGGCCAGGGCCGCCCCCAGTATGGTCCTGCGGGCAATCCGGCTCATTTCTTCGACTCCAGCAGTTCAGGCACGACCCAGAGGGCGGGTTCGCCTCGGGCGACGCGCTGGACGTTGTCGAAGCCGTTGCGCAGGCGGGTGATGTTGCTCTCGAACGTCGGACCGGCGAGGTGCGCGGTCAGGATGACATTGTCGAGCTTCAGCAGGGGATTGTCCGGCGGGGTCGGCTCCTCGTCGAACACGTCGAGGCCGGCGCCGAACAGGTTGCCGGCGGAGAGCGCGGCGGTCATGGCCTTTTCGTCGATCACGGGGCCGCGCGAGGTGTTCACGATGATCGCCGACTTCTTCATGGCGGCGAGTTCGTCCTTGCCGATCATGTGCCGGGTCGAGCTGTTCAGCGGCACGTGCAGCGAGACGATGTCCGAGTGCTTCAGGATCTCGGGCAGCAGACGGAAGCGGACGCCGAGCGCGTCTTCCTCTTCCTCCTTGAGGCGGGCGATGTCGTAGTAGTGCACGGTCATGCCGAAGGCGAGCGCCAGCTTGGCGACCTTCTTGCCGATCGTGCCGAGACCGATGATGCCCAGCACGCGGTTGCGCACCTCGTGGACTGTCGGCGGCGAATTGCCGTGCCAGCGGCCGGCGATGACGTTGTTGTGCTGGGTGATCAGCCGGCGCGAGACCGACAGCATCAGCAGCATCGCATGCTCCGACACGGCGACCGAGTTGGCGCCGCCATTGGCGCACAGCGGCACGCCGCTCTTGCGGGCCGCCTCGAGGTCGGCGCGGTCGTAGCCCGCGCTCAGCATCTGGATGAGCTTGAGGTTCGGCGCATCCTTGAAGAGCTGTGGGGTCACGTATTGCTGGATGAAGCCCACGAAATAGTGGGTACCGGGCAGGGCGGCCTTCTGCTCCGGCGAATTGTGCAGCGCCTTGACGATCTCGTAGCCCTTGGGGGCCAGGTCGTCGACCATCGACAGCGTGTCCTTGGGTCCGACGACGAGTACGCGTTCAACCATAACCATTCTCCTCAGACGACTTTCTCGAGTTTCTGCAACGAACGCAGGTATTTCGGCACCGGTGTGCCGGGGAAGGTGCTCGGCCAGTTGGTGTAGCTCACCTCGCCGACATAGATGTCGCCGCGCGAGTCGACCGCGAGGCCATGCGGCGACAGGAAACGGCCGGTCTCGTGACCGGGGCCGTCCTGTCCGCCGAGGCGGGCCAGGGTCTTGCCCTTGCTGTCGACGATGGAGAGGCGCGGGCCGAGATTCGTGTGGTGCGTATTCACAGGCATGCCGGGCCCCAGCTCGCCGATGATGATGGTCGGGTTCTTCGCCCCGCCGCAGCAATAGAGCGCGCAAGGCCGATGCATGTTGTTCCACTGGGCTTCGTACTTGCCGTTGCCGTCGAACACCTGCACGCGATGGTTCTCGCGATCTGCGACATAGACCCAGCCGTCGGCGTCGGTAGCGATGTTGTGCGCGATGTTGAACTCGCCGGGATCGGTGCCGGTCGTGCCCCAGCACATCAGGTGCTTGCCGTCGGGCGAGTATTTGTGGACGCGGGAATTGCCATAGCCATCGGAGACGTAGATTTCGCCCTTGGGCGACAGCGCGGTGTGCGTGCAGCGGTTGAACGGCTTGCCGCTCAGGAAGGGCGCGGGCTGGTTGGGCACACCGATCGTCATCAGCACCTTGCCTTCGGTGCTGATCTTGCGGACCGTATGGTCGCCGTCGTCGGTGCAAAAGAGATTGTCGTCGCTGTCGATATGGATGCCGTGGGCGCGGCTGAACAGGCCTTCGCCCCACGAGCGCAGGAAATTGCCGTCCTTGTCGAACACCATCATCGGATGTTCGCTGCGGTTGAAGACATAGACGCGATCCTTGCTGTCGCAGGCCACGGCCGCGACGTCACGGAACTCCCATCCGTCTGGCAGCTTCGCCCAGTTCTCGACGACCCGATAGCGATGCTCACCCGTACCCAGCACGACCGACATGACTGCTCCTCAGTGACCGGCGAGCATGGCGTCCGAGATCTTCTCGGCCGACATCAGCGTCGGGAAATTGGTGTTGGCACACGGTACGACGGGGAAGATCGAGGCGTCGACGACGCGCAGGCCCTGCACGCCACGCACCCGGCCCTGCGTATCGACCACCGCCATCGGATCGTCGTCACGGCCCATGCGGCAGGTACAGGAGGCATGCCAGACGCCGATCGCGGCCTTGCGCACGAAGGCCTCGAGCGCGTCGTCGTCGTTCAGAACCTGGTCGAAGGTGAAGCCCTCGACCACGTAATTCTCGATCATGTAGCGGCGCAGCGCCGCCGGGCCGTCGAGCATCGTGGCGATCAGCCGGGTCAGCCACTTGTTCTTGGTATTGACCACGCCGATCTGGCGCACCCTGTCGCTGTAGGAGGCTGGGAAGGGCACTTCGGTCACCGCCCGCAGCGCGTCGGTCATCTGAACGGCAGCCATCAGCTTGAAGCCGCTCATCAGCCGGTCGAGATCGCGCTTGTCGGACAGGAGGTTGAACTCGACGACCGGCTCGCTCCGCCAGTCGCGCGAGGCGAGCTTGACCTGGCCGGTCTCGGAATAGGTCTTGTTGATGAAGGTGAGCAGTGAGGCGAGCTGCTCGCCCATTGCATGCCAGGCCGACTTGCTGACCACGGCCACGAACATGTCGCCCTTGGGAATGCCCGGCAGGTTCGAGGAGTAGCGCAGGCCGACATGGATATGGCGCCGCGTGTGCTCGCGCAGCCGCGCGCCGCGCTTGATGAAGGAGGAGAGCGCGATCGACGGATGGTCCATCAGGCGCTGGCCGACGCCGGGCAGGGCGGAGACCACGGGAATGCCGAGTTCGGCGAGCTGGCCCACCGGACCGATGCCCGCCCGCATCAGGTGCGCCGGCGAATGGATGGCGCCGCTGGACAGGATGATCTCGCGGCCGCGGAATTCCTGCTCCTTGCCGTCGACGCGGGCCATCACACCGACGCAGCGCGTGCCCTCGAACAGCAGCGAGGTGACCTGCGTGTCGGTCGAGATGGTGAGGTTCGCGCGCTTGCGCGTCTCGCTATCGAGATAGCCCATGGCCGCCGACACTCGGCGTTCCTCGGCATTGGAGTGGGTGACGGGAAAGTAGCCGTCGACGAACTCGCCGTTCTGGTCGGGCAGGTACTTGAAGCCCTTGGCCTCGAAGGCCTTGCCGACCGCCTGGGCGTGGCCGGCCCACTTTTCACGGGGGATGCGGCGCACGGGGATGCGGCCGTCCTTGCCGTGCAGCGGCCCGTCGAAGTCGAGGTCGCGCTCGACCTTCTTGAAATAGGGCAGTACGTCGTTCCAGCCCCAGCCGGTGGCGCCGCGGCTTTCCCACTCGGCGTAGTCGGTCGGCGCGCCCCGGTTGGCCATCTGGCCGTTGATCGAGGAACCGCCGCCCAGCACGCGCGCCTGTTCGTACTTGCGCAGTGGTGGCCGGGCCTCGTGCGGATTGTTGTGGCTGATGACCTGGGTATGAACCTTCAGTTCGGTCCAATGGAAACGCGGATCGAAGTAGGCTGTGCCGGAGTAGCTGTCGGCGATCTCCTTCGGCTCCTGGCCGGGCGGCGTGTCCTGGCCGGCCTCGCACAGCAGTACCTTGTTGGCGCTGCGGGCGGACAGGCGATTGGCCATGACCGAGCCCGCCGACCCGCCGCCGACGATGATGTAGTCGTACACTTGGCGTTTCCCCGTTTGTTGCGGCCACGCTAGCACGGTTGGAGCCGTTTGTGGTTGTCCGCTTGCCGGGTTGTGCGAAGCCTGCAATCGTCGGGAAAAGCCAGCGAGGGAGGTTTCGTATGCCGGACGTTGCAGCCGCAAACGACGATGTCGCCACGCCCGAACTGATGAAGGCCGTCTCAGCCGCCTTCAACAGCCGCGACGTCGATCGCATCGTTTCCCACTTCACCGACGACGCCACCTTCTGGCTGGCGCGTGGGCCCGAACCGGTCGGCCGCACGCTCAGGGGCAAGGAGACGATCCGCAAGACGCTCGCCGAGCGCTTCAAGGTGATCCCCGACATGCGTTGGGACCACAAGGAGTACATCTTCGCCGGCAACCGGGCGATCTCGGTCTGGACCGTCATCGGCAAGGGCGCCGACGGCGAGGAGCTGAACTACCAGGGCTGCGACATCTATACGTTCCGCGGCGGCAAGATCTCCGCCAAGGACACCTACTGGAAGATCGTCGAGAACAAGGATCGCCTGTGATGGCACACGATATCGTCATCCGTGGCGGCACCGTCGTCGACGGCTCGGGCAGCAAGCGTTTCTCGGCCGATGTCGGCATCAAGGACGGCGTGATTGCCGAGGTCGGCCGGATCACCGCGCCGGCTGCGCGCACGATCGATGCCGACGGGCTGATCGTCTCGCCGGGCTTCATCGACGGCCACACCCACATGGACGCGCAGGTCGCCTGGGATCCGCTGGGAAGCTGCTCGTGCTGGCACGGCGTCACCTCGGTTGTGATGAGCAATTGCGGCTTCGCCCTGGCGCCCTGCAAGCCCGAGGACCGCGATCTCTATGCGCGCTGCCTCTCGGCGGTCGAGGACATCCCGACCGAAGCAATGGCGGCCGGCATCGACTGGACGTGGGAGACCTTCCCGGAATATCTCGCGACCGTGGAGCGCCTGCCCAAGGCGATCAACTACGGCATGTATATCGGCCACTCGGCGCTGCGCATGTATGCGATGGGCAGGCGGGCTTTCACCGAGAAGGCGACCGAGGACGAGATGGTCCGAATGGCCGATCTCGTGAAGGAAGCGCTTCGTGCAGGGGCCATGGGCTTCTCGAGTTCGCGCGCGTCGACCCATGTGACGCCGGACAATACGCCCGTCGCCAGCCGCATCGCCGAATGGGAGGAGATCGATCGCATCGTGGCGGCGATGGCCGAGCTCGACGCCGGCATCTTCCAGGTCGGGCCCGACATCGCGAGCGGCGCGGCGCATCGTGCGTTCCTCGCGCGGCTGCGTGAGGTGGCGCTGGCCTACAAGCGTCCGATCATGTTCGGTGTGCTGGCCACCAAGCAGGGGGACGATCCGACGGGCTGGGCCTATCAGACGCGCTACATCGACGAGACCGTGGCGGCCGGCGGCCGCATGTTCGGCCAGGGCACGACACGCTCGATCAACGCGATCTTCTCGTTGAAATCCTATCTGCCGTTCGACGTATTGCCGGCATGGCGCAAGGTCCGCGACTTGCCGCTCGACGAGCAGAAGCGGCGCCTGGCCGATCCGGAGGTACGCCGCGAGCTGGTGGCCGCCGAAGAGCGTATGAAGCCGCGCGACAACGTCTTCCAGGGCGGCGGGGCGGCAACGACCGATCCCCGCAAGCCGGACTATTCCAATCTGTACGTCCTGAACGGCGTCGACTGGGATGATCCTACGGTCGAGCAGCTTTCGAAGGCGCGAGGCAAGCATCCGGTCGAGGTGATGATCGACCTCTCGTTGGCCAACGAGAACCAGGTTTATGTCCAGCCGCTGGTAAACGAGACGCCGGACGACGTCCTGGGCATCCTGAAGCATCCGCGAACTCTGGCGACCTTCTCGGACTCCGGCGCCCACGTGGCCCAGGAGATGGGCTCGTCACTGCAGACGCATCTTCTGAGTTACTGGGTGCGTAAACGAGGCGCCTTCACTCTGGAAGAAGCGGTCAAGAAGATCACGCACGACAATGCCGTTGCCTGGGATATGACCGATCGCGGTATGGTTCGGGAAGGATTCAGGGCCGATCTGAACCTGTTCGAGGAGGATCGGATCCGCCCGAGCCTGCCGACGGTCGAGCGCGACCTGCCCGGCGGGGCGAGGCGCCTCGTGCAGAAGGCCGAGGGCATCAGGGCCACCCTGGTCAACGGCGCCATGGCCTTCGAGAACGGCGAGGCGACGGGCGCTTATGCCGGCACCGTACTCAAGGGAAAAATCGGACGCTGACGGGTACTTGCGGCTTCGACGGTTGCGGTCCAAGACACACGCCTCAACCTGTCGAGAAGACGGCTTTGCAGCATGCATGAAGAAAAGGTCGGGGGCGGCCGGAAAACAGCGATGCAAGATGCCGTCTACGACTATGAAAACCGGATCCCGGCCGGCTTCTACGACAAGATCTACCAACGCAGAACCGGCGTTCGCTTCTGCTGGCACGACCTGAAATTCCGGACGGTCGTTGCCCATCTGGCAGCCCCGCGCCGGCTGCTCGACATCGGCTGCGGCCCCGGCACGTTCATCGGCAATTACCTGCCTGGCATGGAGGCGCTCGGCGTCGATCTCAGCGCCTCCCAGGTCGACTATGCGACCCGAACCTACGGAAGTGCGGCCCATCGCTTCTCGACCCGCTCGCTGGCCGATCTCGCGGAGGCGGGCGAGCGGTTCGATGCGGTCACCGTGATCGAGCTGATCGAGCATCTCGTGCCCGAGGATGCCATTCGGCTGCTGGCCGAGGCGCGCTCGCTGTTGACCACTGACGGCGTTCTGGTCGTGACGACCCCGAACTATCGGTCGCTCTGGCCGATCATCGAGCTCGGCGTGAACGCCCTGTCGCCGGTGAGCTACATCGAGCAGCACATCAACAAGTACCGGCGCGACCTGCTCGCGGCGCATCTCTCTGCTGCCGGTTATCGCGACGTGACGGTCGGTTCGGCGGTGGGCCTGGCGCCCTTCACCGCCGTGTTCGGCCTGGGTACTGCCAATACGATGCACGCGATCGAGAGGGGGATGAAGTATCTCGGCGCAGGCAATCTGCTTGTGGCCACGGCCCGCCCGTGACGATGGGCCGATGACCAGCCTCTCCATCGTCGTGCCGACCTTCAACGAGGCGGCCAATATCGGCCTCGTGATCGAAGGTCTTGCGGCGACGCTCGGCGACCGGTCGTGGGAGGTGATCGTCGTCGACGACAATTCGTCCGACGGTACCGGCGACATCGTGCGGCAGTTCGCAGAGGACAGACCGAATGTCCGCTGCCTGCAGCGCATCCAGGATCGGGGCAGCGCGTCGGCGGTTCACTGGGGCGTCCAGGCCGCACACGGTGAGACCGTCGTGGTGATGGGCGGCGACCTGCGGCACGACCCGGCACTGATCCCGTCGATGCTCGATGCCCTGAAAGAGGGCAGTGACATCGCATCGGGCGCGCGGCCGATGCCGGCGAACCTCGCGAACAGGCTGATAAACCTCTATCTCGGGCGCGACCTCGCCGATCCGCTGACCGGCTTCTTCGCGACGTCACGGGCGTTCTTCCTGCGCTCGATCCCGCGCATGCAGGGCGATGCGTTCCGTGTCTTCTTCGATCTCGTGCATCTCAACCGCAAGGCCAGCCTGCGCGAACTGCCGTCGAACGTCCGCGCGCCGATCGGCGGGCGGCCCTTGCGGCAAACCCATATCCTGTGGGCACTGCTCTGTGACGTGATCTCCAAACTGTCGGCAGGCCTGGTGCCGCCGCGGCTGGTGAGCTTCGTTGGCGTCGGCGTGATCGGCTCGAGCGTCCACTTCTCGATGCTCTACGCCTGCCTCGCCGCCGGAGCGGTCTTCTGGGTATCGCAGGCGCTGGCCACGATCACCGCGATGATCTTCAACTTCACGATCAACAATATCCTGACCTATCCGACGACGCGGCTGAGAAGCGGCAACTATTACAAGGGGCTATTGCTCTACAGCGTCATCGCCTCGTTCGGCATCGTGGCCAATGTCAGCACCGCGCAGCTCACCTACGTCCATTTCAAGGGACATACGTTCATCGCGGCCTGCACCGGCATCTTCATCGACGTCATCTGGCGCTTCGTGGTCTCGAACCGGCTGATCTGGGGCAGGTCCTCGGTCTTCCGGAAGGCGGCGGCGTGATCGCGCGCGAAGGCCTGATCTGCCTCGCCGCGGCGATCCTGATGATCGTCGAGGTCGCCATCCTCGATTCGCGTGGTTTGTTCCTGCTGACGGGATTTGCGACTGGTCTCGTGGCGCTCGGACTAGTTCATCTGAGTACGCGGCAGCGCGGGGCAGGGGCGGGTCCCTTGCTCTACGCCGTGGGCGTCGTCGGCGCGATCGGCGGCTTCTGCTATCTCGCGCTCGCACCGTCCGGCGCCATCGCGCCGGGCGACGAGGTGATCGACTGGGGTCGCATGGACAAGCGCGCCCTCGTGTTCGGCTATCTCGGCGGCGGCGCCTTCATCGCCTTCCATTGGCTCTGGGTGGCCGGCGTGGAGGGGGCACCCGCCGTGGTCCGTCCGGACGTGGGCGATGGGCGAAGCAGATGGCCGCTGCAACTCCTCGGCGCCCTTGCCATTGCGGTCATCGCCTATTGCTGGCTCGGCCTGCCGGCATTGCGCGGTGTCGGCGTCATCAACGACACGGCGTTGGCGCCCTTCTACGACATCCACTCCCATGTCCATCTGAGTTCGCTGCAGCAGATCAAGCTTGGCGCGGTGCCGTATCTCGAGGCGCAGACACAGTATGGGCCGGGCAACCAGGTGCTGCTGAGCGGTCTGATCGACCTGGTTCATTTCAGCAATCACGGCTTCTTTGCCGCCAACGTCCTGCTGAACGTCGTTTGCATCGTCGTTTTCTTTGTGGTCGTGCAACAGTTCCTGGGCTTCGGCTGGGCCGTCGCCGGCTTGATCGGATGGACGCTGTGGCCCAGCCCGGCCGAACGCATCGATTTCGCGGGCTGGGCGGTGCTGACGCGCTGGCTGATGATTCCCGTCCTGTCGCTTGGGCTCGCCTGGCTGCTGCTCGGCGCCGGCTCGGCGCGTCGAGGCTGGCTGGCGCCGGTACTGGCGGGTGCCGGCTGGGGCATCGGCGGCTTCCTCAGCCAGGAGAACCTGACGGCGGGCTTCCTGGTGTTCGCCTTCTCGCTCGCTTTGTTCGGTCCGGCATCCGGCATGGGGCTGAGGGCGATCGCACGGTTCGCGGCGCTCTTTGCCGTGACCGGGATCGTTCTCTTCGTCGGGCTGGTCTCGGCCTTCGTCGGGCCGTCGCACTTCTTCGAGGTCATGGCGCTGGCCAACGCAAAATCGAGCCTGGTGACCGCCGGCGTCTCCAACTCGATCTGGTCGGACAATCTCGGCATCGAGATCACGCTGAAGGTCGTCCACGGACGGTTCCAGTCCGCTCTGTCGGTGTCGGGTGACGAATTCAGGCCGCTATTGCTGACCTATGGACTGGTCGTTCTGCTGCTGGTCACGCTCGGCCTGCTGGCGGCCTTCCTGGGCCGCAAGTGGGGATCCTCCGATGAGAATACTCGGATCTTCGTGCGGAAGTTCGCCGGCGTGCTGGTGGGCGCTTTCATCCTGCATCTGTTCGCCCTGATGCGGGCGGACGTTTCCCACCTTGCGGGACCGTCCTTCCTCTTGCCGCTGCTCCTGTTGATGATGCCGGTATTCATCTGGCGCTGCGTGGGCCCGGGAGCCGGACGGACCGCATTGATGGCCGTGTCGCTGGCGCTGATCGTCGAGGCGGCAATCGACGAGCGGAACGATTTCGCGGGCAGGGTGGCAGGGCTAGGTGGCACGTGGCGCGACACGGTCGCGACGGTGGAGCTCTATCGCGAACTGCGAAGCAACCGGGGACAGGTTGCCGACCTGGCGTCGCTTTACTCACCGATCCCGCGCTACCAGACGGCCTTCCGGAACCATCCGGACTTTGCCGAGGCCGAGGAGTTCTTCCGTCTGCTGCGCGAACGGCTGCGGGGTCGTCCCGTCGAACTGGGGTCGTACAAGTTCGACGATCTCATCGCGCATCCGGATTCGTCCTACTTCTTCGGTGGCCTAAGGTCGCTCTCCGGCATCACGTCGCCCAAGAACAGCCTCTGGCTCCGATCGGAGCAGGAGGCGTGGATCCGCAAGGTCGCGAGCGTCAGGAGCGGCTGCCTGTTCTTCGACGCGAACTCCAACAAGGCGCTCGTCGACGCCTGGATGAAATCGGTGACGCCACCCGCGAAGATGGCCATTGAGCCGATCAAGGGCAAACGTGACTACGGCACACTGGCCTGCAAGGTCGCCTCCTAACCGAGTTCCTTGCGGACGATCGCCGCGCCTTCGCTGAGCGCCTTCAGTTTCCCGAATGCCGTGGCCCGCGGCAGGTATTTCATGCCGCAGTCGGGCGCCGGCAGGAGCTTGTCGGGGCCGATATGCTTCAGCCCGGCGCGGATGCGCTCGGCGACCTTTTCCGGCGTTTCGATTGCGGGATCGCTGAGGTCGATCACGCCCAGCATCACTTTCTTGGGCGCCAGGTCCTTGAGCACGCCGAGGTCGATCTTCGGCTGTGCGGACTCGATGGAGATCTGCTGCGCGATCGTGTCGGAAAGCTGCGGCAGGAAGGAATAGCCGGTGGGCTTCAGGCCGGTCACGACCGCCGCATAGCCGAAGCAGAGATGCACGACGGTCGGCACCGTCAGACCCTGCAGGGCGCGGTTGATCGCCTTCACGGCATAGCGCTGCGCTTCGTCAGGATTGTTACGCAACCACGGCTCGTCGAGCTGGATCACGTCCGCGCCCGCCTTGACGAGTTCGTGTGCCTCCTCGTTCACGGCCTGCGCGTAATCCATGCACATGGCCTCGGCATCCTTGTAGAACTCGTCCTTCACCTGCTGCCCCATGGTGAAGGGGCCGGGCAGGGTGATCTTGGCCAGCTTTCCGGTGTTGGCGCGCAGGAACTGCATGTCGCGCAGCTCGACGGGCCGCGTGCGCCGGATTTTGCCGACGACCCGAGGGACCGGCGTGCGATTGCCGGTACGGTTCACGATCTCCGCCGGATTCTCGTCGTCGATGCCCTCCAGCGCCGTGGCGAAGCGGTTGGAATAGCTTTCCCGCCGCATCTCGCCGTCGGTGACGATGTCGATGCCGGCCCGCTCCATGTCGCGGATGGCGAGGAGCGTGGCGTCATCCTGGGCCTGCTCGAGCCAGGGCTCGGGAACACGCCACAGTTCTTTCAGGCGGGTGCGTGGGACGACCTTGCTCAGCATCTCGCGGTTCACCAGCCAGTCCGGTTGCGGGTAGGAGCCGACGACGGTGGTCTGCAGGAGCGTTTCGCCCATGGTGAATTTCCATTTCTCTCGAAGCCGTGATTGCGCGCCAGTCTGGGACTCGATTATGTCCCTGTCCATGTTCCGACGCCTTGCCTCGCTGCTGATTCTTGTCGTGGCCGGTTCCTGCAGCGGTGACATCCCGAGCAGCGCCGTCAGCGACAGTCAGGCCGAACGCGATTTCGGCATCCTGCGCTCATCAACTTCCATCGTGTCCCTGATGCGCGAGCGCAACATCAGGTCTCCCGACCTGTCCGCGCCGGATCCACTGCTGCAGTTGCAGCGCGAGCTGGCGAAAAGCGACCCCGACGGCACCTTCGCCGGCATCACTTACGACCTGACGCGCGGCAACAGCCTCGCGGTCGACTGGTTGGTGCAGACTCCCAATCGCTGGGGCCGCAGGGCCGACGACCTCACCTGGTTCGAGATGGGTTGCACGGATTGCGAACCCGACATCTCGTTGCCGGCCTGCAGCACGGATGGCGACTGCAGGGGCGGCACCTGCAGCACGATCTGGCCGCGCACCCCGGGCTTGCGCACCGCGGCGCGCAAAGTCTGTCTCGGTCACTCCGATGCGCTCACGCTTCGAATTCACGCTCTCGTCGCCAGTGCGCGGCAGAGCGTCGACATCGTCCAATTGCAGCCGGCGCCAACGGGGCGCTTCACCGCCGCGCTGCGGGCCGCCATTGCCGAGCTGGCGTTCAGCCGTCGCCAGATCGAGGTCCGGTTCTTGATCGGGCAGTTTCCGCCCAAGGGCGTCGATGCGGCAGCCTTCCTCAAGGAGCTTACGGAAACAGCGCGGGACATTCCGGGATCGCGTGTCACGGTCAGCGTCTCGGCGATGCGGACCTGCACCGTCCTCGAATCCTGCAACAGCTTTTCGTGGAACCACGGAAAATTCATCGTGGTGGACGGCCGCGAGGCCATCGTCGGCGGCCACAATCTCTGGACCGAGGACTACCTCACCGACAACCCGGTCCACGACCTGTCGATGCAGGTGAGGGGCCCCGCTGCGGCCAGCGCTTCGCGCTTTGCCGACCGGCTGTGGAGCTATGTCTGCAGCAATCTCAACTACAAGGACTCGATCTCGCTCGTGACCTATGTCCCGGGTCGGAGCGAGCCCGGCCAGCGCTGCCCGGCGGCCCTGGCGGCGCGCCGGGTCACCGCAGGCACGGGCGGCGTCGAGATCATGGGCATCGGTCGCCTCGGCGCCGGCATCACCGAAGACTTCGCCAACCAGAGCGAGTTGGCGCGCGATCTCATGTTCGGCGCCGCACGCAAGTCCATTCGCATCGCCCAGCAGGATCTGGGTTTCCGTCTGGGGCGCTCGGATACGCTGTTTGCCGAGAGCGCGCTCGACGAGATGATCGACCTGATGGAGCGGGATGGCGACGTCTACGTCGTGCTCTCTAACCCTGGCTCGATCGGCAATGGCGGGAGTCCGTATTACAACGACGTCCCGCTGCAGGTTCTGGCGAAGCGCCTGAAGGACATCGTGCAGAAACGCATCGACACGGCCGACCCTCGATCTCGGTACGCCATCCGCAAGGGCCCCGATCCCGTGAACGCGCTGCTGTGCAGCCGTTTCCACCTCGCGCCCTTCCGTTTCGGGCCGGACGATTCCTGGCCTGGCGGCAAGACCATCGCCAACCACTCCAAGCTCTGGATGGTCGACGACCGCATCTTCTATATCGGCTCCGACAACATGTACCCGGTCAACCTGCAGGAGTTCGGCTTCATTATCGACGACCGCAAGGCCGTCGACGCGCTGATCGAATCCTACTGGAACCCGCTCTGGCAGTGGTCCAGGCGGGCCGCGGTCTCGGGTGAGGGCGCCGAGAAGTGCATCTTCCGCGAGATCATCAAGTAAGCGAGGTCAGGCGCCCGCAGGATCGATCGGCGTCACGATCCCTTCGGCCGCCTCGATCACCTCGCCGGCGTCGAGACAGAGGTCCTCGCGGTTGCGCATCGCCATGATCTGTACGCCGGTCCGCAGCTTGCCGTGGCTTCCGACCGGCACGGCGAGGCCGGGCAGGCCGAACAGCGGCGCGACCAGGGCGGACCGCATGGATTCCAGCACACCCCGCTGGCCGTCCGGCGTGATGTCGGCCACCTGCTTGGGCGGCAGGTCGCACAAGGTCGGGAAGATGACCAGCGGCCATTGCTGCATAAAGGTCATCCACTTGAACAGCAGCGCCTCGCGTTCCGTCAGGGCGCCGATGTAAGTCGCGAGATCGACCGGCTTGTGGATGGCGAGCCAGGCCTGCATGGCGGCGATCCCATCCGGATCGCCCATCTTCTGCATCATCGGCCACAGGCCTCCGAACACATCGGTGACGCAGATCTGGTGCCACAACTCGACGCAGCGCTCGATGTCGGGCGGCAGGATCTCTTCCACGACATAGCCGGCCCCGCGGAGATGCTTGCCGGCCAGCCGCACCGCCGCGACCTGGGCGGGGTGGCTTTTGCCGCCGGGCACTTCCGGCACGATCGCGACCCTGATCGGCCGCGCCGGAGGGGCGCCGCGCATCGGCACGTCGTTCCATCGCCAGTCGCGCCGATCGCCCCGCGCCATGACTTCGAGGGCCAGGCGTGCATCGCGCACGGTGCGGGTGTGCGGGCCCTGGGTCGCCATCAGGATCGCACCGATCGGGCGGCCGGAGGCGGCCCCGGTCGGATTGAAGGAGGGAATACGGGCAAACCCGGTGCGCAGGCCGACCACGCCGTTGCAGTAAGCGGGGATGCGCACCGAGCCGCCAATATCGTTGCCGTGGGCGATCGCGCCGATGCCGGTTGCCGTTGCGGCCCCCGCGCCGCCGCTCGAGCCACCGGGCGTCACACTGGGATCGCGCGGATTGAGCGTGCGGCCGTGCAGGGCATTGTCGGAGAAGATGCGCATCGAGAAGGCGGGCGCATTGGTACGGCCCACGATGATCGCGCCGGCATGCTTCAGGTTGGCGACGACGGGACTGTCTTCCTGCGCGATCAGGTCCTTCAGCGGAATGACGCCGTTGTCGGTTGGCAGGCCGGCCTGGTCGACGTTGATCTTGGTTGTGACGGGAACGCCGTGCAGCGGCGGCAGGGCGTGGCCGCGCGCGCGCGCGGCGTCGGCTGTCTCAGCCTCGGCGCGGGCTTCGCTCTCCAGCACGCGCACGACGGCGTTGATCGCGGGATTGACCTTGTGCAGGCGGGCGAGGACGGAATCGACCGCTTCCCGCGCCGAGGCCTGCCCGGTGCGGATCAGGCGCGCCAGGTCGGTCGCGTCGTACTGCCAAAGCTCCATTTTACCCTCGCTCAACGCTGCTTCGTTTCGGTGCCGAAGAAGATCATGTTGCCGTCGGCATCCGCAATGCCGAAGTCGCGCAGTCCATAATCCCGATCCTCGGGCGGATTCAGAATGATCGCACCCCGGCGCAGGAGATCGGCATGCAGCGCGTCGACATCGTCGACGAAGATGACGACGGCTCCATGGCCGGGCGGGCGCGGGGCCTGCGCGGCCGCGATCAGGTGAAGGGAAACCTCGCCCGAGCACAGACCGGCATAGAAGGTTGGAGCGCCGTACTCGAAAGCGACGTCGAAGCCGACGCGGTCGCGATAGTAGGCGAGGCTGGCCGCCACGTCCGCGACGGTGAAGACCGTGGTGCTGCCGCGCATCATTTGGCGTCTCCCCTGGTAACGTGCTTCTGGAAGGCCAGCAGGGCGCTGGAGGGAAGCATGTCGCGGCGGCGGACGAAGACCGTCTGCACACGCGATTCCGATGCGGGCAGGCGATGTGCCCGCACGGATCCGCCGCGCCATGCGGGGCCGATCAGGGTGCGCGGCAGCAGAGTCACGCCGAGCCCGGCCGCCACGGCACCCAGGATGGCCTCCAGCGTGCCGAATTCCAGGCGGCGCAGGCCGACCACGCCGCGCCGCGCCAGCAGCTCCTCCAGACGCTGCCGGTAGGAGCAGCCCGCCCGTAGGATGACGAGGCGCAGGTCCGGATGTTTCAGCGCCGATGTCAGGGACGATTCTGTCGGGGCGGTCAGGAACGCGAGTTCCTCGGCGAAGGAGGGCACGGAGACGAGTTGCGGATGGACGACGGGCCCGCAGACGAACGCGCCTTCGAGGTCGCGGCTCAGAACGCGTTCCACCATCTCGGCCGTCGTGCCGGTGCGCAGCACGACATCGACGCCGGGGTGGGCGCGTACATAGGAGGCGAGCAGGGGTGAAAGCCGCAGTGCCGCGGTCGTTTCCAGCGAGCCGACGGTCAGCGTGCCGCGGGGCGCGCCATCGTCGCGGGCGGCACGGCCGGCTTCATCGAGCAGCGCGCCCACGCGTGTCGCATAGGGCATCAATCGCTGGCCGGCCGGCGTGAGGCGGGCGCCCGCCCGGCTGCGCTCGAAGAGGGACACCCCCAGCGCGTCCTCGAGGCGGCGTACGCGCTGCGTCACGTTCGACTGCACCGTATTCAGTTCGCGCGCGGCGCGACCCATGCCGCCGAGACGCGCCACCGCTTCGAAAGTGGCGAGATCCTTTGCATCCATGGCATCAGATTATCAGATGGTATTGATTAATATAAATCACTGATTGGAATGCCGCATGTCGCCTAGACTGCAACGGTGAACAGGAGAACAGCCATGAACTGGCAGGACCGCCGCCTTCTCGATCTTTTCGGCATCGAGCATCCCATCCTCCAGGCGCCAATGGCCGGCGTGACCTCGCCACAGATGGCTGTCGCGGCCTCCGAGGCCGGTGCGCTGGGCTCGATTGCGGGCGCGATGCTGACGCTGGATGGCCTGCGGCAGGAATTCCAGATGGTGAAGCAGGGCACGGCCAAGCCCTTCAACGTGAATTTCTTCGTGCACAAGCCGCCGACGGTCGATGCCGCGCGCGACGCGGCGTGGCGCAGGAAGCTCGCGGGATACTACGAGGAGTTGGGCGTGGCACCGGGCACCAAGGGACCGTCGCGCGCCGCCTTCGATGCCGCCGCCTGTGACCTGGTGCTGGAATTCATGCCCAAGGTGGCGAGCTTCCATTTCGGCCTGCCTGGGAAGACGCTGATGCAGCGCCTCAAGGCCGCCGGCATCGTCGTCATCGCTTCGGCGACGACGGCCGAGGAAGCAAGATGGCTCGAAGGCGAGGGCACCGATGCCGTCATCGCCCAGGGCGCCGAGGCGGGCGGCCATCGCGGCATGTTCCTCGACGACGATATCGCACGTCAGGCGGGCACGATGGCACTGGTGCCCCAGGTTGTCGACGCAGTGAAGGTTCCGGTGATCGCGGCTGGGGGCATCGGCGATGGCCGTGGCATCGCGGCGGCGCTGGCGCTGGGCGCGGCAGGCGCACAGATCGGGACGGCTTTCATGCTGTCGCCGGAAGCTCGAACGGGCGCGCTGCATCGCGCAGCGCTGAAGAAGGCGGGCGACAACAGCACGGTTCTCACCAACGTCTTCACCGGCCGGCCTGCGCGCGGCATCGTGAATCGGATCGTCCGCGAGGTGGGACCAATGAGCCTGGAGGCGCCGGCCTTTCCGCTGACGGCCGAGGCCACCCAGCCGCTGCGGGGGCCGGCCGAGTCCACAGGCTCGACCGACTTCACGCCGCTGTGGAGCGGGCAGGCGCCGACCTTGGCGCGCGAGATGCCGGCGGGCGAGCTGGTGAAGTCGATGGTGCGCGAAACCGAGGCCGTCCTCAGCCGCGTCCGCGGCTGACCAGCCGCAACGCAGGGCTGCAGACGGCAAGGGCGGCCTGCCGCACGCGTGGTCGTCCGTCGAGATCAGGAGCGCCTTGATGGATCTCTCTTCGCGAGCGACGCGGCTCGTCCGAAGTGACGGTGCTTCGCGAAGACGAGAGCGTGAGGTCGATATCCATTCATAAACCGCATCGTTCGTTGTGTTGCTCTGCATCGCCCAACAGAACATATTTCCGCTGATAAACAGGAGGGCGGACTATGGCAAAAAACTCGATCAGGCGGCTGTTGTCGGCGGCGGCGCTCCTCGTCGGCATCTCGGGCGGGGTGGTCCCGACACAGGCCCAGACCCCGGCCAAGCCCAACATCTTGGTCATCTTCGGTGACGACATCGGCTACTGGAACATCAGCGCCTATAACCGCGGCATGATGGGCTACCGCACGCCCAGCATCGACCGCATCGCCCGCGAAGGCGCGATCTTCACCGACTATTACGGCCAGCAATCCTGCACGGCGGGGCGCGCGGCCTTCATCACCGGCCAGTCGCCGATCCGGACCGGCCTGCTCAAGGTCGGCCTCCCCGGCGCTCCCGAGGGACTGTCGGAGAAGGATCCGACCATCGCCGACCTGCTGAAGCCGCAGGGCTACGTGACCGGGCAGTTCGGCAAGAACCATCTGGGCGACCGCAACGACTTTCTGCCGACCGTGCATGGCTTCGACGAGTTCTTCGGCAACCTCTACCACCTCAATGCCGAGGAGGAGCCCGAGAACATCGACTATCCCAAGGATCCGACCTTCAAGGCCAAGTACGGCCCGCGCGGCGTGCTGAAGTGCGTTGCCACGGCGACGGAAACCCCGGGCGAGGACCCGCGCTTCGGCAAGTGGGGCAAGCAGAAGTGCGAGGACACCGGTCCGCTCACAAAGAAGCGCATGGAGACGGTGGACGAGGAATTCGTTGCGGCGTCGCTCGACTTCATCGACCGCGCGAATCGCGACAAGAAGCCGTTCTTCGCCTGGGTCAATTCCTCGCGCATGCACATCTGGACGCACCTCAAGCCTTCGTCCGAGGGCAAGACCGGTCTCGGCGTCGTCGCCGACGGGATGGTCGAGCATGACGGGCAGGTCGGCCAACTCCTGAAGAAGCTCGACGACCTCAAGATCGCCGACAATACGATCGTGATCTACACGACCGACAACGGCGCCGAGGTCATGAGCTGGCCCGATGGCGGCACCACTCCGTTCCGCGGCGAGAAGAACACCAACTGGGAGGGCGGCTATCGCGTGCCCGCCATGGTGCGCTGGCCGGGCCTGGTAAAGCCCGGCACCGAGATCAACGAGGTCTTCTCGGCTGAGGACTGGCTGCAGACCCTGTTGGCCGCGGCTGGCGAGACGGATCTTGCGGCCAAGCTGAAGCAGGGCGCCACCTTCGGAGCCAAGAGCTTCAAGGTCCATCTCGACGGCTACGACCAGCGCGAGCTGCTGAAGAACGGCACCGGCAGCGCGCGAAAGGAGTTCTTCTACTGGACAGACGACGGCGGACTGGCGGGCCTCCGCTACGACAAGTGGAAGCTGGCCTTCATGGAGCAGCGCAAGCACGGGTTCGACGTCTGGCAGGATCCGATGGTGACCCTGCGCGTGCCGAAGCTGTTCGACCTCAGGGCCGATCCGTTCGAGCGCGCCGACCACGAGGGGATGGGCTACGGTCGCTGGCGCATCGATCGCATCTTCCTGCTGGTGCCGGCGCAGGTGTACGTGAACAATTTCATCAAGACGCTGGTTGAGTTCCCGCCGCGCCAGAAGCCCGGCTCGTTCAACCTCGAGGGCGTGCTTAACAAACTCACCGCTCCCCCGCAGGGCGCGAACTAGGAAGGCCGTCGCCCGGCCATTCGCCATCCGACCTCCCTGCCGCCTCGCGTGGCGGCAGGGCCGAGAGGCGTGTAGGACTGAGCGCCATGAGCCACGTTACCGGAGCCGCCACATCGCACCCCGGGATGGTCCGCATTCCCGGCGGCACGTTCCGCATGGGCTCAGACCATCACTATGTCGAGGAGAAGCCGGTTCACACCGTAACGGTGTCCGGTTTCTGGATGGACGAGACGCCTGTCACGAACGCGCAGTTCCGCGGGTTCATCGAGGCGACCGGCCACGTCACCTGGGCCGAGATCGACCCCGACCCGAAGGACTATCCCGGCGCACGTCCCGGGATGCTGAAGGCCGGCGGCCTCGTATTCACCCCGCCGTCGAAGCCCGTCGATCTCGTCGACTGGAGCCAGTGGTGGCGCTTCACCTTCGGGGCGACGTGGCGGCGGCCCTACGGCAAGGGCAGCCATATCGGCGGGCTCGACGAGCATCCGGTCGTGCAGATCGCCTATCGCGATGCCGAGGCCTATGCGAAGTGGGCCGGCAAGGAACTGCCGACGGAAGCCGAATGGGAGTTCGCCGCGCGCGGCGGGCTCGACGGCGCGGAGTTCGCCTGGGGTGACGAACTCACTCCCGGCGGCAAGCACATGGCCAACACCTGGCAGGGCGCTTTTCCACACGAGAACACCCGCGCCGACGGCTTCGCGCGCACCTCGCCCGTGAAGGCCTATCCGGCGAACGGTTACGGCCTGTACGACATGATCGGCAACGTCTGGGAATGGACGACCGACTGGTATGCTGCCAAGCACGCGCCCGATGCCGCCAAAGCCTGCTGCGTGCCGGAGAATCCGCGCGGTGCAACACTGGAACAGAGCTACGATCCGCGCGATCCCGTGCGCATCGCGCGCAAGGTGCTGAAGGGCGGCTCGCATCTTTGTGCCCCCAGCTACTGCAAGCGCTATCGCCCCGCGGCGCGCCACGCCGAGCAGATCGACACGACGACGAGCCATGTCGGCTTCAGGTGCATCGTGCGCGGATGACCTGGTCTACGAGCCGATCGACGAAGCTCCGCGTGATAGGCGCGTGGCCCATCAGCAGGCGATAGAAAAGCGGACCGAACACCAGGTCGAGCGTCAGCTCGATGTCCTCCGGCGGCTCGATCGCCTTGTCGGCTACGCATCGTTCCAGGAGAGCGCGGGTAGCGTCGCGGTTGCGCGCGATGAACTCGTTGCGGAAAGCCTTGGCGAGTTCGGTCTCCGATTGGGCGGCCGCCACCATGGCCGCGACGCTTCGGCCGGCAGGCGCGGCGAAAGCATCTGCCAGCGCATGAAGCTGCGCGCGCAAGGCGGAGAGGGCGTTTCGCGGCTTGCTGGACGCCTCGGCGGCGCCAGTCGTCTCAAGGAACGCCGCCATGGCCACGGCGGGGGCGTTCGGCCAGTAGCGATAGATGGTGGGACGGCTCACGCCGGCGCTCTGCGCGATCGCCTCGATGGTGACGGCTGTCAGGCCGCCACGCTCGAGCAACGCCCGCGCTGCGATGAGGATGGCGGCACGGGTCCGCGGATCGCGGGGACGGCCGCGGACCGGTGGGGCTGAGGAGGCTTGACGAGGCATCTATTAACGTTACGATACGTAACGTAATATAACACAGGTGATGCCATGACCGCAAAGACCGCACCCGCGGGTCAGACTGTGCGGGCGCACATGACGGTGCACGACGCAAAAGCCGCGATCGATTTCTATGCCAGGGCCTTCGGCGCAGTGGAGTTGTTCCGGCTGGTCGAGCCGGCGGGCCGGGTCGGGCATGCCGAGATCCGTATCGGCGACACGGTGCTGATGATGAACGACGAATATCCTGACTTCGGGGCGAGGAGCCCGGGCGCCATCGGTGGTTCTCCCGTTGCGTTCCACATCGCCGTGCCCGACGCCGACGAAGCCGTCGAGCGCGCGGTTGCGGCAGGGGCGACCCTGGTGCGGCCTGTGCAGGACCAGTTCTACGGCGACCGCTCCGGCATGATTGCCTGCCCCTTTGGCTATCGCTGGTTCCTCGCCGCGACGAAGGAAGTCGTAAGTCCGGAAGAAATGCAGAAGCGCTGGACGGAAATGCTGGAGAGCGGCCGGGCCTAGACGGCCACGCTCTCCTCGATCCACGCGGCGTAGGCCGGAGAGACGTGCACCATCGGGAAAGCGTGGATCGCAGGCACCTCGTAGGGATGCAGGTCCAGGATCGCGCGCTCGACGGCGGCGTAGTGCTCGTCGAGCGTCTTGAAGAGGATGCGATATTCCTTGCCGCTCTCGACGGTGCCTTTCCAGGTGTAGACACTTTCGATCCGGGAGATTTGCGCACAAGCGGCGAGCTTCGCTTCGACCAGGGCCCGCGCGAGCGAACGGGCGTCCTTGCGGTTGGCGACGGTGGTGACGACGGCGATGGCGCTCATGGCGGTCTCTTCTGATCCAGACGGACGAATCAGAACAGCGAAAAATACTCCCGCTGCTCCCAGTCGCTGACTTCCAGCTCGAAGCGGTCGATCTCGGCCTGCTTGAGGCGCGTGTAGTAGTCGACGAAGAAGTCGCCGAGCCCGGCGCGCAGCACGTGGTTCTCCCTGAGCGCCGCCAGCGCCTCGGCAAGCGACCTCGGCAGCAGCGGCGCCAAGGCTTCGTAGGGCTTGTCGGCCGAGGGGCCGGGATCGAGCTTGCGGTCGAGACCGTCGAGACCGCAGACGATCTGGCTCGCCATGTAGAGGTAGGGATTGGCGGCGGGCTCGCCGACGCGGTTCTCGAGATGCGTCGCCGGATCGCCCGGTCCGCCCAGCACGCGCACCATCACGCCGCGATTGTCGCGGCCCCAGATGGCGCGGTCGGGCGCGAGCGAGAAGGGGCGATAGCGTTTGTAGCCGTTGAGCGTCGGTGTGCTGAAGGCGGCGGCGGCGCGTGCATGTTCGAGCAGGCCGGCCATGTAGTGGCTGCCGGTCGCCGACAGGGTCTCGTTGGTGTCGACGAAGGCGTTGGCGTGCGTCTTCCGGTCGGTCAGCGACTGATGCAGGTGCCAGCCGCTCGACATGACGTTGGCGAGCCTCGGCCGGCACATGAAGGTGGCATGGAAGCCGTTGCGCTGGGCGATCTGCTTGGTGGCGCTGCGGAACAGCACCATCGTGTCGGCGGGCTCGAGGCCGGCGCCGGTGCGGAAGGTGAACTCGACCTGGCTTGGACCGAACTCGACTTCGAGCGAGCGCAGCGGCAGGCCGAGATCGACCAGATTGGTGCGCAGGATCTCCAGGATCGGATCCATCTCGTCGTAGCGCTGCTCGGTCAGGTACTGGTAGCCCTGGTTCAGCAGCGACACGTCGGGCGGCTCGCCCGGCTGGCCGGCATCGCCGACGCCCAGCTTCGCCTTCTCAAGCTTGAACAGATGGAACTCGACTTCCAGGCCGGCGACGAAATCGTAGCCGCGATCTCCCAGGGTCGAGAGCGTCCTGCGCAGGATATAGCGGGTGCAAAGTGGCATCGGCCGGCCGTCGGCGAAGTAGATGTCGCACAGCATCCAGCCGGAGTGCGGCGCCCAGGGCAGGGCGCGGAAGGTCGTGGGATCGGGCAGCATGACCACGTCGGCCGCGCCCTCCAGCTCCTTCATGCCGAAGCCGCCGCCCGGCTGCCAGACCGGGAAGACCGTCCGATGCGACGTGTCCTTCAGCAGCATCGTCGTCGTGAAGCCGACGCCGTTCTTCAGCGCCGCGTCGACTTCCGACGCCACGATCGTCTTGCCGCGCAGGATGCCGTGCTGGTCGGCGAAGGCCAGGCGTACGACGGACATTTCGCCCGCCTTCATGCGCCGCTCGGCCTCGCGCGTAGCGGCCTTGCGTTCCTCGTTCCAGAGGCCCGCGCGTTCGACCAGCGTCATGGCTACGCGACCAGCGGAGGGACAGTGTCTGCCGCCCAGCTCGAGGAGCGGCGGCGACGCACATCGACGTCCTTCCAGTAGGCTTCCCAACCTTCCGTAGGTCCCATCCCGTCGATCGCGACGGGACCGCGGATCGTGGCGGCGCGCTGGCAGTCCAGCCACATGATCGGCCGCTCGCCGTTGCCGACCTGGCCGATGGCCGACAGCAGCATGCGGCGGTAGGCGACGATCGCCTTGTCTGTCGTACCGAGATGCTCGCGCGTGCGGTCCTGGATGCGGCCCTGGCTCTCGACCGCCCACTGGTCGTGTACGTTGATGTCGAAGCCCATGCCGGTGAAGGTCTGGTTCTTCTGTTCGGCGACGCTGTAGCCGTAATCGTTGTGACGGCCGATCAGCGGGCGATAGTCGGGAAGCTGGTAGAGCTTCAGCCGCTGCTCGCGCATCGCGGCATGGTCGACCGGCTTACCGAAGCTGGTGAAGATCGCGTACCAGTAGCAGCTCGTATCGTCGATCGGCACATGCCACTGCGTGATCGTCATCTCCGCGCTCATCGGGATCACGAAGGCGTAGGGGAAGACGAGGTTGGTGACGCGCACATGCGTGTGCTGCTCGTTCAGCTTGCGCAGCGCGAAGAGGCGCAGGCCGTAGTCGGTCGCCTCGACATCGAGCTTGGGCCGGGGGAAGTCGCGCAGCAGGCGGGTCATCGGGATTTCGGAATCGGCGGAGGCGGAACGGAACTGCTTGCCGTAGGCCGCGCCAGTATCCTCGTCCTCGTAGAAGCGATGCAGGTAGGAGGCGTGCGCCGGGTCGATGCCGACCTCCAGCGCCTGCAGCCAGTTGCACTCGATCAGTCCCTTGAAGGCAAAGGCGTGCGTACCGGGCGCGAGAAAGCAGTCGAAGTCGGGGAAGGCGGGCGCTTCGCCTTCACCGAGATAGGCGAAGACGATGCCGTTCTTCACCACGACCGGATAGCTGCGCTGGCGGACGCGCTGGCAGAGCACGCTGCCCTCGGGTTCGGCGGGCGTCTCCAGGCACTTGCCGTCGACGTCGAACAGCCAACCATGGAACAGGCAGCGAAGGCCGCCATCCTCGAGGCGGCCGAAGGCGAGATCGGCGCCGCGGTGCGGGCAGTCGCGGTCGAGCAGGCCGTGCCGGCCGCGCTCGTCGCGGAACAGCACGAAATCCTGCCCCAGCACGCGCACCGCCTTGGCTGGCCGTTCGGCGGGAAGCTCGTCGGCGAGGGCCACGGGATGCCAGTAATGGCGCATCAACGCGCCGCACCGGGTGCCCGGACCGACGCGGGTCATCAGCTCGTTCTGCTCGGGGCTCATCATGCGGAAAGTTTCGCGCAAACGCCCCTGCGTGTCACGATACCAGTGCGCGGCAGTCGAGATCGTCGGCAGCCAGGTGAATGCGCTCCAGATGGTTCCACCAGATCACCGGCGGGATCCCGGCGGACTGCATCCAGATCGGGCGGGTCGTCAGCCACAGAACGGCCAGTCGATAGTCGTCCTGCAGCGACGACCGGTCATAGCCCGTCACGCCAAGTTTGGTCAGTTTGGCATGGAAACAATCGAGCAGATGGCCTTCCGCACGCTGGCGCAGGTCCGGATACCAGTGCATCGCCATCATGTAGGCGAGATCCTCGGCGCCGGAAGCCGGCCGCCAGGCATCCCAGTCGAACAGCCTGGCCGTGTCCGATGAACCGTCGCGCGGCAGGAAGCAGTTCCAGGTATGGGAATCGCCCTGTACGAGGGTCAGGTTGCGCCGCGTACGATAGCGCTGGAGTACGCGAGGCGCCTGGTCGAACAGTCGCTCGTAGAATGCGCGCCGTTGCGCCGACAGGCGGTCGCCCAGCATGTCCGCGAACTTTGCATAGGACGCTGCGAGATCCTTCAGCCAGTCCCGGACGGCCTTCGGCTCGGGCCAGGTGCCGATCGTCACGCCCAGTCGCGGATCGTCCCACCACGCGGCCTGGAATCTTGCATGCGTCCGAACGATCGCCTCGCTTTGCGCGATCGTCGGCGGTACCGGCCATTGCGTCGCAACCAGGTGCGAGTCGGTCAGGTCCTCCAGCAGTAGGTGCCATGCGCCGCTTGCTGCATCGTGGTGCGCCTCGAAGCAGCGGAGCAGGAGGCCATCCGGCGTTGCAGGGGCGACGGTGGTATAAAAAGCGACTTCCTTTCGGCCGCTTTCCCAGTTTGCCCCGGGACGATTCGGCAGGTCGGTCTTGAAGATGAGCGACGTCGGCGCATCCGGGGAGGCGCCTTCGTAGGTGAGCCGCAGCCGCTGGACGAGGGACAGTATTGTCGGGAACGTCCTGTCGACCGAGACGGCGGAGACGCGGCCGCTGCCCAGCGCGCCATTCCGGTGAAGCACGTCGGTAAGGTGTTCTGCGCTGGCGGCCGAGGGCGGAAGGGGCGTCATGTCCTCCATTGTGCCGAAGCGACCGCAGCCGGTAAATTGACCGGATGAATACCTTGAATGGCATGCCCGGTCCCACCTCGCGGGTCTTCTTCTCACAGCGTCTGCGTTTGCATTATGTCGACTGGGGCAACCCGGAAGCGCCGCCGCTTCTCCTCGTTCACGGCGGGCGCGATCACTGCCGGAACTGGGACTGGGTGGCGCAGGCGTTGCGCAAGGACTGGCACGTGATCTGCCCCGATCTCCGCGGGCATGGCGACAGCCAGTGGTCGCCGGACGGCAATTACTCGATGGCGGCCTACATCTACGACCTGGCGCAGCTCATCCACCAGCAGAACCTGGCGCCGGTGACGATCGTGGCGCATTCGCTGGGCGGCAACATCTGCCTGCGCTACACTGGCATCCATCCCGACAAGGTGCGCAAGCTGGTGGCGATCGAAGGCCTCGGGCCGTCGCCCAAGGTGATTGCCGAGCGCGGCAACAAGCCGATGAGCGAACGCATGACCGAGTGGATCGACGAGCAGCGGAAGCTGTCGGCCCGGGGGCCGCGCAAATACCCGACGATCGAGGACGCCTTCAAGCGCATGCAGGAGGAGAACAAGCATCTCTCAGCCGCGCAGGCCCGCCACCTGACCGAGCAGGGCGTCAACCAGAACGAGGACGGCACCTACAGCTGGAAGTTCGACAACTATGTGCGTGTCAACCAGCCGTACGACATGAGCTACGAGGCGATCGAGGAGCTGTGGTCGCGGATCACTTGCCCGACCTTGCTGGTCTACGGCAAGGAAAGCTGGGCCTCCAATCCGGAGAAGGACGGCCGCATCAAGCATTTCAAGACCGCCCAGGTCGTGGAGTTCGAGCGCGCCGGCCACTGGGTCCAGCACGACCGGCTCGATGATTTCGTGGCCACCACGCGGGAGTTCATCAAATGAGGGCGGCGGTCCTGCGCGGCGGTGACATCGTCGTGGCCGAGGTCCCGGCGCCGGTGCCGGCGGCGGGGCAGGTGCTGGTCAGGACGTTGTGCTGCGGCATCTGCGGCTCCGACCTGCACTATGCCAAGCATGCGCCGCACATGGTCGAGATGTCCAAGCGCATTCCCGGCCGCGTGCCGCTCGACCTCTCGCGCGACGTGGTGTTCGGCCACGAGTTCTGCGGCGAGGTGTTGGATTACGGTCCCGGCACCGAGCGCAAGCTGAAGCCGGGCACGCTGGTCTGCTCGATGCCGGTGATCCCGCAGGCCGACGGCCACCGCACGGTCGGCTACTCGAACGACTTCCCCGGCGGCTATGGCGAGCAGATGGTGCTGGCGGCGCCTCTGCTGCTCGAAGTGCCGAACGGCCTGTCGGCCGACCATGCCGCGCTCACCGAGCCGCTCGCGGTCGGTATCCATGCGGTCGAGAAGGCGGCGCTGCAGGACAACGATGCGCCGCTGGTCGTCGGCTGCGGGCCGGTAGGCCTGGCCGCCATCGTCGGGCTGCGGCTGAAGGGCATCCATCCGATCATCGCGGCGGATTTCTCTCCCAAGCGGCGCGAGCTGGCCGCCAGGATGGGCGCCGACATCGTGATCGATCCCAAGGTCGAATCGCCGTACGCGAAACTGGCGCCGGGCAAGCGCGCCGTGATCTTCGAATGCGTCGGCGTGCCGGGCCTGCTGCAGCAGGTTTTCGAGGCGGCGCCGCGAGATGCCCGCATCGTCGTGGCTGGCGTCTGCATGGAACCTGACCGCATCGAGCCGCTGTTCGGCATCGTGAAGGAACTCTCGATCCAGTTCGTGCTGGGGTACACGCCGGACGAGTTCGCGCGCTGCCTTCGCCTGCTGGCCGAGGGACAGGTCGAAGCCGATGCGCTGATCACCGGCAAGGTCGGCCTCGCCGAGGTGAAGGGCGCCTTCGAGGAACTGGGCAATCCCGAGCGCCACACCAAGATTCTCGTGGAGCCCTGGCGCTGACTTTGATAGCGCTTCGGGGCATCGAGGGAGGAAAAGCAAAGTGAAATTCTATAATTCGGTCGGCCCCAACCCGCACATGGTCCGGATGTTCATGGCCGAGAAGGGCTTCGACGTGCCGAGGGTCGAGGTCGATCTGCGCGGTGGCGAGAACCGGCGCGAGCCCTTTCTCAAGATCAATCCGGCCGGCCAGTGTCCTGCTCTCGAACTCGACGACGGCACGGTGCTGGCCGAGATCACCGCGATCTGCGAGTACATCGACGAGATCAAGAAGGACACGCCCTCGCTGATCGGCGACACGCCGGAAGAGCGCGCGGCGACGCGCATGTGGGTCCGCCGCATCGATCTCAACATCCTCGAGCCCGCGGCCAACGGTTTCCGCTTCTCGCAGGGGCTGAAGATGTTCCAGGACCGCCTGCATTGCATTCCCGAGGCGGCGGATGGGCTGAAGGAGAGCGCGCGCAAGAAGCTCGTCTGGCTCGACGGGCAGATGGGATCGAAGCCGTTCGTTACGGGCGACAAGCTCACGATGGCCGACATCCTGCTGTACACCTTCCTGGAATTCCTGGGGAAGGTCGGCCAGCCGCTCGATCCCGCGAACAAGAACCTGACGGCCTGGATGGGCCGCATGAAGGCCCGGCCGAGCGCCACGGCCTGAACCCGGCACGCAGGAACCCGACCATGCGCCGACTGATCGCCCTCCTGTTCGTCCTCTTCGTCCTGCCGGTCGCGGCCGTGCATGCGCAGGGCGATCCGTCGGGGGTGAAGGGGCTGTTCCTGCTCACCGACTATCCCTCGCAGACCGTGCGCGCGGGCGAGGTCACGACCATCCGTGTGAAGGTGAACAATGCCGGTCAGATGCCCGAGCCCCTGGCTCTGGCGCTGGCCGGTGTTCCCGCCGGCTGGAAGATCGACCTGCTGGGCGGCGGCCAACCGGTCGGCGCCGTGATGGCGGGCGTCAACCAGGACGTCACGGTGCAGCTCCGCGTCGAGGTGCCGAAGGATGCCCCGACCGGCTCGCAGACGGTCACGCTGACGGCGAAGGGGCCGATGCAGCAGGCCAGCCTGCCGATCACGCTCACCGTCGGCACCGAGGCGCCTGCCAGGCTCAGCCTGAAATCGCGCCTGCCATCGCTTCGTGGCACGCCGCGCTCGGCCTTCGAGTACACGCTCACGGTGGGCAATGATTCGGGCAAGGACCTGACCGTGGCGCTGGCCGCGCAGGCGCCGGCCAACTTCCAGAGCGTCTTCACGGAAGGCTTCGGCTCGAACGAGATCAGCTCGATCCCCATCGAGGCCGGGCAGACCAAGGACATCAAGCTCAAGGTGACGCCGCCGCGCGACGTGAAGGCCGGCGACTATCCCGTGTTGGTGAAGGTCGCCGCCGAAGGCGCCACCGCGGAGATGCGCGTCACCCTGCAGCTGAGCGGACAGGGCAAATTGGTTCTCTCGGCCAAGGACGGTCGCCTGAGCGGCGAGGCCGAAATCGGCAAGACCTCGACCTACACGCTGGTGCTGAACAACGACGGCACTGCGCCGGTCGACGAGGTCGAGCTGTCGGGAACCGTGCCGGCCAACTGGAAGATCGAGTTCAATCCCAGGTCGCTCGCCGCCATCGCGCCGGGCGACAAGAAGGAAGTCCAGGTGCTGGTGACGCCGGCCGACAAGGCGGTGGCCGGCGACTACATGGCGTCCTTCCGCGCCGCCGCACGCGGCGAGCAGGCGTCCGCCGATTTCCGTATCAGCGTCACCACCTCGACCCTGTGGGGCATCGCGGGCATCGGCATCATCGCCGTGGCGCTGCTGGTCCTGCTGGGCGCGGTCGCCCGTTTCGGCCGCCGCTAGCAGCAGCCGATGGCCGATACCGTCATCGAGGCGCGCGGGCTGACCAAGCTCTACGGCAGCCATCGTGCCGTGGATGCGATCGACTTCACCATCCGGCGCGGCGAGATCTTCGGCCTGCTTGGACCCAACGGCGCCGGCAAGACGACCACCATCCTGATGATGCTCGGCCTCACCGACACCAGCGGCGGCTCCGTGGACGTGCTGGGCTTCGATCCGGTGCGCCAGCCGCTCGAGGTCAAGCGCCGGGTCGGCTACCTGCCCGATGCGGTCGGCTTCTACGATCACCTGACGGCGCGCGAGAACCTGCGCTACACCTCAAGGCTTCTCGCCATCCCGCGCCGCGAGGCCGAGACGCGCATCGCCGACGCCATGGAGAGCGTGAAACTGGCCGACGTGCTCGACAAGCGCGTCTCGACCTTCTCGCGCGGCATGAGGCAGCGTCTGGGCATTGCCGAGATCGTGATGAAGAAGGCCGAGGTCGCCATCCTCGACGAGCCGACGTCGGGCCTCGATCCGCATTCGACCTTCGAGCTGCTGGAGATGATCCGCGGCCTCAAGCGAGCGGGCGTCGCCGTGCTGCTCTCGTCGCACTTGCTCGACCGCGTGCAGAGCGTCTGTGATCGGGTGGCGCTGTTCAACAAGGGACGGATCGCGCTGATGGGCACGGTGGTCGAACTGGCCAACCAGGTGCTGGGCGCTGGTCATCCGATCCTGGTCGAGGCCTCGGGTGCCGACATTCCCGGCATCCTGCGCGGTATCGAGGGCGTGCAGACGGTCATGCCCGAAGGCCCTGCGGGGGAGAAGGGTGGCGCCTGGCGCGTGGTGGCCAACCGCGACGTGCGGGCGGCTGTGGCCCATCGCATCGTAACCTCGGGTGGTTCGCTCACCCGGCTCGCCGACCTGCAGCCCAGCCTCGAAGAGGTCTACACGCACTACTTCGAGGAGGCACGCCGTGCCGCCTAGTGTCTCGTCGAGCAGAACAGAATCAAACTCCCAACCTCATGCTGAGGAGCGCTCCGCAGGAGCGCGTCTCGAAGCATGTGCACGAGCACCATGTTTGTCGCCCATCCTTCGAGACGGCGCTTCGCGCCTCCTCAGGATGAGGAGGTTCGGTTGCAGGACGACATGAGACGGACAGACCAAGGCGCCGTGCGCCGTAAGGGTTCGCCTTTCACCGGTCTCGGCCCGGTCTTCATGAAGGAGCTGGCGGATCATCTCAGCAGCGTCCGCATGATGGTGCTGACGTTGTTCGTGCTCGCCTTCGGCGCGTTTCCGGTGGCCTCGTCGCTACAGACATTGCGGACAGTCGTCGACCCCAACTCCTTCCTGTTCCTGCGCATCTTCACCCTGGAGCCGGAGCAGGTCGGCATCTCCTTCATCGCAGCGCTGAACTTCATCATTCCGCTGATGGCCATCGGGCTGGGCTTCGATTCGGTGAACAGCGAGTTCAATCGCCGTACCTTGAGCCGTGTCCTGTCGCAGCCGATCTATCGCGATGCGCTGCTGCTCGGGAAATTCCTGGCGGGCCTCGCGACCTTCGCCGTGGCGTTGGTGGCGCTGTGGCTGATCGTGGTCGGCGCGGGCCTGCTGCTGCTCGGCGTACCGCCGCGCGGCGTCGAGGTGGCGCGGGGCCTCGGATTCCTTATCGTGGCCATCGCCTATGGCGGCGTGTGGTTGGCCATTTCCATGTTCTTCTCTGTCGTCTTCCGCTCGACCGCGACCTCGGCACTCTGCGCGCTTGGCCTGTGGCTGTTCTTCTTCCTGCTGTGGCCGCAGCTTGCCTCGGCGATCGTCTCTGGCGTGGCGCCCAGCGAGATCAGGAGCCTGGAGGAGTACGCCGCCGTCCAGGATATCGCCATGGGCCTGATGCGCCTGTCGCCGGGCACCCTGTTCAGCGAGGCGGTGCTCGGCCTGCTGAGCCCGGAAACGCGGACCCTGGGGCCGATGCTGCCGGCGCAGATGCGCGGTGCGATCATGGGCGCGCCGCTGCCGTTCGACCAGAGCCTGCTCTTGATCTGGCCACAGATCACCGGTCTCATCGCCGGCATGATCGTGGTCTTCGCGGCCGCCTACGTGGTCTTCCAGCGCGAGGAAGTGCGCGCATGAAGGACTGGACCGTCGCGGCCGCCTTCAACAATGCGCGCTGGTGCGATGCGGTCTGCCGCGCGCACGGCCCTGCGGGCCGCATGCTGCCACATATGTGGGTCAATGCCGCGACCGTGCCGCGCTTCTATCCCAATGCCGTCACTCTGGCCGTCGGTGATACGGCGCTGGAGGAGCAGCGGAGCACCGTCGAGATCCTGCAGAAATCGAACCTGCCCGGCCGCTGGTCGGTGAAGGACAGTTTCAACAAGCTCGACCTGTCGCGCCGCGGCTTCGAGGTGCTGTTCGAGGCGAACTGGATCCGGAGCGAGATGCCGGGCGAGGGACCGTCCAGCGACATCGTCTGGACCCGCGAGGAGAAGGGCACCGCGGACCTGCCGTTCGACGATCCGGCCTTCGCGATGTTCAAGGGGCGCCGCGGCTTCAAGGTCGTGGCGGGCTTCATGCTCTACCGCGCCGAGGACGTCGTCGGCGTCACGAATGTCGTAGCTGAGACATCCGATGCGGCGGCCGTGTGGCGATCCCTGACCCTGCTTTCCGCCCAGACCTTCCCGCGCCTGCCGCTGGTCGGCTACGAGTCCGGCCGGGAGCTCAAGGCGGCGGTGAAAGCCGGCTTCGAGGCCGGCGACAAGCTCAGGGTGTGGGTGACGGCTCGGGACTGAAGCCGCATGCTTTCAGCGCCGCCAGCATGTGCGCGGGTGGCGGGGCGGTCACGACGATCGACGGCTTGCTCTTCGACAGCGGCAGCACGATGCCGTGCGATTGCAGGTGAAGCTGGTTGTTCGGCTCGGCCCGGCCGTAGAGCCGGTCGGCGATCACGGGGCAGCCGGCGGCGGCGCAATGCACCCGGATCTGGTGGGTGCGGCCGGTCTCGGGATTGAGTTCGAGCCAGGTCATCCCGGGTGCGCGCCCCAGCACCTTGTAGCGCGTCACCGAGGGCTGGCCGTCGGGCGACACCTTTACGGACCAGCCGCTGCGCGTGTTCACCTTGAGCAACGGCATGTCGAACACGCCTTCGTCGGCGGGAGGTTCGCCTTCGACGACCGCCCAGTAAGTCTTCTCGGTGTCGCGGCCGGAGAACAGCCGCCCGAGCTTCGCCAGTGCCTTGGGATGCCGTCCCAGCACCAGCACGCCGGCCGTGTCGGCATCCAGCCGGTGGGCCAGCGACGGCGGCCGCGGCAGGCCGTAGCGCAGGTCGTCGAAGCATTCTTCGAGGTTCGGCGCGCCGCTGGGACCGGCATGCACGGCAAGGCCGGCCGGCTTGTCGATTACCAGGATGAGCCCGTCGCGGTGGAGAACGCGGGCCTGTATCTCCTCGGCGGTCAGCGGCGGCGGGCGCCGTCGGGGTTGAGCCGGTTTGGTAAAGGCGGCCCGGGGCGGGGAACGACGGTTCACAGGTCGGGCCAGCGGTCGAGCCAGCTCTCGCTCGCCTCGTAGAGGGCGGCCGCCCGCAGCACCGAGGCCTCGTCGCGGAAGCGGCCAACGATCTGAAGGGCGATCGGCAGGCCGTCCGCATCGTAGCCGTTGCAGATCGAAAGGGCGGGATGGCCGGTGATGTTGAACGGCATCGTGTATGGGAACCAGTTGCGCCGCAGCTCACCCGCCTCGACGCCGTCGATGGTGATCGGATCGAACAGGTCCTGGTCGATCGGCAGCGCGGTGCGCGAGACGGTCGGCGTCACCAGGAAGTCGGCCTTTTCGAACCAGCCCTGCACCATCCGGAAGAGTTCGCTGCGCTGGAACATGGCGCGCTGGTAGTCGGCGCCCGACCAGTCCGCCGCCTCGGCCACCTGCCGTACCAGCGAGGGGGTCATGCGGTTGCCGTCGCGCTTGATCATCTCGTCGAAGCGCGCTTTCCAGGTCGTATGGTTGATCACCTTCCAGGCGGAACTCAGGTCCGGCAGCGTGTCGGTGAGTTCGACCAGCTCGGCGCCCAGCTCGCGCAGCCGCACGAGCGATTGTTCGAAGGCGGCGCGCACGTCCTTCGCGACCATCGTGTTGCCGAGCGTTGCGCTGTAGAGGATGCGCCGGCCCTTGAGGTCGCCCTCGGCGCGCGCGGCGGCGAGATAGTCCGGCGGCTCGATGCCGATCGACCACGGGTCGGAGGGATGCGGGCCGGCCATCGCCTGCAGCATCAGGGCGGTGTCCATCACCGTGCGCGTCATCGGCGTCACGTAGGTGTAGTTCCCGAACGCATCGGCCACCTGGCTGTGCGGGATCACGCCGTTGCTCTGCTTCAGCCCGACCATGCCGTTGATGGCGGCGGGAATGCGCGTCGAGCCGCCGCCGTCGGTGGCGATGCCGATCGGGCCGATGCCGGCCGCGACCGCCACCGCCGCGCCGCCGCTCGATCCGCCGGACGTGTGGTTGGCGCTCCAGGCGTTGCGCGTGCGGCCGAACAGCGGACCGTCGGTCAGCGACTTGTGGCCGAACTCCGGCGTCGTCGTCTTGCCGAACAGGATGCCGCCCGCGGCTTTCACGCGCGCCGCGCACACAGCGTCCTCCTTCGGCACGTTGTTCTCGTAGAGCAGCGAGCCGAAGGTGGTGCGAACGCCCGCCGTGTTCACGAGATCCTTGGCGGCGAAGGGAATGCCGTGCAGGAGGCCAAGCGGCTTGCCCTGCATCACCGCGTCTTCGGCTGCCTTTGCGGCCGCGCGCGCCGGCTCGGGCACCAGGGTGACGAAGCAGTTCAGCACCGGCTGCAGCTTCTCGGCCCGCGCGAGCACGGCGTCGGTCAGCTCGACGGGCGAGATTTTCCTTGCGGCGATCTGCTCGCGCAGTTCGGAAGCGGGCAGGCGGGTCAGGTCGGTCATTTCTTCTCTCGCATCCATGCTCACCAGGGTTGAGGCACCGAACATGAGGAAGGATCCTTCGCTACGCTCAGGATGACACCTGTTTTCAGATCTGCGCACTGCGCCGATTCCAACAACGGTGTCATCCTGAGCGTAGCGAAGGATCTTTCCAGCTTCTTGTCCGTATTACCGCAGCAACCCTCGTGCCGCGAGGTTACGCATCAGCGCTCCCGCGCCGAAGGTCCAGGGCGGGATCTTGTCGCAATGCGCCACCTTGTTGGTGAGCGTGCCGAGCTTGGGCGAGCTGATCGAGACCATGTCGCCCACCATGTGCGTGAAGCCGGTGCCGCCGGGCTTGCGCGGCTCGGTCGGGGCGAACAGCGTGCCGGTCATCAGCGCCATGCCGTCGGGATACTGATGCGCGCTCATCGCCTGCGCGACGAGATCGGTGGGATCGCGGCTGATCTTCGACAGGTCGCTCGACCCGCGCAGGCGGAACTGGTCGGGGCCGGTGACTTCGAGGTCGACCTTGGCCTGGCGCACGTCGTCGAGCGAGAAGGTCTCGTCGAACAAGCGGATGAACGGGCCGAGCGCACAGGAGGCGTTGTTGTCCTTGGCGATGCCCAGCAGGAGCGCGCTGCGGCCCTCGATGTCGCGCAGATTGACGTCGTTGCCGAGGGTCGCGCCGACGATCTTTCCCTTGGCGCTGACGATCAGCGTCACCTCGGGCTCGGGATTGTTCCAGTCGGAGTCCGGCCGGATGCCGATCTCGGCACCGTAGCCGACGGCGGCCATGGGCGGCGCCTTGGTGAAGATCTCGGCATAGGGGCCGATACCGACTTCGAGGTAGGGCGACCAGGCGCCGCGCGCCATCAGCGTCTTCTTCAGCGCCTCGGCCTCGGGCGAGCCGGGTTTGATGGCGCTCACGTCGGCGCCGATGATCGAGTTCAGTTCGCCGCGCACCTGCTCGGCGCGGGCGGGATCGCCCTTGGCGTGCTCCTCGATCAGGCGTTCGAGCAGGCTGACGGCGAAAGTGACGCCGGCCGCTTTCAGGGCCTGCAGGTCGACCGGCGCCAGCAGGTCGCCCACGAGGTCCTGCAAGGTGCCGATGCGTTCGCCCGGCGTGTTGCGCGCGAGGCCCGTGGGATCGGGCGCGTTGCAGAGATCGGCCATCGTCGCGACGGTCGCGGAGAGGTCGAACACGCCGTCGCCCCGCAGCGCCACGACCGACGGCCCGGCCGGCGTGCCGGCGCGCCAGACGCGGCCGACCAGGGTGCCCGAAGTGCCGTCTTCGGGCAGGATTTCGCTGAGAGATGGTGACACTGGACGTCTCCGGCGCTTCGTTGCAGAAAAGGCGCGCCATTCCCGGGAGAAATAAGATCATGGTCGCAGCACGGATCAAAGGCGTTCTTTCGCCCGTCGTCACGCCCTTCAAGCGAGACCTGTCGCCCGATGTCGGCCGCTTCATCGCTCACTGCAAGTGGCTGATCAGCCAGGATTGCGGCCTCGCGGTCTTCGGCACCAACTCGGAAGCCAATTCGCTGTCGGCGAAGGAGCGCATGAGCCTGCTCGAAGCCGTCGTCGCGGCTGGCGTGCCGACCGCGCGCATGATGCCCGGCACCGGCGCGTGCTCGATCACCGAGGCGGCCGAGGTGAGCGCGCATGCGGTGAAGCTCGGCGTCGGCGGCGTGCTGATGCTGCCGCCTTTCTATTACAAGGGTGTTCCGGAGGAGGGGCTGTTCCGCTTCTACTCGGAAGTCGTGCAGCGGGTCGGCGACGACCGCCTGCGCGTCTATCTCTATCATATCCCCGGGGTCTCGGGCGTGCCGATCACGCACAAGCTGGTCGAGCGGCTGATGAAGGCCTATCCGAAGCAGATCGCCGGCATGAAGGATTCGTCGGACGACTGGCCCCACACCAAGAGCATGATCGACGCCTTCGCCAAGGACGGTTTCGACGTCTTCTCCGGCAACGAGAAGCCTATCCTGGAGAACCTCAAGGCGGGCGGCGTCGGCTGCATCAGCGCCACGGCCAACATCAACCCGGGCAAGATCGCCGAGACGATCAAGGCCTATGGCACGCCGGAAGGCGACAGGCTGCAGGCGTGGATCAACGAGGTCCGCGGCGTCATGCAGGGCTATGTGATGATCCCGGCGCTGAAGTACGTGATCGCGCATTACGGCGCCGACCCACACTGGAACCCGGTGCGTCCGCCGCTGGTCGAGATCGACGAGAAGACCGGCCGCGACATGATCGAGAAGCTCGACAAGCTCGGCTTCACCATGCCTGGCCTCAAGCAGGCGATGGCCGTCGCGGCGGAGTGACGGCCTGAGGCCTCATAAATCTACCACGTGTCATCCTGAGCGCAGCGAAGGATCTTTCGTCTACAGCAAGGATCCCTCGCTTTCGCTCGGGATGACACGGGTGGATGGAATACCTGTCGTCGTTGACAGGCCCACGACCGGAAGCTTATAGAATCTCCATGTTCACGACCTGCACCCGCAACGCTTGGTATTTTACGCCCCTGACATAGGCGGCGCGAAGGGTCATGACTCAACGAAGCCGCCGCATCCCGGCGGCTTTCGTGTTTTAGGACTGGCCTCCGGGCCGCGGCGGAACCCGCAAACCGGAGGACGACATGTCGATCATCGAAGCAGACATTGAACCGCAACACCTGCCCCTCGCCATCCGCGTGAGGCTGGCGGGGCCACGCGACATCGACGATCTCGCCGATCTGCTCGACGGCGGCGAGAACGCGCGCGAGCAGGTGCTGACATGGCTCGAAACGCCCGGCACGACGTTGCTGGTGGCGCAAAGCGAGATGGGCGTGCTCGCGGTTGCGGTCCTCGTGACGAGGCTGGTCCCGCTCGAAGGCGTGGGCGTCCACAAGATCATCGAGGTCGACAATCTCGTCGTGCGCGCCGACCACCGCGGCCGCCGCATCGGCCGTCGTCTCCTCGCAGCCGCCGTCGAATGGTCGCGCCAGCGCCGCGCGGTGCAGGTCGAGGCGGTGGTGGGCGAGGGCGCAGCCAAGCGCTTCTACGAGAATTTCGGCTTCGCGGTCGCCAACGACCGGCTGGTACTGGCGGCGTGATGCCCCAGACGGGCCGCTTTCGCCTCGTGAACTATCCGGTTGCAGGTCGAACAATGTGCTATGGTGATTTTTCTTGCACACAAAGTGCCGGACAAATGTGCAGGAGTAGCCCGTGGCCAAGAATTCATCGAAGCGCGGTCGCGCGCCCGTCGAGAAGGCGCCGCAGGTCATCAAGCAGACGATGGCAAAGGCGGTTTCGACCTATACCGATCAGGGCCAGTTGCGGACTCTGATGGAGAACGCCAAGCGCATGGGGCGTGAGGATATCTGGCGTCAGGCGTTCGACCAGCTCTGCGCGCTGGAAGGCGCGGACCAGGCCGATCCTCTGGATCGGGCCTTCTACCGGACCCTGGCGGCCTACGAGCAGTTGCTGACACAGAAGAACCGGCGGGCGACCCGCGCCAGCCGCACGCGCCTCAAGCTCAAGAGCAAGGGCGTCGTCGCCTGCCTCGAGGACTGGGCCCGCAGCAAGGACGCGCCGGAATCGTTCGATCTTCTGGTCGCCCACGGAATGGTCGAGATGTCGGGAGAGCAGCTCGTGCTAACCTATCCCGACCGGTTCACCGCCGAAGCGGTCGCGGGCGCCACGGCGCGTCTGGCGACGCTCACCATTGCAGCGCCCGCAGCCTGATCCCTACGCGGGCTCGGCGTCGCGCGCGGCCCACATCTTCTTGAAGCCCGGACGCGCCTGACAGGCAGCGAGCCAGGCCTTCACGCGCGGCGACGTCTCGAACAGCTCCGGCGCGGCCTGCGCATAGCGCACGATCTCTGCGACGTTCAGGTCGGCCACGGTGAAGCGGCCGCCGACCAGCCAGCCGCTCTTCTCGAGCGCCTTCTCGAGCACGGCGAAGGGGCGGCGCAGCGCCTCGACGGCGGCATCGGCCACCTTCGGATCCTTCTCGCCGGTCGGGTTGCCGAGCCGGTGGTAGAGAACGTTGATGGCATGCGGCTCGACTCCCGTCGCCGCCCACAGCGACCACATCGCGATCTCCCCGTCCTCGGCGATGTTTGCCGCGGCGAGCGGACCGCCATGCTTGCGCGCGAGGTACAGGTTGATCGCCAGCGATTCGTGCAGCACCACGCCGTCGTCGTCGATCGAGGGGATCATCCCGTTCGAATTGACCTTCAGGAATTCCGGCGACTGGGTGTGCAGCATGCCGGCCGGCACGGTGCGATAGTGCTGGATCACCGGCACCTGCTTGAACGGGATGCCGAGTTCCTCGGCCAGCCAGATGTTGCGGGACGCGCGGGAGCGATAGACGCCATAGATCGTGAGCATTGAACTTCCTGTTTTGGCCGATGGTACTCGTATCGAAGTTTCTTAGGGCCTGCGGACTTCGCGGCACAGTGAAAATCCGGCACCTGGAAGTATGATTACTCGTCGCTGGCCTGAGCCTAGCTAATCGACGGCGCGTCGCGTCCGACGAACTGGACCCGCAGCTCGCGCTTCAGGACCTTGCCGGTGGCGTTGCGCGGCAGTGCGTCGACGAAGGCGACGGACTGCGGCACCTTGAACTTGGCGAGACGGCCGAGGCAGTGCTGGATCACGTCGCCTTCGGCCAGCGGCTGGTCAGGCTTGCGCACGATGACGGCCATGCCGACCTCGCCCCAGCGCTCGTTCGGCACGCCGATGATCGCGGCGTCGGCGACGGCCGGGATCTGGAACAGCACGTTCTCGACCTCGGCGGGATACACGTTCTCGCCGCCCGAGATGTACATGTCCTTCCAGCGGTCGACGATGTAGACGAAGCCTTCCTCGTCGAGCCGCGCGGCATCGCCGGTGTGCAGCCAGCCGTCGGTGAAGCTCTTCGCGGTGGCCGCCTCGTTGTTCCAGTAGCCGGGCGTGATGTTGGGCCCCTTGATCAGCAGCTCGCCGATGCCGCCCGCGGGCACGTCGCGGCCCTCGTCGTCGATCACGCGGATGGCGGTGTGCATCATCGCCTTGCCCGCCGAGCCCACCTTGCGGATCGCGTCGGCGGCGTCGAGCATGGTGCCGGCGGGGCTGGTCTCCGTCATGCCCCAGCCCTGCACCAGCGGCACGCCGCGCGCGATCCAGGTTTCGAGGATGGGCAGCGCGCAGGGGGCGCCGCCGACACCGGCGATCCGGAGCCGCGACAGGTCCGCGGCCTGGAATTTCGGATGCTGCATCATGAACTGATAGGGCGCGGGCACCGCGAAGAAGTGGGTGATGCCGAGCGCGGAATCGGAGATGCAGTCGAGCGCCTGGCCGGGATCGAAGTTGCGCATGATCACGATGGTGCCGCCGGCATGCAGCACCGGGTTGGCGTAGCAGTTGAGCCCGCCGGTGTGGAACAGCGGCAGCACCACGAGCTGCACGGTCTCCGGCGTGATCAGCGCCGGGATGCCGAGGTTCACGCAGTTCCAGAACACCATCCCGTGGGTGATGATCGCGCCCTTCGGGTGCCCGGTGGTGCCGGACGTGTACATCACCATGCCGATATCGTCGTGCGTCAGCGGGACGGCCGCGGGCGGCGGGCCGGCCTCGGCCAGCGCGCGCTCGTAGGCGCTGTCGGCGCGGTCGTGGTCGATTTCGAGGAGGCTGGCGGAGAGGGCGGTGGCCTGGGGGGCGAAGGACCGGTCGTGGATCAGCAGCTTCGGGCTCGAATCGCCCAGTATGTATTCGAGTTCCGGCACCGTGAGCCGCCAGTTGAGCGGCAGCATGATGGCGCCCAGCCGGCCGCAGGCGAATTGCAGCTCGAAGTATTCGGCGCAGTTCGGCGCGAGCAGGGCGATGCGGTCGCCGCGGGCGATGCCCCGCGCGGCGAGGGCCGAGGTCAGTCGGCCGATGCGCTCGTCGAGCGCGGCATAGGAGATCTTCCGGCCTGTGTGCAGGTCGTGGATCGCGAGCTGGCGGGGACGCCGTCCGGCGTGGTGGGCGATCCAGTCGTAGTAGGGAATCGTCGGCATCAGTTCACGCCCCGGGTGAAGCCCTGCCAGTAGGGCTCGCGCAACTCGCGCTTCAGAATCTTGCCGGCGCCGGAGAGCGGCAGCGGGGTGTCGCGGAAGTCGACGCTGCGCGGGCATTTGTAACCCGCGATCTGGCCGCGGCAATGCTCCATCACCGCGTCGGCGGTGAGGGCCCAGCCCTGCTTCGGGACGACGATCGCATGGACCCGCTCGCCCCAGCGCTCGTCGGGCACGCCGATCACCGCCACCTCGGCCACGCCGGGGATCGTCGAGATCGCATTCTCTACCTCCGCCGAATAGACGTTCTCGCCGCCCGAGATGATCATGTCCTTCAGCCGGTCGACGACGAAGACGAAGCCTTCCTCGTCCATGTAGGCGCCGTCGCCGGAATAGTACCAGCCGTCCTCAAGCACGGCCTGGGTCTCCGCCGGCTTGTTCCAGTAGCCCTTCATGATGTTGGCGCCGCGCACCGCCAGCTCGCCGGTCGTACCGCGCGGCACCTCCACTCGGTCGGCATCGACGATCCGCACCTCGCAGGCGAGCACCGCCTGGCCGCAGGACTTGAGACGGCCGGCGAAGGGGCCGTCGAGCACCGTATAGCGCGGGTCGAGCAGGGTCACGATGGGCGAGGCCTCGGTCATGCCGTAGCCGTGCATCAGGCGGACATGCGGCATCGCCTCGATCGCCTTGCGCAGCACGCCCTCGGGCATCGGCGAGGCGCCATAAAGGATGAACGAGAGCGTGCCGATGTCGAACTCGGCGAAGCGGTCGTGGTTCACCAGCATGTTGATCATGGTCGGCACGAACTGCGCGTGCGTCACCTTCTCGGTCTGGATGGTGAGCAGCACCTCCATCGGCTCGAAGCGCGGCACGAAGGCATGGCGTCCGCCCGACAGGGTGACGCCGAAGGTCGAGGCGCCGTCGGCCAGATGAAACATCGCGCCGGAATGGAGATAGGCGGTGTCGGCATCGAAGCCCATGCCGGCCACGCCGTTCAGCGCGTTCACCACCAGATTGGTGTGCGTGAGCATCACGCCCTTCGAACGGCCGGTGGTGCCGCCGGTGTAGAACAGCCCGGCCAGGTCGTCGTCGTGGGCGCCGGCATCGTCCACTGCCTCGTAGCTGGTCAGGTCCTCGTAGCGCAGCAGGCCCTCGGGAGCGGCCAGATCGTCGAGCCAGACGACCTCGCGCAGGGCCGGCGTCCGGCCGTCCAGCGCCTTCAGATGGTGCGACATGCCGGTGTCGACGAACATCGCCACGGCGCCGGAATCGTTCAGGATGTATTCGATCTCGGGCGCAGCCAGCCGCGTGTTGAGGGGCACCATCACCGCGCCCAGCCAGGGCAGGGCGTACATGAGTTCGAGGTAGAAGTCCGAGTTGAACGCCAGGATCGCCACCCGGTCGCCGCGGCGCACGCCCAGTGCGGAAAGCGCACTGGCCACCCGGCTCACGCGATCCTCGGTCCGCTGCCAGGTCCGCCGGCGGCCGGCGAAGGAGGTCGAGATGCCGTTGGGCCTGGTCTGGACGGCGCGGCGAAGTCCCTGGGTCAGTGCAAACATGGGACGATGCTAGGGGCTCGCTCGTTCGCACGGCAAGGGGCTTCGTGGTAGGAGGAAAGGATGGACACCATCGCCCAGCCGACCGCCCCAGCGAAGGACCTCGAGTTCAATCCGCTCGACCCGGCCTTCATCTCCGACCCCTATCCGTTCTACCGCCGGCTGCGCGAGGCCGCGCCCGTCCTGAAGACGCCCCAGGGCTTCTGGCTGATCACGCGCTACGAGGACGTGGCGCTGTCGCTCCGCGACCGGCGCTTCGGCAAGGACTTCGAAGGCAACATGCGCCGCCGCTATGGCACCGACCGCATGAACGAGCCAGCCGTGGCGAGCCTCGCCAAGACGATGCTGGTGCAGGATCCGCCGGACCATACGCGCCTGCGCGGCCTGGTGACGAAGGCCTTCACGGCGCGTCGTGTCGCCGACATGCGGCCGCGCATCAAGCAACTGGTGGACGAGCAACTCGACCGCGTCGCCGACAAGGGCGAGATGGACGTGATGCGGGACCTGGCTCATCGCCTGCCGGTGATCGTGATCTGCGACATGCTGGGCATTCCCGAGGAGCATCGCGCGCCGTTCCTTGCCGGCAGCAACGTCAACGGCCGCATCCTCGAACCGGTGCCGATGACGCGCGAGGAACTCGACCTGGCCAACCGCAACACCCAGATGGCCGGCGTCTATTTCAACCAGCTCTGCGAACTGCGGCGGCGCGAGCCGAAGGACGATCTCACGACCGAACTGGTGAAGGCGGAGGAGGCGGGCGACAAGCTGACCGCCGAGGAGCTGCAGGCGAATATCGGCCTGCTGTTCGGAGCCGGGCACGAAACCACCACCAACCTGATCGGCAACGGCCTGCTGGCCCTGCATCGCAATCCCGACCAGTGGGAGCGGCTGAAGGCCGACCCGTCGCTGATTCCCAACGCCGTCGAGGAGCTGCTGCGTTACGATTCGTCGGTGCAGATCACCGGCCGCGTCACCCATGCGGAAGTCGAACTGGGCGGCGTAACGATCGGCGCGGAGCAGAGCATCGTCGCCCTGCTGGGCGCGGCCAATCGCGATCCGGCGCAGTATCCCGACCCGGACCGTCTCGATGTCGGTCGTGAGCACATCCGCCCGATGTCGTTCGGTGGGGGCATCCATCATTGTCTCGGCGCGCAGTTGGCCCGGCTCGAGGCCGAGCTGGTCTTCACCGCGCTGGTCGAGCGCATGCCCAACCTCACGCTGCCCGAAAAGGACACCCCGGCCTGGCGCCGCAGCTTCACCCTGCGCGGCCTCAGCAAGCTCCCGGCGGTCTGGCACTAGAGGACGTGGCATCCGACATGGCGACGCGGTGGCGGGGCGAGGGCGGCCAGCATCAGGGCGCCCGCCCTTATCAGGAGGACAGTTGGCATCTCGCGACGCTGGGCGATGGCTCGCTGCTGGCGGTGGTGGCTGACGGCATGGGCGGCCATGCGGGTGGCGCCGTCGCCAGCCGGCTCGCGGTTGAGGCCTTCATCCATGCGGTCGAGCAGGGCGGCGGCCTAGGCGACGGGCTGGCCGACGCCAACGCGGCGGTGGGCAAGGGCGCGGCAGGCAAGCCGGAACTCACCGGCATGGGCGCGACCCTGGTAGCGGCGCAGGTACGCGGCGACGAAGTGCGCTGGATCAGCGTCGGCGATTCGCCGTTCTATCTGATCGAGGCCGGGCAGATCTCACGCCTCAATGCCGATCATTCGATGGCGCCGCAGATCGACGCGCTGGTGGCGCGCGGCATGCTGACGGCGGACGAGGCGGAGCATCATCCCGGGCGCCACACGCTGCGCGAGGCCGTGATGGGCGAGCCGCTGACCCTGATCGACAAGGGCACGCGCCGGCTCGGACCGGACGCCAGGCTGCTGCTGTGCAGCGACGGCGTGCAGAGCCTGAAGAACGAACAGATCCTGGCGCAGGCTGCGCTGCCGGCCGACCGCCTCATCGAGGCGGTGCTGGCGACGGCCCGCGAGCATCAGGACAACATCACCGTGGTCAAGCTGGAGCGAGTTCGATGAGTCGTGGTCCCGTGGTCGTCGAAGTCACCCGCGGTCCCGTCGTGGAGAGCCGGCACGAGGGCATCGCGGCGGTGGTGAAGGCCGACGGCACGGTCGTCGAATCCTGGGGCGACATCGACGCGGCGATCCTGCCGCGCTCGGCCAACAAGCCGATCCAGGCGATGGCCTTCGTCGAAAGCGGCGCGGTCGAACGCTTCGGCCTCGGCGACGAGCACATCGCGCTGTCCTGCGCCTCGCACAGCGGCGAGACGCGGCATGTCGAGACGGTGCGCGCGTGGCTGGCCCATGTCGGCCTCAGCGAGGCCGATCTCGAATGTGGCACGCACGCGCCCCGCCTGCAGTCGAGCATCGAGGCGCTGGCCCGCGCCGACGCCCTGCCGACGGCGGCGTTCAACAACTGCTCGGGCAAGCACAGCGGCTTCCTGACGACGGCGGTGCAGTACGGCGAGCCGACGCAGGGCTATATCCGCTACGACCATCCGGTGCAGCGCCGCCTGCGCGAGACGATGAGCGCGCTGTGCGGCCTCGACGCCAACAGCTTTCCCCACGGCACCGACGGCTGCGGCATCCCCACGCTGGCGACACCGCTCAAAAGCCTCGCCCACGCGATGGCCTCGATGGCCGATCCGTCGGGCCTGTCGAGCAAGCGGGCCGATGCCGCAAACCGCATCCGCAAGGCGATGAACGCCGAGCCGTTCATGGTCGCGGGCTCCGGCCGATTCTGCACCCGCATCAACGAAGCCGCGCCCGGAATCATCCAGGTCAAGACCGGCGCCGAAGGCGTGTTCTGCGGCATGCTGCCGACACTGGGCCTCGGCGTGGCGCTGAAAGTGTGGGACGGGGCGGGGCGGGCGGCCGAGGTCGCGATGGCGGCTCTGCTCGACCATCTCGGGGTCCTGCCTGCAGGGCAACGGGAAGAGGTCCTGCATCCGCCGATCAAGAACGTCGTCGGCTTGCTGGTCGGCGAGATGAGGCCGGCGAAGAGCTGGCTGGGCTGAGGCCCATCGTGAGCATCACTCTCGATATTCTTGAGGTCGGCGCCCGCGGCGACGGCGTCGCCGACCTCGAAGGCAAGCGCTTCTTCGTGCCGTACTGTCTGCCGGCTGAGACCGTCGAAGCCGAGCCGCTCGACAAACGCGGCGACGGCACCGCCTGCGATCTCGTCGAAGTGCTGGCGCCGTCGCGCCACCGCGTACCGGCACCGTGTCTCCATTTCGGGACCTGCGGCGGCTGCGCGCTGCAGCACTGGCGGCGCGACGTCTACGCCGGCTGGAAGAACGACCTGATCGCCAAGGCGCTGGCGCAGCGCGGCGTCAAGGCGCCTACGTTCGAAGCGCCGGTCACCTGCGAGCCGGGGGAACGCCGGCGCGCCGACATTGTGCTGCGGTGCCAGGGCAAGCGGATCCTTGCAGGTTACCATGAACGCGGAAGCCAGAACGTCGTCGACGTCGGCACCTGCGTTGTGGCGCGCCCGAAGATCAACACCGCGATCGCGGCGTTGCGGTTGGCGATCAAGGCCATTCTCCGCGACGGAACGTCGGCCGATGCCGTCGTCAACGAAACCGACACCGGGCTCGACGTGCTGATCCGTCCGCACAGGAAGTTCGAACTGACGCTCGCGATCCGCGAGACACTGATCGCGCTGGCCGAGAGCGCGGACATCGCGCGCGTGAGCTGGGGCGACCGCGCGACCGCCGAGCCGGTGATCGTGCGCCGCACGCCGCAGCTGATCCTGGGCGACGTGACGATCGAGCCGCCGCCCGGTGCGTTCCTGCAGGCGACCAAGCGCGCCGAGCTGGTCATGCGGGCCGGTGTGACGGCGTGGCTGGGCGAAGCGGCCCGAACGGCGGACCTTTTTGCAGGCATCGGCGCGCTGTCGCTTGGCAAGCCGGGCAAGCTCAGCCTGTTCGAGTACGACCGCCCGTCGGTCGCCGCCGTCGACGCCACGGCGCGCAAGCTGGGCGGCAACCGCGTCGCCGTGCAGCTGCGCGATCTCTTCCGCCGGCCGTTGAGCACCAAGGAACTTGACGCTTTCGACGCCATCGTGCTCGACCCGCCGAGGGCCGGCGCCGCTGCGCAGTGCGCCGAACTTGCGGCCTCGAAGGTCAAGCGCGTGGTCTACGGCTCCTGCGACCCCGGCAGCTTCGCCCGCGACGTTCGAACCTTGCAGGACGGCGGGTACCGACTGGAGAAACTCATGCCTATCGACCAGTTCCTCTGGTCGGCGCATGTTGAGCTGATTGCACTTCTGACCAAATGAATCGAGGAGACGACCGATGATGTTCGACCTGACCGGCAAGGTGGCCGTCGTGACCGGCGGCAGCCGCGGCATCGGCCGCTCGATCTGCGAGCAGATGGCCGCCCACGGCGCCAAGGTCGTGGTGTCGAGCCGCAAGCTGCCGGCCTGTGAGGAGGTGGTGAAGGCGATCAAGGACAAGGGCGGCGAGGCGACCGCCGTCGCGGCCAGCATCTCCGACAAGGCCCAGCTCGAGAACCTCGTCGCCGAGGCGCGCAAGGCCTATGGCCGCATCGACATCATGGTCTGCAACGCAGCCTCCAACCCGTATTTCGGCCCGCTCAGCGGCCTGAAGGACGAGGTGTTCCAGAAGATCATGCAGAACAATGTGATGTCGAACCTGTGGCTGATGAACATGGTCGGCCCGGAGATGGCGGAACGGAAGGACGGCGCCTTCATCATCGTGTCGTCGATCGGCGCGCTGGTCGGCTCGGCCCATATCGCCGCTTACAATATGAGCAAGGCCGCCGATCTCTCGCTGGTGAAGTCGCTGGCCATGGAGTGGGGCAAGCACAACATCCGCGTCAACGCGATCGCGCCGGGCCTGATCCAGACCGACTTCGCCAAGGCGCTGTGGGACAATCCGCAGATCCGCGCCGCCCAGGAGAGCAAGGCGGCGCTGAAGCGCATCGGCCAGCCCGACGACATCGGCGGCGTGGCGGTGTTCCTCGCCTCCAAGGCCGGCAACTTCGTCTGCGGCCAGTGCATCATCGCCGACGGCGGCGTGATCGGCGCCGGCGCGGAGTAGCCAAACCACTCCGTCGTCCGGGGTGGCGACATCAGACTCCGAAAAAACCACCGTCATCTCGACCGGAGCCGAGCGTAGCGAGGCGGAGTGGAGAGATTTTCTCTCCACCATTGGCCAGCTTTCGGTTGAGGGAAGGTCTCTCCACTCGGGCCTTCGGCCCTCGGTCGAGGCGACGGCAATTATTAAGCCGCCACGTCCAGTTCGCACCACACCGGGACGTGATCCGACGGCTCCGTCTTGCCGCGCTCGGCCTTGTCGATGCCGACCGCGGTGAGCCGGTCGGCGGCCTGCGGTGACAGCAGCAGATGGTCGATGCGCAGGCCGTGGCCCTTGGGCCAGGCGCCGGCCTGATAATCCCAGAAAGTGTACTGCTCGCCGTCGGGATGGAAGGCACGCACCGCGTCGGTCAGGCCGAGATTGAGCAGCTTTCGGAACGCCGCGCGCGATTCGGGCTGGCAGAGCGCGTCGTTGGCGAAGGCCTTGGGATCGTAGACGTCCATCTCGGTCGGGCAGACATTGTAGTCGCCGCACAACACGAACATCTCCTCGCGCGCCAGCAACTCGCGGGCATGCCCCAGCAGCCGCTCCATCCAGGCGAGCTTGTAGGTGAATTTCTCGGTGGCGATGGGATTGCCGTTGGGAAGATAGAGCCCGCCCACCGTCAGCGGCCCGTGTGGCGTGTGGACACGGCCTTCGACATAGCGAGCAGGCTCGTCCTCGACGTGGCCGGGCAGGGCGCGCGCCGTCACGTCGAAGGCATGACGCGAGAGAAACGCAACCCCATTGAAGCCTTTCTGCCCCACGATGGCGCACTTATAGCCGGCCGCCTCGACCTCGAGCGTGGGGAACGTCGGCTCCTGCGCCTTGATTTCCTGCAGCACGACGATGTCGGGCTGTGTTTCGCCGAGCCACGAGACGAGGTTGCCAGTGCGCTTGCGCACGGAGTTCACGTTCCAGGTCGCGATCTTCATTGACGCAGATTCTCTATTATTTGCAGTTGGTTGGTGAAGTCTCACCATTCCTGTGTTGGAATCAACTTTTACCGCCGTGCCCGGCTGCATCACGCTATATTGCGGCGTTCATTGTTCGAGGGGTGGGATCAAGTGGCATCGTCGTCCGTCGCCGTCATGAGCGGTCTCGCCCTCGAGGTGGCCGTCAATCGCTGGCTGAAGCCGGCCTTCGAGGCCGCATCGCCCTATCACCTGGAGATCGACTGGCGTCCGACCACGGCCATCATGAAGTCGATCGCCGAAGGGCAGCGCGCCGACGTCGTCATCGCCATTAACGGCTCCATGGACAAGCTCTGTGCCGACGGCATCGTGCGTCCCGAGACCCGGGTCTGTCTCGCCGACTCGATCCTGGGCGTCGGCGTCCGCGAGGGCGCGCCGAAACCCGACGTCTCGACGGTCGAGGCGTTCAAGCGGGCGCTGGTCGGTGCAAGGGGCGTGGCCTACTCCAAGGCCGGCGCGAGCGGCATCTACTTCACCGGGCTGGTCGAGCGGCTGGGTATCGCCGCGGAGGTCAACGCGCGCGCCGTCACGATCCCGATGGGTTTCACCGGCGAGAAGGTCGCGAGCGGCGAGGCTGACATTGCGATCCAGCAGGTGAGCGAACTGATGTCGGTCCCCGGCGTCGCCGTCGCCGGTCCGTTTCCGCCGGAGGTCCAGACCGTCTCTACCTTCGATGCCGCCATCTTTGCCGATGCCGCGAACCCCGAAGGTGCCGCCGCGTGGATGGCGCTGCTCGCCTCTCCTGCCGCGACCAAGGCCTATGGCGATGGTGGTCTGGTATCCCGCCTGTCCCATTCCTGAAGAACGCTCTCCTTCCGAAAGACCGTCGCATGTCGAAGAAGCCCCGCGTCGTCCTCCTGCATGGGACGCCCGTCGCCGTGGAACCCATTCAGCGCGCGTTCGCCACGCGTTGGCCCGAGGCCGAGATCGTTGACCTGCTCGACGCCTCACTGTCGATCGATCGCGCCAAGGATCATGACCTGACGCCGCGCATGTTCGAGCGCTTCGTCGAGCTCGGCGACTACGCGCATCGCATCGGCGCCGAGGCGATCCTCGTCACCTGTTCGGCGTTCGGGCCGGCGATCGAGCGCATGGCAAAGGAACTGCCGGTGCCCGTGCTGAAGCCCAACGAGGCGATGTTCCGGGAGGCGATCGGCCGGGGGCGGCGGATCGGGATGCTCGCGACCTTCGCGCCGTCGGTGCTGACCATGACGGAGGAGTTCGAGCAGTTCGTCGGTGAGGCCGGTGCCCAGGCGACGCTCGAGACGATCGTCGTCGAGGGCGCCATGGATGCGTTGCGCAAGGGCGACGCCGACCGGCACAACGCGCTGATCGCCGCGCGGGCGCCCGAACTCGCGCACTGCGATGCCATCATGCTCGCGCACTTCTCGACGTCGCGGGCGCTGGCGGCCGTCACCGAAGTGGTCAAGACACCGGTCCTCACGGCGCCCGATGCCGCGGTCGACCGCATCCGGGCCGCCATCGCGGGCTGACGCCGGGCATCGTTCGGACAGCGCCCGGACTGCGGCCGGCGAAACCGGTCGCTAACGTCTGGCCGGCCGCCTCAGTCCTGCGGCTCTATCTTCGCCTCCTGCACGACCTGCCGCCATTTCTCGCTGTCGGCGCGCACGAAAGCGGCGAAGTCGGCGGGGCTGTTTCCGGTGAAGATTTCCAGTCCCTGTTCGAGCAGCTTGGCCTGCGCTGCCGGAATGACGGCCCGCACCGCGCCGTTGAGGCGCTCCACGATCGGCGCCGGAGTCTGGGCCGGGCCGAACAGGCCGACCCAGCCGCCGGCATCCATGCCGCGTAATTCGGGCAGGCCCGATTCGGCCAAGGTCGGCATGTCGGGCAGGGTGGGCGAGCGCTTGAGGGTCGAGACGGCGATGCCCTTCGCCTGTCCCGCCTTGATGCGGGCCAGCGCGCCGGGGGCGCCATCGAACAGGAACTGGATGCGCCCCGCGGCGAGATCGAGTTGCGCCGGGCCGCTGCCGCGATAGGGGACATGCACCATGTCGAGGCCGAGGCGCAGCCGCAGCATCTCCATGATCAGGTGGTTGAGATTGCCCTGGCCGAACGAGCCGTAGCTCGTCTTGCCGGGATTGGCCTTCACGTAGGCCACGAACTCGGCGGTGGTGCTGACCGGCACGTCGGACGCGGCGAGCAGGACGAGGGCGCCGCGCGCCACGCCGGCGATCGGCGTGAAGTCGCGCTCGACGACGTAAGGCACGTTCTTCGTCACCCACGGGCCGCTGGCGATCGGCGAGTTGGATGTGAGCAGGAGCGTGTAGCCGTTGGGCGTGGCCCGGGCGACGCTGGCGCTGCCCATGATGCCCGAGGCGCCGGCGCGGTTGTCGATGATCAGGCGCTGCCCGATCTCGGTCGACAGCGGTTCGAGCAGGATACGGCCGCTGATGTCGGCGGCGTTGCCCGGCGGATAGGGCACCACGAGGGTGACAGGACGGGCCGGCCAGGCCTCCTGCGCGGTCGCGGGGAAGGCAAGAAGGCTAGCCGCCGAGAAGGCGAAGGTCCGTCGTCCGATGTTCATGAAAGCTCCCTGTCGGCCGGGACGCTATCAGCCGATCCGGCAGGGAAGAAGAAGCCGCAGCCGCAAAGCGGACGGGATCGACGGCTTTCCCCTTCACAGGGGGGAACTGCCCCGTTTCACGCGGCGATGAGCTCAGAGTGGGCGCTCCATCTTCGGCGCTCCCGGACATCGCTTCACGATGTCCTGACGCTCAGCAGCCGAGCTTCGCTCGGCTTAGACGCTGAACGAGTTTCCGCAGCCGCAGGAAGAGGTGGCGTTCGGGTTCTTCACCTGGAACGCGGCGCCGACCATTTCCTCGACATAGTCGAGCTGGCTGCCCTTCAGGAACTCCAGCGAGGTGGCGTCGACCAGGACGGCGGCGCCGTCGCGTTCGATGACGAGGTCGTCCTCGTTACGCCCTTCCTCGAATGAGAAATTGTACTGGAAGCCCGAGCAGCCGCCGCCCAGGACCGCCACCCGCATCATCACGGGCTTGGGCTCCCGGGACGCCAGGAAGGCGATCCGCTTGGCCGCGCTGGAGGAGACGGAGAAGGTCGTTGCTTCGGTGGTCATGACCACAAGATGTGGTTGGCGAAGCGATTCGTCAATCCCGACAAGAACCCTAGGGAATTAGGGATTTCTTCCGTTCCCGGGCCCGGACCCGCTCGCGGTGGAGGATGTAGAGGCCCGATCCCATGACCAGCGGCAGGCCGTACCACACCGTCCAGGAGGGCTCTTCCTTGAACCAGAGATATCCGAAGGCCACGGCCAGGACGATCGACACATAGTCAAAGGGCGCGAGAACGGCCGCGGGGGCCAGTCGCCAGGCCCTCGTGATCAGGATTTGGGCGAAGCCGCCCAGCAGGCCGAGCGTCAGCAGCCAGACCCAGTCCATCGCCGGCGGCCAGATCCAGTCGGGAATGGCGCAGGCCAGCGAGATCGCGGTGCCCACGATCGCGAACCAGAACAGCGTCACCACGTCGGGATCGTGCCGGCTGAGCAGGCGGACCATCACGGTCGAGAGCGAGTAGCAGAAGGTCGCCGCCAGGATGATGAGCGAGACGGCGTGGAACTCGATGCCCCAGGGATCGAGCATGATCAGCACGCCGGCGAAGCCGACGCCGACGGCGGTCCAGCGCCGCCAGCCAACCGGTTCCCCCAGGATCAGCACCGACAGGGCGACCATGAAGAGCGGGGCGGAAAAGGAGATGGCGTAGGCGTCGACCAGCGGCATGCGCGGAAAGGCATAGAAGAAGCCGAACATGCTGCCGAAGCCGATGGCCACGCGCAGCGCCTGCAGTCCGGGCCGGTTGCTGCGCAGCACCTTGAGGCCGCCGGCGTGCCAGATCAGGACCGCGACCGGCAGCAGGGCGACGCCGCTGCGGAAGACCATGAGCTGGAAGGAGCCATAGGTGCCGCCCAGCCCCTTCACCATCGCGTCCATCGTGCAGAACAGCACGAGGGCGCTCAGCTTGAAGTAGATGCCGTGAAGGGCGGTCTGGCGAGGGGCGTCCGACAAGCTGCGCTATTTGGCTTGGCCGTCATCCTCTGTAAAGTGAGTTCGTGGGAGAGCAGGGGGCGACAGGCACATGAGCTGGTTGATGCGCGGCATCAACGCACCGCGCGCGCCGGTCTTTGTCGCGCTGCTGGTGTTGCTTGGCGCGCTGGCGCTGCGCATTGCCGATCCGGCCGCGGTCACCCGTCTGCGCGACTTCGCCTTCGACAGCTACCAGCGGATCCAGCCGCGGACCTATAATCCCGAGACTCCGGTGCGCATCGTCGACATCGACGAGGCGTCGCTTCAGGAATTCGGACAGTGGCCGTGGCCGCGCACCATCGTCGCGCGCCTGGTCGACAAGCTCACCGAGAAGGGTGCCGTCGTGGTGGCCTTCGACGCGGTGTTCGCCGAGCCGGACCGCTCGTCGATCAGTCGCATGGTGCGCGACCTGGTGGCCTTCACCGATCCCGAGACCGTGCAGAAGCTGGCCGCCGCCGTGCAGGACAACGACAAGGTGCTGGCCGATGCCATGGCCCAGTCGCGCGTCGTCGCGGGCTTCGGCTTCGACGTGAAGGGCACTGGCAAGCCGCCGCGCACCTTCCACGGCGTCGCCTTCGCCGGTGACCAGCCCAGCCAGTTCCTGCCGCAGCAGGGTGGCACCGTGAAATCCATCGACATCCTGGAGGCAGCGGCCAAGGGCAACGGCAGCGTCAACACCGACGTCGACAGCATCGTTATCCGTCGCGTGCCGATGATGTTCCGGGTGGCGGGATACGATGGCCTGTTTCCCGCACTGTCGATCGAGGCGTTGCGCGTCGCGCAGGAGGCCTCGACCTATCTGATCAAGTCCTCGGGCGCCAGCGGGGAGATGTCGTTCGGCGAGAAGACCGGCATCGTCGCGATCAGGACCGGCAATCTCGAAGTGCCGACCGACGCACGCGGCCGCCTCATTGTCTACGACACCGGCCACAAGGAGGAGCGGTTCATTTCCGCCCGCGCCATACTGAACGACGAGGTGCCGGCGGAAAAGATCGAAGGCAACGTCTTCTTCGTGGGCACCAGCGCCATCGGTCTGAAAGATCTGCGCAACACCCCGGTCCAGGACGCTGTGCCCGGCGTCGAGCTGCATGCCCAGCTCGCCGAGCAGATGCTGGAGCAGAAGTTCCTGGCCCGGCCGGACTATGCCGACGGCGCGGAGTTCCTCTACCTCGCGATCATCGGCCTGCTGCTGGTCGTGCTGCTGCCGCGCCTGTCGGCCGGCAAGATGGCGGTCGTGGCGACGATCTTCATCGGCATTGGCCTCGCCGTGCCGTGGATCGCCTACTCGAACTATCAGCTGCTGTTCGACCCGATCTATCCGCCGGTCACCTTCGCGGCCATCTATGTCGGCGGCACGGCGCTGGCCTTCATGCGCACGGAGCGGGAGCGGGCGGAGATCCGTGGCGCCTTCGGCATGTACCTGTCGCCGGACCTTGTCGAGCAGCTCGCGCGCAATCCGAGTCTGCTGCAGCTCGGCGGCGAGCAGCGCGAGATCACGGTGATGTTCACCGACGTGCGCGGCTTCACCACGATCTCCGAGCAGTTCGATCCGCAAGGGCTGACGCGGTTCATGAATCGCTTCCTGACGCCGATGACGGACCTGATCCTGGGTCTCAAGGGCACCATCGACAAATACATGGGCGACGCCATCATGGCGTTCTGGAATGCGCCGCTGCCGGTCGAGCGCCATGCCGCGCGGGCCTGCGACGCGGCGCTGGCGATGCAGGCCCGCCTCGCGGAGCTGAATGAGGAGTGGAAGGCCGAGGCGATAGCCGAGGGGCGCAAGCACATCCCGGTCAATATCGGGGTCGGTCTCAACACCGGCCCCGCCTCGGTGGGCAATTTCGGCTCGACGCAGCGCTTCACCTATTCCTGCCTGGGCGACGACGTGAACCTCGCGTCGCGCCTCGAAGGCCAGTGCAAAACCTACGGCGTCGGCATCATCATCGGCCGCAAGACGCGTGAGGCGGTCGAGGACTATGCGACGGCGGAGATCGACCTCATCACCGTGAAGGGGAAGACCGAGCCCGAGCGGGTGTTCGCGCTGCTGGGCGATCCCGCCGTCGCGCAGACGGACGCCTTTCGCGCACTCCAGGCTTGCCAAGACGAATTCCTCAGGCTCTATCGCACCGGCGGCTTCGCCGAGGCGCTTGAGATGATCGGAACCTGCCAGGCCGCCGCTGAGACGGCGGGCTGGCGCCAGACCTACTACGAGATGATGCGCGGACGACTCGACGCCCTGATCGACGATTCGCCGGTGGACTGGAAGGGAGTCTATGTCGCCAAGGACAAGTGAGCAGGATCGTCGCCTCGCCGCGATCGAAGACCTGGTGTGCCGCGATCTCGGCCGCAAGACGCAGGAACTAATCGACGCCAATCGCGGCGGGCTGGCGGCGGCCGCACGGTCGCTGGCCACGGCCACGCGGGTGGGACTGATCACCGGGTTCTTCGTGCCGCGCGGCGACGTGGCGGCGGCGGAGACCGACGGTCCGGTGGGAACAGCCCTGCTGGCGGCCGCGCTGGTGGCCTGCGGCGTGCCCGCGCGCATCGCCGTCGACACGCCCAGCGTCGAGGCGGTGCGGGCCGCGGTCCGCGCTACGGGCGAGCCCGTGCTGGTCGACGAGATCCCGCTTAATGACGGCAGTGCGATCGACGAGACGGCGCGGCGCTGGCGGGAAGAGAACCTTACTCACGTCGTCGCCATCGAGCGCTGCGGCCCGAGCGCCGACGGCCGGCCGCGCAACATGCGCGGGGTCGACGTGTCGCCGTGGACGGCGCCGCTCGACACGCTGTTCGAGGGCGGCGACTGGGCCAAGCTCGCAGTCGGCGACGGTGGCAACGAGATCGGCATGGGCAAGCTGCCGGCGGGCCTGATCGCGCGACACGTGCCCAACGGCGCGGAGATCGCCAGCGTCACCTCGTGCGATCACCTCGTCGTCGCCGGCGTATCGAACTGGGGCGCCTACGGGCTGATGGCGGCGCTTGCGGTGCTGCGCCCGGACTGGCAGCCGGTCATTGCGAAATTCCTGACGGCGGAACGCGACCTCGCCGTCACGCAGGCGACCGTCGACGATGCGGGTGCGGTCGACGGCGTGACCGCGCTGCGCGAGGCCACGGTCGACGGCTTCGGTCCCGAAATCCACGGACCTCTGGTGGATAAGCTTGGTCGCATTGCACGGGGGGAAGGCGCGGACTAGCTTGCGCGCCATGGAAAATCCCTACGCTCCGACGCATCCCGAGATCCGCGACGCGGTTCGCCAACTCTGCCTGAAGTTCGACGGCGCCTACTGGCGCGAACTCGACCGCGAGCGCGGCTATCCGACCGCCTTCGTGAAGGCGTTGACCGAGGCGGGCTGGCTGTCGATCCTGATCCCTGAGGAATATGGTGGGTCGGGTCTCGGCATCTCGGCGGCGAGTGCGGTGCTGGAGGAGATCCACAAGGCTGGCTGCAACGCCGCCGCCTGCCACGCCCAGATGTACATCATGGGCACGGTGCTGCGGCACGGCAGCAAGGAGCAGAAGGAACGCTACCTTCCCAAGATCGCCACCGGCGAACTGCGCCTGCAGGCCTTCGGCGTCACCGAGCCGTCGAGCGGCACCGATACGCTCAGCCTGCGCACCACGGCGGTGAAGAAGGACAACAGCACCTACGTCGTGAACGGCCAGAAAGTGTGGACCAGCCGCGCCGAGCATTCCGACCTGATGCTGCTGCTCGCCCGCACCACGCCGCGCGACCAAACCAAGAAGAAGACGGAAGGCCTGTCGGTGTTCCTCGTCGACATGCGCTCGGCACTGGGCAAGGGCCTCACCATCCGCCCGATCCGCACGATGATGAACCACAACAGCACCGAAGTGTTCTTCGACAATATGGAAGTGTCGGCCGAGAACCTGATCGGCGAGGAGGGGCAGGGCTTCCGCTACATCCTCTCCGGCATGAATGCCGAGCGCGTACTGATCGCCTCGGAATGCATCGGCGACGGCAAGTGGTTCATCGAGCGGGCGGTGAACTACGCCAAGGAGCGCAAGCTGTTCGGCCGCCCGATCGGCCAGAACCAGGGCGTGCAGTATCCGATCGCCCGCGCCTACACGCAGATCGAGGCGGCCGACCTGATGGTGCGCAAGGCGGCCGCCATGTACGAGGCCGGTATCAACGCTGGCGCCGAGGCCAACATGGCCAAGATGCTGGCGTCGGAAGCCTCCTGGGCCGCGGCCGAGATGTGCGTGCAGACCCATGGCGGCTTCGGCTTCGCCGAGGAATACGACGTCGAGCGCAAATTCCGCGAGGCGCGCCTCTACACCGTGGCACCGATCTCCACGAACATGATCCTGAACTTCGTCGCCGAGCACGTGCTCGGACTGCCGCGGTCGTACTAGGTCGCAAATGTTGCCGTCCTGAGATCCTTCGCGTCGCTCAGGATGACGAAGAGACAGCCTCGACGATCATTCTCTGGAAGTGGATGACGAGGTGTTCGCTGTTGGTCAGGAAGCGGCCCGTGTCCGGGATCCCGCCCAGGAGGCCGCGCTGAACCGAATCGGTCAGCGCGTCGTCTTCCGCCGCTACCTGCTTGTTGAAGGCGACCAGCGACTTTGCGAAGTCCTCGCTCACGCCCGGTCCGAAGAACTGCTCGGAGAAGCCGTTGGTCGCGTTCGGGCCGTTAGGCGTCCAGACGTCGATCGACAGGTTGGGGAAACCCGGATTGATGTTGATCGTCACGTTCGGCCACAGGAAGTGATATTGCGACTGTGTTACCGCGCCGGCGACGTCGTATAGCTCGATCTTGCTCTTTCCTTCGAGGGCGGCCGGCCGGACCTGGCCGCTCTGGCTCGAGAAATGGCCGTGCGTCTTCAGCGTGTAGACGTCGGGCCGCACATCGATGGCGGCGTTGAAGCCGGGATGGGCGACGGCGCAGTGATAGCATTCTAGATAATTCTCGAGCATCGTCTTCCAGTTGGCGCCCGACTGCCATTCCTCTCGGCTGTAGTGGACGAGCGCGTCGAGATCGACGCCGCTCGCGGCGATCAGGTCGAGAACCGGGCCATAGAGCGACTTCGCGCTCGGCGCGTCGGCGTCGAGATTGACGAAGACGAACGGCCCCAGCGTCTCGGCGCGAATCGGCAGCAGCGGAAAGTCGGCGAGATTGAAGTTGGGCTCGGAGGCCGAGCGCGGCACGCGCTTCAGGCCGCCTTCCAGATCGTAGGTCCAGGCGTGGTAGCCGCATTGCAGGCTCCGGGCGTTGCCGCGGCCCTTCAGGACCTCGTGGCGGCGATGGCGGCAGACGTTCACGAAGCCGGCCAGGCCCTTCTCGTTGCGCACGACGGCAACCGGCACGCGGCCCGCATAGCCGGTGATGTAATCGCCGACCGCGTTCAACTGCGACAGCGGTCCGACATAGTTCCAGCTCTTGCGGAAGACGTGCGCGATTTCGCGTTCGGTGATGGCGGGATCGGTGTACCAGGATGCCGGCAGGGACTCCCCGCGGTCGAGGGCGGCGAGCAGGGGGCGGGAGTTATCGGCCATGTTCGTCATCATTCGAACATAGCGGCCCTCAACGTCGAAATTGCGGCCGAGATGGCGGCATGGCCGACCATCAGGAGAAACACAGTCCATACGGCGGTAATCACGGTCATGATCCATCCCAGAATGGCCATCACGCCGTCATCTTCGATCAGGGCGAAACAGAAGAAGAGAATCGCCCAGGCCGGGAAGAGATTGTCGAACGGAATGGGCAACGCGAGGATCACCACGTTGGCCGTCCAGGCGAACAGCAGCAGCCGTCGCGGCAGGCCGTTGACCCATCCCTCGCGCCGCGCGTGGACGGTGTTCTCGAGCCAGCGGATGAAGCGCCGGGCCTTGCCGAGGAAATCCTGCAGCTTGCCGCGCGGCAGGCCGCGCCTGCCGATCGCGCGCGGCAGCGACGGCACGGGTCTTCCGGCGAAGTATTGCGCCAGGAGATAGAGCATCGGCACGCCGGTGATCGTGGACAGCCAGGGAATGCCGGTCGGGACGACGTTGGCGACGTTCACCGCCAGGATCGCGAAGGCATAGGAGCGGCCTTCGAGTCCCGCGAGGAACTCGTCCAGCGAGAGGACGGACCGCCGATCTCCCGCGAACAGCCTATCGAGCGTGTCGAGAAGGCCGAAATTGTCCTTCATCCACCCTTCCGCGCAACCAGGCGGCGGGCCAGCACGAGATGCGGCTTGTCCAGCATCTTGCCGTCCATGGTGAGGACGCCGGCGCCGGGATTGCCCTCGAAGGTGGCGATGACGCGGTTGGCCCAGTCGATCTCGGCCTCGCTCGGCGTGAAGACCTCGTGGATGATCGCGACCTGGTCGGGATGGATGGCGATCTTGCCACCATAGCCCATGCGGCGCGCATCGCGCGCCTCGGCCCGCAGGCCTTCGACGTTCTTTATGTCGGGATAGACCGTGTCGTAGGCGGTGACGCCGGCGGCCACCGAGGCCATCAGGTTGACGGTGCGGGCCAGCTTGAACGTGTCGTCGTAGACGCCTGGAGAGGGGCCCTTCGCCAGCGCGCCGAGATCGGCCATCAGATCCTCGCCGCCCCAGGAATGGCCGATCAGGCGGGCATGTCTGGCGGGCGCCGCCGTCAGCGCGAGGATCGCCGCCGCGCTCTCCGTCGCGATGGTGAGGATGCGCGTCGCGCCGCGTTCGATGCCCTCGCGTGCCTCCAGCGCATCGAGATAGTTCGACATCAGGTCGAGATCGGCCTGGCCGACGCATTTCGGGAACACGATGCCGTCGGGCTTGCCCTGCATGGTAGTGGCGAGGTCGCCGAGCGTGAGGCCGGTGTCGAGCGCGTTGACGCGGACGTAGAGCTTCGGCCCGGCCCGGTCGGCGCTCTTCAGGTAGGCCAGCGCCATGTCGCGCGCGATCATCTTGCGATCGGTGGCGACGGAATCCTCGAGATCGAGGATCAGCCCGTCGGGACCGGAGGAGGGGCCCCTGGCGAGCTTGCGCTCGGAATCGGCGGGGACGAACAGGAAGGAACGCATCGGACTTCAGCTCCTGGGCTTCTTGCGCATCAGCGCCTGGCGGGTGCATTCGGCGACGATCTCGCCGCGCTGGTTGATCGCGGCGTGGGCGAACTCGACGATTCCGGCATCGGGCCGCGACTTGCTCTCGCGCAGGCTCACCACGCGGGTCCGCACCCGCAGCGTGTCGCCGTGGAAGACGGGCTTGGGGAAACGCACGTCGGTCATGCCGAGATTGGCGATGGTGGTGCCGAGCGTGGTGTCGTTCACCGTGATGCCGATCATCAGTCCGAGCGTGAACAGGCTGTTCACGATGCGCTGGCCGAACTCGGTCTTCGAGGCGAACTCCTCGTCGAGGTGCAGCGGCTGCACGTTCATGGTGAGGGAGCTGAACAGGACATTGTCCATCTCCGTCACGGTGCGGGTCCATTCGTGCTCGAACACGCGGCCGACGGTGAAATCCTCGTAGTAAAGCCCTGCCATCTTTCTCCTCGCGGAAGTCGAGCCTTCCTAGCATGGATGGACGCTGGGCGGCCCGCCATCGTATCAATGCCGCCACTGGATGGAACACCGAGAAACGGGAGCAAGACGATGCGCGCGATGCTGAGCGAAACGCCGGGCGGGCCGGAGAGCCTGAAGCTGGTGGAGATGCCTTCCAAGCCGCTGGGCAAGGGCCAGGTGCGCGTCGCGACCAAGGCGGCCGGCGTCAACTTCCCGGACACCCTGATCATCCAGGACAAGTACCAGTTCAAGCCGCCGCGCCCGTTCGCGCCGGGCCACGAGATCGCGGGCGACATCACCGAAGTAGGCGAGGGCGTCACCGGCTACAAGGTCGGCGACCGCGTGATCGGCATGATCGGCCATGGCGGCTATGCCAGCGAGGCCGTGGTCGACCAGATCCAGCTCCTGCCGATGCCGAAGAACATGAGCTACGAGGATGGTGCGGCGTTCACCATGACCTACGGCACCTCGTACTACGCGCTGAAGCAGCGCAGCAGCTACAAGCCGGGCGAGACGCTGCTGGTCACCGGCGCCTCGGGCGGCGTCGGCCTCACCGCCGTCGAGCTGGGCGCGCTGATGGGCCTGAAGGTCATCGCCGCCGTCGGCTCCGACGAGAAGATGGAGATCTGCCGGAAGTACGGCGCCACGATGTTCGTGAACTACGCCAAGGAGAAGATGCGCGACAAGGTCAAGGAACTGACCGGCGGCAACGGCGCGGACATCATCTACGACGCGGTGGGCGGCGATGCCTTCGACGAATCCGTGCGCTGCATCGCCTGGTACGGCCGCCTGCTGGTCGTCGGCTTCGCGGCGGGCCGCATCCCGTCTCTGCCGGCCAACCTCGCGCTGCTGAAGAGCTGCGACGTGCGCGGCGTCTTCTACGGCGCCTGGCGCGGCCGCGAGCCCGCCGAGGCGCGCAAGAACTTCGACGAAATGCTGGCCTGGTACGGCGAGGGCAAGCTGAAGCCGCACATCTCCATGCGCTTCCCGCTGGAGAAGGCCGCCGATGCCATGAACGCCCTGCTGTCGCGCAAGGCGACCGGCAAGGTCATCATCGACGTCGCCTGAGGGCGGGAGGATCGCATGGGCAGACTGTCGGGCAAGATCGCGATCGTGACCGGTGCCGCCTCGGGCATCGGCGAGGCGTCGGCAAAGCTCTTTGCCGACGAAGGCGCGCAGGTCCTGGCGGTCGACCGCCCCGAATCGGCGATCGACACAGCGCATGCGGGCAACGCGTCGATCGCGCCGTTCGCCGCCGACATCACGGGCGACGACGCACCGAAGAGGATCGTCGCCGCAGCGCTCGACCGCTTCGGCGCCCTCGACATCCTGTTCAACAATGCCGGCGTCAGCGGGCGGGCCTTCGTCGAGGAAATGACCGACGAGATGTGGGACCGGGTGAACGGGGTCAACGTGCGCGGCATGTTCCGGCTCTGCCGCGAGGCCATCCCGGCGCTGAAGCTCAGGGCCCGCGACAAGGGCCGGGCGCGCATCGTCAACACGGCGTCGGTCATGGCCTTCGACACCGACTATGGCTTGGCTGCCTATTGCGCCTCCAAGGCTGGGGTCGGCGGGCTCACGCGCACGCTGGCGCTGGAGCTGGGGAAGTTCAACATCACCGCCAACTACGTCTGCCCGGGCGCCATCTACAGCGGCATGACACGGACCAACTTCGACAAGCCGGAGATCCGCGAGGTCTGGGAGAAGAAGGCCGCGCTGCGCCGGCTCGGCCAGCCGATCGACATCGCGCGCGGCGCCCTGCTGTTGGCCTCCGATGAAGCCGACTTCATCACCGGCCACGAGCTGGTGGTCGATGGCGGCCTGACCCTGCGCACCTGAGACGCAGGCAATAAGGGTATGAACCCAGGGCGTTGGAAACTTCTCCGGCCAGGAGCCTAAGCCCGGGCATCTCATAAGCTCTTGACGTTGGCGGCCGCTAGTTGCCTGAAGTGGTCAAGCCGGGCGAGCGCTGCGCTCGGCATCGCTCAATCCACCAACGCCATCGTGATTGTAGCGGTGAACTCCAGTCGCGGCGTCTGACGATCCACGCCGCAGGCCTCCGCTGCTTCCGGGCGTGACCATCTCTCCAGCGCCAGTGCCAACAGCAGGATCCGGCAAGAGAACCGGCCATCCTGACTCCGAGACAGCCGACCCAGTTGCGCCGAAGACAACTCCAACCGGGTCACCTCGATGTCGGCACTCAACCTGTCCTCCCGCGCCGCACTTTAGTCGCTTATATGGAAAACATAGCCGGTAGCGGCAGCGATTCCTGTCGGCGGTTCCCTTCGAGATTTGACGCTTGCAATTTCAAAGTCCGGCTCATCAGTAGCTCAAAGGCTCGCTTCTTACAGGAGAGACGCCTTTGGGATTGTTTGGTGGTGATGGCAGTGATGCCGCCTCTCCTCCGATGCCGTCGCTGCTTGACGGCCTCGGGGACGATAGCCCGTTTGGTCTGCAGGCCGACGAGACGTTGGTGCGCCAGCTCGACACCCGGTTTGCTACTGAGGTCCGCAGCCTGGTGCACGATCCGGCGACGGGCCTCGCGGGCCGGGACCCTGAGGCCGCGCTGTCC